>JAUSOY010000005.1 GCA_030656615.1 Bacteroidales bacterium | reverse complement strand
TTCACTATTTACTATTCACTATTTACTATTCACTATTTACTATTCACTATTTACTATTCACTATTTACTATTCACTATTTACTATTCACTATTTACTATTCACTATTTACTATTCACTATTTACTATTCACTATTCACTATTCACTATTTATAGTTTCTCTGCTTCACTTCGATGGCCTCGTATTGGAGGTTTTCTTTATGAAGCGTAGGTTCATTGTCAGTTCCATTATACTGCCAGGCAGCGGCATACATAAACTCCTGATCATTTCTGAGTGCTTCGCCTTCCGGAGTTTGGTATTCCTCACGGAAATGGCCGCCGCATGATTCATTACGATTCAGTCCGTCGCGGGCCATAAGTTCTCCAAGTTCCAGATAATCGGCAACGCGGGTAGCTTTTTCCAGTTCAATATTTACCCCATCCATGCTTCCGGGGATGTACACATCTTTCCAGAAATCATTACGCAAAACCTGAATTTGTGTAATGGCTTTTTCCAGCGTTTCTTTGGTGCGCGCCATGCCAACATAATCCCACATAATATGTCCGAGGGCTTTATGATAATGATCCACCGATTTCTTTCCTTGTATGCCCAATAATTTAGCAATTCGTTCTTTCACTTCCTTTTCGGTTTTTTCGAACTCAGGGGCTTTCACATCAAAGAAAGGAACAGAAATTTGATCGGCCAGGTAATTCTGAATGGTGTATGGCAAAACAAAATAGCCATCGGCCAGGCCTTGCATAAGCGCCGAAGCTCCAAGCCTGTTTGCGCCATGATCACTAAAATTGGCTTCACCTGTGGCGAATAGTCCGGGAATGGTAGTCTGAAGTTCATAATCAACCCAAAGTCCACCCATGGTATAATGCACAGCCGGGTAAATCATCATTGGATTCTCGTATGGATTTTCGTCAACAATCTTTTCATACATCTGAAAAAGATTTCCATAACGCGCCTCGATAACGTTTTTACCCAATCGTTTAATGGCCGAAGAGAAATCGAGATAAACTGCCAAACCAGTGCTTCCAACTCCAAATCCTGCATCGCAACGTTCTTTGGCAGCGCGTGAGGCCACATCACGGGGAACAAGATTACCAAAAGCCGGATAGCGACGTTCGAGATAATAATCCCGGTCTTCTTCTTTAATATCACGGGCTTTTAACTGGCCTTTACGAACCTTCTCAGCATCTTCTTTATGTTTGGGAACCCAGATACGGCCGTCATTTCTAAGACTTTCACTCATCAGGGTCAGTTTACTCTGATAATCACCGTGTACGGGGATACAAGTCGGATGAATCTGAACATAACAAGGATTTCCAAAGTAAGCTCCCTTTTTATAACATTGCCAGGCGGCACTGCCATTTGAATTCATGGCGTTGGTCGACAGAAAATAAACATTGCCATATCCACCTGTTGCGATAACAACGGCGTGTGCGGCGTGACGTTCAATTTCGCCAGTGATGGTATTACGGGTAATAATTCCCCTGGCACGGCCGTCGATCATGACCAGATCAAGCATTTCGCAGCGGGTAAACATCTCCACCGTACCATTATTTATTTCCTTGCTAAGGGCACTGTATGCTCCCAGAAGCAACTGCTGACCGGTTTGTCCACGGGCGTAAAAAGTACGTGAAACCTGAGCACCGCCAAAAGAACGGTTATCGAGCAATCCGCCATATTCGCGTGCAAATGGAACACCTTGGGCCACACATTGATCGATGATATCATTGCTTACTTCAGCCAGACGATGAACGTTAGCCTCACGGGCGCGGTAATCGCCCCCTTTAATCGTATCGTAAAACAAACGCCAAACGCTATCACCATCATTTGGATAATTTTTGGCAGCATTAATGCCACCCTGAGCTGCAATACTGTGAGCCCGACGGGGGCTATCCTGAATGCAGAAAGTTTTAACCTTGAAACCCAGTTCGCCCAGACTTGCCGAAGCAGCAGCACCAGCAAGACCTGTTCCGACGACAATAATTTCAAGTTTTCTTTTATTTGCCGGATTTACAAGGTTTTGCGATGCCTTATATTTAGTCCATTTTTCAGGAACCAGACCGGCAGGTATTTTAGAATTTAATACGGTCATATGGATATTTCTTAAAATTTATGACAAAAGAAAATAAAGCGGTATGCTGATAAAACCAGCAGTTACAAGGATAGTATAAACCAGTCCGATGGCTTTAATGATGGGAGTATATGTAGGATGACTCAGACCCAAGGTCTGAAAAGCCGATTGAAAAGCATGATGAAGATGCATTCCCAGCATCAGAAGCATCACCAGATAAAAGATGCTGTAAGCAGGCGTTCCAAAGAGGTTTAGTGCCATGTGATAAAAATCATGATTGCCTTCCACCATAAATGCTCCTTCCATCGCCTGAGTCCATCCAAGTTTTACAAAATAAAAATTGGCGAGATGAATACCAATGAAGATGCCCATAACTACACCGGTATGAATCATGAAACGCGAAAAAGGGCTGATAACCTTCGATTTCTGCGCTACCTGATAACGGTTTGGCCTTGCCATCCAATTTTGTATTTGAACGATTATCCCCAAAATAATGTGAATAATAAAGGCTGCAAAAAGCACAACTTCCATTATTTTCACCAAGGGAAAAGTCGTCATGAAATGGACGGCTTCTTCAAAGATTTCGATGTGATTTTCGGCAATGGGCAGTATAAACAGGTTGATGCCCAGATGCACCAATAAAAAAGTAATCAAGAACAGCCCCGCCAGGGCCATAAATACTTTTTTAGAAATCGACGACATTTTTAACAAGGTACTGCTCATATAAATTGTGTTTAGTATTTTTGATGATTATCCAGATATTAAGAAAATCTGCTCACGCAAAATATCTAATTTTATAGATGTTTCGGTTAGGTCAAATTTAAGGAATTACTTTTATGAGTTTACCGAAAGAAATAATTTGAATTAGTTCTAAATTAAAATGTATGATTCCAGTTCACAATATGCCATCAGTTTTTTTTAGCGAAAATCGGTTAAAATTATCTGTTTTACTGAAAGATAAGGCTCTTTTAGCCATGGTGTCCAACGATATTTATCCCCGTTCCGGCGATCAATCTTTTCCATTTCATCAGGATACTGATATTTATTATTTGAGTGGAATTATACAGCAGGGAGCCCGCTTACTGATGTGCCCCTCACATCCTGACCCAACAAAACAAGAAATTCTCTTCATCCAAAAGCCCGATCCTTTGCACGAAATCTGGTATGGCAAGCAATTAAATGCCCCTCAGGCTGCAAATATTTCGGGAATTAAAACGGTACTTTATATCGAAGATTTTGACAGGGTTTTCCACGAACTGACTATGTGGGCAGAATGCATCTATCTGAGAACGACTGAATATGCCAAGCTTATACCCAACGACCTGATGGCCGGATACCGTTTTACCAGAGAAATTACGAAGAAATATCCCTTGCAGCACTTCGAACGCACCGGGCCACTTTTAAGCCAATTACGACTAATTAAACAATCAGAAGAAATAAAGGAAATTACAAAAGCATGTCAGATTACTGCCGCAGCCTTTGAGTCGGTTTTAAAAATTCTTAAACCCGGGATTTTTGAATATGAAATAGAAGCAGAAATCATAAGCCACTTTATGCGTAAATCAGCATTGCCTGCGTACGACACCATTGTAGGTTCCGGAATTAATGCCTGCTGTTTGCACTATATCAATAACCAAAAGAAATGCGAAGAGGGCGAATTAATTCTCATGGATTTTGGTGCCGAGGTCAGCGGATATGCCTCCGACTGCACACGTACCGTACCGGTGAATGGTAGGTTCAGCAAAAGACAAAGAGATGTTTATAATGCTGTACTTACAGTTCATAAAGAACTCATTACACTTTGCAAACCAGGCATTACGATAAATCAGTTGAATGACACTGCCGGTTTTCTTATCGATGATGAATTACTACAATTAGGGCTGATAAAAACCAGGGATTTAAACGATACCGACAGCCGGAAAAAAGCACGAAGCAAATATTTTATGCATGGTGTCAGTCATTTTATCGGGCTGGATGTACACGATACGGGCGACAAAGACATTGCTTTTAAAGCGGGGATGATTCTTACGATAGAGCCCGGTATATACATTCAGGAAGAGGCAATGGGTATCAGAATCGAAAACGATATTCTTATTACCGCTGACGGATGCACAGATTTAATGCTTCATATTCCGCGGGAGGCCGAAGAAATTGAAGAACGAATGAATCGAACCGAAAAATAAACGGTTTCCTTTTCCTGACCTACCTGAACAATTATCATGAAGAAACGTTGATTGGGTAAATTATACCCAATTACAATGCGATATATTATAACTCTGATACTTATAGGGATGACTTCTTCCCTATTCTCCCAAAACTTTCATCAGTTCAAAGCCGAAAATATTGATGGAAAACTTATCGATATGGCCTCATTTAAAGGCAAAAAATTGATGATTGTGAATGTAGCTTCTAAATGTGGTCTCACACCACAATATGCTGACCTTCAAAAGCTCTACGAACAGTACAAGGATAAAAACTTTGAAATCATTGCCTTCCCTGCCAATAATTTTTTAAGTCAGGAACCCGGAAGCAATGCTGAAATCAAACAATTTTGTACCGGAGAATTCAATGTTAGCTTTACAATGATGAGTAAAATCAGTGTGAAAGGTGATGATATTCATCCTATTTATCAATGGCTTACCGAAAAAGAAAAAAATGGCAAGCTGGATGCTCCGATAAAATGGAATTTTCAGAAATTTCTAATCGACGAAAACGGCAATTTATACGACTTCCTCAGTCCGCGCGAAAAGCCAATGAGCGAAAAAGTAACAAAATGGCTCAATGGCGATTGATTATTTTCTATTTATCATTGATTATTAAGACCTAACTCACATCACTGTTTCTTTTAACCACCCGGGTTTTAACATCACATCTCTGTCATCTCCATAAAAGCACATCCTGATAGACCAATAATTTATTTAACCTGCGCCAAAAAGTTCATTTATTATGAATTAGACTTCGCGAATAGGCACAGTGGATAGTATAATAAATGCTATAATAATTCTAAACGTTTTACCAATAAGTCTTAAAATAAATTTGGCTCCGTTACAACAAAAATCTGGTAGTAAACAAATATTACTGCTCACGTCGGTAAAGTCAAAATAATTTATACCTTTGCACCCCCGTTTCAGGAGGGGGTACTTTTAATAAAAAAAACACTTTAAAATCCTGAACATAAGCATCTTGATAATGGACAAAAATCAACCTTCTATTTTTAAACTTCGCAACATCGGTATTGCTGCTCATATTGATGCAGGAAAAACGACCGTAACCGAACGCATTCTTTTCTTCACGGGTACTAATCGCAAAATGGGCGAAGTACATGATGGACAGGCTACCACCGACTTTATGAAACAGGAACAGGAAAGAGGAATTACCATTGCCTCTGCTGCCATTACCTGTCATTGGAAGGGGACACAAATCAACCTGATTGATACCCCGGGTCACGTCGATTTTACAGTAGAAGTTGAGCGTTCGCTGCGCGTTCTTGATGGTATGATTGCTGTTTTTTGTGCTGTTGGCGGCGTAGAGCCACAGAGTGAAACGGTTTGGAATCAGGCTAACCGCTATAAAGTTCCCCGAATTGCTTTCGTCAATAAAATGGATCGTTCGGGAGCGGATTTTAAAGATGTTTTAGCCAGTATGGAGAAGTATCTTGATGCCAATGCTGTTCCTTTTCAACTTCCCATGGGAGCTGAAGAAGAATTTACTGGAATCATCGATCTTTTCGAAATGAAGGCTTTCATTTACGATGAATATGAGCAAATAGAGACAGCTATTCCTGCCGAATACATTCAATTGGCCACCGAAGCCCGTTCGTTAATGATTGAAAAGCTCGCCGATTTTGATGAAGAAATTCTGAACCTTTTCCTTGAAGATCAGGAAATTCCCAATGAACTTCTTAAAAAGGTAGCCCGTCATGCTACTCTCAAACTGCTCATTACTCCGGTATTTTGTGGTGCTGCTTATAAAAACAAAGGCGTTCCGCTCTTGCTTGATGCAGTTATTGATTTCCTACCCAACCCCATTGATGTAGGCGCCGTAGTCGGACTTGATGTTGATGATCCAGAGAAATCTCACACGAGACAGCCAAGCCCAAAAGATCCTTTTTCGGCTTTAGCATTCAAACTTATTCACGATCCTTTCGTAGGTCAGCAGACCTTCATCCGTATATTTTCTGGTACGCTCAAAGCTGGTATGGCTATACAGAATAGCAATAAAGACAAACAGGAGCGTATTGGACGCATCATGCGTATTCAGGCTAAAAGCCGTGAAGATGTATCTGAAGCAGGTCCAGGAGATATCGTAGCACTGGTAGGTATGAAAATAACAAAAACAGGTGATACCCTTTGTGATCCTGATCATCCGCTCTTCCTCGAAAACATACATATTCCGCCTCCTGTTATCGACCTCAAGATTACACCTCTTAAGCAGGCCGATAGGTCAAAACTCGGCGAAGCACTGCATAAACTTACCTCTGAAGACCCTTCGTTTGCAATTCGTTTTGATGATGAAACCGAAGAAACCCTGATTTCCGGAATGGGCGAATTACATCTCGAGATCATCCTCGACCGCCTTAAACACGAATTCGGCGTTGAAGTGGAAGTGGGTGAGCCATCAGTAGCTTATCGTGAAACGATCTCTCATGAGGTAGAAGCCAATTACCGCCATGTAAAACAATCGGGTGGTAAAGGACAGTTTGCTCATGTTGTCATGCGCATCGAGCCTAATGAAGGCAATGGTTATGAGTTTGTTGATAAAATTAAAGGGGGTGTTATTCCAACCGAATACATTCCTTCCGTTAATAAAGGTATTCTTAAGACACTCGAAAAAGGTGTTTTGGCCGGATATCCTGTTGTGGACGTAAAAGTTGTTTTGCTGGATGGAAGTTTCCACGCGGTGGATTCCTCAGACTTTGCTTTCCAGACTTGTGCATCCATCGCCTTCAAACAAGGTTTTTTGAAAGGTGACCCCATTCTGATGGAACCTGTCATGAAAATCGAAGTAAACTCACCCGATGATTATATCGGTGGTGTTGTAGGCGATTTGAACAAACGCCGCGGACGTATCGAATCGATGCGCCGTCATCGCAAAGGATCACAAAAACTCAATGGTTTTGTGCCTCTGATGGAAATGTTCGGATATGCCACACAATTACGCAATATCAGCAGCGGACGTGCCAATTATTCTATGGAATTTTACAAATATATGCCTGTTACAAGAGCCGTTCAGGAAGAAATCCTGAAGAAACTTGCCGACAAGAAAAAAGACCAGAAATAAAACGATTTTGCTTTAAATGTGTTAGCCGGCCCTTCGGATCCTATCCCGAAATGGCCGGCTTTCTTTTTTCTGACATATTCATTCCCGATATCAACAGCGATAATCGGCGGCTGGTTCATCTTCAAAAATCAGATATTCAAATGATTAAGACTGACTACTGATTCTTTTCAAATAGAAAAGACCGGCGGAAATTGCTTCCCGTCGGTCCATCATCAACCCAAAACACAAGCCTGAGTCTTTCACAAATCAAAACAAAGAATTGTGATGCTATCAGGATTTTCTTACAAACTAGCTCATCTGTATCGCTCCGTATCCGCAATAAGGGGTACATCGTCCGCAATTCGTGCATTTTTCATCATCAATCACGGGAGCTTCAAATGGAGAGCTTTGTTTTATAGCTCCGACCGGACATACCGGAATAACGGGGCAAAAATGATTTTGAGGACAATTATTAGCCTCAACTTTGACTTTTCTCATAAAAACATTCTATTTATATTATCAAAATGAATAAATTTCAGGCTTATCATGCAAACTGACGTATAATACCGGCCAGTTTATCGGCCTGCATTACACCACTTCCACTCCATCGCACCTGCCCATTTTTAAACACCAATAAGGAGGGTACGCCACGAATACCATATTTTTGCGCCATTTCAGGATTTTTATCGACATCAATTTTTAATATTCGTATACTTTCTCCCATATTCTTTTTCAATTGCTCAAGAATCGGAGACATCATGCGGCAAGGAGAACACCATGTAGCATAAAAATCGATCAGTACCGGTGTATCACCCTGAATAATCCTAGTAATGTTATCCTTCATGGCTTTCCTCCTTTTTTATCTTTTTTCGCTTAATATCCGAAAATAAATATCCCAGAAAAGCACCGTAAAAAGCGCTGGTATACCAATGCGATTGTATGGGGCACGATCCACTGGTGCAGCCGATGAAGTACCAATACAGGTAACCGGCAATAAACCCTAAGGTTGTTCCGATAAATTTCCACTTATGCCGTAAAACGAAATCCATCATGTTCCAATTTTATTGCAAAGGAACGACAGCCGGGCAAATGCATCAGTGACTTTTGTCACCCGCAATAAAATTGTTATATAATCAACGACGTAACAAGGATGAAAAATCAATGGATGAACGGGAAGTTTTTAACCATCCACGCTCCTCCATTTTTCGAAGTAAGCGGCTGACAACTTCCCTTGAAGTATTCAGTTGAAGTGCTATATCGAGATGCTTCCCTTTATAAACAGTGGAAGCAGTAGCATTAAAATAATCAAGAAAAAAACGCTCAAGCCTTTGATCCAAATTCATAAATGCCAGGGCATCGATGGTTTCGAGTAATTCATCAAATCGCTTACGGTATGCATACATCATAAACGATTTCCAGGATGGATACTGCATCATCCATTGATCGAGTAAGACCACCGGTATACGAATGATCAAACTCTCTTGCTCTGCTATGGCAGAAATATTACTTAACTGTTGACCCATACAGCAGGTCAGAGCCATAGAACACGCCTCACCGGGATTTAAATAGTACAGAAGCAATTCGTTCCCTTTATTATCATAACGCACTATTCTTAAACAACCTTCCAGAACAATGGGAAACGACTGAATATATCTTCCTTCCTGCAATATTTCATCGCCTTTAGCAGCCGACATCAATTTCCCGGATTCTTCAATGGCAATTCGAAGATCCGCATCAAGAAATGGGAACCGTTGAATAAGAATAGCTGAAACGTCAGGTAATAAATCCATTATCAAAAATAATAACAGTTTTTTAATAAACCAATCATAAAACTCACTATAACATAATATGTTTCATGGCGGCATCCCTATCTCTGAATAAGCGAACATTCAGTCCAGTATTAATCGAAAGCGTTTCAATAAAATCATGGGAATGGTCATCCGGGCTCACCAGCATTGCCACTATTGCCGTTCGATCGATGGATGGCACCTCCACCATATCTTTATATGCAAAATTGTAGTTTTCCATAACCGATTCTACATTTACTGCTTGGCTTAAATCAACCAGATATCGCTTGATCCCCATTTTTTTACCTAATTGATGCGCTTCAATATTAAATTGCATGGCCATCTCACGGGTCAGCTCCCCCTGAACATGCAAAATAATAAAACTCTTGTCTTCTGAAAAGGTAATTGAATATGTCATTTGAACTAGTTGAAATTCATGCTAAAGTTAATGTATT
Source organism: Bacteroidales bacterium (assembly GCA_030656615.1). Lineage (GTDB taxonomy): Bacteria > Bacteroidota > Bacteroidia > Bacteroidales > TTA-H9 > JAUSOY01. The sequence goes on along the minus strand of JAUSOY010000005.1, from coordinate 159,343 downwards.
TTTTAATAACAATAAGAAATACATACACTATAAATAGGTTTTTTGAGAACCATAATAATCATAACAGGGCTACAAAGTAATTCGCATATTGATGTCAACGTTCATTCAATAATCTCATGTTTTCTATCCGAGAAAAAAATTTAAAAGAGAAGGTTCAACAATTTTACAGTTTCTGAGGCTGCAAAAGCAAGAAACTGCTCCAATAGCTTTTACTCGTTTCGCAGAAAAACGCTAATTTAGCACCACCAATCATGTAATAGAATAATTATGTTTCAAGCAAGTGTATATACCAATCGCCGGGCCCGCCTTCATAAACTAATGAAAAGTGGCATTGTTTTATTACCTGGCAACAACGAATCGGCGATGAATTATCTAGCCAATACGTATCATTATAGACAGGATAGTAATTTTTCCTATTTCTTCGCTCTTTGTCAGCCAGGTCTGGTTGGAGTTATGGATCTGGATAATGATAAAGACATCATTTTTGGTGATGATTTGGATATGGACGATATCATATGGATGGGACCACAACCCACCATGAAGGATCGCGCCGCTTTAGCCGGCGTTAAAGAAGTAATGCCCTCACAAGAGTTATTCGATTTTATTCAGAAAGCTACCAATGCTGGTCGTACCATACATTATTTGCCTTCATACCGCGGAGAAACCGTTTTATGGTTTGGAAAAATATTGGGTATTTCCCCTGATTTTGTAAAAAACTATACATCAAAAGAACTCATCAAAGCTGTAGTACAGCTTCGGGAGATTAAAGAAGATGTAGAGATTAAAGCCATTGAGGAAATGGTGGATGTGGCATACGAAATGCAAACCACCGCTATGAAAATGGCAAAACCCGGAGTTATTGAACAAGAAATTTTTGGTACCATTGAAGGCATTGCTCTGGCCAAAGCCAGTGGAACTTCTTTTCCAATCATTTTAAGTATTGATGGTCAGACGCTTCACAATCATTTTCATGGCAACACCCTTGTTCCTGGCCGAATGATGGTTATTGATTGCGGTGCCGAATCGCATATCAATTATTGTAGTGATATCACCCGGACTGTTCCTGTAGGCGGCAAATTTAATGAACGTCAGAAATCGATCTATAACATTGTTCTTAAAGCCAATATGGATACCATTGCAGCTACGAAACCGGGAGTATTGAATCGCGATATTCATCTGCTGGCTGCCAAAACCATCGCTCAGGGCCTTAAAGACCTCGGATTGATGAAAGGCGACATCGATGCTGCTGTTTCAGCAGGTGCCCATGCGCTGTTTTTTCCTCATGGGCTGGGTCATATGATGGGAATGGATGTTCATGATATGGAAGGACTGGGAGAGAATAATGTTGGTTACGATGAAGAAATCAGCAGGGCTTCGCAGTTTGGACTGGCTTTCCTTCGTTTGGGCAAACGACTCAAACCAGGTTTTGTATTAACCATTGAACCGGGTATCTATTTTATTCCTGCTCTCATTGATCAATGGAAGGCAGAAGGGAAATGCGCCGAATTTATCAATTATGACAAAGTAGAAACCTACAAAGATTTCGGTGGCATACGCCTCGAAGACGATATTTTAGTGACCGAAACAGGACATAGGGTCCTTGGTAAACCAATTCCAAAAACAGTGGAGGAAATTGAAGCCATGATGGCCTGATGACCACATGTTTAATATTAAAACATTATGGGGCCGCGCTAAAGCGCGGCCCCATAATGTTTTAATACCAATCAACCATTCATCCTAAGCTTTGGAAGCTTCTTTGCCATTCAGTAGCAATAAATCATTTACAACGATTTCAGTCGAATTACGGGCATTGCCGTCCTTATCATTCCATTGGCGATAGGTAATCTTTCCTTCAATGGCAATTTCCTTACCCTTCTTTACATACTTCTCGACCACTTCGGTTAGTTTTCCCCATACGACCAGATGATGCCACTGGGTATCTTTAACTTTTTCACCATCCTTATTAATATAGGAATCGGTAGTTGCTATGGACATGCGTGCCATTTTTACGCCTTTTTCAAAGGATTTAATTTCAGGATCAGCACCCAGGTGGCCAATCAGAGTAACGCGGTTTCTTAATGAGTTCATGACATTTTGTTTTTAAAATTATTATGAAGCAAATGTATGTTCCCCACTGTACGTTAGTTGGTTAAAAAGTATTTATATACATTTATAAACGACAATAATCGGTTGTAATCGTTTATTTTTCTTTGTACTTTTACCCGTAAATCAAAAAGTTAAACGATGGTAAAGACCTGTAATGATTGTGGGGAAACCCTCAGAGGACGAAGCGACAAGAAGTTTTGCAGCGACCAATGCCGTAATAACTACAATAACCGCCAAAACAGTGAAAGTTCGACCTACGTCCGTCATGTTAATACGATTCTGAAAAAAAACAGAAAGATTATGGAGGTGCTAAACCCCATGGGAAAATGCACCATGCATCGTGATAAACTCACGGCAAAAGGTTACAATTTTAACTTTTTCACCTCCACCTACACCACGCGTAAAGGACAGACCTATTATTTTTGTTACGAATATGGCTACCTGCCCATCGAACACGATCTTTATGCACTGGTAAAGCGCGAAGACTCAGTCAAACCAAAAGGAATAACCTTTAGCGAAGTATAATCTCAAACCTAGTTAAGGAAAATTGTAAGAAGAAATTACAAATGCGAAGAAAATGATAACAAAATTCGCTAAATATTGTTTCTATTGTAAATATTTGTAATATATTTACCAAAAATACTGATAGAAATGATTTTAGAATTTAGAGTTGAAAACTTTTTATCATTTAGAGAGGAGCAAATTCTTAGCTTCGAACCCTCTTCCGATAAAGAATATGAATCTCAATATTGTGTCCAGGTCAAAGAAGGCGTTAAAGTTCTAAAACTTGGGATGATTTATGGTGCAAACGCATCAGGGAAAACAAATTTGTTAAAATCACTTGAGTTTTTAAGAAGATTTATTCTTAATCAGAAAAAAGATAAAACAGAACAAACAGGGAGTATTCCATTTCATTTCGATGTTTTATATTCAACTAAGCCGAGTAAGTTTAAATTAACTTTTTATCTGAATCAAATAAAATATGTTTATTCTGTAGTACTTAGTGAAAAAAGGGTAATTGAAGAGAACTTAATTTACTATCCAGGAATACAGCCTGCTGTTTTCTTTGAAAGGTGGTTTAATGAAGAAAAAGAAAAATCTATAATAAAATTTGGTGGAACCATTGATTTGAAATCATCCGATAGAAAACTAATTGAAGGTTTAACGATTTCAAATAGTTCTGTTTTTTCGGCTTTTGCAAAAGCTAATGTTGAGAAATCAATTTTCAATGATGTATTTAATTGGTTCAGTGAAGATTTTATGCAAATGATTCACCCTAGTACTGATTTATTTGGATGGACAAGTTCAAGATTGGAAAAAGATGTTTTATGCAAAGATTTTGTTTTGGAAGTTCTACAAAAGGCTGATTTTAATATTTCAGCAATAGATATAGACGAAGAAGAAATACCTATAGACGAAGAACTGGAATCCAAAATCTCAAGCTTGGATATGCCTGAACATATGAAAAAAGAAATACTTCAAAAAAAGTTGCTAAAAGCAAAAGACATTTCATTTCAACATACTACTAAATTAATGGAAAAGAACTTACCTCGAAAGCTGGAATCTAATGGAACTATCCGTTTTTATGGTCTAGGTGGTGTGCTAAATAAATTACTGTCATCCAATACCTTTCTTTGTATTGATGAAATTGAAAACTCATTGCATTATGATTTAGTAGCACATTTTGTGAAGACATTTTTAATGAATTCGAATAACTCTCAGTTATTATTCTCTACTCATGACATTAACCTTTTAAATGAAGACTTTCTTAGAAGAGACACTGTTTGGTTTACAGATAAAAATGATTTTGGAGCTTCTGAATTATATTCATTATTAGATTTTAAATTACATAAGAATTTATCGGCTTATAACGCATATACAATTGGGAAACTAGGTGCTAAACCGTTACTAGGTGAAATATTATTATCTGAACATGGCAAGGAAAACTAATAATCGACCACAAAAATTTCAAGTTGCCATTGTTGGAGAAGGTGAAACAGAATGGTTTTATTTTAACGATATGAGGCAGCATGAGAGTTTTAGTTTCAAAGTAGAACCGGACTTGCCAAAACATTCAGACTACAAGTCAATTATAAAAACAGCAAGAAAGAAAAGAGATAAAGGCTATGATTTAGTTTTTTGCGTCCTTGACTTAGATAGAATAATGACTAATGAAACCGAAAAGAAGGGGTATTTTGCGGAAAAGGCAAAAATACTCGTTAATAAAGGAATTGAGTTTATTGAAACAATGCCTTGCATCGAACTTTGGTTTTTACTTCATTTTTTGGATAACTACTCATCAAAAGTTTACTTAGATTATAATCAGATAAGTGCCCCTCTAAAACATTATATACCTAAGTACGAGAAAACTACAAAGTTTTTAAAGCCTATCAGGCTATATGAATTTTTGAGTAAAAATGGAAATTCTGGTAGGGCAAATAAATTTGCTTCAAGACTGGAGGCGGAAAAAGAAAATAGTAATAATCCATTATTTAATTTCACCCAAATAAACAATCTGATAAATAAACTGAAAGAAAAATGAAGAACATATTTTCAACATTTTGACTAATAATGGCTGCAAATCTTTCAGTTTCAAGGTTTGCTTACCTAGAATCTGACAAAATGCTTTCAGCATAATGCATTGATTCACAAGACTGTCAAATAATAAAAATATACAAAAAACAACCTACTTATTCATTCTCCGCTTCAAATTTTTGATTCCTTTGATATGGAATAAATCCCGCCTCCTGGATGGCTTTTTGTATGCCTTCCGCATCAAAATGATAATTAGCGCCCGCAACTGAAACTACATTTTCTTCGATCATAATGCTTCCGAAATCATTCGCACCAGCATGTAAGCACACCTGAGCCACATCTTTACCCACCGTCAGCCATGAAGCCTGAATATTCGATATATTGTGTAAAACAATGCGCGAAAGAGCTATCAAACGGATATAATCAGACGCAGTGCTTTGATTAATAATTCCCAGTTTCTGTCTCAAGTGAGTGTCTTCATCCTGAAACGGCCATGGGATAAAGCTAACAAAACCCGGTGCATTCTGAGGTTTCTCAGATTGCACATCACGCAATAAAAATAAGTGTTGAATTCGCTCTTCAATGGTTTCGGCATGGCCAAACATCATGGTGGCAGAAGTATACATTCCCAACTGATGGGCTGTACGCATCACATCCAACCATTCACCTGAAGTGCATTTCGCGGGTGAAACAAAAGACCGTACCCGATCAGAAAGTATTTCAGCACCAGCGCCGGGCAACGAATCCAGTCCTGCCAGTGTCAAGCTGCTCAAAACGCTTGTATAATCCAATCCGCTATTTTTCGAGATACTCACAATTTCGGGCGGGCCGAGGGCATGCAATTTTATCTGAGGGTAAGCCCCTTTTATACTTCGGAATAATTCTTCATAAAAATGAATATCGAAATCGGGGTGCATACCTCCCTGTAGCAATAACTGACGTCCGCCTTTTTCGAGCATCTCTTCAATCTTACACTTGTATTGTTCCAGAGTGGTTACGTATGCTTCGGCATGTTTTTTAGAACGATAAAAATTACAGAATTTACATCCAGAGGTGCATATATTCGAATAATTTACATTGCGATCAATAATCCAACCCACTCGACCTTCGGGATGAAGACGCTGACGAATACGATCGGCAGTATACATCAATTCACTTAAGGGCGCTTCACTCCAAAGATGCATAGCCTCATCCATCGAAATGGATTTGCCTATGACGGCCTGTTCACATGCCTGAGAAATCTTCATTACTCGCTTCGTTTTCGTATTTTTGTAAATCAACCTCAAAAGTATAGTAAAGCATGATAAAGTCAAGAATAATATCCACCCCCGCTAGTGCAGAGCAAAACAATATATATATCATTACCGATTTAATTGAACTTGCACAACATATCCATGAACCAGCCATCCACAAATACATTCTAAAACAGTTTGATGATCCAGAGCGAAGCTTTGTCCATATAAATCAATATGAGTATCTTCTTTTTATCGTTAAAATAAAGGCGAAAAAAGACGAACATCTCATTCTCGAAAAATACCGGACCACCGGGAATCAGATTTTAAAGAAACTCAACGAAAACGAAGCCACTTGTGTTAATATTATTCATCCCGAAAAATTGGGAGACAAAGCATTTGCCTTAGCAGAAGGGCTTATGCTTGGGGCATATCAGTTCAATAAATTTAAAAGTGCTCCTGCCCCTAAAAACTCTCTTTCTGAAGTTACAATTGTAAGTGATGAATTAAACGAAAGCGATGCCCTACGGTTAAATTGTCTGGTTCAATCGGTTTACGATTGCAGAAATTTGGTGAATGAACCCGCCATAACACTGGGAGCAAAGGTTTTGGCCGAATACTGCGAAGCTGTAAGCATACATTCAGGCATTAAAACGGAAGTACTCAATCTGAAAAAAATAGAAGCCCTGAATATGGGCGGATTGCTTGCTGTGAATAAAGGCAGCAACGAACCACCCACATTTACCATTATGGAGTGGAAGCCTTCCAACGCCAAAAACCTAAAGCCAATTATCCTTGTTGGAAAAGGAGTTACTTTCGATACCGGAGGCATGAATATTAAGACCGGTTCATACATGGACAATATGAAAATGGATATGGCTGGCGCTGCCACCATGATCAGTTTGATGGATGCCATCGCTGAGACTAAAATGCCATTATACGTTATTGCCCTCCTTCCGGCTACCGATAATCGTGTTGGTCCCAATGCAATTGTTCCGGGTGATGTCATTACCATGTTCGACAAAACAACGGTTGAAGTCTTGAATACCGATGCTGAAGGCCGTCTTATTCTGGCCGATGCCCTCGCATATGCAAAAAAATATGACCCCATGCTGGTCATCACAGCGGCCACACTCACAGGATCGGCAGTCAGGGCCATTGGTTCCAATGGAATTGCTGCCATGGAAAACAATGCCGGAAAGTATACCGGAATGCTTAGCGATGCAGGTTTTGAAACCTATGAACGTATTGCATTCCTGCCTTTTTGGGATGATTATGCCGATATGATTAAATCAAAGGTGGCCGATATTAAAAACGTAGGTCCATCAGAGGCCGGTGCTATTACTGCAGGAAAATTTTTACAGCATTTTACCGATTACCCTTTTATCCATCTCGACATTGCAGGACCTGCATTTTTAGATAAACCAGATGCGTATCGTCCATTCGGAGGTAGCGGAATCGGTATTCGTCTGTTATTTAACTTCTTTACAAGGCTTATTAAAACTTTATAAACCGAGGTGTACTCGTTTCTAATCCATATCTTTGCCCTATCTTAATACAGATTATTTAACTCACTTTTAGATATATTATTGACATGTTATACGAAGACGATATTCATGAACTCGAAAATGATGGTAATTTAAATATACACCAGGGTCCGGAAATACGAATAGGAATTACTCAGGGTGACATCAACGGCATTGGTTACGAAGTTATTTTAAAAGCACTTCAGATGCCCGAAACACTCGAATTATTCGTTCCGGTTATCTATGGCAGCAGTAAAATAGCATCCTATCACCGTAAAACACTAAGCATTCCCGATCTGGCATTTCATCACGTGCGTAAAGCCAGTCAGGCCATATTAAAGAAAGTCAACATCGTCAATATTATCGATCAGGAAATAAAGGTCGAGCTAGGCAAAGCCACCGAAATTGCCGGTGAACTGGCCGCTCTTGCGCTCGAACATGCCACCAACGACCTGATTGAAGGCGGTATCGATGTTTTGGTTACCGCACCCATCAATAAAAAAAACATTCAATCCGAAACCTTTAACGCCCCCGGGCATACCGAGTATCTCGCTACTAGGTTTCATGTTGCCGACAGCCTTATGTTGATGGTACACGACCAATTAAAAGTGGGACTCATTACAGGCCATATGCCAATAAAAGACGTTTCTAAAACGCTTACCATTGATAAAATCCTGAGTAAAATCAGAATTATGAATGAATCCCTGATCATGGATTTTGGTATTCTGACACCTAAAATTGCTGTATTGGGATTAAATCCTCACTCCGGTGATAATGGTTTGTTGGGCAACGAAGAACAGGAAATCATCACTCCCGCAATTAAAAAAGCCATGGAAGAAGGCATTTTAGCCTTTGGACCTTTCCCTGCGGATGGTTTCTTTGGCTCAGCCAATTTTATCAAATTCGATGGAATTCTGGCCATGTACCACGACCAGGGTCTCACGCCCTTTAAACTACTTGCACAAGGAGAAGGTGTTAATTTTACCGCTGGTCTGCCTTTCGTAAGGACATCTCCTGCCCATGGCACAGCATATGAATTGGCCGGAAAAGATTCAGCCTCTGAATCATCCATGCTTAAATCCATCTTTCTGGCCTGTGATATTTATCGCAAACGCAAAGAATTTTACGAATTGAAAACTAATCCGCTGGGCACTCAGATTTCGGATACCCGCGATACTCAATCTGAAGATTAATCCTTATGTACACCGCGCATTATAATATTTATGATATTGCCGGTGCTATTGACGGTGAGTTAAGATTGGTTAATGCACCCGACCAAATCATTACCGATCTCCTTACCGACAGCCGCCAGCTTACACAACCCGAGGGTCACATCTTCTTTGCGATCGTCAGTGAACGGAATAACGGCCATAAATATATTCCTGAACTTATTCGAAAAGGCCTTAAAAATTTCGTGTGTTCTGAGATGCCTGATTTGCTTTCCGATTACACCGGCATTAATGTAATTATTGTTGCTGACGCTCTTGAAGCTATTCAAAATCTTGCCATTCACCACCGGAAAAAATTTAATATTCCTGTCGTAGGAATTACCGGTTCCAATGGAAAAACCATTGTAAAAGAATGGTTATATCGTTTAATGAATGACGAGGTTAAAGTAGTGGCCAATCCTAAAAGCTTTAACTCTCAACTGGGTGTACCACTTTCAGTTTGGAATATCGAAAATTTTCATGAACTCGGAATCTTTGAAGCGGGCATCGATCAGCCTGGTGAAATGCATCAGCTGAAAGATATTATTCGGCCTAACATCGGGATTTTTACAAATATCGGGCAGGCTCATTCTTCCAATTTTAAAAATATGGAAGAAAAAACCGCCGAAAAAATGATTCTGTTCAGAGAAGTACATAAATTAATTTGCTGCGCCGATCATGAAATAATAATCTCCGCAGCCATACAACAAAAAATTCCCGTATTTAGCTGGGGAAAGCATCCGGATGCTGACGTATTGGTTTTGGAAATCGATAAAAAAGGACAAACGAGCCACATATCTGTAAAACTTAAAAATACCACCCAGCATCATATTGCTGGAAGTCTCTTAAATTTTGAAATTCCTTTTTCTGATGATGCCTCCATCGAAAATGCCATGCATTGCCTGACATTTTTGCTTTCTGAAGGCTGGCCTGAAACCGCCATCACTGCACGTCTGAATCGTTTGCATGCACTTGAAATGCGACTTAAACTGCATGAAGGAATTCATAATTGCACCATTATTAACGATGCCTATAGTCTAGATATTAACAGCCTCGGAATTGCATTACGCTTTCTGGCACAGCAAAACCAGCATCTGAGAAAAACCATTATTCTCTCCGATTTCGAACAAGCCGGAATGCTTGCCGATAAATTGTACGCCGAAGCGGGCAAGATGATAAAAACGGCCGGTATATCACGGTTGATAGGTATCGGACCAAAAATAATTAAACAGCGTTCAGTTTTCGATTGTGAAAGTATCTTTTTTGATACTACGCTGGACTTTATTGAGAATTTCCCCTTTTCCGATTTCCAAAACGAAAGCATCCTTATCAAGGGAGCCAGAATTTTTGAATTTGAGCGGATTCATCATGCTCTTCAGCAAAAATCACACGAAACCATTTTAGAAATCAACCTGAATGCCCTGGTACATAATTTGAATTATTTCCGGAGTATATGCAAGGCCGGAACCAAAATTATGGCCATGGTGAAAGCCTCTTCGTACGGAAGCGGAAGTTTTGAAATAGCCAATGCGCTTCAATTTCATCAGACAGATTATCTGGCTGTGGCCTATACCGATGAAGGTGTGGAACTCCGAAAAGCAGGCATCAGCATTCCAATTATGGTGATGAATCCAGAAGAAGCTGGTTTTGACGCCATGCTCCGCTATAATCTCGAGCCCGAAATTTATAGTTTCCGCTTACTCAATAATTTTTACAAAGCATTTAATAATTATCCGGGCATTCATAAGGCCGGAATCCATCTAAAAATGGATACAGGAATGCATCGTCTGGGTTTTCTACCAGAGGATACCCCAGAACTATTGAGTATTTTAAAAACATTGAAAGGCCTTACAATAAAAAGTGTATTTTCTCATCTCGCTGCATCCGACGATCCTGAACATGATTCCTTTACGCATCAGCAAATTGAACGATTCAGGATGCTTACCGAAAAAATTCAAAATGGCTTAGGATATTCATTTCTTAGACATATTTTAAACACGGCAGGAATAATTCGTTTCCCGGAAGCTGCTTTTGACATGGTTAGGGCAGGAATTGGTTTATATGGTGTGGGCCACGATGAAATTACCGATAATCAACTGCAGAATGTTAACACCTTCAAATCCGTAATTTCACAAATTAAAATTGTTAAAAAAAACGATACCATCGGTTACAACCGGGCAGGAAAAATCATGAAGGATACACGTATTGGAATTGTTCCGGTAGGTTATGCAGATGGCCTCAGTCGTGTGCTAAGTAATGGAAATATTACGTTCTTTGTTCATGGTAAGAATGTAGAAGTTATCGGAAACATCTGTATGGATATGTGTATGGTCGATTTAAGTAATGTTGTGGCGGAAGAAGGTGATGCAATAACCATATTTTCTTCGGCTACCGATATAAAAAAGATGGCGCTGGCCGCCAAAACCATTCCTTATGAAATACTTACCGGTATTTCGGGGCGTGTTAAACGAATTTATTACCAGGAATAATTCTTTCGCATCATAAACCAATTAGACTAATAAGCTAAACAGACCGTTTAATAAAGTAAAAAATTTGTCATAAAAACAGCTCAGTCCATGAAACTAACCGTTGTAATCCCGGTTTTCAACGAAGAAAGATCCATCATCAAAACACTGGACAGTGTTTCTGCTGTAAGCCTTCCGGCAGCCATAAAAATGGAAATTGTTGTTGTAAACGATTGTTCCACGGATAAAACTGCCGAATCGGTTAAAACCTTTATTACCGAAAATCCCCTCCTCGACATTCATTTTTTTGAGCACAAGATTAATATGGGCAAGGGCGCTGCCATGCATACGGGTATTGCCAAAGCTACGGGCGATTATTTGATGGTACAGGATGCCGATTTAGAGTACGATCCGGCTGATTATATCACTTTGCTTCAGCCCATTATAGACGGTAAGGCCGATGTAGTATACGGCTCACGATTTATGGGTGGCAAGCCTCACCGCATATTGTTTTTCTGGCATTCGTTGGGCAATAAATTCCTGACAATGGTATCCAATGCCTTTACCAACCTCAATTTGAGTGATATGGAAACAGGCTATAAGGTTTTCAGAGCCGATATTATTAAAAACATTGTATTGGAAGAAAACCGATTTGGTTTCGAACCGGAGGTAACTGCTAAAATTGCCCGCATTCCGGGAATACGTATTTATGAGGTTGGGATAGCCTATTACGGACGTACTTACGATGAAGGGAAAAAAATTACTGCGAAAGACGGCTTCAGGGCATTATACAGCATCCTTAAATACAACGTTTTTGATAAATACATTCTGCCTTCCTTAAAACAAAAGTACATCTGGTTTTTTTCTCTTTTAATCCTGTTTTTTGTGGGATATAAAAATCACGATATACACAAGCCTGCCGAAGCAGACTTCCTGAAATGGGACGCTGCCGAATATTATCACTATTTACCTGCCGTTTTTATTTATCATGATTTGAGTTTTCAGTTCACGGATTCTTTAAAACAGAATCACTTTAAATTCATGGTCGGTAACACAAAACAATTTCCGATACTACACGGCCGCATGAGTATCGGGCAATCCATGCTTTTAAGCCCGTTTTTTCTGCTTGCTCATGCGTATGCAAATGTCTTTGATTATTCCTGTGACGGGTATTCTCCTCCTTATCAGATGGCTGTTTTAATTGGCTGTCTGCTTTTTTTGTTTATGGGCATATTTTTTCTGATAAAAACCCTGGAGCGGTATTTCGGGCTATTTGTATCCGTTATCAGTACGTTGTTAATTGTTTTAGCCACCAATCTGTTTTTTTATAGTTTGTACGAACCGGGGATGACCCACACATTTACCTTTGGCTTGGTATCCTTGCTCATATATTTCACTGATAACTACTACCGTAAGCCATCCTATAAAACAATTATTTACATTGGGCTGCTCATGGGTATTATCAGTCTGATTAGACCCAGTAATGCCGTGGTGGCAATCATTTTTGGATTATGGAATGTTTCTTCATGGACAGAATTTAAAGAAAGAATTGGATTTTTATTTAAAAACTATTTGCATGTAATAATCATTGCCGTATCCATATTGTTGGTTTGGCTCCCTCAGATGATATACTGGCATTGGCTGTTTGGTAAATTTTTCTTCTATACCTATGGCCTTAAAAACGAAGGTTTTTTCTTTGGCAATCCACAAATTAGCAATATCTTATTTTCTTACCGCAAAGGCTGGTATATATACACACCTCTCATGTTTCTGGCTACCCTGGGTATTATTCCAATGATAGGCCAGCGAATGAAAAACTGGTTTTTAGTACTCTTATATATTGCCATAAATGTTTACATTCTTAGTTCCTGGTGGTGCTGGTGGTATGGTGGCTCCTATGGTGCCCGTATTTTTATTGACATCTACCCGATTATGGCATTTCCATTGGCAGCCTTAATTCTTTGGATTGGACGAAGAGGCGCATGGTTAATTATTCCGGCTATTCTTATCTCGGGTTTTTTAATACAGAATAATTATTATCGGATGTGGCAATATAATAAAAACACTGTGCATTACGATTCGATGACTAAAACGACTTTTTGGGAAAGTTTTCATCAAAAGATTCCGGATTCAGCTTATAAATATAATCTGATAAAACCCAATTACGATGAAGCACATCTGGGTGTGTATTATCAGAATGATAAACCCGCGTATACAAAGAAACCCCCCCGGGATTTTTTATTGGAATTAGAAAACAAAATCCGATCAAGCGCTACATGGTATCAGCAATCGGAACAAAAAGCTTCCGCCCGCGGTGTACCGGTCGATTCTGTCATTGCCGGCGATGCGCGGTGGATTTTTAAAACCCAGTATAACAGCATAGTACCCGAATAAACAGAACCTGAACCTTCAATACGTCACTTTCCATGACTTTTAATTCCCTTCAATTTTTAATTTTCCTTCCACTGATGGTGGCTGGCTATTATGCCCTGCCCCACCGTTGGCGCTGGGTATTGCTGCTGGCCGGCAGCTACTATTTTTATATGTGCTGGCGTGTAGAATACATTGTTCTTATCCTTGCATCCACGCTTATCGATTTCTGGTCGTCGGGACAGATGGAAAAAACGGAAAAAAAATCCATACGGAAGGCATATCTAATGCTTAGTATCGTATCGAATCTGGGTTTACTTTTTGCCTTTAAATATTACCACTTTGCAACCAATAGCTCAGAAGAAATTCTATCGTGGTTCAATGTCTTTTATCATTTCCCCGATTTGGAAGTCTTGTTACCCGTGGGAATTTCATTTTATACATTCCAGACCCTGAGTTATACCATTGATGTTTACAAGCGTAAACTGCCGGCAGAAAAACACATTGGATACTTCGCCCTGTATGTTGCCTATTTCCCACAGTTGGTAGCAGGTCCAATCGAACGTTATGACCGGCTGGCTCCACAATTAAAAGCCGTACATGTTCCTTTGTATGAAAACTTCTCTAATGGATTCCGCTTATTATTATACGGACTGTTTGTGAAAATGGTCATAGCCGACAATCTGGCGGTATACGTTCAACAGATTTATGATAATCCATCCATTTATAGTTCATACAGTATACTTACCGGCTTATTGTTTTATTCGTTCCAGATATATGCCGATTTTTATGGATACTCCATCATGGCCATCGGAAGTGCCATGATGATAGGCGTGAACCTGATGGACAATTTTAAAACACCATATCTGGCCCGCAATATCAGCGAATTCTGGCAACGCTGGCACATATCACTTTCGACCTGGTTCCGCGATTATCTGTATATTCCTCTTGGTGGCAATCAGGTAAAAATTCCACGCTGGGCGTTGAATATCTTTTTAGTGTTTACCATCAGCGGACTTTGGCATGGTGCCAGTTGGAATTTCGTTATCTGGGGCTCTATCTTCGGACTGATGTTTCTGCTGGAACGTTTCTTTCAGGATACCCTTGGATGGATTACCCCCGAAAAATGGGGCATACGGCGAAGTTTAGGGGTCGCAAAAACGTTTCTTATTGTCAGCATTGCCTGGATATTCTTCCGTTCTCCCAATCTGGGCGTTGTAAAAAATATTTTCAACAGCGTATACAGCAATACCGGCATGGAGGATAGCTTTCATGTTCCACCAATGGTATGGATTCTCTTCCTGCTTTTTCTCCTTTCAGATATTCTGTTGTTTAATAACCGTTTTGATCGGTGGTGCAATAATCACCCCATGTGGCTGCGATGGAGCATATATGGTGTGTTAATATTTGCTGTTATGGCCTTTGGTGGCACCGACAATCAACCCTTTATTTACTTCCAATTTTAAAGTGCCATGATTAAGAAACTCCTTATACGCCTGGCCATCATTCTAGCCCTCGTTTTTGTATTCAATCTGGTTTACAAAAACTATTTTCTGAAAGACGATTTGATGAAGATTCCCATTTACGATTCGCTGCAAAGCCATAAATGTTGCAGTGAGATTTTGTATCTGGCCGAATCATCAAACCTGACCGTGGCAAATACCGATACCGACCGCCGCCGGATAAGCGATATGATTTCTGATTATTATCCCGGACTCGAATTCGGCACCGTTAACTACGGAGCAATTCATGGAAGCGTTTATTACAAACTCATGGAAAACATTCCGGACGAAAATCGCGTAAAAACCCTGATTATTACCCTTAACATGCGATCTTTTGGTGCCGACTGGATTTATTCAAAACTAGAAAGTCTGTTACAACGCGATAATGTTATGATGGATGTATCGCGTCCACCACTGATAAACCGGTTTTTCCTGGGCTTGAAAGCCTATGATAACCGCATGGAAAACGAGCGAAGGGAACAAGTTGGAGACGCATGGGAAAAGAATATCTTACGATTTCCCTACGATTTTCCATATCGTAATGTAAATGCGTGGGACCGAGCTTTAGCAGACGGTTCTTTTAAAAAAGCAGACGGTAGTTGGGATATGCCTAAAATTCAACTGGCCACATCTTATGTCAAAACGTATGGTTTTCAAATCGATACGCTCAGCAATCCCCGCATTGCAGATTTTGATAAAATAGTGGAATATGCCCACAGCCGGGGATGGAATATTGTCCTGAACCTCCTGGCCGAAAATGTTGAGAAAGCCAAAGAACTGGCCGGTAAGGATCTCATTTACCTGATGCAACAAAACCGTGATTTACTGGTAAAACGATATACCCGTATGGGTGCCCTGGTGGTGGATAACCTGGAAGCCGTTCCCAGTGAACAATTTATCGACAGCACCTGGACAACAGAACATTATGCCGAAAAAGGGCGTAAAATCATTGCGCAGAATGTGGCTGAAGCCATGAGAATTTATCATCCCGATAAATACATCGACGGGAAAAACCTTCCAGTATATATTTGCAATTTTGATGTCCCTTCTCCACAATTTAGTGCCGGAAATCCGAGTACTGACATTTCCCGTTCAGGGAAACAATCATGCCTTCTGACACCTGAATTCCCTTACAGTGCCAGCTTTCGAAAACTGCATTCAGAAATCGACACATCAAATAACGGGCGGGTACGTGTATCTGCCTGGGTTTCTACAAGGGGCAACATTGGAGACCTCAAACTGGTTGTTTCCTTCGAAAATGAAAAAACCGGACTGATAAAATGGAATGGAAATATCAGCGATGCAGCCGATGATAAAATACCCAGTTGGAAATACATCGAAGTAAGCCACGAAATTCCTACACCGATTCGAGAAGGCGACTTCATGAAAATTTATGTATGGTACACCGGAAATGACAAAGCTTATACAGACGATTTACGGGTAGAGTTTGTCAAATAACCTCTTGTATTTGTTCAACCTTACTAGTATCCAATCATGTTGGATACGAATACTCATTTCTCTACCTGAATTTTAACATTCAGGTCATCATAATAGAAACCCGTTTTCTTATAATTCCAGAAATACATTTTAACCATAAAACCGGCTTTCTGATCCCATTGCAGTAAATCCTGACGGACATTGATATAAAAATCCTGCCATTCATTTACATTATAGGAAGTTCCGTCCATTTTCAGTATCGGGAATGATTGCCAGTGTACCGATTTACCTTCAGTATTCAGTAAATCAAAAACAAGGATAGGCATTGTGGTTTGATCAGCAGTATTGGGCTTAATCCGGCATTTTATTTCGGCATAAAGAGCTGAATATTCATCTGTAAGCTCAATGCTTTTCATCAAGGAGCCATATTCTGCATCACCATTCATATTTATTGAATGGGTACCCGAATAAGCTTCACTACTATCCAAAGTGTTAGCAAACAAGCTCTCCGGATCCGGACGTTCAAAATCATTATTCTCTGATAACAGAACCTGCAAACCACTATTCTCACCGAAATTTTTCCCGGAAATGAGCCTGTTAAACTGACTTACATAAGAGCTGAGGGTAATGAAAGATTCCAACCTTTTTGAGATTAAGTCTTTTTGAGCATCATTATTCACAGATTCCAGTTCCAGACCTTCTTTAATTTTATACAAACGCCCTCTGGTATAGTAATAGCCCCTATCAGCATACTCAATTATTTCGCGGCTGTTCAATATAAAAGGAAGCGAACGGTTCATCTGAAAACTACGGGTAGTATCCAGACCAATCCCTAACCATGAGGCTCTGGGAGGCAATTGTACTCCATGTTTATTGTTTAGAAAAGCCAGAATACTTGGACTAACATCCAGATGCGATGAAATGGATTTAAAAGAAACTGCTTTCTTAAGCATTGGTGAATAAATCAATAAAGGAACGCGGTACTTATCCAGATGATCCCTATCGCCAAATACACCAATATGATGATCACCGGTAATAATAAAAATGGTGTTATCGAAATCCTTGCGTTTGCGATATCCTTTAAAAAATTCCCGGATGGACGCATCGCCATAAAGAATGGATGCAAAAGCCTTTTTATTCTTTCTTACTAAATCCTTTTCATGTTCAGGAATTTTTCCCTGCTTCAACATTTTGTCGACGATAGAAATATACTTATCTCTGAAAGGGATATTAAAAGGCAGATGCATTGACAGGCTTAAAACAACTTCTAAATTCGGAACACTATCATTTTCAATGCTGTCGAGCGTATTAAGAACGCGTTTGTATAGCTCATGATCGGGATAACCCCAGCTTCCTAATTCATTTTCAGTAACCGTTGTAAGGGTCGTATCTCTGTTTACCATTACAAAATCAGTGTTATTCATTTTGAAAAAGGACCACATCTGATCAAAATCAGGATTTCCTCCATAGAAAAACGAAGTATTGTATCCGTTTTCCTTTAAAATGCTGATGATAGTCCGGTGATCAGGTATGGATGTGTTATAATTCATAAACCCTGTGCTTCCGTAGGGTAAGGAACCCAACAAAGAAGGCATTACCTCAAAGGTCCGCTGGCTGGTTGATAAAAAGTTTTCCCAATATAAACTATGAGTGGCCAAAGAATCGATGAATGGCGTAAAGCTTCCCAAGTAGGCATTGGGGCCCGAATAAGCCGAGCCCAAACTTTCGATTACCAAAAAAACAATATTCGGTTTTCTATCACTTTCTTCAAAAAAGGGTGATAAAACATCTGGGTATGCTGTGTTATAATGTAAAAATGGAAATCGCTTACTCATATACTGCTTTTCTGGAAAAGCCAATTGAAAATCGGTAGCATATTCGGAAATGCGACTTTCTGAATCCAAATCACTCTTATTCTTTAAAAACAGATAATCCACGGATTTACCAACAAAAAAAGCAGCCTTATTGGTTGTGATGGAATATGTTAAATCGTCGTTATACTTATTAATATCCGGTGTAACCTGAATCCCCAAAAAATAAATACCCAGTGCACAAATAAATATCAGACGTGCCATAATTCGGGTAATATGAATTTTTGGAAATATGCGAATGAGGATGACAAAGAGCGATAATAATACGATTACAGGTATCCACATTACCCATGTAAACCCACCGGAACTTGTTAGTGTTCCTATAATGTTTTCCCACGAATATGAATATATTACCTGATCAAGGGGTGCCAGAGTATAGGTGAAGTATTTCATCAAAAAGATATTCAATACCACCGTTAAAACGACTACAACAACCAGTAATATACGGGCAGTTTTATTCAACCATAACCCCAGCAGACGATAGGGAATATAAATCAGCACAGCCAAAACCAACCATAATTTGATATCGAAAAACAACCCAAGACTCATCATTGTTAAGGTAGATACGCCTCCTGGAACATTCCCCGAAACCAGCAAAACATATTCGGCTATACGATTAAATATCAGCATTCCCAGAAGAATAAGCCACCAATATGCGAAAAAACTCATTGCCGGATTTTCAGGTTCATGGCCCAAACGAAAGAATAATGAGCGTATACTGGCCTTTACTTTTTGATAGCTGGGTATAGGTATATAACTACGCACCCATTTTTCAAAAAGCATCATTCCATGAGCCAGCAGGGTAGAAATTATTATAAACGGTATAAACAGCAATATGCTTTTTAAAGGGATGAAATCTTTACTGGCCATTTCTACAAAAGGAACTCGTATAAATCCATGTATTGCAAACAGGTACATTGATATAGAACCGAAATAAACAATAATTCTCAAAAATACCGACCCTGGTTTCAGATTATCCGCAAGGCGTTGAAAGAAAACCACCAACAACCAGGTAACACTGATAAAGGTCAACAACCATAAAGATTCAAAGTAGTTTCCGAGAGCGAATATCAACAAGGCCAGTGGCCATAAATACGATGCGAATTTACCCGGTTTACGATTAGCGATATAAATACCCAGCAAGAATTCCGGAAGATGTCCGGGCATATTCTGCATAAGGTTGGTCTTACTCTGCCAAGGATCGACTCCTAAAACGAAAATTAATCCAAGGGCAAGGGCACTGATAAGAAAAAAGGATATTCCTGTCGACTTTTTATCAAGCCACCAGAGCAAAGGAAAAACGACATAAAGCTGGAAAATCATCGAATAAAACCACCAGGGACCATTAATCGTGAGCGCTTCACCGGGAAAGAAATTAGCAATCAGTAATAACTTCAGTTTTATCTGATGAAAAAAGACCCCATTCAAAGATTCAGGTGCCGAAAATATTCTCAAGACGATGAGCACTGCAACAGCCATCAGAAAGGAAGGATATATTTTTCCGAATCTTCTTATCAGGAAGGAAAAATATTTCACTCCTTTGGCGTTGGCAGCCATCGCTAATCCATAACCAGAAATAAAGATAAAAATCTGCACTCCAAAATGGCCAAAATATGAAAATAGAAGATTAAAGATTTCGAGCGGACTGGTAAATATCTGCTCCCATAGTGTCAAAATCCGGCTAGTAGAAAAATTAAACTCATTTTCGCCGGGAGATGGCCAAACCCAATGAAAATAATTATGAAAAACAATAAAAAGGATACCAAGGCCCTTGAATACATCTGTGTGTGAACGGCTGATGGATATTAAGGGCCGAAACAATGCACCAGGTTTTAGCATAATGCGTCAGCGAAGAATAAATAAAACGGTTTGATGTCAGGCAAAGATAAAAAATCCATTACATACCTCTAAATATTTTAACCATAATGATACGCACGGGAATACAATAATTACCAACGATTAAAAAACTGCTCAAGACTTTCGAAAATCAGACCGTCTTACTTTTGAAACGCCACCTTATTTGTCCCTTCAGCAGGCAATAACAAAACTCTGATATTGGTATCGGCCTTTACAAATTGTACTACGGTATCAAGAATATTTGTGGGGACACTGGATTGCAAATACCAGGTAAGTTTCTTTTGTTCAGGAAAGTATGATTGCATAAACCTCAGTTGCTCATAATAACCTGAAATGGCATCGGTGGGCCAATTGGTTATTCTTTCTCTAATCTGTAAAGCCATTTCCATTTCCTTTTCCGGTGTCAATAGTTCTGGAATAAAATATGGGATATAATACGACGTATAATATCCGGAGGCTTTAAATCCACTCAGCGAAATAGCATTTCCTTCAACAATAAATCTTGAGCGTTCGATACCCAGCGAATCCGTTATATGTTTAAAACGAAGGAGAGCAGCATACTGATTTGAAGTGGATAAATTCTTAAAATCAAGCCAATACTGATAATTTGAATATTCCGGAATATTTACCAAATACTTCGAAAATAATAATGTATCGGGTGTCTCGAAATCGTGTTTTACAAAAAACTCATTATCCCATTCATTAAAGTGGACATCGAGCTCGATGCCGGGATATTTATAGCGTGCTTCCGTTGCTTTTTGAATTGAGTTACAACGGTGTAGCCAAATTTCTGCTACCTTAGGTTTCGTAGGAATAACAGGGGATTCAGGGCTTTTTGTACAGCCCGTAATTATCAAACTTACAAGGAGAAACAGTATTATTCCTTGAAAAAAAATAAGATCACCAGACCAAGACAGCCTATTTTTTTCTGCCATTGCTGAAGAATGCTTAAAAATCATCCATCATTTTAGCCTGATAGGTTTCGTCATCTCTGCCTGAACAATTTAAATTAATTGATAAAGGCTTAGCAGGGCGAATGAAATCGTCTTTTGGAATTTTCAGTGAGGGATTGGCATAAACTTTACGCATATATAATGCCCAGATAGGCAAAGCCATACTTGCACCCTGACCCAGTGTTATTGTCCGGAAGTGAATACTACGAACTTCTCCCCCAACCCAGATACCTGTGGTAAGATGAGGTGTAATTCCGATAAACCAACCATCAGATTGATTTTGGGTTGTACCTGTTTTTCCGGCAATGGGATTATCAAATCCATAGCGGTAACGAAGTCGTATACCAGTTCCCGACTCAACCACACCCTTCATCAGTTCGAGCATCAGAAACGCAGTTTCCTCACTCATGGCCTCATCACGGCGGGGTGTAAATCGCTCAATAACATTTCCGTTTTTATCTTCGATGCGGGTAAGCATGATGGGTTCAACATAAACACCTTTATTCGCAAACGTATTAAAAGCCCCCACCATTTCATACAGCGAAATATCCGGTGTTCCAAGGCATATAGAAGGAACGGCAGGAATATCGCTGCTTATGCCCATTTTCTGCGCTACCTTAATTACAGCCTCGGGGCTATACTTTTTCATCAGGTATGCCGAAACATAGTTTACCGAATTAGCAAGAGCCCATTTGAGAGTAACCATCTGGCCTTCACGAGCATCATCGCTATTTTGCGGTGTCCACACATCGCCACTGGGCATATCAAAACTAACCGGAATATTGGGAACTTCGGAACAGGGCGAAAACTCTCCCTCCTGCATGGCCAGTGTATACAGAAATGGTTTAAAGGTGGATCCAACCTGCCGTTTCGACATTTTTACATGGTCATACTTGAAATAATTATAATCGATCCCTCCCACATAGGCTTTCACAAAACCAGTCTGGGGCTCCATACTCATAAGACCGGCATGAAGATAAAAGAATGAATAACGAATGGAGTCCATGGGCGTCATCACCGTATCGCGTTCACCTTTATACGAAAAAACCTTCATTTGAGTCAGTGTATTAAAGGCCCTTTTAATGGAGTCTTTGGAAACACCTGAATTACGCATACCAATGTATCGATCGGAACGACGCATGGCGTCATTCATGATTTTATCCACCTCATCACCGGAAAGCATATTATTAAAAGGTGCTCTTTTTTGACCTTTCCAGTGTTTAAAAAATGCCGGTTGCAGATCTTTAGCCATATGTTCCTTAACGGCCGCTTCGGCATATTCCTGCAAAGTATAGTTAATCGTTGTATAGATTTTCAGACCATCCTTATACAAATTATAAGGAGTGCCATCAGGTTTGAAATGATTCTCGCACCAGCCCTTAAGTTCGATTCGTAAAAGTTCACGCAAATAGGTAGCGAGACCACTCTTATGATCCATCAATCGGTATTTCGACATATCCAGGGGTAGCTTCATCACCGAATCGGCAACTTCTTCGGTGATGTAATCATAATTCGCCATCTGTGATATTACAATATTGCGCCTTAGAAGGGCTCTTTCAGGATTGCGTACAGGGCTGTAACGGGTAGGGGCGTTTAATACGGCTATAAAAAGTGCTGCTTCCTGTATATTTAAAGAATCGGGAGACTTACCAAAAAAAGTATTGGCTGCCGCCTTTATTCCAAATGACTGGCTGCCAAAATCGACGGTATTCAGGTACATCGAAAGAATTTCTTCCTTTGAATAGTTTCTCTCGAGTTTAACAGCAGTAACCCATTCCTTGAATTTTCGGAGTATCAGACTTAGTTTTGACAGATTCTCTCCACGAGGGAAGAGATTTTTAGCCAGCTGCTGCGTAATGGTACTACCACCACCCTTGCCACTTCCGGTAAAAAGGCCAAAAGCCACCCTGAACATCGCCTTCATATCTATTCCGGAATGATCTTCAAAGCGAGCATCTTCAGTTGCGATAAGAGCATGGATAATATGGGGTGATAGCTCATGATAATGTACGTTGGAGCGATTCTCTATGTAATACGTTCCAAGCACTTTTCCCTCAGCCGAAATGATTTCAGAAGCCAAGTTACTATTCGGATTTTCCAGTTCTTCAAATGAAGGCATTCTCCCGAATAACCCAAGGCTGATGGCAAAGAAAAGAAGAACGATAAAACCCAAAAACCCGGCAAAAACAATCCATAACTTACGAATACTCTTTCCTATATCTGCCGGATACTTTCCTCCATTACTAAACCATGTCCTGGCTTTTTGCCAGATGTTGCTATTCTTTTTTTTCTTTTTTGATATGCTCATCTGATGGATTCCTTTGCTTCCTAATTTTTATCAGGTGTTCTAACGATTTTAAATCCAATATCGTGTATACCTTCCAGAATTTCGTGTCGCATGCCTTGTTGTAATTCAAATACATATTCACCTTTTAAGGGCAATCTTGTATTTCTACGAATAAGGTATGAATTTTCTTTGATACTTCCAATGCCACTGCCAGTCCACTTTCCCTCATCATTTGCGAGAATGCACTCGATGGTATCCGAATATATTTGACCATCCGGAAAATGCGTATTTAGAAACAAATAAAGATTGGAGTATCGGTATTGTGACGAATTTCTTATACTAAGATAAAAATCGTAGGCTTGTAAACTGTCTTCCGATGCAAAACGAAAGGACTTTAAATCCTTCTCATTCCAGTTACTGCCTTCAATATCACTACTTTCATGGAAAACTGTACCATTTTGGCAAGCCATAAAACCAAACAAAAGAAGAATGACAATCGTAAAATGACGTACTTTCCAAATTAAGGGTTTCATTCTTAGTCTCCTCTGTTAAATTATTTTGTATCGAAGCGGCGAAGATCATCCTGACCTACAACGGATTCGAAGAATGATTTCTGTTCCTCCTTGCGTGCAAAGTCTTCTAATTTTTCAGGTTTACGACCCTTTTCATTCATATTCAGTATTTCCTTGACTTTATCCAGCGGAATGGCGAGGAAATTTCCTTGATCGTTAACATAGGAATACCACATTATTCCCTTAAAAACATCAATTTTTTGGCAGGTCGCTTCACCTTTTTTTGATTTAAGGCTAAGTTCAATATCAGGAAATGCTTTCAAGGCATCTTCGTACACTTCATATTCATAATTCAGACAACATTTGAGTTTTCCACACTGCCCTGCAAGTTTTTGCGGATTGAGGGATAATTGTTGAATACGGGCTGCATGGGTAGAAACTGTTCTGAAACTGGTAAGGAAGGTAGAACAACATAACTCTCGGCCACAGGTACCGATACCACCAACTCTGCTGGCTTCCTGACGTATACCGATTTGTTTCATTTCTATCCTGACTCTGAAGTTTTCGGCCAGAATTTTTATAAGTTCTCTAAAATCTACTCTATCGTCGGCGGTGTAATAAAAAATAGCTTTGGTTCCATCGCCCTGAAACTCCACATCATTCATTTTCATACCCAGCTTAAGGTTCTGAGTAATCTGTCGTGTTTTAATGATGGCGGTTTCTTCATCCTTAACCGAGTGTACCCACTTTTCTATATCCGCAGGACGAGCCCTGCGATATATTTTTTTCAGTTCAGCACGTACAGGATCCACTTTTCTGTTAGCCATTTGAATACGACAGGCCTCACCTATCAGTGTAACTAAACCAATGTCGTGACCAGGATTGGCTTCCACGGCAACGATATCGCCCGGACGCAAAATTGTTTCGGGTGGAACTCTGAAAAATTCCTTGCGGCTATTTTTAAATCGCACCTCCACACAGTCAAAAACATCCAGGTGATTAGCTATTGGTATCATAGCCAACCAATCGTATGAATCGAGTTTAGCGCATCCACTGCAATGAGATTCGTAGGTACTTTGCTCGCCTTCAGGCTGTTCGCAAAAACCTCTCCAAAATAAAGGATTATTATAATCGACCTGCTTTTTCTTCATCCGTAATAATAAGTAATCATGTTTAAGCCTACATATCAAGGGATTAACCCTCTTTAGGCCAATTTACAAAGGTAATAAATTAATTGGTGGCAATTTGCCGCGAGGCCGCCAGCAAACGGACAAGATTTAATGACAAATCTGTAAAAATTACCGATGCATTACCATTCCGTTCGATATGATAATGGGCATCCTGAAACTCTTTAACAAAACTTTGAATGTTGGCTGTAGGCATATAACGAAAAAACTTCGACAAAAAAGCCATTTCTTCCCCTTCACTTTTTAATAAATCCTCTCGGTCAAGATTCATGTACAGCGAAAACTGGGTGATGCGTAAAGCATACAATAAAAATGTTTTCTGCCGCTCGCGGCCTATTTTACTTACTTCAGAAACGAATGTCAGCATGGATGCAATATCCATCGAAAAACAATACCGCATCCATTGCCGGAAGTTTGTAAATATCCATTCTGCTTCATCGGTCCGAAGTAAAAGATCGTTGGCAGCTATCAGGCTGCCATCAGCCAGCATACAAATCTGTCTTGCTCTGGGCAAATCGACCGACTTCGTAGATGTAAGAAACTGAATAACATCGGCATCCGGATAACGTGGTATTTTAATAATCTGAGTACGCGACAAAATGGTTGGAAGCATAACTTCCTGTTTTTCTGAAATCAGAATAAACAATGTTTTTTCGGGAGGTTCTTCCAGCGTTTTAAGCAATTTTGGTGCTGCAGCATGATGCAGTTTATCGGCCATCCAGATGATTAAAACCTTATACTCCGATTCGTATGATTTATATCCAAGTGTTCGGACAATCTCTCCACAGTCTTCTGAATTAATAATTGGTTGCTTATTCTCTATATCGAGTTTATTAACCCAGTGATTCATCGATACCAAAAACTGTTGTTCAATCAGCATTTGACGCCACTCACTCATAAAATGCTGACTCTGGGGTTTGGTCGTGACGCTTTTTGTGGTGGCTACCGGAAAAATAAAATGCAAATCGGGATGTGCCAGTTTTTCATATTTAATACACGAAGGACACTTTCCGCACGAATCTTCTGCACTTCGTTCATGACAATTAATATACTGGGCATAAGCCAGTGCCAAGGCCAGTTTATTATTTCCTTGGGGCCCGAGAAATAGCTGGGCATGACTCACCCGATTAGATTTTACAGTTTGCCGTAGCCTTTCTTTAATGGCTTCCTGCCCTTGTATTTCGGAAAATTTCATTCAAAATCAGTTTACTATGTTAAACAGGTACGGCCATTTGAGGCATACTATTTTCTGACTCAACGCATGAAAACATACCCGGGATCCCAAATGATCGAAATCGTTTTCAAAAATAGTGATTTTTGGTGATCGCATCAGCGTCTTAAATCTTGTTAAGCAAGTGTTAAATATTTTATAACCTCAATGTATTCATGTATTTTCGCAACATGAAGCTGATTATAACCCGTTTTCTGGTCATTATCAATGCCGTGATTTTTCTTACGGCTTATACGGGTATTAGTCTTTATAAACATTCGTGTAGTTCGGGTAGCCAGTATATCGAACTTTCTGCTACCGGTGGATTTCATCATCATGGATGTTGTGAATCATCAGAATCTTCGTGCTGTGAATCGCATCGCCCCGAAGCCGGAAGTCTATCATATAAAAACAACTGCTGTAACGAAGAAACTCATTTACTCAAGATCGATCTACCTTTTAATTACGATGAAAGAAAATCGGATGTAAATCTTTTCCCTATTCTCATCCAATTAAAATATCAGGATTTTTCGATTGTAGTAAACGATTCATTTCAGGAGATTTTCAGAACGCCGATTATTCCGAATGAACATTCTCCTGGTTTCCTTCATAAAATCTGCCGTTTAAATACCTAAATGCTTTTCGAAATTATTTGGCCTTCACTCAATTTTGAATAGAAGGGATCTTTTTTTTTACTCATTCGAAATGCATTAATCCATGAATAAATATTTCATTCTTCTGGCTTTTTTATTTTTAAGCGCCATATCCTCTTATTCTCAAAAAAATATACTCCGTGGGCAGGTAAAATCTGCTGAGGCAAACGGAAAAGAAAAACCATTGCCTTTTGCCAATGTATATTGGGAAGGCACAACCAATGGTACGAGTACTGATGAAAACGGGAATTTCAGCATAGAAAAACCAAAAGGCAGTCATCATCTGGTTGTAAACTTTATTGGCTATAAAAACGATACACTTCATATAGAAAATGAAAATAAGATAGAAGTAAGTCTGATGCCTGTCAATCTTGATTTAAGTACTGTTGAAGTTCATGGTCGTCAACCGGGTTCCTACATTTCTTCGGTTCATACCATAAAAACGGAGAATATTACTATCGGAGGACTTCAAAAACTGGCCTGCTGCAATCTATCAGAGAGCTTCGAAAACTCTGCTACCGTGGATGTGGGTTATTCCGATGCTGTTTCAGGTGCAAAACAAATTCAAATGCTTGGCCTTGCAGGCATATACAGCCAACTGATGTACGAAAACGTGCCGTTTATGCGTGGCTTAGCCTCTCCTTTCGGATTAAGCTATATTCCGGGAACCTGGATGCAAAGCATTCAAATTAGCAAAGGCACATCGTCGGTTATTAATGGATTTGAATCGATGACCGGCCAAATAAACATTGAATACAAAAAACCTGAGCATACGACTGAAACTGTATTGGTAAATCTATACGGAAATGACGAAGGGCGCGCTGAAGCCAATGTTGCTGCCCGAATAGGAGTAAGTGGCAATGTAAGTACAATGCTTTTAGCACATGCCTCTGCCTTGGGTGCTCAGCTCGATCATAATGACGATGGTTATATGGACGTTCCGACAAGCCGGCAGATAAATGTAGTGAACCGCTGGAGTATAGAACACGGCCACAGAGGACATACCCAGTTGACAATGGGAGTAATGAACGAAGACCGCATGGGTGGACAACTCCATTATAAGGATGACCCAAACTGGCTTGCCAACGGCAAATATGGTCTGGAAGTGAAGACGCGGCGTTATCAGGGATTTCTAAAATCGGGATATACCCTTGACAGCGAAGGGATATCCAGTCTGGGCTTCCAAACATCAGCCACCTATCATAATCAGGAATCCTATTTCGGAAAGAGAAGCTATAACGGGACTCAGAAAAGCCTGTATGGTAATGCGATATTTCAATCGCAAATCGGTTCTGAATCGCATAAATACAGTGCCGGAATAAGCTATCAATATGACGAATATGAAGAAAATTACAACGATAGTCTGATGTATCGCAAAGAATCCATTCCCGGTATTTTTGGCCAATATACACTGAATCTGAATGATAAATTTACAGCCATACTAGGATTGAGATATGATTTCACCAATTTGTACAGGAAATTTGTTACTCCCCGGCTACATACAAAATACAATATCACGGAGAAACTTTCTTTGAGAGGTTCGGCCGGAAAAGGATATCGTACGGCATCGGTATTTGCAGAAAACATCCGCTTGATGGCTTCGTCCAGAGTATTTATCATCAGCAATGATCTTCAACCAGAAGAAGCCTGGAATTATGGACTGAATATCACACAAATCATTACCATCGATGAAGATAGAGAAGCTACGCTAACAATGGATTTTTACCGCACCGATTTCATCAATCAGATTGTAATTGATTTGGATGCCAGTGCTCAAAAAGCCATCATCAGTAATCTGGATGGAGTATCCTGGTCGAACAGTTTTCAGGCAGAGGCTACGGTGGATGTGCTTAAAAAACTGACACTTACCGCTGCTTTTCGTTACAATGATGTTAAAATTACACAGAGAAATGAACTTACAGAAAAGGCCTTTGTTAATAAATATAAGGGTTTGCTAACGCTCTCCTATGCAACAAAATTTAATAAGTGGTCATTCGATTTTACCAGTCAGTATAATGGACAAGCCCGCTTGCCTGATGTATCTTCCAACCCGGAAGATTATCAGCGGCCTGCCAATTCCAACGGATATTTCATTGTACATACACAAATTACGCGTCGGTTTAAAAACCTTGAAGTATATGCAGGTGCCGAAAATCTGACAGGCTATGTTCAACATCATCCGATAATTGCTGGTGACGATCCATACGGAACATATTTTGATGCAGGTAGAGTGTGGGGACCCCTTACAGGCCGTATGTTATATGCAGGCCTTAGGTATACCATACTTTAATTGCTACTTTATGAACAGAACTTTCAAAATAGACCTGAACCGCAAATACTGCAGACGCTGCGCAAACAGTATTAAAACAGAACTGCGTCGGATCACTGGTGTAAAAAGCATAGAAATCGATTTTACTTTATCTCATTTAGAAATCGAATATGAAAACGATAATGATATGCGTGAAACATTCATGAACACGCTCAGTCGTATCGGACTATTTCAAAATAATTCTTCCTGTGAAATAAATTAATTATATATGAGAAGTTTACTAATTACAAGTCTTGTTCTGTTTATTGCGATAAGCAGCGGAACCCAAGCTCTGGCGCAGCAAAAAGCCAAAAAAGGCGAAACCATCAGCATTAAAACTTCGGCTCAATGCGAAATGTGTAAAGAACGCCTCGAAATGGCCATGGCCTACGAAAAAGGCGTCTATGAATCAGAGCTTAATCTTGAAACAAAAGAATTTAGTGTTCGTTTTAATCCTAAAAAAACGGATGCTACTAAAATCAAAGATGCCATCAGCAAAACCGGCTATGATGCTGATGATGTAGCAGCCGATGAAAAAGCCTATGAAAAGCTTCCTGCATGTTGCAAAAAACCAGATGATCCGGACTATATAGGACATTGATGATACCTGAAAAAATCCGGAATCACCTAATCTGGTGTGATTCCGGATTTTTTATGTCCTCACGTTTGCGTAATAAACTACAATGGTCGTTGGAGAATTGAATAATCCATTCGGGTGAATTTAACAAACCGCTGACTTTTGCATTAAACGTTGCGGTATCCATTGGATATGGATTTTCTTTGCGTGAAAACAAAATGTATTCCGCATCTTTAATAACTGGAAACTGATAAATGCTCGGCCGTAAAGATAAATGAGGAAGAAAAGGCGATTGAGCACTAATGACAGCCAATGGCGGAATTTCGGAAAGAACTTTATGAATTTCAGCCACATGATAATTTCTGGAATAATGCGATGCCTGATAAAGACGAATCTTTGATTTATTCGTAAACATTATCGTATTATCCATCACTCGAATACTGATTACCATTGCTAAAAATACCGCTGCCACAGCCGACCACTTTTTAATACTCTCCACCTTAAAATCTGAGATTACAGAAAATACCCCTATCGCCAGCAATGGCGCAAACTCTATGCTATATTGCCCATCAATTCCCCACATCAAATAATTGTCGTGAAAAAGTTTCTGGAAATATATCGGAATCATCATAAACAAAAACTGTGGTTTTTTAATCAGGAGTGGAATTCCGGAAATTATTAGGAGGACATGCAACTCCAACTTTACAAAATCGGCATTCGGATGCTGAATATGATTAATGAAAAGCATTTTTACCGCCTGAAAAGGATGCGTAATCAAAAAAACCATCGCCTCTCCCCCATTTTTACCCAAACACGAATAATGAAAGTGGGGATATGCATTGGCATTCGATATGGCTGGCATAATCACCGAAGTAATCCAAACGAAATAAAACAGGCTGAATAAAAAAAGGAAAAACAATACCTTACGCAATAGTATGTCCTTGCGATACTGGAACAACAAACCAAGGCAAATAAAACTCATCCAAAGCGACACATTCTCCTTTGCCACCAATATCAAAACTGCCAAAACAACCGAATGGTAGATTTTTCGTGACTGGATAAAATAAAAAAACCAGGGTAAAAGTGAGGCCGCCACCACATTGCTGTGATAGTCGAAAGAAACGGCTGAAAACACACCAAAAAACAAATAAAAATACAGCATAGCCATCAGGGCAACTGATCTGGTTTCTGGTTTAAAACTGAAGTATTTATATACACCAAGGCCACCCGCTAATATGGCTATAATCTGAACGATCAATAAGGTATAAGTCCCGAACAACAAGGATAAAGGCGAGAAGAATATCAGGTAAAGATCAAAATGATCGGCCAGCAGGTTTTCTCCGGTTTCTTTAAAAACAGTACTATCATTCCACTGAAAATGGATATAGTCATAGAGGGCATTGGTATAAGCCCCCAAATCGAGGGCATAGGTTCTGAAATTGTAATGATTGACCAGAGAAATTAAACCATAAATAACCGCAAATAAAGAAATTACGGATACAATAACAATTAATCGGCTTTTTGAATTATTCATGATATTATTAAAACTGATGCAAGCAGACTCAAATCAGGAACATGAAAAAAAATGACCTCACCTGCTTTTTCCAGACAAATATACTTGCTTATTACCAATGCAAACCAGAATTCAAAATTAGCATTTACACCTTAAGCCAGAGGAATTGGTACCTTTGTCAATAAAAACATCATGGATACATATACCCATTATCAAAACAAAAAAATTCATTTTACTGATCAGGGCGAAGGCAAAACAATCGTACTTCTGCATGGTTTTATGGAGTCGCTTGGTATATGGACTAATATCTCAAACGATCTTTCAAAAAACTTCCGCATTATCTGCATCGATTTACCCGGCCATGGCTTAAGCGAATGCATTGCTGAAGAACATTCCATGGAATTAATGGCGGATGTGGTTAAGCATGTTTTGAATCATCTGAATGTCGACAAATGTGTACTCATTGGTCATTCGATGGGTGGTTATGTAAGTCTGGCCTTTGCGGCGAAAAATGAATCAATGTTGATGGGGCTGGGTCTTTTTCATTCTTCAGCCCTGCCAGATAATGAAGAAACCCGAATAAACCGCGATCGGACCATCACTTTGGTTGAAGCAGATAAAACCCGCTTTATCGCTCAGTTCATCCCGGACCTTTTTGCACCGCATAATCAGGAAAAATATTCCAAAGAAATATCGAACCTTGTTAAAACATCTTCACAAATGAGTCGTGAATCGGTTATTGCTGCCTTGCTTGGAATGAAAAACCGCCGTGGTGCCCTGGATGTTCTTACCGAGTCTGCCTTTCCGATTTTATTTATTGCAGGAAGACATGACAATCGGATACCCTACGATAAAATTTTGGCGCAATCGATGTTACCACAACGCAGCGAACTCAGTATGCTGGGCGATGTTGGCCATATGGCTTATATAGAAGCCGCAGATGACAGTTTATTGATTATCAAACATTTTGCAGAGAAATGCTTCGCTTTCACGTCTTAAAAACTGTACTTCAAACGGTCGTTATCTGATTTAAAACCCTCTTATCAAAGTTTTTCTTAGTTTTGCCGGTACTAATTTGACCAGATGGTTAAAAACCGAATTCATTATGCGTATTAAACGACTATTCGATTTACTTCCCTATCTTATTGAAAGACACGATAAATCTGTGATTTTTGGTGGGAAAAAAAGCGGAAAATGGGTAAGCTATTCCACTCGAGACTATGTAAAGTATTCAAATTTGGTCAGTTACGGGCTGATGCATTTAGGGATTGTCAAAGGGGATAAAGTAATGACCATTTCGAATAACCGTCCGGAATGGAATTTTGTAGATATGGGCTGTTTACAAACAGGAGCCGTGCA
Organism: Bacteroidales bacterium; assembly: GCA_030656615.1. GTDB lineage: Bacteria > Bacteroidota > Bacteroidia > Bacteroidales > TTA-H9 > JAUSOY01. The sequence goes on along the minus strand of JAUSOY010000005.1, from coordinate 126,675 downwards.
TGTACCTGTTTATCCTACAATTAATGACGAGGATTTATTGTATGTGATAAAGGAAGTTGAGCCCAAATTCATATTTGCATCTTCTAAATTTCTATATCAGAAGGTCTGTTTGGTACTCGAACAGTCGGGAATTAATTCCACGGTATTTGTTTTTGATGAAATGCATGGAGCCACTCATTATCAAGAGCTTATTAAAAAAGGAGAAGAAAACCCGGATGAAAAGAGTTTGGAAATTCTGAAATCGGCCGTTGGAGAAAACGATATAGCTTCCATTATTTATACGTCAGGTACTACCAGTGTACCCAAAGGGGTCATGCTTACCCACGAAAATCATATCAGCAATTTTCTGGCAGCTGCTTTCACCATACGCCTGAAACCAGAATATGTTTATCTGAATTATCTTCCCTTATCGCATTCGTATGAGCGTATGGTCAATTATATTGTTCAATACCTCGGGATGTCGCAGTATTATGCTGAAAGTGTTTCCAATATTCTTGCTAATATGAAGGATATTAAACCGCATGTTTTGGTAACTGTACCGCTACTGCTCGAAAAAGTATACGAAGGAATATACAAAAAAGGCATGTCGATGACAGGCATTAAACGGATTATTTTCAAGTGGGCCATGAATCTTGCTGGTCGTTATCGGTTAAATACGGAATTTAGTTGGTGGTATCGTTTCCAAATGGATATCGCATACAAACTCGTTTTCATTAAGTGGCGTGAGGCCATGGGTGGAAATATGATTAAGATAATAGCCGGTGGTGCCAAGCTTCAGCCTCATTTGCTCAATATTTTCTGGGCTGCCCGCATCCCGGTATTTGAAGGCTACGGACTAACCGAAGCGGCTCCTTTAGTTGCATACAATACGGAAGATGCGGTTAAGCCAGGCAGTGTTGGTACTGTTATCGCTGATGTTGTTGTAAAAATTGCCCCCGATGGCGAAGTATTGGTAAAAGGGCCCAATGTAATGCCCGGCTATTACAAACACCCCGAATGGACTGCCGAAATAATAGATAAGGACGGTTGGTTAAGCACAGGCGATTTAGGAGAACTTGACGAAAAAGGATTTTTAACAATTACCGGTCGAAAAAAAGATATTTTCAAAATTGCTTCCGGAGTTTATGTTTTTCCTGAACGGCTTGAAGCAAGGCTAAAACAATCGTTTGCGGTTACACACGCATTGGTTTCGGGTGAAAATAAAAATTACCTGTCGGCCATCATCGTTCCATCGCTTGATTATCTTCAGGAGTATTGCAAGCAAAACAAACTGGAACCATCCACACTGGAAGTAATGCTGAAGTACAAAGAAGTAAAAACCCATCTGGCTTCAGAAATTTCCATTATAAATGGCCCGGCCGTAAAAGAAGCAGAAACTATACAACGATATTCTTATGTTCCGGACGAATGGACCATCGAAAACGGTGATCTTACACCCAGTATGAAAATAAAACGGCGTCAATTAATGGTGCGGTATCAGAAAATATTTGATTCTTTCTATACTTGATTTTCTTTGGAATTCTCTCCAAACCATATGGGTTTTTCTAGAAATACCTTTGCATACGTTTTATTGGTTAAATATGCACTTACCGCTACTTTAAGTGAACGCGTGTTCCACAGGCTACCAAGAAAACGCAACCATAAATTAGGCTTTGAATACATCCTTTGCCAAACAAGTTTCATGATTTGAGCAAATTCTTTGTTCTCCATTTTTGGATGATTAAACACGACATCCGAAAAATGATAATATTTCCATTGTTCAGGATATTGGGTAGCAAGTAATCGGTTGTTATCATTCAGTCGTCGATATAATTCCGTACCGGGTAACGGGGTTAATATTGTAGCCTGAATCGTATCAATGGAAGATCTTAAAATGTAATTACATCGATTTTGAATATCTTTTACCGAATCCGTTTCAAGTCCAAAAATAAAGGTTCTCATTAAACCAATTCTATGCTTATGGATTTTTCGTATTGCTTTTTTGTAATACGCCGGAGTCTTTTTAAGGTTGAGTTTTTTGTTTACTGATTCAAGACCTTCCATTGTTTCAGCTTCCATTCCCAATAATAGCATAGTACAACCACTTTTACGAGCCAAACGAAGTATATCTTCATTTTCGGCGATATCGATTGTTGTTTGTGAAAACCAATTAAGTTTTAACTTTCTTTCAATAATTCCCTCCAATAACTTTTTCGTTCTGTCAATTTGTTCGCTTCCAGCCCCAAGGATATTGTCATCAACAAAAATGATATTTTTATTTTTTCCAGGAATAAGCTCCAATTCGTCTAAAACATCTTTTATTGGTCGGGTACGATAATTATGACCATTAAAAGCCGTAACAGAGCAAAAATCGCATCGATAAGGACATCCGCGTGATGTCTGGACAGCGTGAATAGCATACGCAGGATGATAAATGTGGTGAAAAGGCATTGGTTGATTATCCAGATTGGCAAATCCTCCTTTATAGATTCTTTGCATCCCTCCCGCTTCAAAATCAGAAATAATCTGTAACCAGATATCCTCCACTTCTCCCATAACTACAGTATCCACGTACAACAAAGCTTCATCCGGAACCATGGATGCATGAATCCCTCCCATAATAACAGGAATTCCCCTTTCCCTGAAAACAGAAGCAATTTCATAGGCTCTGGGAGCCGCTGCCGTAAAAGATGTTATTCCAACTAGATCAGCATCCCGATACCTGAAATTTTGAAAATTTTCATCCAGAACCTTTACTTTCCAATTATTTGGTGTCTTTGCTGCAATTATACCAAAAGCAACTGGTGGAAAAGTAAACGTACGATGATTGGCAAATCCTCGTCGATACGAATTTACTGGATTAACTAACAGTAAAACTTTCTTTTTCAATTATTTATAATCTTAATCTAAAAAAATATTCTTCACTTTCCTGCCATCCTGAATATACATATTACGGTAGTTCCAGTTTGACATATAACACCAGTATGCCGTTGTAAAACTCTTTAGATTCCACCAGCTTCCGATAAATTTACGTTTAAGATAGCCCGGATCGTAAATCTGACCTAAAGCGGATTGCATGACTTCCATAAACTCAGATTGTTCCATCAAAGCAGGTTTAAAAACCATATCACCGTAATCGTATTTTTCCCAATCGGCCGGGTAATTATTATAAATCATACGATTTTGGTCCTCCAGTTTTGTAAATAAACGCGTACCCGGCAAAGGCGTTACAAACGTTGACTGAATGCTGTCAGCGCTACTTTTTTTGATATAGTTTACCCGTTGCTGGATACGTTCGGGTGTATCGGTATCCCACCCAAACATAAATCCGGCAATGGCAGCAATACCATGACGGTGCATTTCCTTAAAAACACTTTCATAGGAATCGACGCCCATTTTTAGATTGATTTTTTTATCCGATTCAATCAATCCGTCGGTCTGTTCAGTTTCTACACCGATGAAAATCATTCGGCATCCGCTTTTTGCCGCCCATTTCAACACTTCCGGATTATCGGAAAGATTTAGAGATGCCTGTGATATCCAATCCTTTTTTATACCTCTTTCCGTTATTTTCCTAAATAGTTCAATCGCTCTTTCCTGATGGGCTTTAGAAGTCCCGACGATATTATCGTCCAGAAAAAAAATATTCCGTTGCGGCATGGCTTGCAGTTCATCCAAAACCTCATCGATGGGACGCATTCGATAATGTCGGCCATTAAAACTCGACACCGAACAAAAACTGCAATCAAAAGGGCAACCTCTGGTAGTTTGAATGGAACCAAAGACATATCCCGGATGAAACAAATCGCGACGCGCGCGGGGTGAACAACTCATTTCCAGAAGTTTTCCATCATACCTTGGCTGAAGGCATCCGTTTTCTACATCACTGATTAATTGGCCCCAAACACTTTCGGCCTCACCAACAACCACTGAATCAACAAATTGCATAGCTTCGTCCGGAACCATCGAGGCATGTATTCCTCCAATTACCGTAGGAATTCCCTTTTCACGGTATATTGCTGCAATTTCATAAGCACGGGTAGCTGAAGAACTAAAAGCGGTAAGCCCAACAAGATCCGCCGGATAATATTTAAACGACCGAAAATTTTCGTCAATAATCTTAATCTTCCAGTTTGGTGGAGTTAATGCGGCAATAATACCCAGACTCAAGGGCTGATATTTCGTATCTCTGTTAGCCAAAAAACCCTTTCTGAGTTGATTAGCAGGATAAATAAGTAATAAAGTTTTCTGGTTTTCAGCCATGACGGTCGGTGTATTGAAATGTAGTTGCCTTTTCGAATGCTACGGAACGGTAATTAAGATTGGAATTCCAGACCCATAATGCGGTACGTATGCTTCTTGTATTCCACAACGTTCTAAGAAATTTTTTTCGTAAGGTATTTTTGTTTAATAATTTCGAATAAGCCCAGTCCATCTCTCCGGCCAATTCGCCTGGATTCATGTGGAGGGGTTTGAAAACTACATCCGAAAAATGAAAATATTCCCAGGCCTGAGGAGTATTCGTTGCGAGTAATCTATTCTCCTCTTTTAATCGATTGAAAAGGCGTGTTCCTGGTAAAGGAGTCATCACGGATGCCTGAACCACATCCACTGAAGAATTTAAAATATATTTTGTTCGTGCATGAAGCGCTTCCGGAGTATCCGAATCCATGCCATAAATAAAAGCCCCTAAAACGGCAATGCCGTGTTTATGAATTTCGCGAAAGGCTTTTGCATACTGACTTGTGCCAATTTTCAGATTCAGTTTTTTATTTGAATCGGTAAGAGCTGCTTCAGATTCTGCCTCTATTCCAATCAACAACATACGACAACCAGCCTTGGCTGCAAGTTTCAACAAATGTGGTTTTTGAGCAATATCAAGGCTGGCCTGGGCAAACCATTCCTTTTTCAAATTCATCTGTATCATTCCTTCAAATAGCTCAACTGCATGTGCTTCGGCCTGTGAGCCATATCCAATAATATTATCATCCACAAAATAAAGCAGCTTGTTTTTAACCTGACGAATCTCTTCGAGCACTTTTCCGATCTTACGCATCCGGTATTTATGGCCGTTAAAGGAAGGTACTGAACAGAAATCGCATTGATGCGGACAACCGCGGCTGGTCTGGATGGATGCAAAGAAATATCCCGGATGAAAAAGATCATGACGGGGTACAGGAATACTATCCAAATCAACAAAACCTGATTCGTATTTTTTCTTTAATGCTGAATTTTCAAAATCTTCTAAAAGCTTTGGCCAGCTTTCTTCTGCCTCGCCAATAACCACTGCGTCGGCATAATGCAAAGCCTCATCCGGCAAAGCCGAAACATGAATACCTCCCAAAACAACAGGGATACCTTTTTCGCGATATAAAGCCGCAATTTCATACGCTCTGGATACCGTAGAAGTAAAGGAGGTAATTCCCACTAAATCAGCATCCCGGTATCGAAAACTTTTAAAATTTTCATCGAGAATTATCACTTTCCATTCTGAAGGAGTCAGTGCTGCCAAAATACCAAGGGCCAATGGAACCTGCCGCGACTCATTTCTTAACAGAAACCCCTTTCGATGTTTATTGGCCGGGTTGATGAGTATAAGTGTTTTTTTCTTCAATAAATAATCTTTTGATGCCCAAAGATAAACGAAATGATTAAAATCAGCATTTAGGTATTGAAATGTAATTACACTTGAAACAAAAGTCAGATTTCAAAAGAGTTAAGGCCATTAAAAATTGAATCGCACTTCCCGGCCTATGATAAAATGCACACGTTCATGCCTTTATTGAAAGGAAAAAGTCATTACTTTATTCTATATTTGCTAATTATAAATCAGTATTCATCCTGTAAAAATGATAGTATGTCGCTTACAATAGAAGATTTTATCTTAAAGATTGAAGATGAGTTTGATGAGTTGGAACCTGGCAAATTAAAGCCCGAAAGCACTTTCAGGGATATGTTCGATTGGAATTCCATTAATGCCCTCGTACTTATTGCCATGGTAAAAACAGAATATGACGTTACACTTAATGCAGATGACCTTGTAAAATCCAAAGCTGTTAACGACGTTTTTAATCTGATAAAGAATCGTTTTAAAGGCTGATTGAACAATTAAACCCCTGAAAATATGGCTCAGTTTTCAATTCCTGGGCTCCGGATAGCCGGTATAGCCGCTTGTGTTCCCAAAAACGTGGTATCCAATCATGACTATAAATGGGTATCGCAGAAAGAACGCAATCTTCTGATTAAAACCATTGGTGTTGAAACTAAACGTCACGTATCCAAAGGCATTACTACGGGTGATATGTGCGAAAAAGCGGCGCTTCGTCTTTTTGATGAACTCAAATGGGATAAAGAAGAGGTGCGCCTGCTTGTATTTGTTTCTCAAACCCGCGATTATTTCATTCCACAAACTTCCGGCATACTTCAACATAAACTGGGACTTCCCAATTCGTGCATTAGTCTGGATATTGGTTTGGGTTGTTCGGGTTACGTCTACGGCTTATCCATTATGGGAAGTTTAATGAGACAAATGGGCATCAACAAAGGCCTTTTACTTGTAGGCGATATTAGCACACTCAACTCGGCCTACAGAGACAAGAGTACCTACCCACTCTTTGGCGATGCCGGAACGGCCACGGCTATCGAATTGGATTCAAATGCAGACATCACCCATTTTAATTTACAGGGCGATGGTTCTGGTTTTGATGCCATAATTATTCCGGATGGTGGAATGAGAAACATACTCACAAAAAAAAGCTTCGACTACAAAAAAATGAGTCCTGGAATTCATCGCTCGAAGCTTCATGTTGCCTTAAATGGAATAGAGGTTTTTAACTTTTCACTGCGTGAAGTCGTCCCAAACATTAAAAAGCATCTCGAATTTACTGGTGAAAAACTGGATGATTTCGATTATATAGTTTTTCATCAGGCCAATAAACTCATCAATAATACGCTACGAAAAATGCTCAAACTGGATATTTCAAAGGTGCCATTATCGATTGGCAAATATGGAAATACAAGTTCAGCAAGCATACCTTTAACGATTGTTTCAGAATTACGCGAAGAAATCGCACAAAAAAAGGTAAAGCTGATGCTTTCTGCTTTTGGTATTGGTTTATCATGGGGCACGGTAAGCCTTACTATGGATTATCCAATTATTCCCGAAATTCTCGAAATCTGATATTATGAATGCCTTTGATTTACATGGTAAAACGATTCTGGTAACCGGTGCTTCTTCAGGGCTGGGACGTCAAACAGCCATATCTGCAAGCCAATATGGTGCCCGTATCATTATCACCGGAAGAAATCAACAAAGGCTTCAAGAAACATTTGGACTTTTATCGGGTGAAAATCATCTGGCAATCCCTGCCGATCTTACCCTAAGTAACGATATTGATAACTTAGTTCAAGCATTGCCCGTCCTTAACGGAGTTGTATACAGCACAGGAATTTCAGAAATTAAACCCGCCCGGTTTATTGCTGCTGATGATATTGAAAAAAATTTCAGCATCGGTTTTAATGCTCCCGTATTACTAACGACTCAGTTACTCCGAAAAAAGAAATTATTGGCCGGTGAGTGTTCTCTTTTATTCATTTCCTCCATCTCAATAAAATACCCTTTTGTGGGAGGTGGAATGTACATCAGTGTGAAGGCTGCGCTTGAAAACTATGCCAGAGTACTGGCATTGGAACTGGCTCCAAAGCGCATACGCGTAAACTGCATTGCTCCTGCCTTTGTTAAAGGAAGCATGCTTGATCAAACCCTTGAAAGTACCAATCAGGATACCATCGACCAGATAGAAGCCCGTCAGCCTTTAGGGCTGGGTGAAGCAGAAGATGTAGCAAATACCATTGTTTACTATCTTTCGAATGCCAGCAAATGGGTCACAGGTACCAGCCTGATACTGGGTGGCGGTTAAACTATTCAATATAATGGATATGCAACATCCCGAATATTCCGTGGTTATTCCTGTATATAACAGTCAGGACTCTTTGGAAGAATTGTTTTATGAGATTAAAAAGGTATTTACAGAACTCTCAACAAGTTTTGAAGCGATTTTTGTTGATGATGGAAGCAAGGACCAAAGCTGGGAGATACTGCAAGGCCTCCAGCAATCGAATCAGGGACAGGTTCGTATAATAAAACTGGCAAGAAATTTCGGGCAGCATAATGCAACGCTCTGTGGGCTTACAATGACCAGAGGCGAAAAAATAATTACCACGGATGATGATTTACAATGGCCTCCCTCCGAAATCCCCAAACTCATTCAAGCATTTAAAAAATCGGATGCTGATATTATTTATGGAATCCCATCCAGCGATAAAAAACACTCCGGCCTAAGAAATTCAGGAAGTAAGATACTGAAAAGCACATCCCGTAAATTCCGTGATACTCCGGGTGATGGAAGTTCTTTCCGGATTATGAAACGAGAAATTGCAGAGAAAATTTGCGAACACCGTTTACACTTCATTTTTATCGATGAAATCATCCTGTGGTATACCGAAGCTGTTGGCTTTGTCTCCGTAGAACATCACAAAAGAAAACATCAAAAATCGGGTTATACATTATCCAAACTCTTGGGGCTAACTGCCAATCTGGTCGTGTTTTATACAGGATTTCCACTAAAAGTTCTGGTTTATGGTGGATTCTTTGCCTCTTTTATCAGTTTCGTGTTTGGCGTAATTTATATTATCAAAAAGATATTCTGGGATGTGCCATTGGGCTATACCAGTATGATTACAGCCATACTCTTCTCTACAAGCATCATCCTTTTTAGCCTGGGCATCATTGGTGAATATCTCCGTAGAATGTATGTGGTTCAAAATCGAAAACCTCCGTATAATATCCGCCGGATTATTGAATAAATATGCGAATTGAGAAATATGGTGTTACCTTAAAAAGAGTCAGGCATTCTGATATTGAAATGCTCAGGCATTGGCGAAACGCTGAGCATATACGCCAAACGATGGAATTCAGAGCAGAAATCACGCCTGAAATGCAGGAAAAATGGTTCCTCACGATCGATAATTTCACAAATTTTTACTTAATCATTCATTACGAAGGTAAAGACATCGGGTTAATAAACGCTAAAAATGTTGATTGGGAGAAGCAAGAATTTGAATCAGGCGTATTTATCCATGATACTTCTTATTATCAAACTTTTGTTCCTGCAATTGTCTCTCTGATGATAACTGATGTTTTTTTTAATTTATTTGGTTGGCCATCGGTATATGCTCATATTCTCAAAACCAATAACATAGCCCGCCAGTTTAATGAGATGCTTGGATATAAACTATGCGAGAATCAGGAAAATGTCGAAAATCAACTGTATAAACTCCGTATTACCGATTTCGAACAGAAAACAATTAAAATTCGCAAAGCACTCGATAAATTATATCCCGACAATAAGCAAGCCCTTTTTATTTTTGATTCGTACGATGTCGAAAGTGGTCTTGCAGATTTTACTATTAATCTAATCAAAAAAGTTTTTCCGGACCATAAAAGTCAGACAAAAGGCGATCTTCTTATTTATCCTTTTTAAAATACCGATGCCATATTCTGGCCAACATTGGAAGAAAACGAGCAAAATGCTTACGCAAACCCGGGGGTAAAAATTCAGCAAACGACATCAATTGATATAAAAAATAACCATACAATTGCCAGGGAATTGTTTTCAAAATAATTGAAGCGGAACAGTATGTGTACTTTCTTTTATAGCCAGCTCTTTCTGCCCAAATCCCTACCACGGCATCGGCTGTTTTGACTTCGTTGTCGGTAAGTTTTTCTTCCCACAAACCCATACGGGATGGATTAATAGGCTGCCCGAGACCTGAATGAAATTTATCAAAGTGTGCTGAGGAGATCATATTATATACTTCATCCTTTTTCTTATAAAAATCAAGCATACCCATATCCATTTCAATTCCAAGAAAATCACAAACCGTGCTTAATGTCTCTGGTGCGCTGGCAATCACATCCTCGTGACGGATATGCAGTATGCGATTGGGAAATTGTTTTTTCAAACCCAACATCATACGGGTAACATATTTCCAGCGATAAGCCTGCAATGCCACAATAGGTGCTTCGAAAGAAAAGCGCCTTACAGAAACAAAATTATCGCGGTAATCACGGGTCAAAAAGATAAAACGAGCCTCCGGAAAAATCTTCATCAGACGCTTTACATAGGTTGCAAAAACAGGGTTTTTATCTCCCAGAATTTTCAATTCCGTGGTAGGATACACCGATTGATAGCATGAATAATGGACTTTTATAAAATCGGTGAATTTAGCATCGGTTGGTAATTTACCCAGTAATTGCTTAAGCCTGATTTCATCAATATTCAGATATTCGAGTTTCCAGTATTCAGAAGGAAGTTTCTGACGAAAGGCAGCATCAAAGGCTTCAACATCTTCGGCCGACCAAGATTTTAATTTTCCAAAACGATTATACAGCTTTAGAATTACAGGATATTCGGGTGGGACTTTCACAAACGAATGTGCATCCAGTAGCGTCCTGAGTAAAGTTGTGCCAGAGCGTGGCCTTCCAATTATAAAGAAAAATGGAAGATTCTGAATTTCTTTCATGGCCTTTAGACCCAAAAAGCCTCTGTAGGTTTAATAAGCGGAAAATTAACATAAACTTAAAATGGAAAAAGCAAAAGAGGTACGAAAACGGAATAATTTTGCTCCGTAAAAAATATATCATGGATAATATCTACTTAGTGTTTGTTGTCGTTTTGTTTATTCTTGCTATCTCAGACTTAATCGTAGGGGTTGGCAACGATGCCGTTAACTTTCTTAACAGTGCAATAGGCTCAAAGGTTGCTCCATTTAAATGGATTCTTGCTGTTGCATCACTAGGTGTTTTGGCCGGTTCGCTGTTTTCGAGTGGCATGATGGAAATTGCGAGGTCCGGAGTTTTTCATCCTGACCGTTTTCTTTTCACTGAAATTATGGTCATTTTCATCGCGGTTATGATTACCGATGTGATATTGCTGGACACATTCAACACATATGGCCTGCCAACATCCACCACTGTTTCCATTGTATTTGAGCTCCTCGGCGCTGCAGTAGCTATTTCGCTGATAAAAGTAATGAACAGTAGCGGAAACCTTGCCGAAATGGGGCAATACATCAACTCCGGAAAAGCACTGGCCATTATTTCAGCCATTCTGGTATCCGTCGTGGTTGCACTAACCACTGGAACCATCGTACAATGGTTTTCACGTCTGATATTCTCTTTTAATTATAACAAAACCTTAAAATATTTTGGTGCTCTATGGGGTGGCCTGGTCGTTACGGCCATTATTTATTTCATCCTGATGAAAGGTGCTAAAGGAACGAGTTTTATGTCAGGCGACATTAATACATATATAAAGGAAAATACCAGTACTATTTTACTCCTTTGTTTTTCAGGGCTTACCATCCTCTTTCAATTACTAATTGTACTATTCCGAATTAATATTTTACGAATTATCGTCCTGTTCGGAACCTTTTCGCTTGCAATGGCATTTGCAGGAAACGACCTTGTTAATTTCATCGGAGTACCTCTGGCAGGATACGAATCATATAACCTACTCATTGCTGACCCACTAGCCAATCCGGCAACATACACCATGGGCAGACTCTTAGAACCCATACAAACGCCAACACCATTTCTGGTTGCCGCGGGTATAATCATGGTACTTACGCTATTCTTTTCAAAAAAATCACGTACAGTAACGAAGACTGAATTAGATTTGGCTCGTCAGGATTCAGGAATGGAACGATTTAATTCATCCTACTTTGCTCGAACACTTGTACGTAATGCCATTAAAGGCGGACGCATTTTTAACTTCATACTGCCGGGTTCTGCCATTCGGTTTATGGATAAACGTTTTGACAATAGTACTTTTTATAAAAAAGCCCAAAAAGAAAAAGACCCACCCTCTTTTGACCTTATCAGGGCTTCCGTTAATATGTTTGTTGCCAGTATATTGATTGCTTCAGCCACCTCATTAAAGTTACCTCTTTCTACAACCTACGTAACCTTTATGGTAGCCATGGGAACCTCCTTTGCCGACCGTGCATGGGGAAGAGAAAGTGCCGTTTATCGCATTTCAGGAGTCATTACCGTTATAGGCGGCTGGTTCTTTACAGCCTTCATCGCTTTTACAGGTGCCTTCCTTATTGCCATTTTTATTCATTGGGGCGGAATGTTCGCAATGTTTGCATCCCTCGGTTTTGCTTTGTTTATGGTTATAAAAACCCACTTCATTCATAAGAAGAAAGAAGAAGAAACAAAAAACAGAGAAAGCCTGATTAACGTGGCTCAGCTCGATAACAATACCGTTTACAGCCAATGTACTAAAAGCATACACAAAGTTTTAACGGAAGTATCTGAATTATATGCCAAGGCCAATAAACAACTCATGAAAGAAAATCGAAAAAGCTTACGCGATACCTGCCAAAAAATAGATGATCTTAATTCGCATACAAAGGAATTAAAATACAATGTTTATGGCACAATCAAGAAACTTGAGGAAGATTCAATTGAGTCGGGTCATTTTTATGTTCAAACCCTGGATTATCTGCGCGAAATAACGCATTGTCTGACGTATATATCGCATCCCATTTACGAGCACCTCGATAATAATCATCCCCCCTTAATTGAAGAACAGTCCGAGGATTTATTAAAAATAACCAATAAAGTTTCAGATTTCTTCAACAACCTCACGATGACTCTTGAAACCTCCGAATGGAATAGAATTCAGGAAATCATCATCGACCAGCAATTGCTGATTGAAAAGATTGAGAAAATGAAAAAACGTCAATTGAAATTGATAAAGCAAGAATCAATTGGAACAAAAAATTCGCTGATGGTTTTAAATCTGTTAAGCGAAACCAAAAACCTCCTGCTATATTCATTAAATTTACTCAAGGCTCAGAGAGACTTTTCAAACTCCATCCTATAAGTCTGTACAATTACTATTGTTAAACCTGCTTTGAGCATTCGGCCAAAGCGGGTTTTTTTATTGAAAAAAACGACGGTAAAATTTAGCAAGCGATGGAAGAAATCCTGCAAGTTTAACCTTTAGCCGATACGGTAAACGCTCTCCCAAAAGCATCATTTGATACAATATATATCCATAGCATTGAAAAAGCATGCTTGATGGAATATCTGAAATTTTAATCTTTATTCCGGAAGCTTCATAGCCATACATTTTACCCCATTTCCCAACAATGAAATCGGCCTGACGAATTTCTTTTTCATTCAACACAGATTTCCATAAACCTACATTATCCGAATTTACCGGTCGTGTGAGGCTTTCATGATATTTCATAAAAACATCGCGACCTGTTTTATTGGCCATTGCATCTGATTTTTTATGAAACTGCAGTACTGAATCATTGTATGGCAAACTTAAAAAGCTACACAGATTCCGAAGCGATTCTTCTGGATGGGTAGCAATATCTTCGTGCCGTACATGGATTATACGACCGGGATACTTCTTCTGCAAGCGATGAAACATCCGGCTAATATACTTCCAGCGATACGCCTGAATGGCCATATTCGGAGCCTCAAATTCGAACTTACGCATAGACACGAAGTTGTCGCGGTAATCGCGTGTAATAAAAATAAACTTCGCCTCCGGAAACCAACGCATTAATTGCTTGGTATACAATGCATACACTGGATTTTTATCACCAAGCAAGCGGATGTCTTCCTTTTCGAAATCTGAACCGGCGTGCAGATAGAATAGTTTTAAAACATCAACGGATGAAGTCCCCTGAGCGATTTGAGTAAGATTCGTTCTTAAGTTTTCTTCATTAATCTGAAGGTATTCAAATTTCCAGAAATCAAATAATTGCGGCTGAATAAAGGAGTTGTAAAAACCCTGAACATCATCCCGATTCCACGTTTTATCTGGCCCGAAACGATGAAAAATATCAGTAATTACTGGATATTCAGGAGGAACAATGCAATTTGGATGTGCATCAAAAAGGGTACGAAGGAGTGTAGTGCCCGAACGAGGACGACCAATGATAAAAAAGAAAGGAATTTCAGTGAAGTTCATTTTGTAATTGGCTATGCAATGATACAAAAAAAGGGGAGGTGACCAAGCACCTCCCCTTCTATATGTTGACTTAGAAATGCTTATTTAGCAAGGGTAAGTCTTTCAGTTACTACATTACCGTCGGCGGTAGTGAAGCGAATGAAATAAACACCCGATTCGAAAGTCGATGTATTAATGGTATACTGACCAGCACCCTTAACATCATTGGTATAAACTTTCTGACCGAGGTAATTAATCAGAGTAATATTTCTGATATCACGTGAAGTCTTAATGTTTACAGATGTACGAGCGGGATTAGGATACACACTGATAGTCTGAGCAGAAGGATTGTCAATACCAACATTGATAGAGATACAAGCTTCGTTTGACATTGGTGATTCACATTCGCCTTCGTGAACAGCAGTAACATTGAAACAGTAATTGCCATTAACAAGACCATTGTCGGTATACGTTGTATCGGTTACCATTGTGTTGTTAATTTTAGCACCATCACGGTAGATGTTGTAACCAATAACACCACGGCTTACGAAATTCTCAGGAGCATTGATTTCTTTCTGGTTAGCAGTAAGAACATTGCTGAAGAGCGTAATAGCAGCTGTACGGGTCTGAGTAGCTAAAGTTGACTGAGCAGCGTTAACTTTTGCAGCAGCAACTGTTTTTCCTTTATCAAGAGCAGTAGTGATCCAAAGACTCTGGTAGAAATCACCAACAGTAGAAGGAGCAAAACTTGAGAAATCAGGAAGAACGCCATTAACAGAAACACCAGCAGGACCGTCATTATCAGCTGTGAAATCGGGGTAAGCATCTGTAGCACTATTGCTCAAAGGCTCGAGCATGATACCAACGAGACCACCGCCATAACCCATGATGTCACCAAGATTGATTCCAACTTCCCACTTATCGTTTCCGGTAGTAGTGAAGGGGCCGAGAACTGCGATAGTTGTGAAAGTATTCCATTCAACTACATGAACTTTGTACTGCCAGCTACCATTCAACCCCCATGAAGCGTGATGGAAATCAATTTTTGAAAGAGCAGCATCAGGATAAGCGGTCAGATCATAAACAACACCATAAGCATTGTTATAAGCCTGGTAATATGCATTCTGCTGTGTAGATGCATCACCTTCCCACTGTTTCAACATTTTGAGGATACCTACAGGACCGGTAGCACACTCTGGACCATTCCAATTCAGGATAGCTTTGTCAGCATTTTTGGTAGCAACAAGGCCAGCGGCAGGTGTACATACTGGATATACATTGATATTATCAACAAACCAACCGAGGAGGTCAGCGGTATTTGCACCTGAAGCAGTGAATTTCACTTTCAGCGCTTTACCAGCAACCTGGCTAATTTCAATGTGTTTTGCAGTCCAGTTGATAGAACCTTCGTTCTTGTATTCAGCAACTTTTTTCCATGTACCATCATAGAAAACCTCAACTTTGAGTTTTTCTGCTCCGGTCTGGTTACGATCGTCAAGTTTCAGATCGAAATCGAGCCAAATCTGTGCGCAATCGAAAATTGAAGCATTAAGAGCGGGGCCAACCATAGCATAGCTATAATCAGTTTCAGGAGCTACCCAATTAAATTCAGCAGCAGGAACACTGTTACCAACTGCATTGCTGATTCTCCAATGACCCTGCGAAGGCTCGAAGTTCCAGTTATTAAATGTGAAGTTGGCAGTATTCCAGTTTTCTAACCAAGGAATAACAATACCGTAATTGATATCAACGCAAGCAGTTCCTTCTTCCAGTGATTCAGCAGTCTGACCCATTGGGAAACCATAAGCAGAAAGATCATAAACAGCCGTTACATCATAGCAATACTCAGCAGGATTAAGATAGAGATCATAATACTCGAGTGTAGGTTTTTCTACAAAAGTAAGCAGGCTACCATCGCGATAAATGTTATAACCTAAGAGATTGCTTGGAGTTCCACCACCTGTACCACCACCGGTTGAAGCAGCTACTTCATAAGCGAAGATAAGGTTAGGATCCTGTTGTACGCTACCAATAAGAGCAAATTTACCACTTACCAGATTACCATTGTCTGAACATAAACCACCAGCAATACCTGAAGCGGCATTGAAACCAGCTACCGTTGAAACATTCTTGGTTACACCAGTCATGCTCATATCAGAAATTTTCATCTGAACTAAGTTCTGAGGAGATCCGGCACCAGCACCCTGATCAAATAACCAGAGGAAAGGACCACCAGCACTTACGCCATCATATGCTGAACCGTACATACCAGCAAGACCTGGGTTAGCGGTAGCAAGAATAGCACCTGTCATGTTGATGCGGAAAAGATCACTCCAGTTACCAGCCCAGAAACCACCGAGGTTATTATTAGCGGTAGGATCAAAAGCAATGTGACGGCTGCTTACGCCTGGAGTTGAAATAGTTCCAACAAGAACTTTATTGGTAAAGTCCATTTTGAAAAGTGAAGTACTTGCAGCTGAACCATAGAAATAGGTTCCATCATACGCGAGGTCACGTACGTTAGCAGCACCGGGAACGGTAAAATCTTCAACAAAACTCCATGTACCACCATTATTCTGATATTTCGAGAAAGTAGCGGCATTCCATGTAGCAGTATAAATGAAGGTTCCATCAGTTTCGATACCTGGCTGTGCAGCAGCATTACCATTGAAGGTAAACAGTACATCCCAGATTGCATCGGTTACATTTGAATAATCATACGTAGTAGCAACGGGGCTATAATCAGTATGTGCATTAGGCGTATTGGTATTGGCTACCATACTCATAACTTTAAGATCCAAAGGCATTACAGGGATTTCCCATGTAAGATATGCTGCATCCTGAACGGCTACACCCTGCAAATTGCGGGGAGCAGGAAGGAAATGAGCAGTGAAAGTATAGTAATCGCGTAATGAAACACCACTTTCGTAGATAGCATCTACAGAAGCAGTGTAAGTCTGACCATAAACGCAAAGACTAGCGGGTAAGGTATAAGTTGTCTGATTGGTATAAGCAATCTGAATATCATTCAGATAAACATTATAGCCAAGCATGTTTTTGTCAGTTAAAGTAGCTAAAACAAGGATGTTGTCAATGTTCCAGTTATTGATATCATAGGTATCAGCTCCGTAAGCTACGAAACGGATTTTGAAAGTATCCCAGGTATATGCATTGAGGTTGATGCTTTCTGGAGTCCAATCAAAACTTCCACTCATATTGCTGTAATTCTTCAGGCGATTCCATGCGGCACCGTCCCAAATTTCAACAGCCATCTGGTTTTCATTGGTTGTTCCATAATTATCAAGCATAATGTCATATTTTAATGACAATACGGGTGAACCAGCTCCGGTCATTTCTTTCGAAGTGAGAGTTTGGTTATAATTGGTAACCTGAGGTGACCAGTTGAAAATAGCGGAAGGAGCAGCATTACCAATAGCGGTAGAAATTCCCCAGTTACTCCCATTTTTAATCCACTGGTTAGCAGTGAAGTTACCAGTAGTCCAACGTTCTTCGAGCAAAGCGAGCTGAGGACTTGGTGCATTCCAGGTAGCTACCAGCGTACGATCATCAACAAAAAGATTATAAGGAGCCCATTTGGTTTCATTCAAAAGAATATTGAATGTATATGAATCGTTCATGACGGCAACAGTGGCGGTATAGGCCTGGTAACCGAATTTCTGAACAGTAATATTATAGGTGCCTTTCCATACAGTTGGGAAGTTTAAAGTTCCCGAAACAGGAGTAACACCTGCATAAAGGGTATCATAGGTTACATGATCCATTGTAATGCTAACTCCTGAAGGAACAGCACCTACAGAGGATAAAGTAATGTTGAAGGTTACGTTTGATGTCCAACCTTTTCCAACTACATTGGAGAAAACAGCTTCTGACCAACGATCGTTGGTATATTTGGCTTTTACAGCCCAGAGGTAAGGACCGTTAGGAAGTGTAGGCCAGCTATTGTCAACGATAGAGGTAGTAGCAGGTGTTCCAATCGAAGTCCAAACAGCAGGGGTCAATTCTTCACCCTGTTTCAAACGATATACCTGATAACCGAGGAGTGATTCAGGAGCATCACCATCGTTGAGGGGCATATAAATAGCATCGCCTTCATGTCCACCAACAACCTTAGGCTGTTTCATGAAATTAGTTGTACGGTTGATACGTGTACGTTCAACGTATATCGGAGTAGCTGCTGAAGTAGCGAGATCCAAAGGACCACCTGAACCATTAACTTTTGCACGAATCATGAAATCGTTATAACCAGCAGGTACCCATGGGGCATTACCGGTAACAAATCTCGAATATGACCTCATGCTTGGATTGGTTTCGTCGATAGCAATAGGGGAACAATTAGGATGGTTGCCCATCTGAATCATACCGATGTAAAAATTACCACTTGTAAGAGTGATAGCTGTAGGTAGCGTAAATTCAACCCAACCAAAATTTGTAGGAGTTACTTCGAATTTAGCAAGCTCAGTACCTGGGTATCCGAGGTTACCATCATCATCATACACTGCAATTTCGAATTTTTTAGGACTGGTTAAACCAGCAGGATAAGAACCATTGCCAATATTCACTGAACCACCGGTAACCTTTACAGGATACTGATTGATTGGAGTGAATTTCAGAGCATTGATGTTTCCAGCAGTAGCCCAGGTTGATAAATTTTCATAAACACCATCATCATAAATGATTTCGTATCCACTGAAAGGAAGACCCCAGTTGATATTTACAGCATTGGCAGCAGTGTTAAGAGCAGCAAAAACAACACCAGGAGTTGGTGTGTTTTCCAACATGGCAAAGTTAGCGGTATGCATTCCACCAGCAGTAGCTGCGAGCGGTGATGTCATCGTTACGAAACCAAGTTTTGAGCATTCGATGGTATGTGTGCCAACGTTTACACGTAGCATATAAGCACCATTTGCTGTGGTGTAGGTAATGGAATCACCAATCTTAACTTTAGCACCGGTGATGGGCTGATTGTTAAGGGCATTGGTAACGATTCCGTTAACCTGTGCATTTCCAGATGCCTGGAAATTCATGCGAACGTTAGGTCTGTTAGCCTGTGCAGATCCAGCGGTTAATGAACAACCAACTGCGCCATCTGTATAACGACCCCAGGTCATACCAGCAGCTGCAGTTGCATTTACTGTTGAATAGCCACTGTAAGTTGAGTTATCGTAACAAATCTGAACCAACAGATTACTCGTTCCATTCCAAGTAAATGGGCTTGAAAGAGTAAAAGTCTGCCAACCTGTTCCTGGAACAGTGTAATTACCGGAATAAACGGTAGTAAATCCGGTTTCAACAAATGCAGTTACAGAAGTAATCGCAGTTGATTGCATAGAAATGGTAAATCCGTTCATCAACTGGGTGTTGGCCGTAATCACGTTGAGGGCGAAATCCTGGATGTTTCCGGGAATTGCACCAGCAGCAGTGAGCTCGGTAGCCGTAAACAGCATCTGTGTACGACCGTCATGCCAAAAAGTTGTGAAGGGATAATTACTGGAGAGTGTACCGTTACCAATGGTAACCTGCACAGCCTGAGCGGAGTTAATGCCAAATGCTCCTAAAAGCATAAGCATAACTACGAAGAAATTTGTAATTTTCCTCATGGGGTTAGACAATTAGGTTAGTTAAATATAAAATTATAATACCGGGCAAAGATAGGAGTTCATTATTAATAAAGAAAACACCTTTTACTAATAAAAAGAGCCGCCAATGCTTGGCAGACCCTTTGTTTGCTAAATTCCAGCGTTTTAAATACTGAAAATTTATTGTAGAATTATCACCTACCTATTTAACTACGGTAATCCGTTCGATATATACGCTGGAACTCCTGTCCACACACCGAATGAAGTATATTCCAGGTCTAAAACCCTGAGTATTAATTCGGAAATCCTCCTGATTATCAACTTTCCTTTTATAAACACACTGACCCAGATTATCGATCAGTTCGATGTTGATAATATCTCTGGCCGTATAGACAGTAACAAATTCGTTTGCAGGATTTGGAAATACATTAATTGATGGTTGCGGTGTTGTTTCAACCACCCCTGTCCATGGCCCGCAAACTACATTCGAAAAGGATGATTCGCAAGGAGAATCATTGCCTTCATGCACTGCGGTAACGCTATAACATTCCATATATCCAAAAGAAGGAACTAAATAAAAAGTGTCTAATACAGGAACAGAATTTACTTTTTGTCCGTTTAAATAGATATTATACCCTATTACCCCATCTGTACTTTCTCTATGTACACGATGCTCCTTCTGATTGGCCGTCAAACTACTCTGATTTTTACCAAGGAAACTATTTTTTTGGATTCCTGGCATGGTCAACTGCCTATCAGATAATGCCGGAGCCTTTACATACACTTGTTTTTTATCAAAGAAAGTATAAATCCATAAACTCTGGTAGAAATCTCCTATAGTACCGGGTCCGAAGGTAGCGTAATCGGGTATTACACCGTATACGGATACACCTTCTGGGCCATCATTATCGGCTGTAAAACATGGATAAGCATCGGTGGAAACGTTGCTCATTGGCTCCAGCATAATACCTATCAATCCACCACCATAACTCATGATATTGCCAAGGGAAATATTGGTTTCCCATTTATCATTTCCAGTAGTGGTATAAGGTCCGAGTATTTCAATGGGTATACCACTCAGCCAATCCACTACATGGATTTTATATTGCCAGACGCCACTCAATCCCCATGAAGTATGATGGAAATCAATTTTCGATAAAGTGGCATCCTGATATCCTGAAAGATCATAGACCACGCCATATGCATAGTTAAAATTCTGATAATACCCATTTGCCTGCAAAATCGGATTCCCGTACCACTGATTTAAGCGTTTAAGAATACCTATTACACCGGCAGAACACTCAGGAGCATTCCAAAACAATTTCATATTTGTCCAGCCACTGATCATGAATGATAAATTCGTGGCAGGATTACAAATTGGATAAACACTAATGTTGTCGACGTACCATCCAATAATTGCCGAAGAATTCTCTCCATACGCCTTGAAACGTATTTTTAGCGAGTCGCCGCAGGCCTGGTTAATACTTATCAGTTTGCTATCCCAATCAAATATTGTGGAATTACTATAAACTGCCATCGTTTTCCATGAATTATTACTTAAAATCTCCACACTCAAATGCTCTAATCCATTGGCCGATTGATTTTCGAGTTTTAAATTAAAACTTAGCCACAGCCCTGAACAGGTATATACCATCGCATCGAGCCATGGACTTTCCAGTGTCTGGCTGTAATTCATTTGTATGGGTGCTCCTGAAAACATGACCGAAGGAGAAGGATTACCGTAGACAGAATTCAGCTGCCAATTCGAAATTGGAGGAACAAGATTCCAATTATTCAATGTATTGGATGACCAATCTTCTGTCCAGGGAATTGGAAGTGCAACGTTTGTTAAGCGTGGTAAAAAAACCTGATTAGCTGAATTTCCCATGGATGTAATGCTTACAAACAGGAAAATCAACAAAACCATATAAAGAAATATGCTTCTATTTTGTGCTTTAATCACCCTAATCGTTTTCATCTAACTTCCATTTTAAGGTTTCAAAAATTCAATTATTAATCCGAGCGTTTCGAGATTATAAAGTTGATTATCATATATCTATGGCAAAAATGATTTTTTTTCGATAAAATAAATTGCAAAAAACACACTCAATTACAATAGGACTATTTGCTAATTATCAGTTTTCTAATGCATTCCAATCCTTTAGTATTTACTATTCTAACAAAATACACTCCCGGAGCCAATGTACTGGTGTTCAATTGAAGTGTTTTTTGGGATGCACCCTGAATTCGCAGTAAACACTGACCCGTGAATTTGAGTAATTCAATTCTATTGATTTCAAAATCAGTACTTATTTGAACAATATCTACCGCCGGATTAGGAAAAATACTAAGCTTTTGAATCGTTGTTTCCTCCGGCACATTTACAATTATGAGACATTCTTCATTTGAAGAACCTGATTCAAGGCTCGTGATAACACCCTGATGCACTGCTGTTACTTTATAACAATACCCAAAATAACCCGGGGGAGGTAGAGGCATGAAGGTAGAATAAAAGGTATCATTTATAGGAAGAGGGTTCAATAATTCATAATCTTCCACCAAAAAAGAAAATAGCTTTCTATAAACATTATACTGAAAAACAGAGGAATCCCTTGGAATCTTCACGCTTACTTCCGTCTGATTATGCGATCCTCCTACCGTTGGACAGGAGGGTCCGGGCAATCGTGTAGAGCCATTTTCGCTGTTCTTTCGATTAGATAACATATAATGTTTTGGACTTCCACTTTTAATACTATTTGTTAAAATCCATAGATTCATATAAAAATCGCCAATAGTATTTGAGCCGAAGGTAGCGTAATCGGGTAATACACCGAATACATATACACCTGCGGGACCATCATTATCAGATGATAAGCAAGGATAAGCATCGGTAGAACTGTTGCTCAAGGGCTCCAGCATAATACCAATCAATCCACCACCATAACCCATGATATTGCCAAGAGAAATATCGGTTTCCCATTTGTCGTTACCAGTGGTAGAGAATGGCCCGAGTACCTGAATAGGTGCTCCGCTTGCCCAATCTACAATGTGAATCTTATACTGCCATGTGCCATTGGTTCCCCATGAGGCATGGTGAAAATCTATTTTCGACAAAAGGGCATCCTGATAATTGCTTAAATCATACACCACACCATAGGCATAATTGTATTGCTGAAAATGCCCGTTCACTTGATACACCGGATCGCCCTCATACTGAAAGATTTTTTTAAGAATCAAATTCCAACCCTCACAAACGGGTGGACTCCAACTCAATAATAGCCAATTCCAGCCGGTAACATCAAAGTCAAGATTTAATGGTGGAGCAACCTCTTGATAAACATGTATATTATCGATAAACCAACCGTATACGTTCGCAGAATTTGCGCCACTGGCAATAAAACGCACTTTAAATGTTTTACCAGCAGCTTGTGAAATATTATGGGTAGTTGTAATCCAATTCAAAGAAGCAGTATTGGTATACTGCACTAAGGGATGCCAGATACTATCCCAAAATACCTCAACACCCATAAACTCAGAAGCTGAGGCCAGTCGATCGTCCAGCTTAATGTCAAAGCTTAGTTTCAAAGATGAACAGTTTTCAATATCAGAATACAATTCAGGGCTTTCCAGAATAAACGAATAATTGTTTTTTGGCGGTGCCCAATGAAATTCTGCCGATGGAACGGGATTCCCAATAACATTTGATATACGCCAATTCCCCTGTGATGGATAGAAATTCCACGCTTCGAATCCGGTACCTGCCATTGACCAGTCCTCGATCCATGGCAAAAGCAAACCAGGATTTCTTCCTAAACTGTCAGAATCATGGGTTGTAAATACTGTTTTTCTATCCGTTGGTACTTTGCATAGTGCATTCCGACAGATAAAACTGCTTTCAATTCCAGAATTGATTACAGGATATAATGCTTTAGCACGAAGGCTGCTCATAGGTATACCAAACTGAATTATCAAAACTAAAAGAAATAGTAAAACGCTCTTGCTCTTATTCATTTCTATCTCTGATTACGTTAATAAACCAATAATTAACAGAAGAAAATTCGATTCAAAAAAACCACATCCATTACCTACTCTTATATAATATATTAGACTACCAAAACACTGTTTAGTTGCCTATAAATCAAAAAAAAAGCTGCCCCCGAAGGGACAGCTTTTTAGTATATAGCTAAAGGATTAACTATTTGGCAATGGTAATTCTTTCTAGTGATACTACACCCTTCACATCCGTGAAGCGTACAAAATATACACCAGATTCGTATCCACGGGTATTGATGCGGAATGTTCCTTCGCCCTGTACATTCTGTTTGTATACGCTCTGACCTAAGTAATTCATCAGCTCGAGGCTGCGGATATCCTTGGTGGTCTTAACATTTACAAATTCACGTGCTGGATTGGGGAATACACTGATACCCTGTGCAGTAGCAGGATTGTTGATGCCTGTTACATCAAGACATGCTTCGTTCGAAAGTGGTGACTCGCAAGGAGCATTGTAACCTTCGTGTACGGCAGCAACTTTGTAGCAATACATTCCGTCGCCGGGAAGTGCTGTTACTAAGAAGGTGTCGAGGATTGGAGCAGTGTTGATCATAACACCATCACGATATACGTTGTAACCTACAACACCATCGGTGCCTTCCGTTGGGAGCATAAGTTCCTTCTGGTTTGCAACGAGGCTGCCAAGGTTCATCATTGGTGGTGTGGCTTTGCGGGCCTGAGCCATCTGTAACTGTCCTACGGGGATTGCAGGAGCCTGTACCATCGTAGCACTCTTATCAAGAGCAGTGATAATCCATAAACTCTGGTAGAAATCGCCAATAGTACTTGGGCCGAAGGTGCCATAATCGGGTAATACACCGAATACAGATACACCTGCAGGACCATCATTATCAGATGAGAAGCAAGGATAAGCATCGGTAGAACTGTTGCTCAAAGGCTCCAGCATAATACCAATCTGTCCACCGCCATAACCCATGATATCGCCAAGAGAAACGTTGGTTTCCCATTTGTCGTTACCAGTGGTAGCAAAAGGTCCGAGTACCTGAATAGGTGCTCCGGTTGCCCAATCTACAATGTGAATCTTATACTGCCATGTGCCATTGGTTCCCCATGAAGCATGGTGGAAATCAATTTTCGACAAGGTAGCATCTGAATAAGCTGCCAGGTTGTATACAACACCATAAGCGCTGCCATAAGCCTGGTAGTATCCATTCACCTGTGAGGCTGGATCGCCATCCCACTGTTTCAACATCTTCAGTACGCCACTTGGGCCTGTAAGACATTCGGGTGCATTCCATTTCAGAGTTACATCATACCAGCCATCTTTCTGGATAGCAAGGTTGGATGCTGGGTTACATACTGGATATACATTGATATTGTCAACATACCATCCGAGGATGTCAGCAGTGTTTACTCCAAATGCAGTGAATTTAACTTTTAATCCCTTGCCTGAAGTGGCACTGATGTCGATATGTTTTGCTGACCAGTTGAAAGAGCCTTCATTTTTGTATTCGGCTACTTTCTTCCAGGTGCCATCCCAGTATACATCAACGCGGAGTTTTTCAACAGCGGTCTGGTTGCGGTCATCAAGTTTAAGATCGAAATCTAACCAGATTTCTGCGCAATCGTATATACCAGCATTCAGAGCAGGACTTTCCATAGCAAAGCTATAGTCAGTTGTAGGAGGTACCCATGTGAATTCAGCAGATGGTACTGCGTTTCCAGTCATATTACTGATCTTCCAATGTCCCTGTGAAGGTGCGAATGACCAGTTATTATAAGTGAAGCCGGCAGTTGACCAATCTTCTAACCAAGGAATAGGAATACCGTAATCGATAATTACACATGCAGGGCCTTCTTCGAGTGATTCATCGGTTGTTCCTAAAGGATAACCATAAACTTCGAGGTCGTAAACTGCAGTTACTGTGTAGCAGTATTCTTTTGGATTCAGATATAGATCGTAATAATCAGTGGTTGGTTTTTCGATGTATGCAATCATGTTACCATCACGGTACAGATTGTATCCAAGGAGGTTGGCCAGTGAGTTTCCACCGCCGCCGCCAGCAAATGGTGCCAATTCGAAACCAAAGAGTTGATCAGCTGCGCCATCGCCCTGGGCTAATCCACCAATGGTTACAGTACCTGTTACAACACCTGCACGGGTCCATAGACCACCAGCGATAGTTGCTCCGAGTGCAGAGCTAACAGGAATACCAACACCAGTTACGGCACCGGTAGTAATGTTCAACTGCTGAAGCTGACAACCGCCACCAGCAGAAGTTCCAGAGAATGCCCATAAGAATGGTCCACCGGCACTCCACGAATCGTATGCACTTCCGTACATGCTTGGAGGAACAGTAGCAAGGGTCTGTAGAACAGCACCTGTACCGCTGATAAGTTTCAGATTATCGGCCCAGTTGTTTACCCAGAAACCAGTCTGTGCAACATCATAAGCACATGAACGTACGGAAGCTGAAGTAGAAATTGACTGTACGAGGGTCTTGGTAACGAAGTCCATTTTAAAGAGGGTTGTGCTTGCAGCACCACCATAGAAATAGGTTCCGTCATAGGCAAGGTCTCTCAGACCAGTTACTCCGGGAATGGAGAACTGTTCTACTAAAGTACCATCAAGGTTCCATTTGTGAATGAGGTTCGATCCCCAACGGGTGGTATAATAGAAGCTACCATCGGTTTCTGAACCGGCATTACCAGCAGCACCGGTAACTACAGCTGCATTATATGCAAACTGAAGATTACCAAAAGCATCAGTAATGGGCACAGTATTCTGAACAGCAGCAGGATTTACATCACCTGCGAAAGGATAAACGGATACAAGATCAGCAAAGGCTGACTTCTTAAGTGGCATAACTGCTTCTTCCCAATCAAGATATGCAGCATCCTGAATAGCAAGACCTGTCAGATTAATAGGAGGAGGTAAGTACTTAGCCATGAAGGTGTAATAATCGCGGGCTGAAGGTCCACTTTCGTAGATAGCATCAACCGAAGCGGTATAAGTCTGACCGTAAGTACAAAGATTCTGGTTAATCTGATAAGTGAGCGCGGATGTGAAACCAACCTGAATGTCATCCAGATATACATTGTAACCAAGAACGCTCTTATCGCTAAGGGCGGCTACAACCAAAATATTGTCGATATACCAGTAGTTGATGTCATAACTATCAGAACCATACGCTACAAAACGAATTTTAAAGGTATCCCATGTGTAAGCAGTAATGTTAATGCTTTCGGATGTCCAGGGGATAGATCCACCCAGGTTACTGTAGTTTTTCAGACGATTCCATGCAGTTCCGTCCCAAATTTCGACAGCCATCTGGTTTTCATAGGTAGTACCAAAGTTATCCAGATTGATGTCGTATTTCAGATAAAGCGCGGGTGAGCCCTGTCCAACGATATTCTTTGAAGTGATCGTCTGGTTATAATTGGTAACCTGTGGTGACCAGCTGAAACTTGCAGCAGGAGCAGGATTACCAGTAGCTGAAACTGCCCAGTTACCACCACTAACAACCCACTGGTTGGCAGTGAAGTTACTCGAAGCCCAGTACTCTTCAAAGAGAGCGATCTGAGGATTGGGTGCATTCCAGGTTGCGATGAGCGTACGGTCATCAACAAACAGGTTATACGGAGCATAC
This sequence comes from Bacteroidales bacterium, assembly GCA_030656615.1. Classification (GTDB taxonomy): domain Bacteria; phylum Bacteroidota; class Bacteroidia; order Bacteroidales; family TTA-H9; genus JAUSOY01. The sequence goes on along the minus strand of JAUSOY010000005.1, from coordinate 99,399 downwards.
GGTGATTCCATTAAAAGAACATTGAACGTATGGGTAGCTCCAGTAATATTAACGGTAGCGGTATAAGTCTGATAACCAAACTTGTTTACGGTAAGGTTATAAGTGCCTTTCCACATTTTCTGCCAGTTAACGGTACCTGTTGCAGGAGTCATGGCTTGGTATGTAGTATCTGTATAAACAGTATTTACAAAACGAACCTGAGCACCATTCAGAGGAGCACCAACGGATGACAGTGTTACATTAACGGTAACATTCGATGTCCAGCCTTTTCCAAGAACATTGGAGAAAGTAGCAGCTGACCAACGGTCGCCTGGATATTTGGCTTTAACAGCCCAACGGTAAGGACCATCAGGTAATGAAGGCCATGCATTATCAGTATGTGTAGTGGCAAAAACAGAAGCCAATGAAGTCCAAACAGCAGGGGTCAATTCTTCGCCCTGTTTCAGACGCCATACCTGATATTCCTGACTTCCTGCAGGAGCAACAATGCTTCCGTTCAGAACGAAAGGAACATCAAGGAAGTTACCAGAAGCAGCAGGTGATTCCATAGCTACCCATGTTCCGGTATTCTGCAGAGCATTACCTACTGGAGGAGTGCCTAAAACAGGAACCCATGGGCCAGAAGCCAAAGAACCAGTAGTACAGAACTCAACCCAATAAGTACCAGGAGCCAAAGTGAGACCTGGAGTTGAACAAACAACTTTATAGATGGGGCGGGTAATGCCACCATTCACGGCGCTTACACGGTAACAGTTGGTCCATACAGAACTGCTCATACGGTTGGTGGTTAAATCACCCCAGATAACGGCACTGCCAGCTACTGAAGGATTACCATTCCAAACACGAACAAAACCACCGGTGAAAGAAGAAGCGGTAGTTACACCACCCGTCTGATATCCAAAAATATCAACCGAAGTAATTGCCCAGTTATTGGTTCCGGTAACAGTAAAGTTGTCGGCAACAGTATAAGGTCCAACCTGATTAAAGTTAGAACCAAAAAGAGTTGCAGGAGCAACGATAATGCTTTCATCAGCACCGCCTGGAGCAGTACCTGGTGAGTTCACGAATGAACCATTATTAAACAGAACGGCATCGGTAGCATCCAATTCCTGTGTCATTGTCTGAACAAAGGTTGAAACACCATTTTCTCCGGCACCTGAAACGGTAGCCGATGAAGGTAAACCTGAGCTAGCTACGTTCTGAGCAGGGTTTGAATGAAGAACGTTAATTGGGAGAGGCATATAAATAGCTTCGCCTTCATCACCGCTAACAATCTTAGGTGAGTTCATTACAAAAGCATATCTGTTATGACGAGCAGGGCTTTCGATGTGAATAGGTACGTTATTGGAAGTTGCGAGATCCAAAGGACCACCACCACCAATACAATAAGCACGAATCATGAAATCGTTGAATGAAGCAGGAACCCAAGGAGCATTGCCTGTAACGAATTTCGAGTATGAACGCATGCTGGGAGTCGTTTCATCAATGGCAATCGGTGCACAATTGGGGAAATTACCACCCTGAATCATACCAATATAGAAGTTACCACTGGTAATGGTGATAGGTGCAGCGAAAGCATACTCTAACCAGCCAAAAGCTGAAGCAGTTACTTCGATACGAGCTAACTCAGTATTGGGATATCCATTAGCGCCATCATCATCAAAAATGGCCATGTTGAATTTGGTTCCAAGGATGGTTCCACCTGCGGGGTATGAACCGTCACCAATATTTACTTTTCCACCGGTAATCTGTACAGGGTACTGGTTAATCGGAGTAAATTTAACGGCATTGATGTTGCCTGTGTTGGCCCATGCGGTCATGTTTTCTAATCCGCCATCATCATAAATGATTTCGTATCCGGCGGTAGGAGCTGCCCATGTGAGGTCAACAGCGGTAGCACCAGTGTTGAGGGTAGCAGTCATAACAGCAGGAGCTGGTGTAGCACTGAACATAGGAATGTTATGGGTAGTGGTAACACCTGTGGTTAAAGTAACGTTTGCTGCAGAAGCGTAAGGATTGTATCCGAGTTTGGTAGCACTTACAGCGAATGAACCGCCTGGGTACATATTCAGAGTATAAACTCCACCAGCCATCGAATAAATCGTTTTGGTTCCAACAATGATTTTAGCACCAACAATCGGAGTGTTGCTAACAGCATTGGTAACGGTACCGGTAAGAACTGCAGGAATGGGATCCAATGCAAAGTTAACGGTTGAGGTTCCCAGATTTACAACCGTTGTAGGTTTGGTCTGCGAAACAAAACCAGTAGCACTTGCCATTACATTACGTGGACCTGCGGGCACATTATAAATGGTATAATCGCCAGAGGCATTGGTCGTAGCATTTTGAGTTCCAATAGCAACGGTAGCACCGGCAATCGGAGTACTGTTAAAGTTATTGGTTACTTTACCGATAACGGTTCCAACGTAAGGAGTTACAACAAAACGCAGGTTGGGGCGTGTGGTTGTTGAAGTTCCTGAAGTGGTTGAACATACGTTTCCAGCGGTAATATCCGTATAATAATAACGAGCCGTCTGAGCCGTAGTTACACTTGAATATACATAGGAGTACGATGAATAGCTACTGTTATCATAACAAATATTAATCAACAGATTTGATACACCATCCCAAATAAATGGGGTCTGGAGTGTAATCATCTGCCAGCCGGTACCAGGAACAGCATAGGTTCCACTGTACACGTTTGTAAGACCTGTTTCATCCCATCCATCGGTATTCGTAGCTGTAGAATTCTTCATGCTGATGGTGAATCCATTCATCAACTGTGAAGCAGCAGAAGATACATTAAATCCGATGGTAGAAATAGCACCCATTGCACCGCCACCAGCTGTAATTTCAGCAGCAGTATAAAGTAACTGTGTGCGACCATCCATCCAGTAAGTGGTATATGGATAAGCAGAAGTAGAAGTACCTGTACCAATGGTAACGGTAGCAGGAGGAGGAGGACCTACTGCGGTTAAGGTTACATTGTCGAGATAGCAATTGTTTCCATAAGCTGATGTAAACAGAAATGCTACATAAACCGTAGCCGCTCCGTTTGCATTTGCTGGAAGAACAACCGATTTCTGCTTCCAGCCAGCTACAGTATTGTATCTGGGAATAGCAGCACCAGCATCTGTCCAGGTAGTTCCATTCAACGAATACTGTACTTGTACTCTATCGTTTGAACTGGAATAACCAGGATCTTCACTCCACCAAAAATTCAGTGTAGCGTTGGTATAATTAACGGTTGAAATAGCAGCAGTTCTTTTTAGCCTCTGTACGGAAGAAGAATAATTGAACGACTGAAATTGAACCATTCTTGTACCAGCCTGTGGAGTAATAGTAGGATAAGTTCCAGTAGCTGCAAAATAAACTGCATTGGTGCTGGCGACAACATCGACAGCCCAGCTAGTGGGGGGGACTTGCCCTACGGCTGCTGTTTCCCAACTCTCAGTCATCAAAGTGCTCTGAGCATTGAGACCAACAGCCAGTGCAAGTACTGCGAACATAGTCAGCAGGCCTCGCATCGAATTGGTCAGTTTTCTAATCATAAAAAATAAAAATTTGGTTAATTAAAGAATTGATTGTTGTTAATAAGAGAATCTATGATTTCTTATATCTTAAATGAGGATTGTTTTCAAAGAAGTCAAAATCACTAAAAGTCTACAACCATCTATGTTTCAGAAAATACCGAAGGTATGTCTGAGAGCCTCATAAATGGCAGCGCCAAGTTAATAAAAAAAATAATATCTCCGACAAAGACTTGTTAATGATTTTTTTATGTATTGAAACCGGTCAAAGAACGTTTGAAGGCAAGCTCAGGCAGGCTTCACAAGTATACGGGCTTCGAGCATATCGTACATGGCGTATTTCACGCCTTCGCGTCCGAATCCTGAGTCTTTCACACCGCCATAGGGCATGTGATCGACCCGGTATGAAGGAACATCATTGATTATCAATCCACCCACTTCAATACGTTTAAATGCCGTATTGATTTCCTGAAGACTATCGGTAAACAAACCGGCCTGAAGCCCAAAACGACTTTCATTTATCCGGCGTATTCCTTCATCAAGACTTCCAATGGGTTCGATAACCACAACGGGTCCGAATACTTCTTCCGAACACACTTTGTGATCGGGATGCGTATTGGTAATGACAGTAGGCTCAACGTATGAATTATGGCGTTTTCCTCCAATCAGGAGGCGACCGCCTTCAATAACAGATTCCTGAATCCAGGATTCTACTCTCTTAGCATTCTCGATGTCGATCATCACAGAAATATCCGTGGCGTCGTCGAGTGGATTTCCGCTTTTAAGAGCAGAAACCTCTTCAACGAAGCGGGAAATAAAGTGTTCGAAATGGTGACTTAAAACAAAGATGCGCTGGGTGTGAATGCAAACCTGACCCGAATAGGAAAATGCGCTGTTTACACACTTTTTTACAACATCGTCCATATCGGTTGGCTGGCTAACAATAAGACCGGCATTTCCGCCGAGTTCGAGTACAACTTTCTTTTTACCGGCCTGGTTCTTCATCATCCAGCCCACTTCGGGGCTACCGGTAAAACTCAACACCTTTATACGTTCATCAGTCACCAATAAATTTCCGCTTGGCCTGTCCATGGGTAAAACCGATAGGGCACCAGCCGGTAAATCGCATTCATGAATAATCTTCGCAAGATAGAGCGTTGATAAAGGTGTTAATGAGGAGGGTTTTAAAATAATCGGGCAGCCGGCGGCAATGGCAGGGGCAATTTTATGAACAGCCAGGTTCAATGGGAAATTGAAGGGAGAAATCCCGGCTACTATCCCTGCAGGAAAATACTTTACAAGACCTTCTTTGGTTTCAGTAGATCTTGCCCAGTCGAGGCTAAGGTATTCAGAAGGCAAGCGACGGCTCTCTTCCGCTGCAATCCTAAACGTTTGGATTGCCCGCTCGGTTTCAGCAAATGCGGATTTTATGGGTTTGCCTGATTCAGATGCAATCAGACGGGCGAAAAATTCTTTCTCATTATTCAATCTGGAAGCAATAGCCATCAGAATTTCGTACTTCTTCCAGGAAGGCATTTCCTGTAAATCGTACCGGATGGCCCGGGCAGCTTCTATGGCTTCATTTAATTGGATTTCGGTAACCTGATATGCCGTGCCGACCAAAGTTCCATCAAAAGGATTATGCACTTCAAGGGTTTTACCCTCCGAAGTGAACGTTCCTGCAAGATACGATGGAAATTGAAGATCACAGACACTGCTGTATACCATACAATTACAAATTAAACAAGGTAAATAAACTAATTATTACTTACTGAAACCAATACAATAGACTTCCTTTTCCAAAAAGGTTGCCTCATTTTTGAATAATTTTTCACACAATTGCGATTTATTTTTACGAGCCAAATTCACTTATATAATATATGATGGCAAAAAGTTACATATCAAAAGAAATGTGATAAAATTATATGCGTTTAAAGAATAATATTTTACGTTTCGAAAACGTGCAGAACATCATTTTTTAAGAAAAGAATTAACAAATCCATCAATTTTGAGGTAGATTTGTAAAAATATTTTACGCAGAGCTATTGTATGATAAAAATAATCGTACTTTTGCACTTCCAAATTTTGAGGTTCCGTTTAAATAAATTATCTGAAAATGTACGCAATAGTTGACATAGCCGGTCAGCAATTCAAGGTTGAGGAGAACAAATCTTATTTTGTACACCGCCTTGAAGGTGAAGAAGGTAGCGCCGTTGAATTTAACAAGGTCATGTTAGTTGAAGCTGATGGAAACATTAGTGTAGGCAAACCCGTGATCGATGGTGCCAAAATAACCGGTAAAATTATGACCCACCTTAAAGGTGATAAAGTCATTATATTCAAAAAGAAAAGAAGAAAAGGCTACCAGAAAATGAATGGTCACAGGCAGTATTTCTCAAAAATACTGGTCGAGAACATCACTTTCTAAAGCAATTGTTTAACCTTAAAAATCAGTAAGCATGGCTCATAAAAAAGGCGCTGGTAGTTCCTCAAACGGAAGAGAATCCGAAAGTAAACGACTCGGAGTAAAAATATATGGCGGACAGTTCGCCAAAGCCGGCAATATTATTATCAGACAAAGAGGTACCGTTCATCATCCCGGTGATAATGTAGGAATGGGTAAAGACCATACCTTATTCGCCCTTAACGATGGAATCGTAAAATTCAATCGTGGCCGTAATGAAAAGTCTTCCGTTTCTGTTGAACCCCTGACAAACGATCTGAACTAATTAAGATATACTTTTTAAAAAAAGTATCAAAACTCCTGATTTTTCAGGAGTTTTTTTCGTTTCAGCGAATTCATCCCTTTGATTCATTATCCGTAACTTTGTAAAAAAAATCCATGATTCCTCTTCATATCCTCCGCGAAAACCCTGAATCAGTTGTAAGCGGCCTTGCTATTAAAAACTTTGATGCCAAAGATCTTATCGCTCGGATTATTCTACTGGACGATAAACGTAAAAGTACTCAAAATCAAATGGATGATGGCCTGGCCGAGGCCAATCGCCTGGCTAAAGAAATCGGACACTTATTCAAGAATGGCGAAACAGAACTTGCCAATCAAAAAAAGGAACGTACTGCCACGCTAAAAGAAGAAACCAATCAATTAAGCGTTTCTTTACAACAAATTGAAAACGAACTTAACGAAGCCATCGTTATTCTTCCTAACCTGCCTCATTCTTCCGTTCCTCCCGGACGCCTCCCAACGGATAATGAAATTATTTATTCGGAAGGCGAGCTCCCTGCCCTACCCGAAAATTCGATACCCCATTGGGAATTAGCAACAAAATACAACATCATCAGTTTTGAATTGGGAAGTAAAGTTACCGGAGCTGGTTTTCCTTTTTATATCGGCAAAGGAGCCAAACTTCAACGAGCGCTGATTAACTTTTTTCTCGAAGAGGCCATCAGTGCCGGATATACTGAATATCAGCCTCCACTGATGGTCAATGAAGCTTCCGGATTCGGAACCGGTCAGCTACCCGATAAAGAAGGTCAGATGTACCACGCTACGGCCGATAATCTTTATCTTATCCCTACGGCAGAAGTTCCCATCACCAACCTTTACCGCAATACCATTCAAAAACATACCGATCTGCCCATTAAAAATGTGGCATACTCGAGTTGCTTCCGTCGCGAAGCAGGCTCATATGGCAAAGATGTGCGTGGTTTAAACCGCCTTCATCAGTTCGATAAAGTAGAAATTGTTCAGGTTCAGCCGCCTCAGGACTCCTATACTGCGCTTGAAGAAATGAAAAATCATGTGGCAGGCATTCTCCGGAAATTAAATCTGCCATTTCGCATCCTTCGCTTATGTGGTGGTGATATGAGTTTTGCCTCTGCCCTCACCTACGATTTTGAAGTGTATTCGGCTGCCCAGGACAAATGGCTGGAGGTAAGTTCTGTTTCCAATTTCGAATCGTTTCAGGCCAACCGAATGAAACTTCGATACAAAGATGAGAATGGAAAAACTTCTCTGGCTCATACCCTCAACGGAAGTGCTTTAGCCCTTCCACGTATTGTGGCTGCCCTCCTCGAAAACAATCAAAGTCCTGAGGGTATCCACATTCCCGCAGCGCTTTCTGCTTTCACCGGTTTTGATATTATATCATAAATTTTAGCATCATGTCTTCATGAAGTTCTTTTGGGTCATATTGCTATATCTGCTGGGTACTTTTGTTTATGCCCAGGAGATTCCTGATACGCAAAAGGGAATAAATGATGAACAATTAGCCTTTCAACTGTATCAAAAGCGCGATTTTGTAAACGCTCTACCCCTTTTCGAAGCGCTACACGAACAAAAAAACAGCAGCAACTACTACCCGTACTATCTTCAGTGCCTTCTGGAAACGAAGGAACTAAAAGCCGCTGAAAAACTGGTCAAAAAGGAAATAAAAAAATATCCCACTCAGCCACGATTTAAGGCTGATCTGGGTTATGTTTATACTTTTCAGGGTGAATCAAAAGCAGCACAGCGCGAATTCAGAGAAGCCATTAAGGATCTGGAAAAATATCCTCAGGAAGTGAACAACCTGGCGGCCACCTTCCGTATGAAATTTTTGAACGAATATGCGCTCGAAACCTATCTTAAAGGACAGGAAATTATTGGTAATAAAGATGTGTTCAGTTTCGATATTGCCAGTACTTACGAGGCCATGGGGGAATTTAAAAAAATGAGTGAACTTTATCTCGATATCGTCGGGAAAAATCCTCAACAAGTCGGAAGTGTACAATCTCGTTTTCAATATCAGCTCAGTCAGTTTGGCTCAGAAGAAAACAATGCTTATTTGCGTAAAAGTCTGATAAGCCGTCATCAAAAAGATCCGGATGCCGTTGTTTTCTCAGAAATGCTGTTTTGGTATGCTATACTGTCAAAAGATTATCCTTTGGCATATCCTCAGGCTATCCTTTTAGGACGAAAAGCGGTTGATAATGGCAGTCGATTACTCAGCTTGGGACGTCTGGCAGCAGAAGTGGAGCAATACGATCTGGCAGAAAATTGTTTTAACGAACTGACTAAAAACGGCAGGAATCATCCACTGTATCTGTCCGCATGGCAAGCCATTTTAAAAATGAAAGTCAATCAGGCCAAAGCCGGAAAGCTAAACGGACATGAGTCATGGGACCAGCTAGAAAAAGATTATTTAAGTCTTCTTGAGCAAAGTGGATTTAATCCCCGCTCACTCGAATTGATTTCGGATTTGGCCTGGCTAAGAGTATATTTACTAAACAAAGGGGAAGAAGGACGTTTGATGCTTCGTACAGCTGCTGAAATGCCAGGCATTCATCCAACGATTCTGGCTGGTATTAAATCCGATTTGGCCGGAATGTGCCTATTTAGTGGTGATCCATGGGAGGCTGCAATTGTTTATGCCCAAATCGGAAACGATCTCCCTGAAGATCCAGCCGGACAGCAGGCACGTTTTCAGGCGGCACACCTTGCCTATCTGATGGGAGAATTTGAATTGGCAAAATCGCAATTGAATATTTTGCGTGGCACACCCTCGCGTCTTATTTCAAACAAGGCCTTCCGCCTTTGGTTTTTTTTACGAGAAAATGCTGATCCGGATAGCTCCTATTCCGCTCTTGAAGTATTTGCAAGAGCAGAATTCCTCTGCATTCGCGAAAAATATGACTCTGCCCTGATGAGCCTCGATTCGATCAACACCATGTTTCTTACGCATCCTATTTTTGATGATGTTTTAGTAAAGAAAGCCGAGATAAAAACTGTACAGAAAAAATACACTGAGGCGGAAGATTTTTATACAAAACTCTTTAATAATTATCCACAGGATATTTTAACCGATAAAGCCATCCTTGATTGGGGGATTTTGAATGAAGAAAAAATCAAAGAAGACGGTAAAGCCGCCAAAGCCTACGAAACCCTTATTACCGAATATCCTCAAAGCATATACATACCAGAAGCTACGAACCGTTTAACAAAGCTCCGGGCAAAAAAGAAAAACGGAAATTAATGTCCAAACCCAAGGAAACCCACGATTGAACAATGAGCAATAACTACAATAGACATGGAGAAGTGAGGGCAAAAAAATCCCTTGGGCAGCATTTTCTTAAAGACATGCAAATTGCGCAAGATATTGCCGCTGCTGCATTAGAAACCGGTGCCAAAAGCAATTTACTTGAAATAGGTCCGGGGATGGGCGTTCTTACTCAGTTTCTTATTAATCAGCCAGATGTTAATCTAAAAGTAGTTGAAATAGATGGAGAGTCTGTGGAATACCTCCGGAAGAAATTCGGATTTACGGAAGAAAACCTCATCGAAGGTGATTTTCTTAAACTCGATATGCAGTCTATTTTTGGTGAGCCCTTCGCCATCGTGGGGAATTTTCCCTATAATATTTCTTCCCAAATTCTTTTCAAAGCCATTGAAAATCGTCAGTTGATACGTGCTCTAACGGGTATGTACCAAAAAGAAGTAGCCAGAAGAGTGGTATCACCCCCGGGCTCCAAAGAGTATGGCATCATCAGCGTTTTTTGTCAGGCATGGTACCGATGCGAATATCTTTTCACGGTGGATGAACATGTTTTTACGCCTCCTCCTAAAGTCAAATCAGGTGTTATACGGCTCATCCGCAATGAAGTAGAAGATTTGGGATGTAACGAAAAACATTTCATCCGTACAGTAAAAGCAGCCTTTAACCAACGCAGAAAAACTCTGAGAAATGCAATCAGTGGCCTCGATTTCGATCATAACGAACATAGTCTTGCTCTTTTAGGCAAACGGGCTGAACAACTTGGCGTTGAAGAATTTGTATTACTGGCATCACGCATCATAGAAAAGTCGGAATAATTCGGGACTGATTGTGTATTTTTGCGTTAGGTTCAGAATACTGCTTACGTCCTGACCCGTTTGAGCATTTTTAGCTGCCCAATAATACGCCGATGTATGAGCATTTGATGTTTTCATTTTCGGCGATTATTCTTTGGGCTTAATATTTTTAAATTCGGATGCAAAATGAAAAAAGGCGATACGAAGGTGACTTTGAATAATACCGAAAAGAAATTCACAAACACGAGAAAATGGATTTTTGCCGGACTGGCTCTCTGGTGTTTTGTACTGTATGGAAATACATTATTTAATGATTATTCGCTGGATGACGAACTGGTGACTTCAACCAATCCTCAGGTATCACGAGGAGTTAAAGCTCTGCCCGAAATCTTCACATCCTTTTACTATACTGAAAACGGGAATGCCGGAACCATAAAAACAGGTTATAGACCCATCACCAAGGCTACGTATGCCATTGAGATGTCGATTTTCGGACCGAAACCGGGTGTTAGTCATTTTATCAATGTATTGCTGTACATTCTTACGGCCTTGCTTTTATATACTGTACTTGCCCGACTGTTGAAGAATCATCATCCGCTGTTTCCTTTAATAACGACATTATTATTTATCAGCCATCCCATTCATACCGAAGTGGTAGCAAGTTTAAAAAACAGGGAAGAAATTCTGAGTTTTCTGGGCGCATTGGGAGGCATGTATTATTTCTTAAAATACGCTGATTTAAAACAAACTAAATACCTGATTTTTGGTATTCTGGCATTCATCGGAGGCTATTTGTCCAAATCGAATATTCTTACTTTTCTGGCCATATATCCGCTTACACTATATTTCTTTACAGAAACCTCCAAAAAACAACTTTGGATTATTACCGTTTCAGTAGTTATTGCAGGACTGGCGGCGCAGATTATTCCTACGCTTTTGCTACCTGACAGTATCCGCCCAAATCTGATTGTAGAGAATCCTCTCTTTGTCGAAAAAAGTTTATGGCTTCGGATAGGAACAGGAATGAGTGGTATGTTGCTCTATTTAAAACTCTTGGTATGGCCTGATCCCATGCTGTTTTATTACGGATATGATATGATCCAGGTCATTGGGGCGCTTCATCCCACCGCACTTATTTCTATAGCGATTCATCTTGCACTGTTTATTTTTGCGGTGCTCACCTTCCGCAAGAAACATCTTCTGTCATACGCCATATTATTTTATCTGGTGGTGATGAGTATGTTCTCCAATATTCTGATCCCTGTTGTGGGCATTGTTGCCGACCGCTTTCTGTATGTTTCATCTCTGGGATTTGTCCTTGCCATCACCTGGATTATTTTCCGGCTATTCGAAAAAAATATCGCAGTACAAAAGCTTACTGATTCGAAAATGATTCGGATATGGATGCTTACAGGACTTTTATTGATTCCATCGATGGTTGTGGTTATCAACCGGAATAAGGACTGGAAAGATGTTCCCAGCCTGTATCAGGCAGACGTTAAGAATATGGAACGCTCTGTTAAAGGAAATACACAGTTTGCCGGAAACATGATGTACACTGTTTTTCAGCAACAAAGTGCAGAAAAGACTGTAGACCCACGTTTTCCCGACCTGATGCTTAAACATTATCAACTAGCCCTTGCAATTTTGCCAACGTATTATGATGCATTAAATGGAGCCGGAACCGTATATTCAACCTTCAAAAACGATTATAAAAATGCGATTCCCTATTTCAATGCGGCCATGCAATCCGATTCTGCCAATGTAGCCTCATACGTCAATCTGGCGTATTGTTATTCGGAAATGGGAAAAACTTCGGAAGCAATAAAGATGTATTACAGGGTTTTGGAAAAGGACTCAACAAAAATTCAGGCACTTTTTAAAATTGGCGAATTGTATTTCAAAGAAGGAAATATGGAAAAAGCGGTTGAAACAAATGAACAGGCGATAAAGCTTAATCCATATACCGAAATACCTTATCTGAATATCGGGAATTTTTATCTGATACAATCCGATACGAACACCGCTGTAAGTTGGTACGAAAAAGCAGTTGAAATTCAACCCATTTATGAAACAAGCCAGAATCTGTACATGCACTATTCGCAGAAAGGAAATTCTGAAAAAGCCGAATATTACCGAAAAAAAGCCGCCGAGGCTAAAAATGTCGTAACAATAAAACGCTAATGCTTCCAATTTTTGACAAGCTTTCAGCCTGGGGTAAAGTAATCCTACTTGTTCTGCTGATATTTATGGGAGCCATAATCTCAACGGGTCTGGGTTTGATTACCATTTACCTTTTTTATGGCTCCACGGTAGCTCATACCTTACTTGGAGGGCTAATAACCTGCGACAATTGTCTTGCACCCTTAAAAATCCTTCAAATCTTCAACCATATTGGACTTTTTGCCATATCGGCCATCGCCTGGATAATTCTGACAGAAGGTAAAATACGGGAGCCTTTTGCTTTACGCAAATCCATCCACCCTCATCTCACCCTGATAACGATTACCGTTGTATTTACAATAGCCCCCTTAATAGCGTGGGTGTCAGAATTCAATCAGGCCATTCATATTCCTGTAATTCTAGAAAGTGTCGGGCAGTGGATGCACGAAAAAGAGGCTGCCGCAGAAAAAATCACTGACTTTTTCATGCGTGGGGCTAGTCTGCCGGGTCTTGGTTTAAACTTAATAATGATGGCTATACTTCCTGCACTTGGAGAGGAATTGCTTTTCCGTGGTTTAATACAAAGACAATTAAGTCAGCGTTGGAATAACCCACATCTGGCCATTTTTATATCAGCAGCCATTTTCTCAGCCATTCATTTCCAGTTTTTCGGTTTCTTACCCCGCATGTTGCTGGGTATCTTATTTGGTTACCTTTTGCTATTTTCCGGAAATTTATGGTACCCGATTCTGGCACATTTTATCAATAATGCTACGGCTGTGATGGTATTTTACTTTCATGATACCGGCCAATCACAAACACCCATGGAAGACTTCGGAAAATTACCCGGACTATCTTTTATCATTTCCAGTGCCCTGATTACGATTATTCTTTTACTGCTGTTTTATCGCAAAGGCAAAGAATCGATTGCATAAAAAAAAGGGTGAAGCCGAAGCCTCACCCTTTTTTAATATTAAACAGAAAACTATCTGTCTTTAACAATTCCCAAGCGGGTTGAGTAGTTGATTTTAAATGCGCCAATCTGACGAAGCTCCTGCTTTATGTCGGAGATAACACCCATACGGGTTTCTTCATCCACCTTAAGCGAGGTCGTAAGGAAATTACGGTCTGCTTCATCGCGTGATTCGCGTTCACGTGTTATAAACTCCTGAATATCTGCTATCTGTCCGTATTGATTGTTAAGCTGTATACGGCTTTCGGTACCGTATTTTGTATCCATGGGTTGACCCACGTAAATAAAGCTCACCAAGGATTTCTTTTCAAGTTTCTGAATTTCAGTAGCCTGAGGTACGGTAAGCCGTACCAAAAGTGTACTTTCCCTCATCGTGGTAATTACCATGAAGAAGAACAGAAACATAAAAATAATATCAGACATTGAACCGGTATTGATTCCGGGAGTTTCGCGTTTACCTTCTCTTGCAAATCGTGCCATTACTTGGTTCCTCCTACGTTTTCGGGTTCAGCTTCAGATATTGCCACGGGAATTGCTGCCGAAATAGCCTCCTGATTTACGGTATTCGTAAGGTCAGAATAAGCCATACCAAAACGTTGTTTTGATAATTCGTTACGAAGTTCGCTAACGGCAGCGGTAAGTTCATTTTGAACTTCAATGTACATTTTGTACGATGTACCCCTGTCATTTTTAAGAGAAATAACACCTTTGGAAATATCGATGGATCCTAAACCTTCAATTACCTCTGTTCTTTTCTCGGGTAAATCTTCTCGGTTATAGGGGTTAGCGAGAAATTCCTTGGCAGCATCCCTCAACTGAGAGATATCCATAGGTCTTCCTTGCACAAGTAATCCGTCGTATTTATTGATAAGAACATTAAAAATGTTCCGTTTTTTAACGTCTTGTATTTCCTGGGTAGGATCAGGTGGTGGCGGTAGCTTCCTTATGATTCCCATATCCGTGTCGATTGATGATGTCAACAGGAAGAAGGTGAGCAATAGGAAGGAAATATCCGCCATGGCGCCTGTGTTTACTTCGACTGCCTTTCTTGCCATAGAATGATTCTCCTTATTTTTAAGGGTTTATCTGAACCACTTGGATACTTCAGTATATGCAACTGTACCAATAATACCTATAACAAGAGCATAGGTGCCTATCAATCCGCTGCTAATGACCTGAGATCCAGTAGGTCCGATATTTAACTTTTCGTAGATGGGTCCTTGTTCGGCTGGCGACACAAGGAAGGCCACTAAAAATAACGCAAGCAGTACCACGAGGCCGATCAGTCCGTTCTTTGCGCGCTTGAAATTGGAAACAATCTGTAAGAGAGCAAAGCCGATGAGCGACAACACGGCGAAGGCTATGAGTATATAGGCCACTATAATACCAATGTTGACTATATTTTCCATCGTAATGCTTTAATTATTTTGCGTTTTTGTTTTTAACGAGAATATCCATGAAGGTAATGGTAGCATCTTCCATGGAGTTAACGATAGACTCAACTTTGGTAAGTAGGTAGTTATAGAAAATCTGTAGGATAATCGCTGTGATAAGACCGAATACGGTAGTAAGCAGAGCAATTTTCATACCTCCAGCAACAACCGTAGGCGAAATGTCACCAGCAGCTTCGATAGAATCGAAAGCCCCTACCATACCAACAACTGTTCCAAGGAAGCCGAGCATCGGAGCCAGCGCGATGAAAAGAGTAATCCATGCAAGGTTGGTTTCCAGACGGGTCATTACAACACCACCATAAGAAACAACTGATTTTTCGACTACTTCAAGTCCCTCGTTAATACGGTCGAGACCCTGATAGAAAACGCTGGCAACAGGGCCGCGTGTGTTTTTACATATTTCTTTTGCTGCATCTACACCCTGTGTTTCAAGAGCGGTTTCAACCTTATTCAATAATTTTTGTGTGTTGGTTGAAGAAAGATTCAGATAAATGATACGCTCAATAATGAGTGCCAATCCTAAAACAAGACAGAAAAGAATGGGCGACATCCAGCCGGCACCACCTTCAATAAATTTATTTTTAAGAATTTGATGAAAACTTTTCGGTTGTTCAACGGTGGCGAGATCATCCTGAGCTGCAGCAGATTCGTCAACCTGGGCAGTCTGAACAGAAGTGTCAGCGGAGGTCTGGGCTGTCTGATCCTGGGCATTTGCCAGATTTGACAAACCGAGGGTAAGCATTCCTGCTATCGTCAGTAAGGCAAAGATTTTTTTCATGGTTTTAATCAATTGGATTAAGTAATTAACTCGGGTTATTTCAGTTTATTGTTTAGAATCGTGAGAAACTCAGCGGAGAGAAAGGGATTCGAACCCTTGGTACGCTTTCGGCGTACACACACTTTCCAGGCGTGCGCCTTCGACCACTCGGCCACCTCTCCATTTTATTGTTATTAAAATTGCTCATCGAATTCAGGCCGCTAATATACAAAATATTCGCGGCAGGCCGCAAAATTAATCCATCTTTCAAAACCTACAATAGCTTTATCAATATTGTTTTGCCAAAATTTTCACAAACTTTATTCACTTATCTCCCCAACCATTGACACACCAAACATTTCAGCCACTTTCTGTCTATCATTATACCTTCCAAACAAATACATTAATTTGGCCAATGCAGCCTCAGTGGTAATGTCCTTTCCACTTATGATTCCCAAGCGACCCATATCAAGACTGGTTTGATACTTGCCTATTTCCACAGAACCTTCTTTGCACTGGGTTACATTTACGATAAGTATTCCTCTGTCTACGGCCTCTTCCAGAGCCTTTAAAAACCAAGCATCCGTGGGTGCATTCCCGGATCCATAGGTCTCCATTATTATCCCTTTCAATCCTTTAATTCCAAAAACAGCATTTGTAACGGCCGGATTAATTCCCGGGTATAACTTAAGAATAAAAACAGCCTCATCCAGGTTTTTATGAACCTTCAAATGCTCCGTAGACGCTTTACGGATGAAATGCCGCTTATATCGGATATTTATTCCTGCTTCTGCCAGGGAAGGATAATTACCGGAGATAAAAGCATCAAAGTTTTCTGCATTTACTTTAGAGGTTCTGTTTCCACGAAACACCCGATTTTCGAAGCATACACATACTTCGGGTATTAATGGATTTCCATTTTCGTAGGCCGTTGCAATTTCTATACTGGTAATGAAATTTTCGCGTCCATCAGAGCGTATCATTCCCAGCGGTAGTTGAGAACCCGTAAACACCACCGGTTTGGACAAATTTTCAAGCATAAAACTCAAAACACCTGCTGAATAGGCCATTGTATCGGTACCATGCAACACAACAAATCCATCAAAATCATCATAATTATCCTCAATAACCTCCGCAAGCCTGATCCAGAATTTTGGATTCATATTGGACGAATCAATCAAGGGATCGAATGAATAGGATTCGATTTTACAATTGAGATTCTGTAAAACGGGCAAATGATTATATAAATGCTCAAAATCAAAAGGTTCCAGAGCCGATGTTTCACTATTTAGCATCATTCCTATGGTTCCGCCCGTATAAATAACAAGCACTTTTCTTGAATCCATTCCTATATTTTAATGTATATCCACGTCAAACAACGACAATGCATTCTTTGTGGTATGACTGGCCACTTCTTCCAATTCCATTTTTTTAATACGGGCAATATGTTCGGCTATAATCCGAATGTAAGCACTTTCATTCCGTTTTCCCCGATAGGGTACCGGAGCAAGAAAAGGAGCATCCGTTTCTAAAACAATGGATTCGATGGGAACACTTTTTACAACATCCGCTAAACCTGAATTCTTAAAACTAACCACGCCCCCGATACCGAGGTGAAAGCCCAAATCGATGGCTTCCTTTGCCTGATTCAAATCGCCACTAAAACAATGAAAAATTCCGCCATTTAAAAATGCCTTTTCATCCTTGAGAATTTCTAAAATCATTTCATTGCTTTCGCGGGAATGAATGATTAGAGGTAACCGATATTCATGAGCCAGATGAATCTGTCGTCTGAAGCAGAATTCCTGCTCTTTTACAAAAGTTTTATCCCAGTATAGATCAATACCACATTCTCCGAGGCCATAATATTTGCCATGGGCCAAAAAATCCTCAACATTTTTCATTTCCTCCAAATAGTTTTCATTGACGCTGGTAGGATGCAATCCCATCATTGGGAATACATTCCCCGAAAACTTCCGGCAGATTTCAAGCATAGACTCTACCGATGAAGAATCAATATTAGGAAGAAACATGTATTTTATACCCTGATGAATGGCCCGGTGAATTATTTCATCCCTGTCAGGCTCAAATTCGCTGAGATAAAGATGTGTATGGGTATCTGTAAAAATCATGGCACAAAAGTACTGGAAAATTATTTGTCTACCTTTGCCTGAAAAGCCGGTTTTCGATGCCTAAAATTCTCCTCATCCGTTTCAGTTCCATTGGCGACATTTTACTTACCACGCCTCTTATCCGCTGTTTAAAAAATCAGGTGGAAGATGTCGAAATTCATTTTCTGACCAAAGAAAAATTTGCAGATATCCTCATCGAAAATCCGAACATTGATAAGCTCGTTTTATTAAAAAACGACCTGGGGTCATGTATTGCCCAGTTAAAAGAAGAAAAATACGATTTCATTGCTGATTTGCATAATAATCTTCGGTCGCATCGTGTTCGCATTTCATTGCAACGCCCATCTCGCGCATTTAAAAAACTGAATCTTCAGAAATGGCTTTTAGTGAATTTCAAAGCCAATTATATGCCCGATAAACATATTGTTGAAAGATATCTCGATACTGTTATTAATTACTGTGTAAAATATGATGGATGTGGTCTTGAAATCCATCTTCCCGAAAATCAATCCTTTCCGGATGGCATTCCCAGACCGGAAGGCCAATACGCCGTGCTTGCTACGGGAGCTTTACACCACACCAAGCAAATACCGGTGGCTTTAGCTGCACAGATCATTAATGGTACCGATTTACCCATTTATCTTGTAGGTGGAAAGGATGATACAACACGGGCAGAACAAATTACTGCACTTTGCCCAGGTCGCACGACAAACCATTGTGGAAAACTCAGCCTATTACAATCCGCTGAAGTTGTGAAAAATGCCGCCCTTGTCATTAGCCCAGATTCGGCAATAATGCATATGGCAGCTGCCTTCAACAGAAATATTATTTCCGTCTGGGGAAATACGGTACCCGATTTTGGAATGAAACCCGTACTACCAGATAATTCTCAATCTTTATCCTTTATTGCAGAAGTTAATACTCTCAATTGCCGACCTTGTAGCAAAATAGGATTCAGCCAATGTCCCAAAAAGCATTTTGATTGCATGAATCAACAAAACGCCACGGAGATTATTCAGAAGATAAAAGAGATAAGTGATTCTAGATAAATGGATTGTACATCGCTTCGTGTCCTAAAGTGGTCGATGGTCCATGACCTGCAAAAACCTTTGTTTCGGCAGGTAAGTCTTTAAAAAGCTTAAGAATACTACTTTTTAACGTATCGTAATTTCCTGTTGGTAAATCGGTACGACCTATACTATCCTTAAATAATAAATCGCCGCTAAAAAGCACCCCATCTGCTTCAAAATAAAAACAGACACTGCCATCAGCATGGCCGGGCGTATAAATAGCCCTGAATGAAGTATTTCCAAAACTCAATAATTCTTCATCTTTGATAAAAGCTTCGGGTTGATACACTTTTTCTATTATGATGCCGAAAACCGAAGCGTACTCTTTTGCCCGGTCAATAAATTCCTGGCTGGCTGAATGTACCCGATAACCCAAATTAAACTGTTCTATTAGAAAAGGCGCACCGAACATGTGGTCGACATGAGCATGCGTATGTAAGGACATAACAGGCTTTAAATCATTAATCTGCAGATAATCACGAAAGGTTTTTCGCTCGCTTTCTGTCTGAAAACCTGCATCAATGATGATACATTCTTTACTTTCATCACTCAGAACATAGGTATTCTCCTGAAAAGAATTTACGGTAAAAACTTTGATATTGAGCATGGGTAAAATACGTTTAATAATTCAGGGCCAAAGATACGCCTTCCTCCGAAAATCAATAATCAATAACCAAGGTGAGTCTCCAGACGAAAAACTGAATAAAAACAATTCAGTTAAAACTATTCCAAATAATAGAAGTTATCAGACCGTAATTGCCTGTTATACCACAAATTAACAATCCATTTTAAATCAAAGGCACATAAAATACTGGACAGATTACGAGTAGAAAATTACCTTTGTCACACAGAAAAACCATTGTTGTTATCCAAATCCAAAAATTCTATCTTACTGATTGTAATTGGGTTAAAGCAAACGGTATCACTGGTTAGAATTGATGAGAGGAGTTCTGTTAATTTCGGTATTTCACAACACGATTGAGTAAGCAGCAGATTAAAAGGCAATTCTATGCTTGCACTTCTTTATACAGTTTATTGTTAAGCGGTATATCGTAATTTGGGGGGGAAATGGAATACTCATTTACCAGCAATGGTTTTTCGAATGACGATATCCGGAGACATGATTTGTATCCAATTCGTGGCATTAACAAATGAATCATGCGGACAAAATAATATTAACGAGATAAAAATGATAAGTTGAACATAATGTTTGAACACGCTTCACCACCGATTGATTCGAGAATACTTGAATTTATTCATGAGCATCACGTGCTGACCATGGCTACATCGCATAATAATGTACCCTGGGTTGCCAATTGCTTCTATTATTATAGTGAAGAATGGAATGCATTTGTATTTACGTCCGAAAACCATACGCGTCATATGCAGGAGTGTATAAATAATCCGGAGGTATCCGGTTCAATTGTTTTAGAAACTACAATGACCGGTCTTATTCAGGGTATACAATTTAGTGGCAGGCTTGTTGAATTGGATATTGAACAAAAAAAAGCAGCCCGCAAAGTGTATGTTAAAAAATTTCCGGTGGCTTTGTTGGCCGAGTTACATCTTTGGACCGTAGTTCCGTATTTTATTAAGATGACTCATAACCGTCTTGGCTTTGGAAAAAAGCTAAACTGGGAAAGTCAGCAATAGGGCTGCTTTCGACAGCGAACGCTCTGATAAGCCCGAAGCATCAGGCATTACCTTTAATGTGTTCATTATGAGGTTGAAAAAACTTTTCAGAACACAATTTTTTTTGACTCAAACACTTACAACCGACTGTTAATAACATTACAAGTGACGCCTTAAATTATATTGTACATTGTATGGCATAAACGGGATGAGAGCATCTATCGTGAACTTGCTGATAAAGTTGATTTTAATCTAAACAAAACACTGACCTATGGACCAAACCTTTTTTGCCGGTTCTGATAAGAAACAGGAAACCAGGAAAGAACCTTCATTATTTGATGATGTCCTTAACGCAAGGTCAAAAAACAAGCCCAGGGGAGCAGATATGCGTGAAATGCAAGAAGAAATTTTAGAAACAAAAGAAGCAACAGAAACCATTATATCGACTTCGCCTACCAAAATACCGGCTCAGGTTGTATATTCTTTTGATGAAGCTGTTAAAGCCTCCGAAACGTATTTCGGGGGAGATACCATGGCCGCCAAGGTATGGGTAAACAAATACGCTCTTAAAGATAGTGATGGAGTACTGTTTGAACTTACTCCTGATGATATGCACTATCGGATTGCTCGTGAAATTGCACGGGTAGAACAAAAGTATCCAAACCCCATGAGTGAAGAAGAAGTATATCTATTGCTCAAGGACTTTAAATATATTGTTCCTCAAGGGAGTCCAATGGCCGGAATTGGAAATAATATTCAGGTAGGTTCACTCTCAAACTGCTTTGTAATAGGGCAAGATAATCCTGCCGATAGCTACGGAGGAATTATGCGTTCTGATCAGGAACAAGTGCAACTGATGAAACGTCGCGGGGGTGTTGGACACGATCTGACACATATCCGCCCAAAAGGGAGCCCTGTAAAAAACACGGCACTCACTTCAACCGGCATTGTACCCTTCATGGAAAGATATTCAAACTCTACCCGCGAAGTGGCTCAGGATGGCAGACGTGGAGCGCTCATGCTCAGTATTTCTGTTAAACACCCGGATGCTGAAGAATTTATCGATGCCAAACTTGAAGCAGGTAAAGTTACCGGGGCCAATGTTTCGGTAAAGTTAACCGATGAATTTATGCAGGCTGTCATTAATAATAGTCACTTCGAACAAAAATTCCCACTCGATTCGAATACTCCGCTTTACTCCAAAACAATCGATGCAAAAAAGTTGTGGAATAAAATTATTCACAACGCCTGGAAATCAGCCGAGCCAGGAATTCTTTTCTGGGACACCATTATTAACGAGTCGGTACCCGATATGTATGCCGACTTAGGCTTCCGGACCGTTTCTACCAATCCCTGTGGAGAAATTCCGCTTTGTCCCTACGATAGTTGCCGTTTAATGGCTATAAATCTGTACAGCTACGTCAATAATCCATTTACTCCTGAGGCTACTTTTGATATGCCATTATTTATTGAGCATGTGAGAAAAGGTCAGCGTATTATGGACGATTTAATTGATTTGGAACTTGAAAAAATCGACCGGATTATTGCAAAAATAGTTCAGGATCCCGAAGATGAAGAAACCAAGCGCATCGAACGCAAGCTTTGGGAAAATATCCGCAAAAAAGCACTTCAAGGAAGACGTACCGGTTTTGGTATCACCGCTGAAGGCGATATGCTGGCCGGCCTTGGAATGAGATATGGCTCTGATGATGCCATCACCTTTGCCGTTGAAGTTCAGAAAACCCTTGCATTAGAAGCATATCGCTCATCCGTGGAACTGGCATCAGAACGTGGGCCATTTCCAATGTATAGTACCGAGCGCGAAAAACCCAATCCGTTTATACAACGACTGGCAGAAGCCGATTCTTCTTTATACGAAGCCATGCAAAAATATGGCAGGCGCAATGTCGCTTTATTAACCATTGCACCTACTGGAAGTGTAAGCATTTGTACTCAAACAACCTCCGGTATCGAACCGGTATTTAAGGTAAACTACAAAAGGAGACGTAAAGTAAATCCAAACGATAAAAATGTCAACATTACATTTGTCGATGAAATTGGAGATACATGGGAAGAATATAATGTTTTCCATCCTCGCTTTCTAGACTACCTGACAATTAATGGTTTTGATGCAGCCAAAGTGACTAAATATGACGACGATAAACTAAATGCCATTATCGAAAAATCGCCGTATTACAAAGCCACAGCAAACGATGTTGACTGGCTGGCCAAGGTTCATATGCAGGGTGCCGTACAAAAGTGGGTCGATCACAGCATTAGTGTAACGGTAAATATTCCGTCTGAGACCCCTGAAGAAATGGTGAGTAAAATTTACCAAACCGCCTGGGAAAGTGGATGTAAAGGTGTTACCGTTTACCGCGAAGGCTGTCGTGCTGGTGTTCTTGTTTCAAATGAAAAAGAAAGGGAAGAAGTGGTTCCCGTAATTCAGGAAAACAACGCCCCTCCACGTCCCAAAGTTCTTGAAGCCGAAGTCGTCCGATTCCAAAACGATGCTGAAAAATGGGTAGCAGTGGTTGGATTATATGAAGGCAGGCCCTATGAGATTTTTACCGGTAAGGAAGAGGGTTTTTATGCTCCGCGTTGGGTAAACACCGGCTGGGTAATTAAAAACCGGACAGCCGACGGAAAATCTAGGTACGATTTTGCATTTGAAGACAAGGAAGGCTACCGAACCACCATTGAAGGCTTATCCCGTTCGTTCGATAGCGAATATTGGAATTATGCCAAGCTAATTTCCGGAATCCTGCGCCACGGAATGCCTTTATTATCTGTGGTAGAACTGGTATCAAAACTAAGCCTGGATTCACACTCCATCAATACATGGAAGGCCGGTGTAGAACGAACCCTCCACCGATTTATTCCAGATGGAACAAAACCCCATAAAGCGGTGTGTGAATCATGTGGACAAAGTGATAACCTACAATATCAGGAAGGTTGCCTGAAATGTAGTTGTGGCTTCTCAAAATGCGGATAAAAGTCAAAAAAGACCCAATCAAAAACCCTCTGAATTATTAATCATATTATTCAGGGGGTTTTTTATGTTAACCTCATTTCTGAACATTTTATCCATTTTTTAGATTCTTTGTCCATTTTTTGTACATGGTTTACGATTTCTTCTAAATTCCAATCATCTTAAAATAAATACTAAATATATATTATGTATCATTTATAAAATTATTTTACGATATCACACGACAATGAGGCGATAATACTCTATATTGTTGATAATAACCAAAATAATATAACAAATTTTGGCCCGCAAATTGATAAGCGTTTTTAGATTTTCCCAAAATGGAACAGTTTCCTTAAAATACTCCAAAAATTGCACATACTGTAAATAATAACTAACTTTACAATTAGAACGAATCAACAACATTGTTTTTTAAAATGAAAACAACGATAAATACCGACCGTAAACAATACTTAATCATACGATTAGCTATTATTCTGGTATTTTCATGCTTCAGTGTTTTGCTAAATGCTCAATCAAACAAGGATAGTCATAGTTTAGGTCTTAGTATTCCGGAAATCGCATTACTCGATATCGAGCCATCGGGTGGAAATTCAGTAACGATGGCATTCCCTTTCAATGGAATTGATGCGGGTCAGTCAATCATTCAATCAGTAGACAATTCGGATTCATGGATTAATATTACATCCATTGTACAGGCAACGAAAACCCGTAAAGTAACAGTTGAAATGAACGGCGATCTCCCTGATGGCACCTTTCTTAAGGTTTCAGCAAAAGATTACTCGGGCAAAGGTGAAGGAACACACGGACAAGTCATTTCTCAGATCATCTTATCAAACGAACCGCAAGATTTAATTGCCAATATTGGCAGTTGTTATACCGGAAACGGCATTGGAAATGGATACAATTTACACTACTCATGGCAGCAAAATAGCATTCAATATAACCAATTAAAAGATCAGACTAGCTATGTATCTGTTATTTACACCCTTGTTCAGAACGAATAAATTTACCTTCCTATACTGATTCTTTTAAGGCAAGTTGCAAATCCGGATGTTGAAATTCGAAGCCGGCCTCCAGTAGTTTTTGAGGAATAACACTTTGCCCATCAAGGATGCTTATCGCTGCCTTTCCAAAAATCAAGCGTATTATAAACGAAGGGACAGAAAATACCGCCGGCCGTTTAACAACGCTGGCCAATGCACGCGTAAAAGTTTGGCTATTGTCGGTAGCCGGGCTAACCAAATTGATCGGACCACTTAAATTTGTTTGTATGATAAAAAGAATGGCTTGACTAAAATCGTCAATATGTATCCAGGGAAATGCCTGATGGCCACTACCCAGTCTTCCACCCAAACCGTATCGAAATAAGGGCAATATTTTCGATAACATTCCACCACCCCGGCCAAGTACTATTCCCATTCTGATATTTACGAGCCGAACACCTTCGGGTTTCTCTGACACAGCCTCCTCCCATGCCTGGCATATTTCAGCCATAAATCCCGTACCCAAACAATATTCTGATTCGGTATGAACACCCGCTGACGAATATATACCCACAGCAGATGCCGAAATAAAAACATCGGGAGGATTCACACATTGGCATAAGGCAGATACTAATTTTTGTGAGGTCAGTATACGGCTCTCAAAAATTTGCTTTCGATTTTTAGACGTCCAGCGTTGGATAACGGGGCTCCCGGTCAAATGAATTAACACTCCACTTCCTTCAAGTTTATGGATGAGCTGTTCTGGCGATTCAAAGTCTTTTCTATAAATTCCGACGACTTCATCACCTCTTTCCGTAAAAAACGTTTGAAGGTAGGATCCTGTAAATCCACTAATGCCACTAATACAGATTTTCATCTTATACAATTCTTTGAATTTCAGGGTTAAAGATACTAAAAGAAATGCAAGACCGAGGTAGATTTCCTTTGCAAGCTGAATTAGACGTCTTTACAAAAAATTGTACCTTTGCCGCCTGAAAAGGCAGGGTAAAATCCAGCCATAATTGATACTAAGAAACACATAAAATATCTTACGAATGACCATGGATCAGTCAAAAGACCAAATTGTAAAACTCATGCAGGAATTTCCAGAAATCACCACCGAACAATGGGAATCAACCATAAACGATGACATGAAAGGGGCTGATTACCAGAAAAGACTATTATGGGATACCGGTGAAGGCTTTAAGGTTAAACCGTATTACAGAGCCGAAGATTTAAAAGATATTCCGTTTACTTCCTCGCTTCCTGGTGAATTTCCATTCATACGCGGAAACAATAATTCGGGAAATCAGTGGCTCATTAGTCAGGAAATCGATGTTAGTGAGCTGGGCATCGAACAGGCCAATATCAAAGCATCAGATATGCTTAAAAAGGGCGTCGATTCTCTTTGGTTTAAAATTAAAGCCAATATGAGTTTCACCTATGAAGAATTTCAGGCCTTGCTTAAAAACGTATGGACAAAGGATATACAGATCAACTTTATTGCATATCACCATGCTTTGGAAATTGTTGCATACTGGAAACAATTACTCAAGTCAGAAGAGCAATCATTTAATGAACTTCACGCGACCCTGAATTTTGATCCACTTGGCCATCTAAGCATTTACGGTCATTTCTGCGGATGCTGCCGGTCTTCGGTCGAAGCATTTGATAACGCAGCCCGCATTACACGCGAGGTGCAGGAATTTAAAAATGTTCGCAGCCTTGCTGTTACTGCCAAGCATTTTGGTAATGCCGGATCGAGCATCGTTCAGGAGCTCGCATTTGGTCTTTCGATGGGCGTTGAGTATCTTTCACAACTTACTCAACGTGGATTAAGTATAAACGAAGTAGCTCCCCGCATCCGTTTTATTTTTGGTATTGGGTCGAGTTACTTTTTAGAAATCGCCAAACTACGTGCCGCCCGTTTACTTTGGGCAAATATTGTTAAAGCCTACAATCCCGACAGCGATGAAATTTGCAAAATCGATATCCATAGTGTGACCAGTGATTGGAATAAATCGCTATACGATCCTTATGTTAATTTGCTTCGTTCTACCACAGAATCAATGTCAGCGATATTAGGTGGTGCCGGTTCCATTGAAGTGAAACCTTTCAATTCGATCTATGAAAGCCCTACATCGTTTTCGGAACGCATTGCCCGTAACCAACAACTGGTACTCAAAGAAGAAGCCATTCTCGATAAAACAATTGATCCTGCTGCCGGCTCTTATTATATAGAATCTTTAACAGCATCCATCGCCAGTGAAGCCTGGAAACTCTTCCTCAAAACCGAGGAAAAAGGCGGATATTATCTGGCTATGAAAGAGGGATTTATTCAGTCAGAAATTGAAGCTACGGCAAACAAAAAAGATCAGGCCATCGCCAACCGTCGCGAAACCATTTTGGGAACCAATCAATATCCCAACTTTACCGAAAGACTTTCAGCAAACATCGACGCCAATGTTTATTCACCCGAAACCAAATTGGATGGTGATGTTAAACCATTAAAATTATACCGGGCGTCAAATGCATTCGAAGAACTACGGATGCTCACCGAATCCTATGCCGTCAGTAATAATCGTCCGAAAGTATTTCTGTTTACGTTTGGTAATGCGGCAATGCGCAGAGCTAGAGCACAGTTTGCCTCTAACTTCTTTGCTGTTGCCGGTTTTGACCTTATCGACAACAACGGATTTGAAAGCATAGAGCAGGGTGTAAATAGTGCTCTGAAATCGGAAGCAGCGATTGTTGTTATCTGCTCCTCGGATGAAGATTATGCCGAAATGGCGATACCTGTTCACCAGCAACTGGCTGGTAAAACCATAACTGTAATTGCCGGAAATCCAGCATGTGCTGCAGACTTACAATCGGCCGGCATTCACAACTTCATCCATGTACGTACCAATATCCTTGAGAGCCTCCGTGAATATCAGATAAAACTTGGTATCCGTAAATAATGAATAAACCCAACATAGAAATTAATGTCACCTCTGAAATCGGGAAGCTCGAAGCGGTATTGCTTCACCGCCCGGGATCGGAGGTCGAAAAAATGACCCCTCAGAATGCTGAACGTGCTCTTTATTCTGATATCCTTAATCTGGCCATCGTCAGTAAAGAATACGCTCAGTTCGAAGGAGTATTGAACACTCTCACACAAACCTATCATGTAAAAGATTTATTACGTGAAGTTTTGATGAACGAAAAAATCCATAGCAATTTTGTTTCCAGAGTTTGTTTGCAAGAAAATCTCCCCCAATTAGAAGAATACCTGCATACGCTTACACCTCAAAACCTTACAAATCATATGTTTGAAGGCTTGAGAATGCAAAAGAATACTCTTACCCGCTATTTGGATAAGGAGCGGTATGAAATCAAACCCCTGCATAATTTCTTCTTTACCCGTGATGCCAGCATCAGTATTGGCAACAAGGTACTGATTGGGCGGATGGCCAGCCACGTCAGGAAACGGGAAGCCTTGATTATGGAAACCATTTTCGAATCGCATCCAGGTTTAAAAACACAGGTTATTAGTTGTCAATCGAGTCAAAATCAACAAAATATCAGTTTTGAAGGTGGTGATATTTTGGTAGCCCGTGAAGACATTTTAGTAATGGGTTTGAGTGCCCGTACTACCTCTCAGGGAATTGACCGAATTCTGGAATGCATGAAATCGAAAGAAAAAATCAAGCACATTCTCGTTCAGGAATTACCACATAAACCCGAATCTTTCATCCATCTTGATATGGTTTTCACTCTATTGAGTAAAGAGCATTGCATGATATATGAACCGGTTATAATGAATGAAAGTCAGTTTGCAACGATCCATATTTATATTGAAAATGGCAAAGTAAAATCCATCACTCAGGAGCATGATTTAGTGTCTGCCCTGAAAAAGCTTGGCATGGACCTAAAACCAATATGTTGTGGAGGATCTGCTGACCCTTATATTCAGGAACGCGAACAATGGCATTCGGGTACCAACTTTTTTGCTGTAGCTCCGGGTAAAATTATCGGGTACGGGCGAAATGTATACACCATCGAACAATTAAACAAAAATGGCTTCGACGTTCTAACTGCAAAAGAAGTCATAAATGGAAAACGCAATCCTGCTGATTATAATCAATATGTTATCACGATTGAAGGCTCCGAACTGGCTCGTGGTGGTGGTGGAGCAAGGTGCATGACCATGCCTCTGTCCAGACAAAATGTTGACTGGTAATACAAAAGAAAAAATATACCGGTCGAATACACCGGAAATCAAACAGAAATAAAAAAGTTCTAATAATGAAACCGAATTTTAACAACATCAATCCGAACACAGATGCACCGCAATCGTCTGTTTCCGGAGCGAAAGGTGATAACCCTTACATGACGCCTGAGCTGATTCCTGTTAAACCCGTCTATACCAAAGACGATTTGATAGGCATGGAACACTTGGGTTATGCTGCAGGTTTACCACCATTCTTACGCGGGCCATATTCGACAATGTATGTCATGCGTCCATGGACCGTTCGACAATATGCGGGCTTCAGTACAGCGGAAGAATCCAATGCATTTTACCGCCGTAATCTTGCATCAGGTCAGATGGGACTTTCCATCGCATTCGATTTAGCCACCCACCGGGGTTACGACTCTGACCATCCACGCGTTGAAGGCGACGTAGGCAAAGCTGGTGTAGCGGTCGACAGTATCCTCGACATGAATATTCTTTTTGATCAGATTCCACTGAATAAAATGTCGGTTTCTATGACCATGAATGGAGCAGTTTTGCCCATCATGGCCTTTTATATTGTAGCCGGACTGGAACAGGGAGCCCGTCTTGATCAATTAAGCGGAACCATCCAGAACGATATCCTGAAAGAATTCATGGTAAGGAATACCTATATTTATCCTCCCTTGCCTTCGATGAGAATTATCGGTGATATTTTTAAATATACTTCGCGCAATATGCCAAAGTTCAACAGCATCAGTATTTCCGGTTATCACATGCAGGAAGCAGGTGCCACAGCAGATATCGAACTGGCATATACACTGGCAGATGGCTTGGAATACCTGCGCACCGGAGTAAACGCCGGAATGAACATCGATGAGTTTGCTCCCCGCCTTTCCTTTTTCTGGGGATCGGGCATGAACCATTTCATGGAAATTGCCAAGATGCGTGCTGCACGTATGCTTTGGGCAAAATTGGTAAAACAGTTCAATCCAAAAAACCCGAAATCGCTTGCACTTCGCACTCATACTCAAACATCGGGCTGGAGTCTTACTGAACAAGACCCATTCAATAATGTTACACGCACCTGCATCGAAGCACTGGCTGCAGGCTTAGGACATACCCAGAGCTTACATACCAATGCACTGGATGAAGCCATTGCCTTACCTACCGATTTCTCGGCACGTATAGCCCGTAATACTCAAATCTACCTGCAGGAAGAAACAAATATCTGTCGCTCGGTAGACCCATGGGCCGGATCATACTACGTGGAAAGCCTCACTAATGAGATAGCTCAAAATGCATGGAAACTTATTGAAGAGGTTGAAGCGCTGGGTGGAATGGCAAAAGCCATAGAAACAGGTATTCCAAAAATGCGTATCGAAGAAGCGGCAGCACGTAAGCAAGCCCGTATCGATTCTAAAAAAGATACCATTGTAGGTGTAAATAAATATCGCCTCGAAAAAGAAGATCCACTTGAAACCCTTGAAGTTGATAATACTGCCGTACGGATTTCTCAGGTTAAGCGCCTCGAAAACCTGAAAGCAAACCGCGATAATGAAGCTGTTCAGAAAGCTTTATCTGCCATTACCATCGCCTGTGAAACCGGTGAAGGTAATCTGCTCGAACTCTCTATTGAAGCAGCCCGCTTACGTGCTTCGCTGGGAGAAATTTCTCAAGCTTGTGAAAATGTTTATGGAAGATATAAAGCCGTGATACGATCAATTTCAGGAGTGTATTCCTCCGAATCTAGCAGTGACGAAAGTTATATAAAAGCCTGCGAAATGGCTGATGCTTTCGCGAAAATCGAGGGCCGCCGCCCACGCATTATGATTGCAAAAATGGGACAGGATGGACATGACCGAGGAGCCAAAGTGGTGGCAACGGGTTATGCCGATATCGGTTTCGATGTAGACATCGGACCCCTTTTCCAGACCCCGGAAGAAGCTGCCCGTCAGGCTGTAGAAAATGATGTACACGTTCTTGGTGTGTCTTCCCTGGCGGCAGGTCATAAAACCCTCGTTCCACAGGTTATTGAAGAATTGAAGAAAGCCGGACGAGAAGATATTATGGTCATTGTAGGTGGGGTAATTCCTGCACAGGATTACGATTATCTATACAAAGCGGGTGCTGTGGCAATATTTGGCCCTGGAACGGTTATTTCGGAGGCCGCCATCAAAATGCTGGATATTATGATTCAGGCAAGGCAGTAGATAATAATTTTTACTTATAAAGGGGCAACTGCATAATATCAGTTGCCCCTTTATAATTTAAACACAAATCAATTATTGACCGATTAATTTTAATCCAAAAAAAAACCGGCTACTTTAGGTAACCGGTTTTTAAAATATCAATATAATTTATTGAATCACAATCTCATCAACACGATACGTGGTTGTATTCACCTTATCACCTTCATATTTAAAGGCGATAAAGAAATTACCTGAATAACCTGAAGGTAGGAGTGAGCTTGCATTAATGCTTCCTGAAGGAACCCATTCGTGGTCGGCATTGGCACTTCCGGCAATGGTGCAATTAATCTTGGTCCAGGTAGCAGCAGCTACATTGGTTCCATCATAATTGGTAGAGATATAAACACCGAAGCCATCATGAACCCAATAAGCCTTGGATGATTTAAAATTAATGGTTTTTGAAGCACCATAAATCACCGGAGGCGTAATCAACCAGCTAGTGTTTGAATTATCGGTGGTTTTATAAGAAGTAGCCTGAGCGTATTTTTCAGTATTAAAAACTTTACCTCTCCATTTACGAGTACCAACTTCAGCAATATTTGACCAGCCTTCTTTAACGATATCCACATCATTTACAACATCTTCAAACATTTCGTTAACCGAAGCAACCGGGGTAAGGTTTCCACCGCCGCCACCACCACCGTTGGTGTTCACAGCAATTTCGTCGATACGATAGGTCGTTGTGTTGGATTTTGTGCCTTCATATTTATAGCCAATGTAAACATTGCCAGCATAACCTGCTGGAACATACGTTGATAATTCAATACTTCCGGATTCTACCCAAACATTGTCACCCGAAGCACTATTAGCCATACTGGCAGTCGTAATTTGCTTCCAGGTTGATGCAGCAGAATTCGTTCCGTCATAACCATAAAGAATCCAAACCTGAAGGCCATCATGTTTCCAGTAAGCCATTGCTGATTTGAACTTAAGTTTCAGATTAGAAGTATAGGTTACCGGAGGAGTAACAATCCATGATACATTGCTTTCATCCGTGGAATTGTAGGAGGTAGCCTGAGCATACTTTTCAGCATTGAAGGTTTTACCCTGCCATTTACGATTTCCTTTTAGTGCAAGATTTGTCCAGCCTGTCTGAACGATATCCGTTGCGGTTATAACATTGTCCCATTTTTCATCAATGGAAGCCACAGCGGTAAAACTACCATCAGGATAAGGGAAATCGCCGGTTGGAGGAGGAGGATTAATTCCACCAAAATCTCTAACATCTTCAATATTACGCAAAGTAAGCTGCCATGTGCTGGAGAATACTGTTAAAATGCCTTCAATATTACCCGAGCCTGCAGGAACTAATTGTCCGGCAAAATTTGAGTATTTTGACGTTCTAACGGTAATGGTACCACCATCAGGACCCGTTAAAATACGATTGGAATTATCCACCGTCTGAGGAGCCCACTCAAGACCCGCATCTGCAAAAGTCACATTTTCGAATCGCACCAAGGTACTTACCATACTCATATTGACCGTTTTAGGGGTAACAATACGAGGGGCAGGAACTATACCGGGTAAACTATCGCGGAAAAGATGATTTTTAATATTAACATCCGGTAAACGGCCAATAGCACCATTATAAATATACCCTAATTGAATAAGGTTATTATAATCGCCAATGTACATGCCTTTACATTTGATAAAAACCCTTTGTCCGCGTTTAAATTCTGTATAAAGACTGGTACGGTCCAGTGCTAATTCAATGCCACCAGTTTTATCCTGAATAACCATTTTTTTATAAAGGTTTCCGGATTCATCATTGGCAACAACCATACCCTGGATAACAATATCCTCGGTAATTTCCTTGAGGCCAGAATAGCTGGCTTTCAACTGTGCGATTGTGGTATTGGAAGAGAAGTTAACGGTGGGAATGTTGATGGGTGGTTCATCAAAATCGCCCTTAACGCAGCCGGTAATAACGATGGCTACGAAAACGAAAAGACCTGTAAGTTTCAGCAGTGATTTCATTATGTATGAAGTTTTCGTTTAATTATTCAATGTTTTTAGAAACGGAAGCCGAGGTTAATAAAGAATGTACGGCCGTAATAATAGAAATATTTGGGAGGGAATTTGTTAACGTTTTTGTCGACAAAATCAAAACGGTTTTGCTCAAATCCACTGGTAACAAAATCACGGTTATCCAGAATATTTGTAACGCTTACATTAAGATTGAGGTAATACGAATCGATGCGCCATGATTTTCCAATGGAGGCATCGAGTGTCATGGCTGAGGGAGCCTTTTCTTGTTGTGTAATCTCAGCAATCAGAGGATCGCCGGGGCCTAAATTGGAAATGGCTCCAACGGTCCTACGCTCGGGATTAAAATCGAGATAGGAGTTATCGAAATAATTCGCATTCAGATTGAAGAAAAGGAAACCGGGTCCGGCATATTTCAGTCCGACAGAAGCAGCAGTCTGAGCCGATCCGGGAACATAGAAATTGTTGATATAAACGATAGCCGATGTATCAGGACGTGAACCATTATCGAAAGAAATGGTGGCATTTGCCCTGTCGGTATAGCGATAATTACCCAAAGCAGCAACGCCCTGAACCGACCATGAACTGGTGACCTTCAATTCAGCACCAAATTCGATACCCTGATGGGTTTTGCTGATATTTGTCATCACATGATTCACGAAGGTCCGGAGTTCGTCATGATAAAATGAATTGATTTCGGTGGCGTCATCAAAAATAGTATGATACAAAGTCATCCGAACATTCAAAAATGGATACCGCATGAAATAGGTCAAATCGGTACTCATAATTTTTTCATTTGTCAGGCCGGTGACCAGCTGATTTCCGGTACGTGGCGATACGAATGAATTGCGGGCATAAGGAGCACGGGTCATATACATTCCATTGGCTTCAATAAAATGCCTGCTCGTGATTTTAAAGGTTGCACCACCTTTGGCACCAACATCATTGAAGGTACTTTTTTCTGATTCACCATATGAGGTTAATGGAGCACGACCATTACGCATATGCCCATCGCGCCAGAATTCTGTGAAGGTATAGGACATTCCTCCGTAAAGATCAATCATATCGAGCTTATACTCAGCCTGAGCCCATGCTTTCGCATTGTTTTGAAGAATATCATAATCATAACCAAAACGGTCGCCAACGGTAACTTTGCGGTTGGGATTATCCAGGTCGTTTTGGAGAAGCGTCGTATCAGCACTGAAATCGCGTTCAGCAAACTGATCAACATCGAGCCAGTATTCGGAACCCAGCAAATCGTCAACGGTTTTATAATGATTTCCTTTATACTTTTTTACTTCAATACCAGCAGTAATAAGTGTTTTAGAATTTACATCCCAACGCATATTGGATGTAAATGCCATATTGGTTTGATCCGTGCGACGATCTTCAATAATATAACGGGCTGATTTTCCGTCAAGATTGCTGAGATAGTTTATTTGATACATCCGATCCCAATTGATCTGACTAACCGAGGGATCGGTCTGCCAAAGATCTGTAATGGTTTGCTTTACACCATCATCCAGAGCATAGCTGGGAAGATAACGATAATAATCGGGTCTTGGATCTGCGGCATTATACCAGTTAAGAGCTGTAGTGCCGTAAGTACCAGTAGAAAAAGATAAAGCATTATTGATTTTCATATCGGGAGTAACATCCCAATAATGATTCAAAATGGCCATTGGCTCATGGGTATTGCGGATACGGGCATTCCGTTTTTCGCCGTTCTGGTATCCCCAGTTTGGATTATAATAATTTGTACCTGCCAAGTCGCAGGCTTCCTGAACACTTGGTCCTTGCATTCCACGACGTGTAGGAGAAGCGTATACGGTTAATCCAATGGAATGATTGGCATTAATTTTACGCTCAACTCCCAGGAAATATGCCCATGCATCATAGGTAGTCCCTTCAACAAAGCCTTCATTACCCCAACGACGTGAGCCACTGAACGAAAAAGCCCAATTATTGGCCATCATACCGGTAGAATGTGTAAACATTGCCCGATGCTGATAGGTGCGATTGGTCAGCGAATATGAAAACTTACTTTGTTTGCGTTGTAAGGAAGCCCGTGTAAGTATGTTAGAGGCACCACCCGGCGTACTAAAACCAAAGGCGGTTGGATTCATACTACGAACCGATTCGCGGTTACGCATAACATCATTCAAACCACCCCATTCTGACCAGCTTGCGCGGCCATTTTCAATGTCGTTCACCGGAACTCCATTCATGTAAATGCTTTGATTCTCGCCATCGTAACCTCTGACCCTGAAGAATGCAGGACCAAAAATATAAGCGGCTGTGCTACTGAACACATCTCCTGAAGAACTTAAAAGTCCGGAGGAAGATTGGGAGAAATTATCATCATCTCCATCGAGTACACTCATAGAAATTTCTGACAATCCTGATTCAGCAACGGCGTTTTGCAAATGACGAAGTTTAATAGTTCCTAAATCCAAACTACCACCGTTGTATTTTACGGTAATTACTTCTTCATCAAAACCGTCAGCAAGGATAACGATTAATAAATTACCAGCCCCAACATCTGTAAGGCTGAACAGACCGTCATTATCGGTCATGGCAATCTTCCCGTTTGTACTGACACTGGCCTGGTTTAAGGCCTGATCCGTCAGTTCATCAACAACCCGCCCACGCAGGACATCGGATTGGGCAAAAACATTTGCTCCAAGGAATAATGCGAGAAATGTGATTAATAAAGTTGATCTCATGTGCTTGAATTAATCTGGCTATATTTTATCCTTTTTTAAAAAAAGGACTGCAAATGAACGAAAAAAAACGCATCAATATCGCTTTTAACGATAATATATGATAAAAATAGTAAAAGAATAATTATGATTCTTATAATGGTCTTTACCAAAGAATTATCTTTGCGAACAATTTTTCATAAACGACTCCATGAAATTCTATCCAAACCGACTCTTTACACTCCTACTGTTTGCTGGATTTTTGCTCAATTATTCATGCCAGGCACAGCAAAATAAAATCCGTACGGCTTGCATTGCCTTTTACAATGTAGAAAATCTTTTCGATACCATCGATAGTCCCGATACCGATGATGCCGAGTTTTTACCCAATGGTGCAAACCGTTGGAATTCTTCCAAATACAATGAAAAGCTAAGCCACCTTTCGGAAGTCCTGAGTAAAATTGGCAGTGAATTGGTAAAGAATGGTCCAACAATCATTGGATTAAGCGAAATAGAAAACCGTCAGGTTATGGAAGACCTGATTAATACCCCCGAGATGAAAAAGCTTGGATATGGTATCATTCATTTTGATTCTCCGGATGGCCGTGGTGTAGATGTGGGACTTCTCTATAAAAAAACAGCATTCCGGCCCGAAGCAGCCACCTCAGTCCGATTAAGTGTTCCATGGAATAATAGCTGGAAATCGCGCGACCAATTGGTTGTTAGCGGAAAACTGGATGGTGATAAAGTTCATTTTATTGTCAATCATTGGCCATCGCGACGCGCCGGCCCCGAATACCGTGCAGAAGCAGGTAAACTGACCCGTAAAATTGTTGATTCACTCTATGCCATTGATCCACAATCAAAAATTATGGTCATGGGCGATTTAAATGATGACCCCATCGACCCAAGCCTGATCGAGCATTTAAAAGTCAGTGGCAAAGAAAAAGATGTACAAAAAGGCGGTTTATTCAACCCATATTACCAGCTCTTTAAAGATGGAATTGGTTCGCTGGCTTACCGCGACGCCTGGAATCTTTTCGACCAAATCATTGTCAGCGAACCTCTACTCGGAAAAGACCGCAATTCATATAAATTTTACAAAGCCCGTGTATTTAACGAGCGCTTTTTATTGCAGAAAGAAGGACAATATGCCGGTTATCCCTGGAGAAGTTTTGCTGGCGGAACGTATATTGGTGGGTATAGCGATCATTTTCCCGTCTATCTTTTTTTGGTAAAAGAATTATAAGTTTTATTCTATAATGTACACGAATGCTGGTAAATACCGGCATTCGTTTTTTATATCAAGTCATACACCAGAGAAAAGATATAAAGAATTTACAATTCAATAATCAATGAGCCATGAAGTATCCGTATTTTTGCAGCCGAAAAAGGTAAATTCGCCATTTTGAAAACTGTTGCTTTATTTTGCGGGGATATTGAACTGCCCATCATCGAAACCCGCTATATTTCAGATATTCCATCTTCAGGCACTCCTATTCTTATACTTGCGTCAACACAAAGTATTGGAGTTGATGAGAGTATATTATATGCGAAGCTAACAACACAGGAGGCCGCACGGGCTATGGCATACCGAAGGCCGGTTCAACGTTCTGCATACATTCTTAATCATGCGCTACTCCGTATGGTATTATCAAGAAAACTTAATATTTCAGAAAAGGAAGTGCCCATTATTCAGGGTTCGAATGGGAAACCCATTCTGGATTATCCTCTGCCCATTCATTTCAATATTTCCGACTCTGATCATCAAATATTAATAGCCTTCTCTACGCAATCACCCATAGGCGCCGACATTGAGAAAATATCTCCGGAAACCGATTTTCATGCCATATCGGGAAAATTCTTCAGCATGGCTGAATGTAAAAGCATCATCGAAAAAGGACAGGATCAGTTTTATCGATACTGGACCCGAAAAGAAGCCGCACTAAAAGCATGCGGTCTTGGGATAACAGAGTATCTGCACCGTATTCAGGTATTAAATGGTGAAAATCCAATTAGCCCCAATGACAAAGGACTTCATAAGGCCTTTAATACAGACTATGAGGTTTTAAGCATGAAATATAAGAGTTTTTTTATGGCGTTTTCATCACCAAAACCAGTAAAATCTCCTGAGATATATTTTCTTCACAATCTGATTTTGACCGATAATAAAGACATTTAAGTCCGCTGAAAACGATCCTTTTATCGAATCAGGCGATAAGAATAGTGGGCATTCTTTCCTAAAATTTATTCAGAACTATTGCATAAGATTTGTAGCTGCCACAAAAAAATTGGCACACTATAAAGTCTGCCAAATCGTACAAATGCCTGCACTACTCGATTAAAACTGCTTAAATAAACTGAACGGAGGGTATGATCATTAAAACAAGCTCGAAATATAATCAATAATAGCAGTACCCTTTTTCATGATAACATAAGCCATAAATATTACCTGCTCCATTACGAACACGATTACTATGACCCTCAGGAATTTACTATTTTCGGCCGTTTCTCTTTTCATTTCTTGTGGATGAGAGGCTAAGATAACAACATCATTAATAATAAACAAATATAGTGAAGAATTGTTAAGACAGTGTAGCATTGTATCGATAAGCCGGTAATATTTGCTGTATTATTTTTTAACATTTATTAATATACATATTTACATTTGTTTTAGAAACAATGTGTATTTTGCCGTCCTAAATCAATCAAGACCCAAATGATTAATAAAGTTTTAGTTGCCAACCGCGGCGAAATCGCTGTACGAGTAATGCGTTCCTGCCGCGAACTGGGTATCAGGTCTGTAGCTGTTTTTTCAGAAGCTGACCGTTCATCCTATCATGTTCGTTATGCTGATGAAGCCTATTGCATTGGACCTGCACCATCCTCACAATCCTATTTAAATATGGAGGCCATAATAAATGTGGCGAAAGAATGCGGATCAGATGCCATACATCCTGGTTATGGCTTTTTGTCAGAAAATGCGAAATTTTCATCGCGCTGCGAAGAAGAGGATATTATATTCATTGGCCCGTCGGCTTACGCCATTTCAACCATGGGCGATAAAATTACAGCACGTAAAACCATGATGGCCGCAGGTGTTTCAGTAGTTCCTGGAACTATGGAAGCGATTAATTCAGAAGAAGAAGCATTACGAATTATTGGTGAGATTGGTCTACCCGTGATGATTAAAGCCTCAGCCGGGGGTGGTGGAAAAGGAATGCGCATGGTTAAGGATAATGATAGTATTAAATCGTCATTAAGGGCTGCCCGCTCCGAAGCAAAATCATCTTTTGGCGACGATTCTGTGTACATCGAAAAATATATCGAATCGCCTCACCATATCGAATTTCAAATTCTGGCCGACAAACACGGAAACACCATTCATTTATTTGAAAGAGAATGCTCCGTTCAGCGTCGGCATCAAAAAGTGGTAGAGGAAACGCCCTCCCCCATTATGACCGACAAAATCAGGAATGAAATGGGTGCACAAGCCGTTGCGGCAGCACGTGCTGTAAATTATTATGGTGCAGGAACCATTGAGTTTATCGTGGATGATAATTTAAACTATTACTTCCTGGAAATGAACACCCGCCTACAGGTTGAGCATCCCATTACCGAAAGGGTGGTTGGTGTTGATCTAGTAAAAGAACAAATACGTATTGCCAATGGCGATGTTTTAACGCTGAAACAAAGCGAACTCCGACAAAATGGCCATGCCATTGAATGCAGAATTTATGCCGAAGACCCGGAGAATAATTTTATGCCTTCTCCCGGAAAAATACGTCATATCACTGAACCGCTTGGCCTAGGAATACGTCATGATGGTTATGTTTATGAAGGCTATGAAATACCGATGTTTTATGATCCAATGATTTCTAAACTCATTGTATGGGCTGGAACCAGAGATGAAGCCATCGCCCGCATGCGAAGGGCTTTACTGGCGTATAAAATAACCGGTGTAAAAACATCCATCCCATTCCTCGAACGTATAATGCTGGCTCCTGACTTTGTTAATGCAAAGTACAATACACATTTCATCGAAAATAATATCGACTTCCTTCTATCCAAAGATACCTGTAATATGCAGTGTGAAGACGTTGCCATAATGACCGCCTTTATCCACTACCTGGACGAGCTCAAAAAAGTGGAACCCAGCCGACCTTCGGGTCTCAGAGGAAATCTATGGAAAGAATACGGAAGAAGACGGTCCGTTTTAAGAATCTGATAATCGCAAAATGAATTCCAAAAAAATCTTCTTCAGCGCATGGCGTCCCTCCTGGGCCAACGAAATAGTTATTAATATACTACGGATAGCTACAGGTATGGTGATGTTGTCATCTCATGGATGGCCAAAATACATGAATTATACTGTATTATTTATTGCATTTCCCGATCCACTGGGGATTGGAAGTACCCTCTCACTCATGCTCACCATTTTTGCCGAAGTATTTTGCAGCCTGTTATTGATTTTTGGACTATTTACACGCCTGGCTATAATCCCGCTAATAATAACCATGATTGTGGCGATAAGCCTTATTCATAGTGGTGATGCATTTCAGCAAAAAGAGCTGGCATTTGTTTACCTTTTCATTTATGTAATGCTATTATTTACAGGTCCCGGAAAATTTTCACTGGACCGTTACTTTTCAAATAAAAATAAGTCCTTACAGGATACCGAACATCCAAACAACGGAATATGGAAATAAAACTAAACGATCGAATAGCCAATGTGGAGCTGATGAGCCGGGCCGAATCACGAGCGATTATACGCGTGGATGGAAAAGAATATGAAGCTGACATTCTGATGGTAGAACAAGACGTATATTCCGTTTTGCTTAATGGAATTTCCTTTAATATTGAACTAATTCCCGGAAACAATTTAAAACAATATACCGTAAATACATATCGGCATTCTTACGAAGCCGAGATTATTGACGCCGAAACCCGTTACCGTCAGAACAGAGAAAAAGGATTAGCCCTCGAAGGCGAAAAATCCATCATCTCCCCAATGCCTGGTAAAGTCATTAGTATTCTCACAAAACCAGGAGATGAAGTAAAAGAGGGTCAAACACTCATCATTATTTCGGCCATGAAAATGGAAAGCGAATTTAAAGCCAAATCGGACGGTATTGTCACCGAAGTAAGAGTGAAAGAAAATGATACCGTTGACGGAAAACAGGTTCTTATTGTAATGGAGTAAAAATCACCACCAATTCATAGTTAAACATGTCAATTGAAAAAAAATTAGAACAGCTCGAGAAAAATCACCTCGCGGCCGAATTGGGCGGCGGACAAGATAGAATTGATAAACAACATGCTGCTGGCCGTAAAACAGCCCGCGAGCGATTAAATGATTTACTGGACCCTGGTTCCTTTGTTGAACTCGACAAATTCGTGACCCATAGGGCCACCGACTTCGACATGGACAAGCAAAAAGTAATGGGTGATGGAGTTGTAACCGGTTATGGAAAAATAGACGGAAGGCAAATTTTTGTATTCGCTCAGGATTTTACGGTATTTGGCGGTTCTTTAAGCCGTGCCAATGCTGACAAAATTGTTAAAGTAATGGATTTAGCCATACGTATGGGCTCCCCCATTATTGGTCTTAACGATTCTGGAGGTGCACGTATTCAGGAAGGCGTGGAAAGTCTTGGCGGATACGCTGATATTTTTTACCGAAATGTTATGTCGTCGGGAGTAGTTCCTCAAATTTCGGCCATACTCGGCCCTTGTGCCGGTGGAGCTGTCTATTCTCCGGCCATTACCGATTTTATCCTGATGGTAAAAGACTCGAGTTATATGTTTGTTACCGGCCCCGATGTTATCAAAACCGTTACCCACGAAGAAGTAACCAAAGACGAATTGGGTGGCGCACTGACTCATAATTCCAAAAGTGGTGTGGCTCATTTTTTAGCCGATGATGATGAACAGGCCATGATTATGCTGCGCGAACTGATCAGCTTCCTGCCATCGAACAACATGGAAGATCCTCCCATAAAACCCTGCTCTGACAGTATTACCCGCGAAGATGAAAAACTTCAGGGCCTTGTTCCGGAAGACCCAAACAAACCCTATGATATGAAGGAAATTATCACCACAGTAGTGGATGAACATAATTTCTTTGAAGTGATGCCATATTATGCCGAGAACATTATCTGTGGATTTGGAAGACTTGGCG
Organism: Bacteroidales bacterium; assembly: GCA_030656615.1. Lineage (GTDB taxonomy): Bacteria > Bacteroidota > Bacteroidia > Bacteroidales > TTA-H9 > JAUSOY01. Next base: position 57,586 of record JAUSOY010000005.1, on the reverse strand, counting down.
GACGCTCTGTAGGTATTGTTGCCAACCAGCCCGCAATGCTGGCAGGTGTGCTCGATATCAATGCATCGGTAAAAGCAGCACGCTTTGTCCGTTTCTGCGATGCCTTTAATATTCCACTAATTACATTTGTGGATGTTCCAGGCTTCTTACCCGGTACTGTTCAGGAATTTGGTGGGATTATCCGTCAGGGAGCCAAACTTTTATATGCATTTGCAGAGGCTACTGTACCAAAAATAACATTAATTACCCGAAAAGCTTATGGTGGCGCTTATGATGTAATGTCGAGCAAACATATTGGAGCTGATGTAAACTATGCCTATCCCACAGCCGAAATAGCCGTTATGGGCCCGGAAGGAGCCGTTAACATCATTTACAAAAACAAATTAAACCCTGAAGAAAGAGCGAAAGCTGTGGATGATTATAAAACAACCTTCGCCAGTCCTTATAAAGCTGCCAGTCTGGGATATATTGATGAAATTATCTATCCTCGCCAAACCCGTCAGAAATTGATACAGGCACTGGAAATGTCTCAGAATAAAAACAAACCCAATCCACCCCGGAAACATGGGAATATTCCTTTGTGATATAGTGCCATCCCTAACCCGATGGTTAATGAGTGATGGGTGAAATTGTTTACAAGAATTCAAAGATTCTGAGATTCAGAGATTTAATGATTCTGGGTTTAATCACCTGAATAAAAATAGTCATTTCCTCTGGGCATAGGAAAAGAAACTTTTCTGGTAACGAAGTTCTGAAAAAACGCTGGAAATCTTGAAAATGCGCTGTATCGAGCGAAGTCGAGATATGGTTCAACATGTAATAAGATTACTGAGTAGCCCGAAGGGCGTATCGAAGCATCGCTGCTTCCGAAAGCTTTCGGAATTGGGCACTCCACATATTCCTATTTATTGCCAACTGGCATTTATTCATTTTCAATCAATTAGCTATCAATTTTGCAGTGCCCTGTGCGTTGGGGTTGGCAAGCTCAATCCAATAAGCTCATTATTCCTTCTTTTTGTTTTTTACCTCTTGTTCTAATTTTTTTAATTCTTCCAAATCTTCCTGGTCAGCTTGAAGTGCCTCAAATTCCGTTCTCCTTTTGTCAAAGCTTATATAAATCTCACTTACTTGCTTTTCCATCTCTGCCTTACTTATCGAACCCTGGTGTTTCAATATTTTCTTGTCCTGAAAATCGAGGATTCTGTCAACATTCTCACGCCAAAAATCCATTGTAATGTCCATTCTGTTTTTGGCTCTCAATTCGGCACTTTCAAGAAAGATAACAACTAATCGATTTAACGTATCTATTTCGTCGTGGGTCAGGTAATTTTTGGCAATATAAATGTCTTGTTTTCTTACAATAGAACCTTTCCACGAGCTTAAATTCATATTCGGTTTTTCAGCATTTGCCCTTGAAACTATCAACTCGGCAGCCGTTTGTCCGGTTACAGCATAATGAAGTTTATTTTGCGTTTCAGCAAAGAACATTTGCGTTGATTTATCATCTGCATCATAATCGCTGCTAAGTGCAAACATATCTCTGATTTTTTGATAAAAACGTTTTTCCGATGCACGAATATCCCGTATTCGTTCCAATAATTCATCGAAATAGTCGGGTCTGCCGTCTGGATTTTTTAAACGTTCATCATCCATCACAAACCCTTTTACCATATATTCTTTCAGGTTTTTATTTGCCCAAATTCTAAACTGTGTGCCACGTTTGCTCCGAACCCGAAAACCAATTGCCAAAATAATATCGAGGGAATAAAAAGTAACGTTGTATTCTTTGCCGTCGGCGGCAGTTGTTAAGTAATCCTTAACAACTGAATTTTGCTCTAACTCTCCTTCTTTCAGTATATTTGATATGTGCATGCTAATGTTTGGAACAGAGGTGGCAAAAAGTTCTGCAAGTTGATTTTGGTTCATCCAAATATTGCCGTCTTTGGCATACAATGCTACGGATGCTTTGCCATCGGCCGTTTCATAAATGATTATATTTTGTTGATTGTTGTTCACTGTTTCTATATCAAGCAATAAAAATAGTCATTTCCTCTTGGCGAAGGAAAAGAAATTCTTCTGGTAACGAAGTTCTGAAAAAATGCTGGAAATCTTGCAAATGCGCTTTATCGAGCGAAGTCGAGATATATTTCAACATGTAATAATCGCTGGGTGCTGCGCACCACTCATATTCCTATTTATTAGCAACTGTTTTTATTCAACTTCAGTCGTAATGAAATCTGCATTTCGCAATTAATATATCATCGTCTTTCACTTTATAAATCAATCTGTGTTCACCATCAATTCTGCGCGACCAAAATCCTTTATATTTATGCTTCAATGGCTCTGGTTTTCCAATGCCTGAAAAAGGTGTTCGTGAAATGTCTTTTAACAAATCATTTATTTTCGATAAAATTTTCTTGTCAGTCTTTTGCCAATACAAATAATCCTCCCAAGACTCATCTACAAATATGTATCTCATAGTTCTATAAGGTCTTTCTGAAATGATGAACCTGTTTTGAGTTTTTCAATGGCAGAATCTAATCTTTTTTCATTTGTCTTAGAAGACAATTCGTGATAGGTTGCATTAAGCGAATTATATTCGTCTAATGACATAATGACCACACCGCTGTCTTTGCCTCTGTTAATTATCAAGGTTTCAAAGTTCTCAGTCACACGGTCAAGATACTTTTTAATATCTTTTCTAAAATCGGAAATTGTTGTTGTTAACATGATATTAGTTGTTTTGTACGTTTAGGAGTACAAATATAAGTACAAAAAGTGAAATATTGTAATTCGGTCAGATTTTTTTTAAAATAGTTGCTAACGTCAGTTCGTCTTAAAACCTTCTTTTGTAATTACTGTGTATCAAATATATGCTGTTTTTTGAAAACAAAATAAAAAGTGATGTGATATTCCGGATATTTTGTGTTGGTGCATTTTTACATCGGAAAATCAGGCGCAAGCTGCTTTGATACCCCGACTCAGGCACAGCCTAAGCTGAACGGGGCAATATTCCTTTGTGATATAGTGCCAATCCCTAACCCGATGGTTAATGAGTGATGGGTGAAATTGTTTACAAGAATTCAAAGATTCTGAAATTCAAAGATTCAGAGATTTAATGATTCCGGGTTTAATCGCTAGATCACGAAAGCTTTCGGAATTGCGCACTACTCATATTCCTATTTATTACCAACCGTGGGTTACTCTTTCAATTTTCTAATTATCAATTTATCGTCTGGTAAATATTTTTTATATTTTTTAGGTAAATCCTTTGTTAATTGATATTCTGCAACCCCAATTGGCTTATTTGTTGTCCTCAAGGCATATTCAACTTCTAATGTGTCTTTCTCCGCACAAAGTAAAATTCCAATTGAAGGATTTTCATTTTCCGTTTTTTCCGTATTATCTAAAATTTCAAGGTAGAAGTTTAATTTTCCAGCGTATTCAGGTTTAAATTCTCCAACTTTTAATTCAACAGCAACAAGGCATTGTAGTTTCCGGTGATAAAATAAAAGGTCGATAAAATATTCTTTATCGCCTAATTTTAATTTGAATTGATTTCCGAGAAAGGCAAATCCTGCTCCAAATTCCATTATTACATCACGGATTTTTTCAATCATTTTATTTTCAAGTTCCCGCTCTTTTACACCTTCTTTTAATCCAAGAAATTCAAGGTTGTATTCACTTTTTAAAGCTTCTTCAGCTTGTTCTGAAAGGTATTCAGGGAGTGCCCTCTCAAAATTATGAGATTTATGTTCAGATAGTGCCCTTCGGTAAGCTTGTGCTTTTATCTGATTCAATAATACATTCCTGCTCCAGCCGAATTCTTTTGTTGCATTCAAGTAAAATTCAGCTTCTTTATCGTCTTTTATTTTTATAAGGATTAATAAATTTTGCCCCCAAGGAATTTCTGCGACAAGCTGTCGCAGTTTTTCATTATTTGAATATCGGGAATAGAACCTTCTCATATCCCATAGATTTCTTGCAGAGTACCCATTACTTTCCGGATAATCTTTTTGTAAATCATTTGATATTTTTTCAACTACTGATTTTCCCCAGCCTTCTTCTTGTTGTTTTTCTACAATTATTTTCCCGATTTTCCAATAAAGTTCAATATGTTCTTTTGTAATTGTTTTTACAACTTGAAATCGTGCAGTTTGGATTTCATGTTTTATTAATTCAAGAGTTCCTTTGTAATCTTTGCTAATCATTTGATTATTTAAATTGTAAAAATCAAATTTAATCAATTTTATAATCCTTAATTCTTCTTTCGTCCATGGTTGGTAACGGCAGTTCGTCTTAAAATCTTCTTTTATAATTCCTGTGTATCAAATATATGCTGTTTTTTGAAAACAAAATAAAAAGTGATGTGATATTCCGGATATTTTGTGTTGGTGCATTTTTACACCGGAAAATCAGGCGCAGCCTGCTTTGACACCCCGACTCAGGCACTGCCTAAGCCGAACGGGTTGACTATTGATTATTGACGATTGACTACTGATGATTGATTATTGGCAAATGACCATTGACGATGGATAATTGATATTCAATGGTTTGGTGGTATATTGATTGTCTTTTCTGGATTTATGATTGTTGATGAACCAGACAAAGCAGAAGATCATTAATTTCATACTTTTGCAGACTATAACGCCATCGCTTTTGTATGAAACTGTTTCCGGAAAAACCATCTCTGCGTAAAGCCTTTATTCTCCTGCTGCTGATTTCATTCGGAGTAAGAAGCCTATTGGCCATTTTTCTCGAATTCGGAAACGATGAAGTGTACTACCGTTTGTACGCCATGTACCCTGATTGGGGCCATTTTGATCATCCTCCCCTGCTCGGGTATCTGATTCAGCTTTTTACCCTGAATCTCACACTCGATAATGAATTTTTTATCCGACTCCCGGCAATTATTGGTGGCCTCGTCAATACATGGATGGTATTTCTCATCACGAGCCGCATCAGCAACGAAAAAGCAGGTTTTACAGCTGCCATGCTATATACAGCCTCAGTTTACGCATTTATTATCAGCGGAACATTCATTCTTCCTGATGCGCCCCAAAATACATTCTGGCTTATTTCTTTGTGGTTTTTTATTCGAAGCTTCGAAAACCCTCTGCCTCAAAAAAACGAAAACAGCTATATGCTGCTGGCCGGACTTTTCTCCGGAATGGCAATTATATCAAAGTTTACTTCAATATACCTCTGGTTAGGGGTAGGATTATTTATTGTTTTTCATAAAAGAATCTGGTTAAAAAAACCATCACTCTATGCAGCCATATTCATAAGTGTCATTTGTTTACTTCCGGTACTCTACTGGAATTGGCAAAATCATTTCATCAGTTTCACGTATCAAGGCGAAAGAGTCGACATCACTCAAGGCGGTTTCCGACCCGATTATCTTTTTACCGAATTGGGCGGTCAATTATTGTATAATAATCCTTTGATTGTCATTCTGGGCTTTGCAGGCCTGATAGCTTTTCTTAACAAACGCTCCACGTTTCAGTCAAAGTCGGTAAGCCTGCTGATTTGGACATCTTTACCCATCATTTTCACCTTTATCGGGTTTTCAATATTCCGACAGACCCTTCCACACTGGAGTGCGCCAGGTTATACCGGATTAATCATCATGGCTGCCTTGTGGATGAATACATGGAAAAACGAAAAAACGACAAGGCTCTGGCGTACTATTCCCATCATTCTTTTAGGGATAATCATCATTACGGGCTTTATTCAAATCCGCTATGGTAGTTTTATACGTCCGAAAAAACAGGAAATTACCCGTAAAGGAGTCCATGATTTTTCCCTCGATTTATATGGTTGGAAACAAGCCGGACAAACGTTTAAAATAATTCAGGATAAGGCGATAATAAATTCAGAAATGCCCACCCAGGCTCCCATAATCAGTTTTCGATGGTTTCCGGCGGCCAATTTGGATTATTATTTTGCAAAACCAGCATCAACCCATGTTCTGGCCATCGGCAGTCTTGAACGCATCCATAAATATGCTTGGATAAACAAAGAACGCGATGGTTTTAAAGAAGGTATGGATGCCTGGTTTATCACTTCTTCACGCGATTACAAACAGCCTGAAGAATATCTTCAGTATTTCGAAAAAATTCAGGCCTCTGATACCATTCCAGTCATTCGAGCGGGCGATACAGTCATGTATTTTCTTGTTTATCGACTGTTAAATATGCAACACCTTCCTGAGGATGTGCTTAAAAACTAAGCCATTAATAATATTATCGCAGCATTAATATTTCCAATATCCGGACTTCATTGACCCATTTGAGAATTAGATATCTGTATCTTTTATCAGATAATCATGGATTTACCCATAAAAAAGGGCCGGAAAAATTTCCGACCCAGGAGATATATTGGGATGTTAAAACGCAAAGCTTATCGCCTTGCGATACGGTTAGAGCGCCTGCGCGCTATGCCTATTTTCATTTTATGAGCCATAAGATACATGGCAGGAACAAAGAGCAATGTTAAAAAGGTTGCAAAACTCAGGCCAAAAATGATGGTCCATGATAAGGGTCCCCAAAAAGCCACATTATCACCACCAAAATGCAGTTTGGGATCCAAGGACTGGAAGATACTGACAAAATCGACATTCATACCCACTGCCAAAGGAATTAAGCCGAGAATGGTTGCGGTAGCTGTAAGGATAACCGGCGTAATACGCGTCTTTCCTGCTTCTATGATAGCAATCCTTGTTTTTACGCCCTGCGCTTTTAACACATCGGTAAACTCTACAATCAGAATACCATTTCGCACCACGATACCTCCCAAAGCAACAATGCCCAGTCCGGTCATCAGAATAACGATGTCCATGTCGAAAATCACAACACCCAAAAGAACACCAATGATGCTGAATAATACTTCTGAAAGAATAATCAATGTCTTACTGAATGAGTTAAACTGAGAAATAAGAATGAAGAAGATAATACCAAGGGCAATAATCATGGCCTTCATAAAGAAGGCAGTTGTTTCGGCCTGATCTTCCTGTTCTCCGGTAAGCTTGATAATAACACCCTGACTAACCTGGAAGGTCGCGGCTTGTTTTTTAACAACAGCAACAATTTCATTGGCTGAATAACCTGTTCTGACATTGGAGTACAAGGTAATGACCCTCTTGAGATCCTTACGTTTGATACCGCTAAAACTATCCGAGTATTCGGCTTTTGCAACACTTGATAGCGGAATACTGCGTATCTTACCACTATTCATATCACGGAAAGTAATTCGCAGGTTTATCAGATTATTGATATTGGTACGGGTATTTTCATCGTAACGAAGAATAATCGGAAACTCATCTTCATTTTCTTTATACTTCGAAACTTCATTTCCAAAAACAGCCGTACGGATTTCCATTCCAATCTGTCCTGTACTGATTCCTTCACGGTTTGCCCTTTCGCGGTCAATATTGATGACAATCTCCGGTGTATTGGCCATAAAGTCAGACTTCAGTTCCTCTATTCCGGGTATCTGTAACGAATCAAGATACGCATGAAAACGAGCCGCATCACGAATCAAATCCTCCAGATTTTCGGAACTGATTTCGATATTTACTGGTTTTCCGGTGGGTGGACCCATCGCATTTTTACCCACGGTAATTTCTGCACCTGGAATTCCCTTAATATTATTACGAAGATTTTCGATATACTCCGATGTATTTGTCCCCGGTGTACGCGATTTATACTCCACAAAATTGATGGTTACTTTTCCGCGGTTAAAAGCTAAAGACTGATCAAATTCATTTTCACCGGCACCGATTGCCACATTAGCTACTACAGATTCGATATTTGGATTATCACGACCTATGACATCAAAAACGCGTTCTTCGGCTAATTTTGTTACACTATCAGTAACCTTCTGATCGGTTCCTTCCGGCATTTTAACAAATACAAAAATATTGTTGGGGTCGTTATCCGGGAAAAACAAAACCTTGGGTGAACGTAATCCTACCAGAAAAAACGTAAAGATGAATAAACCAATAATTCCTACAAGCAGCCAGGTTGGACGGTTTCCATGAAGGACATACCGTAATTGCTTTTCATAGGCAGCCATAGTAGCAGGCCAAGCTTTATTCTGAAACCACAAAATCGCATGTTTCATGAATAAATGATAATTAGCAACTAAAACAATCATAATGATGATGAAATTGCCAAGCATATAAATACCCGAGGCATAGGCAACCGCAGCAATTGAAAGAAGTACAGCGCCCCAAATCATCAGATGGCGATAGTTTGTTTTCTTTCTGTTGTCATCATATTCATGTTTCATAAAAGTAACAGCAAACACCGGATTAATGATATAAGCCACAAACAATGAAGCAAACAGGGTAATTATCAGAACCACAGGTAAATAATACATGAAATCACCAACAATACCCGGCCAAAATGCCAATGGAAAGAAGGGAGCCAGCGTGGTAAGCGTACCCGATAAGATCGGCATAAACACCTCGCCAGCAGCATATTTTGCCGCTTTATCAATATCCGGTTCATACCGGTGAATACGGTGAGTGTTTTCAATAACAACGATGGCATCATCCACTACAATTCCAAGAGCGAAAATGAAAGCAAACATTACAATCATATTCATGGTAAAGCCCAGGCCGGGAATAACCATGTAAGCCAGGAAAATGGATAAAGGAACCGCCATAGCCACAAAGAAGGCATTGCTAAAGCCCATGAAGAACATCAATACAATAACCACGAGAATAAATCCAATTATTATGGTATTATTCAATTCATCCAGCGTATTTCTGGTATGCCTGCTCTGATCACCTGTGAGGGTAACTATCAGATCCTCCGGAAATGCTTTACCTCTTAAATCATGGTCCATTATCACTTTTATTTTATCCGAAGCATCCAGTAAATTCTGGCCTTTCTTCTTAATAATATTCAAAGTGATAACATTTCTTCCATTCAAACGCGAAAAACTTTCCTGTTCCTTAAAACCGTCCTTTACCAAGGCGATATCTTTCAGGTAAACATGACCGCCGTTCGAGGTTTGAATCACCAGATTCTTCAAGGTTTCTGTTTGATTAAACTGCCCCTTGATACGGATGGCTCTTTTCATTCCCATATTGGTGACAGTACCTGCGGAGATTGTCATGTTTTCAGAAGCAACAGCACGCTGTATATCGCTCATGGTGACCGTGGCGGCCTGCATCTTATACATATCAACATCCACATGGATTTCGCGCTCAAGTGCTCCCACAATATCCACGCGGGTAATTTCCGGAAGCATCTCGATACGGTCCTGCGCTAATTCAGCAAATTTTTTCAGACGTTCCAAATCATAATTCCCGGAAATATTGATAAACATGATGGGAATTTCAGATAAGTCGATATCGGCAATGGAAGGGTCATCGGGCAAATCGGTTGGAAGATCGCTTTTAGCTTTATCAACCGCGTCTCTTACCCGCTGTTTTGCTTCAGCAATATCAATATCCGTAGTGAATTCAATAAAAATACTGGAAAAATCCTGTACCGAATTACTCTGTATTTTCTTAACGTCGCCAATAGATTTCAGCTGTTTTTCGAGTGGCCTTGTAACCAGATTTTCCATATCCTCGGGTGAGGTTCCCGGATATGGCGTATTTACCATAATATATGGAATGACAACTTCCGGGAATTGTTCTTTGGGTATGGTATAATAGCTCATCAAGCCCATGATGGTTATAAATACCGTGAGAACCCATACACTCGTTCGGTTATTAATAGCCCAGCTTGTGGCAAAAAACTCTTTTATTACTTTCGACTTCATATCGTATAAAGTATTATATATTAAAGACTGACGACATCGCCAGGTTTAAGATTTTGATAACCAACACTTATAATTTTATCGCCTTCTTTAAGACCTGAAACAACCTCAGCCATGCTGTTATAGGTGTTTTGGTACTCGATAATGCGTTTAGCAGCATACATTTTACCATCCTTCACTTCGACTACCATAATATATTTTTCATTCATCGAACGTTGGATAATATTGATAGGAACAACCAAAGCTTCACGGTTTGTATAATCGTTAATCCGAAGAAGGGCTATCATATTTGCGCGATACGTAGTACCATTGGCACCCAATCGGGTTTCGACTTTAAATGTGCGGTTAACCGGATCGATATAACGGCTGGCGAAGGTCACTTTTGCATCAATTTCCTTATCAATATCGGGGAAACCAATTTTAACCGCATCACCCGTTTTAATCAAAGGAGCATATGCTTCGGCCAAATCGGCCTGAACCTTTACAGTACTCATGTTAACCACTCTGATTCCTGAGCCAGGCATTCCTGGTGATACCATTTGTCCGACCTTAAAAGGAATCAACTCTACCGTACCATTAATGGGTGATATATATTTCGAAAGAATTATCTGATCTTTTAAGGTGGCTACACGTCTCTCGAGTGATTCTTTATTGTTTTTAGCCGTCAGATACTGAACTTCTGAACCAATATTTTTTTCCCACAGATTTTTCTGTTTGAGGTACATATTGGTGGCAAAATCGAGCTGACCCTTAACCTCTTCCAGACTTTGCTTTAAAACCTGGTAATCGAGTTCCGCTAAAACCTGACCTTTTTTAACATTATCGCCTTCTTTAATGAAAATATTCGTAACAACACCAGGAGACTGTGAAGTAACTTCGGTATTTTGCTCACCATCGACTTTTCCCTGAACTTCGATAAAATGCCTGAATTCGGTCGTTTGTAATTCGAATAATTGAATTTTAGTAGAATTACCAGCGATTACAAGGTTTGTATCGAGTTCTTTTTCAAGACTGGCAATTTGCTCGTTTAAAGCATCACGTTCTACTTTAAGTTTATTTATTTGAGCCTGTTTATCAGGGCTGCCGCAGGATGCAAGAAAAATGATCAGGACGGCAAAAATGGAGTACTTTTTCATGGTTGTATATTTATCTTTTCCTATTTGTTTTACAGTTTCATTTTCAACATTATAATGCATAATTGCTGAAGGTTTTATCGAGTTTGTTTTTAGACTTAATCATATCAAAAATGGATTGGTAGTATGATGATAAGGATAACAGATACTGATTCTGCGCATTCATCAAATCCATGCTTGACGACACACCTTCTTTATACTTAAGGAGTGTGCGTTCATAAATTTGCTTTGAAAGATCCATACTTTTCTTCTGATTCTGGTACATCGACATTTTAATTCCCAAATCATACTGGTATTGCTGGGCCTGTAGGCTCAGGCTGCGTGATACAAATTCACGGCTATTCTGAACCTGTTTATAGGCCAGTTTTTTCTGACTCACCTTGGCCATACGTTGTCCACTCGAAAAGATGGGCAAACTAACATTTACGCCAAACACATCCTTGGGAGCAAAATCGAATTCTGGCTTATTCATCTTTTCTGTACGATTATAGAAAGCAGATACCGTAGGAAGGTATTCCGTACGTTCGCGACGTAAATCAAGCAAAGCCAGTTTTTCCTGCGTCTTTACCAACTGGAAATCGATGTTTTTTTCAATATTAAATTCAGATGAAATTGCATTACTAATAGCATCCACATTTACAACCTCTTCAAGTTTGTTGGTTAAAACAATCTGCTGTGCCGGATCAATGCCAAGTTGGATTTTTAACAGACGATAACCCAAATCAGTATTATTATCAACCTGAGCCAAACTATTTTTAATACTATTCAGGCTGAGTTCCAGTTGATCAACATCGGTAATTTCAACAAAGCCTTCCTGATGCATCGCTTTAATTTCATCCAGCGTTTTGGATACATTGGTCAGATTATCGCGCAGAATTTTCGAACTTTCTTCGGCTACCAGAATCATGGTGTAGGTATCGTTGATGGTTTCAACAATCTCGGTACGGGTTTTTGTAAGTGACTGGTTAGAAAGTTGATAATAAATCCGTGAGGCTTGTAAACCAACAATATACGCTCCGCTAAATAAAAGCTGAGAAACGGTAAAATCGACGGTTGTGTTTTCTTTAACACCCAAAGCAATTTCTTGTGTATTCGGATCATTTGGATCGCCAAACATAACCGTGGGCACCTTAAAGATATTTTGGTAAGCAGCCTTGGCCGTTACCTGAGGTAGCCCAATGGCGGTAGTTTCCCAAATTTTCTTATTCGCCGATTCAAGCGATAAAATGGAGTTTTTAATATCCGTATTGTTATTGAGTGCATACTGACGGGCCTGCTCCATCGACAATTCGAGCTTTTCCTGCGCACTTACCATTGAGCTGACAGAAACAAAAAACGCCAGCAGAAAAAATGTAATTGGAGATTTCATCATTTATTGGAATAATTCTATTTTAAATACTATTGATTTTCAAAATTGTACAGCGATTGAACTTCCTGTTCGAAGTACTCGACGCCTTTACGACTGCTGATAGCACGAATATGATTCTCAAACATTATCTGAAAAATATCCTTAAAAGAAAAGTTGTTTGTCATCACAATTTCAGAACGATGAATTTCTATTAAATTGGTGATATACAAGTGCGCTACCAGCTTTGCATTCACTTCGGAGCGGTAAAGCCCCTCATTTTTCCCTTGTTCTATATTGAAGAATATTTTATCCTGAAGCATGCTTACATGATTTTGTAAATGCCGGTTATAGAGTTCAGGATAATATTTTTGCAAATCAAAAATAACAATGGGATTATAGTTTTTCAAATTGGCAGAAACTTTGGTACTGGCTTTTAACAATACATCAATGGCATTCATATCCGGAGTGATATTTTCTTCCATGAACATATTCATCTCATCCTGCTCATTCTGAAAAACTTTTTCTACTAGTTCATCCTTACTGTTCACATATTGATAAAGGGTTTTTTTTGATATTCCTAAATTACGGCTGATATCGTCCATCGACAGGCTACGGATGCCATACGATTTAAACAGCTGCTCGGTCTTACTTAATATCAACTTAAATTTTTCGTCCATTATCATAAGGCAAAATCGGCATTACGTTTTTTTTCTTCGAAATAGGCAATCCCTTCGGGTGTTGCAATACTGCGTACAAAACTCTCGAGCATTACTTCAAAAAGCATAGAAAAAGAATATTTTTCAGGCGGAAAATACTCGGGGTTATGAATATCCATCAATCGGCGGATATAAAGCCTGGCTACAAGTTCCTGGCTCAAATCGGGCCGGTACATTCCCTGTTGAATGCCTTTTCTGATGTTGATATTCATCTTATCAAAAATGAATTCGCTGCGCAATAACAAATGTTTTTGATAGATTTCTGGGTAATATTTCGCCAAATCAAAAGTTACTGAAGGGTTTACCATTAAAAACCGGCGACTAACTTCACGGCTCACAATAAAAAGAATATCGATAGCATTAGTATTTACAAAGCTGAATTCTGTGAAAATTTCTTCAAACGAATCGCGTTCGTTTTGCAATACAACTTCTACCAAATCGGTTTTGCCTTTTACATGCTTATAGAGACATTGCTTTGAGACACCAATTTTTAAGCAAATTTCATCCATCGATAAGCTTCGGATAGCGTATTGATTGCTAAGACCACGTATTTTTTCGAGTATGCTTTTCAGTTCTTCGTTCATGCGGCTAAAAAAATTTCGGCAAAATTAACATTTATTTTAAAATGGAAACACTTTTCACTAAAAAAGTTTCCATCGTTTTTGCATGCCGAACGTTTCTAAAGACGCATCGAAACTGAAAATGTTACAATCTCAGCTTAACTTTTTAAAAAGAAAATTTACTCAACTAAGAATTACGGATATAAATAGACTTAAGGTTGAAGGTCGAAGATTGAAGGTCGAAGGTTGAAAGTCGAATGGGAATTGCTCTTTGACATTTGACTTTTGACATTGGACGTTAAAAGTGAAAAGTCGAAAGTGGAAGGTCGTGAACATGGAATGATGGGAATTGCTCTTTGACATTTGACTTTTGACCTTTGACATGGGACTTTTGACCTTTGACTTTCGGCATTGGACTTTCGACACTTCAAAAATCTACTCCGCAATAACAATCTTGCGTTTCATCATTTTCTCATTACTGATAAGGCCCTGGTAATACACTCCGGGTTTAAGACCGTAGGAAGCATTATCATACTCGATTACATTTCTAAGCTCGGTCATGTATTGATTATCAATTAACCGCGCTACTTCCCTTCCAAACAAATCATAAATAATCAAACTAACCCGGGCGGGTTTATGCAGCTTAAAGCTGAATGCACTTTTGCTTGTAAACGGATTGGGATAATTCTGCTCAAGACGGGGCGACATTTCATCGACGATATCCGTTTGTCCCACGGTAAGTCCGTCGATAATGGCCGTCCACACCGACAATTTATTGCTGTGAAGACGTGTCCATATGGGTCTTACGACGTTATCATGTACTGAAATACAACTGTAATCGCCAAAGAAAATGCTGGAGGTCGGTATAAAAGGGCTTTCGCTAATCCGGAAGTTGCGATAGGTTTCTCCGGCATCTTTTGAAACGGCACAATACACATCCGTTTGATTATTGGTATAATTACGGCGGTCGTAAAAAACAAACCATAAATGACCCGTCACTTGGTCAATGGCCATCCAATGGAAAAACTGTTGTTTGCCCGGTTCATCATCATTTACACGTTTCATATCACTCCAGGTGTTGCCTCCGTCGGTCGATTTAATCAACCAAATATCTGTATCACTGCTTCCATTCCGCTGATCGGCCCATGAAATATAGATGGTACCATGATTGGGACCTCCACTGAGATCGCAAACAGTAATGGGGAAACCATTGCATCGGTTAATGCCGGGAATATTAAAATCCCATCCTCCGGGGATATCAAGCAATTGCGTATCGTTTTGCATCCAGGTATTTCCACCATCGAGACTTCTGTCAAACATCAGTCCGAGCGGTCCAACCCACGAAACGTACACTTCATTATTTGGTCCAATGGCCGGAACGGCACCTTCAACGGTATTGTCGCTATCGACACAATCACCGGCCCGTTGACTCAAGCGTATGGCAGGATTCCAACTTAAACCGGTATCGTCTGAGCGTGCATAAAGGATTAATGAACTATCAGCAGGATTAGAAGTTCCATAATCGTCAAACTGTGTCCAGGTGACATGCAACGAATTATCAGCGCGGTTAAAAACGCCCCATTGTTTATCCTGAGCCTTGGTTCCATTAAGGAAGGTATAACTTCCATCACTCCAGGTTTGTCCGTTATCGCTTGATTTCTGACAGACGATACGGTCTATCCAGTTTCCTACAGCAGGATTCGACAAATGCAGATAATACAAATCGCCGGCGGTATCAACCAACAAGCAGGGGTCTCCCCAAACGCCATGAGAGGAAGTTAAACGCCCCTGGGTCCATGTGTATCCACCATCATCGGAATAAGCGTACCGGTCGATAATGGTACCGGCAATGATGCGGTTGGTATTGGAAGGATCAACAAAGATGCTGGGTTCGCAGGGATTATTCTGGTCAGTAATCATCACGTTGGTGTATTGTGCCATTGAAACGAGGGGCAACAACAAGGCAATAAGAATGAAT
This sequence comes from Bacteroidales bacterium, assembly GCA_030656615.1. GTDB lineage: Bacteria > Bacteroidota > Bacteroidia > Bacteroidales > TTA-H9 > JAUSOY01. Next base: position 42,074 of record JAUSOY010000005.1, on the reverse strand, counting down.
CGGGAAATGATTTTCATTGGTTTTGGTTTTGGAAATACAAAGTTCGGGAAAAATCCCTTCCTGTTCTGTAGTAGCTTGATAAAAACAGCATAAAACACAAAAACGGTATGAGCAGATTGAACTTCAATCCCTGGCCGTTTCGATACGTTCTTCACTTCGCCTGTGCTCGTTTCGGCCCCCCTTCGACAAGCTCAGGGAGCAGCTCAACAAGCGGATAGCATACCCTGCGAAAAACAATGGTGAGGATAAACCCCACCATTGAATTACTATTTCCGGAGTAAAGATTCAGAATTCAGCAACGATTCTAATCCGTAATTGGAGATGCCACCAATTCCATACCATGCTTCAATATCAGGATTACATAGGTATTTCGGGGGTAGTGTCCCCTCACAATAGCATGTAAAGTCATATGATAAAATAGGTACACAATCAAATTTGGGATCTCTTTGCAAACAAAAACTACTTGTTTGCATTCTTGGTCTCTTATCATATTTCAAAAAAATCCTTTCCCCGGACTTATGCAGACGATAATAAATCCCAATTTTTCGTGATTGATATTGTCCAGAAGCTGCTAGAAACCATGCATGCTTAATTTTAACAATTTTAATACTATCGATTCGTGTTTCGGGTGGAAGCAATTGCAATTTCGTACCGGAAGGGGGTACCACTGAAGATACAACAAGTAATTTACCTTTTTTTGTAGTATCCCCACTTATATAATTAGATTTTATCACGTCGAAATTTCTTAATGAATTATCCGGATAAACCCTTTTCATAAAAGTCTTTACGGCAGCCATACTAGTATCTCCGTCGGGCAATTCCATTTGATATATTCCATCTGGACTTACCAAAAGATGTGTTTTTGTCATATGAACATCCACATCTTCAACTAACAGCTTTTTAATGCGTTCTGGATTTATATTAAAAACCCAGGAATCCAATTTAGAGCTTCTCTTTGCAATCTCTACTTTTTGGGCATAGCCATTCATCAACATCAGGCAAACTAAAATAAACCCTATTGATTTCAAATTTATCATACTATATTATTTTATATCGTGCAACAATTGAAAGCTTGCCAAAGATAATATAAGAAAGAATAAATCTATGGACAAGCTTTCTTAATACAAATACCAAATTTACGGCTTTATAGACTGATTGGTAAAAAACCGGTCATGCGATTTACAAAAGTGAAATACTTACGGTACGTTCGACTTTATGTGTACATACTCCCTCACCACTAGTACATACACAGCCGGTAATTTTTCCATTAAAAAACCAAAAACTCCATGCATACGTAAACCCACAACCTGTGCATGGAAGGACTGATTCGCACGAATGTTTAATAACTATACCTGGGCCATCTCCGTCCGAACATTTATTTACATATAAATCATCCCCAATACGTATAAGTTCAATTGCTGAATGAACGCTAAGTACATCCTTAGCATTAAGTGATACAACTCCGTACAGTGTTAGATAATATTGACGTAACTTAATATTAACAGTATCATCTGCCTGATTGTAAAAAGGCTTAAACTGCAAAGAATCAATATTAAAAATATAGTTAGAATTTTGAGTTTTATAATACTGATCCAAAGCGCTTTCAAACGCATTTACTATTATAGAATCGGTCACTGATAAGGTAACAATCCCATTTGGATCAATATAAGCTACTTTAACAAGACAGGTGTCAGAAGTCTTAAAATTACCATTATTCTCTTCGTGTCTGTTGGTATCCTTTGAACATGCGTGAAACATTATTACTGTTGCAATTACACTAAATGATAATGCAATAATGAATTTATTTTTCATATTAATTTGTATATAATTATTAAAACTAACTTATTCAAACCTAAAGCAAAACGTAATATTAGTTGATATTTGAAACTAAAATTGATGATCCTCAAATATGCCCTGGCTCAAAAAAACCATTTCTGAATAGAAAGGATAATCTAAACCAACCAGCCTTTGCAAGCCAAAAATGGATAACGAATTCTACCCTATTACCTAAAGTAAAAGCCGCAGGTCGTGCACAATTTGCACGGGGGGGGGGTAATTCGCTGATTGATAATCATATACATTCATTTTAATCCTTAATTTTACCAAACTCTCTTATTGGGCAAAATACTGGCTCTAATACAATTAATATGATGAGCGGGCAAAAGGTAACCCCCCCTTTATTAAATTTTTTCGTCGTTTTTAAAATATGAAATATTCAAGATGCTTGTTATATTTTGAATTTCTGATATTTAAAATCGCTGTTTAGACTGTTTACATATTATAGTGAAGGGTGATGGCGTGATGAAGTGATGAAGTGATGGAGTGAAGTAGAGAATTAAAGAAATTACGAATTAACAATTACGAATTACGAGGTAGGAGAAGCTGAGGAAATACAAATCCACAGATGACACTAATGATGAAAACAGATGTGCACAGTGAACTAAAAACTAAAAGATAAGAACGCTAAACCCGGAACTGTCGCACTGAGCGAAGCGAAGTGCCTGAACAGTTCCACTGAGCAGTGCACTGAACTCGCTGAAGTGTGCCACGAGTCATCGAGTGGAGTATCGAATGGAGCGATACCAACAACGCCCGTTTCGATACGTTCTTCCTTTCGTTCAGAACATTTACCTACCGGGCGTCAGCCGAGGAAGGCTCAACGCCCGGGATTTTACTCCTTCAAAATTTTCCCTGCAATCACACTGCCCGACTTTAATACCACCCTCACCAGGTATAAGCCCGGTGGCCAATGATTTATGCTGAGCCGGATTTCATTCTGGCTAGTCTTGAGGTTTGTATCAAAAACCTTTCTGCCATCAGAGCGGCGAAAACCAATAACGAAATCCGATTCATATATTTTTGGTTAAACGTAATAGATTATGCCTTTTTTAGGTAAAACTAACTATTATTATTCATTTCTATAGCATTCATCAAATGACTCTTTCAAAGGGAAACTCCTTAAACACATGATTTAATAATTTTTAAGAAATATACTGTTTCTCTAGATTAATGCACAGAGAATGAAACGTACTGTCTTTCAAGTTCAGTCAAGAGCCTAAAATGCAAAAACAGGAATAAATGACTGTAATCAAATTAATTAGCCACTGTAGAGCTGACAGCGCTAAAAATCCTAATTTTGCAGCGAAATGGAAACCATTAAAAAACATGTGGTGATAGGCCTCTCCGGAGGCGTTGATTCGAGCGTGGCGGCCTGGATGTTATTGCAACAGGGATATCAGGTTAGTGGACTTTTTATGGTCAACTGGCACGATACAACCGGATTGCTCGAAGGCGACTGCCCCGCCGAGCATGATTTGTTGCTGGCACGTCTGGTAGCCCGCAAACTGAATATTCCCTTATACGAAGCTGATTTTAGTAAAGAATATTCGGAACGTGTGGTGGATTATATGTTCAGCGAATATGAAAAAGGCCGTACGCCCAATCCGGATGTTCTCTGCAACCGTGAAATAAAATTCGATCCTTTCATTAAAAAAGCATTGGAACTTGGTGCCGACTATTTCGCTACGGGTCATTACTGCCGCAAAACGGAAACTACTGAAAACGGAACAACGACCCATCATCTTTTAGCCGGGAGCGATCCGGGAAAAGATCAGAGCTATTTTCTTTGTCAGCTTTCGCAGCAACAACTCGAAAAAGTACTCTTTCCGATTGGTCATTTATTGAAACCCGAGGTACGAAAAATTGCCTCTGAACTGGGCCTTGCCACTGCTGAACGTAAGGATTCGCAGGGAATATGTTTCGTAGGAAAAGTGGATTTACCCGTATTTCTTCAGCAAAAACTCAAGTCGAAAGAGGGAAAAGTCATCGAAATTGCCAAATCTTTCGCCTATCCCCCTTCCCATTCCCCCGTTTTGCAGCCGGAAACGCTATCAAACGAAGACCTTTTGCATTTATCGAAACCCTATCAGCATTCTGAAAAAGACGGTCTGTTAACAGGGAAGCATCAGGGGGCACATTTCCTGACTATTGGACAACGAAAAGGATTAAACATTGGTGGTAAGCTCGAACCTTTATTCGTACTCGAAACCGATGTTGTTAACAATCTGGTTTTCGTAGGTCAGGGGCAGGATCATCCGGGTCTTTACAGAAGCATATTGCACATTTTGCCTGAAGAAATTCACCATATTACAACGCAGTTAAATCCAACGTCTGGCAAGCAGTATGAATTACTGGTCAGGGTGCGTTACCGTCAGCCTCTCCAGGAAGCAATGCTATTATTCAGAGAAAACGGATTATTTATCGTTTTTAAAGAGCCCCAGCGGGGTATTACCCCCGGACAATTTGCTGCCTGGTATGATCAGGAAGAATTATTGGGTTCAGGAATTATTTCTTGATTTCCATTTTTTGCGAACGAATTCCACCATCAATTTTATGTCGGTTCTGTTGATAATAAACAGATTAACAACCCTTGCTCCTGTTATATGACAGAATACACCCACACAAACGATGGTTGAAAGGGTATAACTAATGTTGGTTGCCCAAACCGAGCCCAAAGTACCATATATGGGTATCCAAAGAAGGTTTAAAAGAACATTAAGAATTACGGCAGGAAATAAAATCAGAACCGTAATCCAGGGCTTACCCATTCCGGCAAAATGACTTTCGAGAACCCTAAAAACAATGAAAATAATAATACCGGGAAGTATGGATTGTACGATGGATATGCTTGGCTCATACGCCTGACCCCAAACAATGGGAATGGCGAGCGGAGCTACTAAAAACAAAACCAATGCGGCCATAATCCCGATGGGCACAAGAAATCTCAGCAACTGGGCCGTGGTTTCCACCGTTCTTTGGGTATCTTTCGAATTGGCCGTTCGGCTCATTACAACAACGCCCACGGCATACGGTAAAATCCATAATTGTTCGGTGATGGAGACACCCAGATTATAATACCCTACTTCGGCCATCTGATGGGGAAGCATTTGTGATAATATCAAAACATCAACCTTATAATTCAGATACAACATCCAATAAGTCAGGGCATAAACAGACCCCAGCCCGGCCAGGCTTTTTATCGCTTCTTTATCAAATCGTAAACGGATGGTGAAACTGCGGCGAATTATCCTCAGGGCATAAATAAATACGATGAGCGTTGCCAGCATCATTGCCAATAATGCCCCGGTAACTCCCAGTCCGAATCCCCAGACAATCACTAAAATAAAACCAAGATTGATGAGCACGGGTAACCAGTGCATTATATTATACAACCTGATTTTTTCTTTACCTATAAAAATACCACCCATGTATATATTAGCGAGCATTAGGGGCACTCCCATCAAAATAATTGCAATATCGATTAATTTATAATTTGGATTATCGATGATGGCGTATGTTGCACTGCTGGCCAACACTCCGAAAACACTGGTACAAATCAAAATAAACAAAATGGAAGAAACGGTTCGATCGTCAGAAAATAGTTTTTGGCCGAGATGAAAGACTGCCGAACGTCCCATGCCCAGTTGAATTATTCCGAGAACAATCTGTGGAATAACGAAAATAGCGGTAAACACACCATAACCCTCCGGTTTCAGAATTCGGCCGAGTACTACGCTAATCAGCAAAATACCCATCATGGCCATTATATTACTGCTGAAAACGCCGGCAATATCTCTGAAAAATGATCGTTGGGACATGCTTTTTTATATTGGATGCAAAGGTACGGTATTCATCGCAAAAGAATGAATTCTTACCTTAGCCGACGGAAAAACCGATAAAAATGAAAATTCCATTCAATAAACCTTATTATAGTGGCCGCGAGATTTTTAATCTTGTGAGGGCGGCCGTTTCCGGTCATATTTCAGGGAATGGAATATTTACAAAGAAATGTCACCGTTTTTTTGAAAGGGAATTTGGCTTCAAAAAAAGTTTACTGACATCCTCCTGCACCGATGCCCTCGAAATGACAGCCATCCTCAGCGAAATAAAGCCCGGCGATGAGGTAATCATGCCATCCTTTACTTTTATGTCGACGGCCAATGCTTTTTTATTGAGAGGAGCCGTCATACGCTTTGCCGATACCCTGCCTGATGTTCCCAATATTGACCCGGCCGGTATCGAAGCATTAATCAATCAGTCCACCAAAGCCATTGTTGTGGTGCATTATTCAGGCATCGCCTGCGATATGGATGCCATTATGAATATTGCCCGTAAACATAATCTGATGGTGATTGAAGATGCCGCCCATGCCATCGGAAGCTATTACAAGGGAAAGGTACTGGGCAGCATTGGACAGTTTGGTACTTTTTCGTTTCATGAAACGAAAAACATCATTTCCGGCGAAGGCGGTATGCTGAGCATTAACGATGAGACGTATTCTGCCAGGGCAGAAATTATTTGGGAAAAAGGAACAAATCGTGCCGCATTTTATCGGGGCGAAGTGGATAAATACGGTTGGGTAGATTTAGGCTCTTCTTTTCTTCCGTCTGAAATGGTTTCTGCTTTTCTTTTTGCCCAGCTCAGTGCATTTAAGCGAATCCAAAAAAAGCGCATAAACGCCTGGAAATCTTACTATAAACTATTGAAACCCCTGGAAGATAGCGGTAAAATCCGTCTTCCTGTTATTCCCTATTATGCTCACGTCAATGGCAATATGTTTTATATTTTGGCTAAAAATGAGGATGAAAGAAATTCCCTCCTCGATTTCTTAAAATCTCAGGATATACATGCTGTTTTTCATTATTTGCCGCTGCATCAAAGTCCCTATTTCATTAATAAACACGATGGCCGCGAATTACCCAATACCGTAAATTTCTCGGAATGCATACTACGTCTGCCCTTTTATACCGCCATCAACCAAAGCAAAATAAAACGTGTATGCAAGGCCGTAAATAGATTTTATTCCCGCCCTGTATAAACAAACAACGGTTTATACCAATTTCATAGCTTGAGACGCACGGCCTTCCGGTATCTCAAAATAATATCGAATATCCGATTTCGCAGCTTGAGACGCACGGCCTTCCGGTACCTCAAAATAATATCGAATATCCGATTTCGCAGCTTGAGACGCACGGCCGTGCGTCTCAAGCTGGCATGGCATCCCAAACGGTCGAATCCATTCAATCTATAAACCATCATTTTGAGAACAACCCTGAAATTTATGGTATAATTCCATTGACAGATATAAAGAATTACGGTGTTGCATACAGGCCACCAAAATCCATTTCATCTTTTGTTGCCGGGTTTAAATCGTCGGCTACCAAACAAATAAATCTACTAAATAGAACACCCGGTTTCATGGTTTGGCAGGAACGCTTTCACGATCGTATCATCCGCAATAAAGGAGAATATCATCGTATCGCCAAATACATTCAGAAAAATATTAGTCGTTGGAGTGACGAACGTTCCGAATAAACTGTTAAAGAATCCTATTTCGATTTCCTAAAAATCCCTGATTGAAGATTCCGCCGTTACAAACTGCACCGTAACACGACTTCGTTGTTCGAGCAATATTGTTCTGCATTGCAATACTTTTGCAATGGTCTCCTGATTGTAATGACGTATAGTGGTCAACATCAATCCGGTATTATAGCGTACTCGGTATTGCTTCATCAGTTCTTCGATGGCCGCCAAGGTTCTTCCTTCCGTATCATCCGTCACCACTGAAAAACTGACAGCTGAATTCTGCATCAAATGGATACGCAAACCATATTTCCCGAACACTTCGAAAATCTCCTTGAGATTGTCTTCGGCAATGAATGAAAAATCACGGGGCGAAATGGAAATTAATACCTGATTAATTTTGAAAATATAAGATGGAGTACTTTGGTAATCATCCTTCGGATTCTGAATTACTGAACCCGGGGTTTTAGGATTTATAAAAGACTTCACATACAAAGGTATCTGTTTGTTTTCGAGTGGTTTAATAGTTTTAGGATGGATGATGGTGGCGCCGTAATAGGCCAGCTCAACGGCTTCTTCATAAGAAATTTCACCCAGCTTTACGGCATTTGGATAGTACTTTGGGTCAGCATTCAGTACACCGGGCACATCCTTCCATATGGTAACATCATCCGCATCGATCGCAAAGGCAAAAATTGCAGCAGAAAAATCGGAACCTTCCCGCCCGAGTGTGGTGGAATTTCCATTTTTATCAGCGCCTATAAATCCCTGAGTAACAATGCTATTTCCTTTACTAAGAATGGGAAGAACATCAGTTCGAATCTTTTCTGTTGTTTCATCCCAAAATATCCGGGCATTTCGCCAGGTATTATCTGTTTCGATGAGCTTTCGGGCATCCATAAAAACATTGGTGCGGGATGTATCGTTGAGGTATTGAGATACAATGGCTGTTGACAAGAGTTCACCATAACAAACGATGCTATCGTATTGAATATCATAGGGAAGAAATTCATCCTGATTACAAAAATCTTCCAGTGCTTGTATATAATTACGAATGATTTCAAAAACGGGGTGATTTTTATCTTCAAACAATTCAAAAGCAATGGTAAGATGAAAGGAAGATATTTCGCTGAGTTTTTGTTTGGCGTCTTCCTTCTGGCCTTTCAACACCAAATTCAACAACAATTCAAGCGCATTGGTCATTTTTCCCATGGCAGAAATAACCACCAACAAAGGGCTGCTCGAATACATATCAAGAATACGACCCAAATTTTGTACGGCCCCGTAATCCTTAACAGAGGCACCACCAAATTTAAAAACCTTCATTTCGTTGAGATTTAATCCAAGCAAAGGTAAGTGCAATCGACGAAAAGCAAAAAAACCAGAAAGCTTTGTATAAACTTTAACCTGAATTTAACCTTTTTAAGCATCACGAAATGTAACAAATAATAAAAATTTGCGTCTTCTATAAGTAATCACATAAGCAACATTATGATAAAGACCTCCGAGCTTATTAAAATATTTCGCACCGACGAAATTGAAACGACGGCACTCGATCGTGTAAGCATAGAAGTAAAAGAAGGTGAATTTGTAGCCATAATGGGGCCTTCCGGATGTGGAAAGTCGACACTTCTAAATATACTTGGCATGCTTGACCGCTGTAGTAGTGGTTCCTATCAATTTATGAATGAGGAAGTTTCAAGTCTTCCTGAAAAAAGCAGGGCCAATCTCCGCAAACAAAACCTTGGTTACATATTCCAGAATTTTAATCTGATAGAAGACCTGAGTGTATTTGAAAATATCGAATTACCTCTGTTGTACCTTGGCATTGGCAGCCAGGAACGTAAAAAACGGGTAATTGAGGTGATGGAACAAATGAATATTGCTCACCGCCGGAATCATTTTCCTCTACAACTATCTGGTGGGCAGCAGCAGCGTGTAGCCGTGGCAAGAGCCGTAGTGGTTAAGCCACGACTGATTTTAGCGGATGAACCCACGGGAAATCTGGATTCTGCTCATGGCGAAGAAGTTATGGAACTCCTTGACCAATTAAACAAAGCCGGTACGACCATCATTATGGTTACACACAGCCTGCGTGATGCTGAATACTCACAACGCATATTACGACTGTTTGATGGTCAGATTATCAACGAAAACATCAATCGGAAATTTGCCCTTTAATCTTTCATTTTCTAATCATTAGGAGCAATGTTTTATAGTTACCTGCGATCAGCCTTTCGAAGTATAACACGAAACCGGTTTTATGCTTTTATCAATATTGCCGGATTATCGGCGGGTATTATTACAGCCCTTTTTCTCATGCTTTATGTATGGGATGAGTTAAGTTTCGATCAGCATAACAATAAATATAAACGAATTTATCGCATAGAATCTGATTTTACGATTAGTGGAAAACACGACCGTTTCGCCTTGGCTGCTACGCCCATGGGGCCCGCTTTTAAACTGGAATTTCCTGAAGTCGAAAGTTTTGTCCGCCTTTATGCCGATGACAATATCCGACTGAGTTATGAAAATAATCAGTTTACCGAAAAGAGGATATTTTACGCCGACAGCACCCTTTTCTCCATTTTTGATCATACGTTCATTTACGGGAATCCGGATGATGCACTAAAGGATATAAATTCCATTGTTATGACCCAAAGTATGGCCTTAAAATACTTCGGGGATAAAAATCCGATAGGGCTCAGTGTGCAGACCGAGCAAAAAAGGAACCTTAAGGTTACCGGAGTGGTCAAGGACTGCTCCTCTAACTCCCACCTAAAATTTGATGGACTGATCTCAACGGTAACCATTGGAAACGCAATTGGTACCGAACGTTTTAATTCAATGGAGCCTGTGGCATTCTGGAATCTTGGAGCCTATACCTACATCCTGTTAAACGAAAACAGTAATATCCAGCAGATTCATGACCGGATTCCGGCATTTTACACGAAGTTTATGGAACCTGTCGGAAAGCAAATCAACGCATCCTTTAACTTAATGACCACCCGTTTAGATAGTACCCACCATCGGGAACATCTCATGGGGGATCTACCGACCGGCAATAAATCATATGTCTGGATTTTTCTTGGGGTATCGGTATTTATCCTTTTACTGGCAGCCATTAACTACATGAATATGGCCACGGCCCGCTCAAGTGCCCGTGCCCGTGAAGTAGGTATCCGAAAAGTTGTTGGCGGACACCGCTTACAGATTATGTCTCAATTTTTCGGCGAATCCATGCTGCTATCAGTAATAAGTACAATAATAGCTTTGGCATTACTTTTTATTCTACTCCCCTCATTTAATCAACTTAGTGGCAAAGAACTAAGTTACAGCCTGATGTTTAAGCCATTTATGCTAAGTATTATTGCCGGAATTGCCATTATTACCGGGATTATTTCTGGCGCTTACCCTGCATTATATCTGTCATCATTTGAACCTATGGTTGTATTAAGAGGCACCACCACAAAAGGCCGAAGCAGTAAAGGGTTTTTACGTAAAACCCTAGTTGTTTTTCAGTTTGTAATTTCAATTATCATGATAATGGCCAGCATTACAGTAGCCAAACAAATATATTTCCTGCAGAATAAAGAACTGGGATTTGAAAAGGAGAATGTTATGATATGTGAACTTACCGATTCTACATTCCGAAAAAAAGCTCCGGTGATGCGTAATGAATTACTAAAAAATCCACACGTTCTTGAGGTATCAACCTCTAATGGAATTCCGGGATCTGTAAACGCCATTTCCGTTGTAAGAGTCGAACAAAAAGAAAAAATGCAGGATATGGCTCTTAATTGGATTCTGATGGATACCAGCCAAGTTGGGTTAATGAAATATCATATAATTATGGGTCGTGATTTTGACCCCCGAATGGGTACCGATGCCCAAAAAGCAGTGATTATTAATGAAGCCGCCGCCCGTAAGTTGGGTTGGACCGATAATCCTCTGGGTAAAAAGATCGATTTTGATATTGAACTTGATGGAACAGCACGCTATCATACCAAAGTAGTTGGCGTTGTGAAGGATTTCCATTACGTATCCTTGCATAATGAAATAGAGCCCCTTTTATTCTTTCTTCAGGACAGACCCGGATATTACTTGACCATCAAAACAGACGGAATAAACAATCAGAATGTCATTGACCACGCAGGAAAAGTTTGGGCCACCCTTGGATCTCAAAATCCTTTCGAATTCCGCTTTCTGGAGCAGAATATGTTGGAAATGTACTCAGCCGAGAAGAAAACCGCCAGTATCTTTCGTATTTCAGGGATATTATCCATTTTTATTGCACTGTTGGGTTTGCTTGGCCTCTCTTCTTTTGTTACTGAGCGCCGCTCACGCGAAATTGGTATCCGAAAAATTATGGGAGCTCCCAACAATATTATTATGAGGATGTTATATCGGGAATTTACAGTATTGGTTGCCATTGCTTTCCTGATTGCTGCCCCGGCAGGAACCTGGTTATTGCAACAATGGCTGGCAAATTTCGCCTTCCATATACCCATTAGCTGGGACATATATCTTTTATCAGGAATGTTAGCATTGTCTATCGCTCTGTTAACTACCAGCTGGCATACCTGGAAGGCAGCCGTTTCTATTCCGGCCGAAGCCATTAAATATGAATAGCGAATATTCCAGAAGTAAATATGCCCGAGTGAAAAAAGTTAACGATTGCAGCTGACGGATGATTTTTCAATTCCATGAATTCCGCAGACAATAATTCCATCATTTTTACGGATTGGAATCTGAAATCGGGTACATTTTAAGATTATTTTAAGAATTTCGATAATTATTTCACTTCTTCAGGCAACCTTCCTGTTTTTTTGTGTTATTTTAATAGCACATAGCTATGGAATCAGAACAATCCCTCGTTAAGGAATGTATCAGAGGTAATCAAAAGGCCTGTGAGGCCTTATATTACCGCTATGCCGGCCGTTTGCTGAGCATATGTTTACGGTATATCCCTCAGCAAGATGTGGCGGAGGATGTGCTGCAGGAGACTTTTATCAAAGTTTTTCAACACCTCCCTTCGTTCGAATTCCGAAACAAAGGCGCTCTTCAAGCCTGGATGACCCGAATCATCGTTAATCAAGCCCTTAATTATCTGCGAAATAAAGACAAAAGCCTTCACCTTATCGACCTCGAAACAGTTAATCCAATGAAAATTAAACATCCGGATAATTCTACTGAAAATTTCAATAGTCTTGATACAGATGAAATACATCGCTGCATCGGACGCTTAGCGGATGGATATCGCACAGTCTTCAATCTTTATATTTTCGAAGACTATTCGCATAAAGAAATAGCCAGTCTTCTGGAAATTACAGAAAGCACAAGCAAAACCCAGCTTTTAAAAGCCAGAGCATTGCTTAAAAAATATATGGAAGAAACTTTAAACCGTAAAAAGGTTTTACAACACTATGGAAGCTAATAACAATTTTGACGACTATTTACGGCAGCGTCTTGATGGGCATGAGATTTTACCTCCTCCCTATCAGGCTGGTAAGCTGCCTGTGCCCGTACCGATTTCAAAACCGTGGTTTAGAAATACGATATTCATTGCCGCCGTTTTGATAGTCGCAATTTTTATTTCGGGCATACTAATCATATTTCAAAATAAGCAAACAGCGTCAAATAGCGTTTTACCTGTACATAAAAACACTATACAAAGTGTTGATAAGGAAGCTAATACCGAATTATTAACCAAAGAAGCATCATTACCGGACGAAAATTTTCCTCTTCAACCTCTAAATAAACCTATAAACAATCAAGCGAATCAAAAAGAGATTATTGATCAACCTGCATCACGCATAATTCTTGCTGAATTTCAGCGAATTAATATGATACCTCTTCGTGAGCAACGCTTTTCTTTAGTACCAAAAACCCTTTTAAACCGAAAGACTGATTTACGGGTGATGCTCCCTAAAACAACCGATGAAACAAATTCTTCAGCTATCCGTGTTAAAACCAGGCCCGAACAAAGTCTTTCTGCCGGATTATTTTTTACTCCGGAATGGCTTTTTAATACCACTGGCCTTGATGCCAAAAATATGCGTTCGGCCGGGCTTGAAATAAACTACCAGCTTCATCGGTATTCCATACGAATGGGAATGGGAATCAGCCATAACCGCAGCAATGAAGAGTGGGATATGGCTTACCAATCATATCTTGGTTCCTATCAAAAACTCGATTCGATGAGTTTTATGTATGATGCCGAAAATCATGTTCTTGTACCAAAATACTATTTAAGCGATGTTACAATTTACGATGAAAGAATCGAAAATGAAAAAAGCATCGTCTCCTCAACATATACGTATCTTCAGATCCCATTGGTGATGGGTTATGATTTCGCCGAATGGAAAAACCTGAGTTTCGGATTAAGAGCCGGGCCACAACTTTCTTTGCTGATAGATGCATCAAATTCAGAACCTACATATGACGCCGGAAATAATAGGGTAATTTCAATGACGAATATTAGTCCTGACCGACTAAAAACTAACTGGCAATTTACCGCAGGACCCATTTGCAATATGTGGTTTGGTAAAGGGCTCAGCCTTCAACTAGAACCCCACCTGAAATATTACTTCAATTCGGTGTACGAAAAAGCCACCACCGATAAACCCTTTGCCTTTGGAATGCGTGCCTCCGTTTTAATTCAATTGTAATAATATGGCCATGAAATACTTTCCAACACTACTGATTCTTACATTTTTTGCAACGAATGGAATGGCCTTAAAAGCCCTTCCGCAAAATTATCCTACGGCCGACTCCTGCCAAAGCTACTTTTCTGTTGTTATAACGAATAATTCAGCCGATTTTACGGCCTATTCAATGTCTCCATACACTACAATCTGGGAATGGGATTTTGGTGATGGCGAAACCGATTCGGGACAAACCACACAACATATATACAACACAACAGGCGACTTTCTGGTAACATTATATACTGCCGATTCGTTCGGTTGCAGCTATACCTATTCCAGTTTCATAACGATTGGGCAACCTCCTGATATTAACGCGGAGTTCTCGTATTTAGTCGATCCGGGAAATCCTCTACTTTTTCATTTTACAGACCTTTCGACCGAAAATATTATCGCATGGGAATGGGACTTTGGCGATGGACAACAATCGAATGCACAAAACCCTTCCCATCAATATCTTACGGAAGGCGATTATCAGGTGTGTTTGACCGTGTACAGTTGTTATGAACCTCAATGCGGTGATAGTATCTGTAAGACCGTGATGGCACAACCCGGACAGTATCATTCACTGGCCGGACAAATATTTTCTGGGATGTATCCTGCATGGCCATGTCAGATTTGGTTGTACCAAAAAAAAGCAACTGGATTAAGTTTGATGGATTCCACGTTTACTTCCAATATTGGAGCGTATTACTTTTACGGAATACCTGCCGGCAGATACATCCTTAAAGCTGAACCCCTTCCAGGCTCAAACAATTACACTAAATACCTCCCTACGTATTCGGGTAATAAAGCTCTTTGGAGCATGGCACAGGAAATTAACCTGTACACAAACATTTTTAATTCCCAAATCATGCTGATTGCTAATCCAGATATTCAAAAAGGTTATGCCAATATCAGTGGAGGAATTTTTTATGGGAATAATCTGTCAGACATCACCAGCGACCCAGCTCAACGAATTCCAATACTCTTACTTGGAACAAACAACAATCTACTCAAATTCACTTACAGCGATTCGCTCGGAAATTTCTCATTTAAAAACATCCCTTACGGAGACTACAAAATTCTTCCCGAATATACCGGTAAAAGCGCCATAGCCTATCAGCTTACTTTGACAGCCGCCGCTCCTACGGCATCAAATATTGTTTTTACAATTCGAGAAATGAGTATTACCTACGGGATTGATGAAAATACAGTGTCCATTTCGAGAATTATTAATTCGATGTATCCAAATCCGGCACGAGATCAGATTTTTATAAAACCAAGTGCAAATCATATTGGGAATATTCTCTTAAGGTTTATTACTCCGGATGGCCGACAGGTATTTATTAAGGATATCAGTCCTGGTCAGTTTTCGGAGGCCTTACAACTTAATGGACTGTCAAATGGTCTGTATTATGTGATAATCAGTGATAAAAAAGCCCATCAGCAGATTATGAAAATTATTATTCAATAAAATTTTCGCTTTATAGGCAACCTTTCACTTTTTTCTTGTTTACATAGTATCACTGTTGAAACAGAATTACTCAACAAAAAACTCAATAATGAAATGAGCCATGAGAACAAGAATTCATACATACCCATTGTGAATGTTTTTTATGGCAAATTCCATCTAACCTATTAAAAAAATATACAGATGAAAAACTCTTTCTTTGGATTCTTTCTCTTTTTCCTTACCATTTTTTCCGTTTCAGCTCAGAATCTTTTGTATATCAGTGGATATGTCAGGGATATCAACACTCAGCCTCTGGCGAATCACGACGTTTTTATTCACTCCGATTCTGCTGCCGGTACTGTGTTCTTTTACTACAATACTATTCAGACCGATGCCGATGGATATTATGCTGACAGCATCCTCTTCACCAATGTTTCAGCTACCGGAGTGATGAACGTGACGGTTACCGACTGTAATTCTCAGAGTTTTACACAATATCTTCAGTACGGGCCCAATGCGATGAACCTGGCTGCCAACTTTTACATCTGCAGCGGAAATCCAACTTCCTGTCAGGCGGCCTTTACCTATGCATTAAGTCCGAATGGAAGCACCACCTATCAGTTTACCGATACCTCATCAGGAAATCCGCAAAACTGGTACTGGAATTTTGGAGATGGACAATCTTCTACACTCCAGAATCCGATTCATTCATACAATTCATTTGGGCAATTTCAGGTTTGTTTAAGCATCAGCCGCAACGACAGTAGTTGCTTTGATACATATTGCCAGACCATTGCCATTAACACTCCACCGGCAGGATGTCAGGCGTATTTTTCGTATCATTTTGATTCTACAGCAGTTAATCCTATGCAGGTAAGTTTCTTTGACCAATCACAAGGAAATCCGAATACCTGGAGCTGGTCGTTTGGCGATGGCACCTCATCAACCCAACAAAACCCTGTTCATATTTATACAGCTGCTGGCCAATATAGTGTATGCCTTAACATTACCGGCGACAGCCTTTGCAATGATACGTATTGCAAAACGGTGATCGTAGGAAATAATCCTCCGGGATGTCAGGCATATTTCAATTATACAACCGATAGTACCGCCGCAGCTTTAATTTATCACTTTCAGGATTTATCGACCGGAAATCCTCAGAATTGGTCGTGGAGTTTTGGCGACGGACAGACATCGGCCATGCAAAATCCTCTGCATACTTACGCCCAGCCTGGCATATACAATGTCTGCCTGACCATAGGAAATGCAAATACCTCTTGCTATGATACCTATTGTGCAGAAATCAATGTAGGAAATGTTATTACAGGCTGCGAAAGCAGTTTTACTTACACCGTATCCGGATTTTCAGCAAGTTTTTCAGCTTACATGATCAACGGCCAATCAGCACAATATACATGGAATACCGGTGACGGACTTACTTTAACAGGCAGTAATATTACGCACACATACAGCACGGCCGGAAGTTATACGGTAACTCTGAATTCGGTTGATATCAGCGGTTGCCAGTTTACAAGTAGCCAGACCATTTTTGTTGGCGATAGTATTAATACTCAGAATCTTTGGGGAAATGTGTGGGCCGGTAATCTCCCGCTTACCAATGGAATGGCCATGCTTTATGGTATCAATTCAACAGCGGTTTCCAACAGCTGGTTCGATAATTCAGGCTTTACTGCCAATGGAACCTACCATTTCGATTCTGTACCGGATGGCTCATACAGGATTCAGGCCATTCCTTTCAGTGTAAACGGCGATTCAGGAGCATGGCTGCCAACCTATTACGGAAACGTTTTGTTCTGGCAACAGGCCACCAACATCGTCTTGGGTACGGCGAATAATCCATACAACATTCAGTTGATCGCGGCACCAGGGCTGCTGGCTGGTAATGGAAACATTGGTGGAATAGTCAATGGCGGACTCAAAAGCAGCACTTATGATAAGGTGAATATTTTTATCATGAACGATGCCAACGAGGTATTAGCATTCCGCCGACTGAATGAGAACGGCAACTATAATTTTGGGGACATCGCTTTTGGTGCTTACAAAATTTGGGCAGAAATGAACGGAATGAATACTCAGGCCATTCCGGTGGTCATCAGCGAAAACAATCCCAATGCCATTATAAATATGAGCATCAACAGCAATACCATATCAGGCATTGGCCAAAGTGCAGTTCCACAGCCTGTTGTAAAAATATACCCATCACCCGCCCTTGAAATTCTAAATATTGAATTAAGCTCCGCTACCGATTTCGTTCAGGAAATCCGAATCTATGGCATGAGTGGAAATATTCTTATAGAAAAGGCTATTACTTCAAAAGATTTGCAATTCAGTCTTAACATTCATCATCTATCTCCCGGAATCTATATTCTCCGGTTACAAACCTCCGGGGGAAGTGTTTCAAACCATCGATTTATCAAGTTCTAAATCAAGGTTTTTTTAGTAACATCTGAAAAGCCCCTCCGGGAAGGAAGGGCTTTTTTTTTGGTAACTCATCGGCCGTTTCGATACGTTCTTTACTTTGTTCAGAACATTTACCTACCGGGCGTCAGCCGAGGAAGGCTCAACGTCCGGAATTTCCGCTCCCTGAGCGGTGCACTGAGCTTGCCGATGTGTTCCTGAAAGAAGCGCAGCGAAGTACTTATGCCAAACCTTAGGCTCCATCCAATTTCGCATCTTCGTTTTCATTTCTAAAAATAACCTCTTGCCTCCGTATACTTTCGTCGTGGAGTAACTGTAGCATATCCATTAAAAAGGGTCTTGAAAGTCCGCTTGCCAGGCCGCTGTCTATTCTTTCCTGAAGCATTTCGCGCCAGCGCTTTAACTGAAGAATGGTAATATTATTATCCTTTTTATAATGACCGATTTCATCAATAATTTCCATTCGCCGCGAAAGGATTTCTAGCATTTCATGGTCTAGGCGATCGATTTCGGAACGCATTTGTTCGAGTTTATCTTGAAAATTGGGTGTTCCGCTTTTCTTTCGTATAATAAGCTGTGAAAGAAGCAGTTTTAAATTTGCCGGGGTGATTTGTTGTTCCTTGTCAGTAAGGGCAATCTCCGGATTGTCATGGGTTTCTATCATCAGTCCGTCCATTTCGAGATCGAGGGCTTTTTGAGCCACAGCCAGCAACATGGACGTATTTCCACAAATATGACTGGGATCGGTAATGACGGGCAAGGCCGGACAGATACGTTTCAATTCGATAGGCAATTCCCACATGGGTGCATTGCGGAAGGGACTTTTTCGGAAATAGGAAAATCCGCGATGTATGGCGGCCAGTTTCCGTATGCCGGCTGCATGAAAGCGTTCGATGGCTCCCATCCATAATTGTATATCGGGATTGACCGGATTTTTAATCATCACACCTACATCCGTTCCTCTCAGAGTTTCAGCCAGTTCGGAGACGGTAAACGGATTCACGGATGTGCGGGCACCAATCCATAAAATATCCACATCATGTTTCAATGCCGCTTCGATATGTTGTGGATTTGCCACCTCTACCGCTGTAAGAAAACCAAATTGTTCTTTTACTTCCTTGAGCCAAGGCAATGCTTCTACTCCCATTCCTTCAAACTGTCCGGGACGCGTCCGGGGTTTCCAGATTCCGGCACGAAAGATACGTACAGCAGGAATTTCTGCAAGTCCTTTGGCGATTTCCAACATTTGCCCGTGACTTTCGGCACTGCATGGTCCGGCAATTATCAGTGGAGTATCCTGACCCTTGGTCCAGGCTCCCAGCGGTGTTATATCTAATTCTTTGCAATTCACACTGCAAAAGTATAAAATCTAAATCGCCTGTGACTTATTGATTGAGCCACTCCTTAAAAAGACTGACTTTTTCGCGGCTAACAATCACCTCCTCATCCGAAGGATGATGCAAACGTATGATTAGCCTCGACTGGCTGTACATTACAATATCCGATATACTTTTAAGACTAAGCAAAAATTGACGATTTACTCTGAAAAAACTTCCGGGTTCAAGCATTTGCTCAATCTCGTCAAGCGAATGAGATAAGTCGTAATGCTTATTATCATCGGTATTTAGAAACGTAAATTTATTGCTCGAATAAAAGTAGTGAACATCGGCAATTGCTATGCTCCGCAGGTGTTCGCCTACTTTCACCAGAAAGCGGGATTTTCGGGAAGGCCGGATGAGTTCTATCACTTCTTTTATGGAATCATTGCTGACAGCATTTCCTGAATGAAATTTTCTGAACTTCTGAATGGCTGCATCAAGCTCTTCTTTAACGATGGGTTTAAGTATATAATCGATGCTATGAACTTTAAAAGCTTTAAGAGCAAATTCGTCATAGGCGGTGGTAAAAATCACTGGAAAAGAAATGTTTGTCTTTTCAAATATCTCGAAACTCAAACCATCACCCAATTGGATATCAAAGAAAGCCAAATCGGGATTACCACCTTCTGACAGCCATTTAAGGGATGATTCTACACCATCGGCAACAAATAAAATATGGGCATCTGCAGCACATTGCTTAATCATTTTGCATAAACGACTACTAGCAAGTCCCTCATCTTCAACTACGAGAATATTCATTGTCGGAGTTGATTTTAGCATCTGTGTTCAAATTTAAAGGGATTTTAGGTAAGCGGACGGTAAATTCATTATCCAGATTAAGAACTTCGGGTTCCTTTCCGCATACGATACGATAGCGTTCGGTAATATTTGCCAGGCCCAGATTGGAACCATCCGATGGGCTCGACTTGATTTGAAGATTGTTGGATATGATTAATGCGTCTTCGTCATCATAAATATGTATGTGCAAGGGGCGGGTAGCAGAAATTACATTATGCTTGATGGCATTTTCGACGAGCATCTGCATGGCTAAGGGCAGAACGCCAAAATCACCACCACGGATATTTATACTGGTTTCAAGCGCATCTCCAAAGCGCATCTTTGCCAGATATAACCATGATTCTACAAACTTCATCTCGGTGGCAATATCAACGATATCTTTATCGCGGCTATCGAGTACGTAACGGTAAACGTCAGATAGTCTGCGGATAAATGTAACCGCCTTTGTATGATCCGTTTCTACCAAAGAGGTAAGTACATTCAGGCTATTGAATAAAAAATGTGGATTCACCTGACTTTTCAGGGTTTCGAACTGTTGTAGAAGCGCCTGCTGCTTCATCGCTTCTTTTCCCACAAGAAGTTTTCGCCACGACTGAAAAAAGTGCCTGAGAAAATAGATTTGCGAGATGATAATCACCACCAGCATTTCGATGATGATGGTAAAATAAGCGTATTGAAATACCTGACGAAGGCTTATGTATTCTTCATTCCAATAATTAATCAGACTCCAGTTGATAATTACCAGCCAGACGAATGAAAAGGTAACGGTTCCTATCCAGCTCAAAATCATTGTTTTCATGGGTTTTTGAGTCCAGGGGAAATATTTTGAAACAGAAACAGACACCCAGCCGTTGCCAACAAAAAGTGGATATCCAATTAAAATTCCAAAGAGTGCATTGGGGATGAAAAATTTCCACTGAAAACTTTCACGAAGAATGGTAGAAATAATTAATCCGATGCCAACGCACATCAATATGATAATTATATGAGTTTGAAGTATTTTAGGAGAAACTTTAATATGCATAACATTTTTATAATATACGTTTGAATGAAACTGCGAAAGCCATAATTAGCAGGAGTGATGTTTAATCAGAGAATTAAATCGTTGTTTTGGAGAATGCTCCGTTTAACAAGACCTTCCATTTCGTGGGTTTGGTCATTTACAAAAACAAGCAAACGGTTTTCGGGCATAGGAAACACCGATATTTCAAGATAATAAATACCACCTTTTGTATTGGTTTGCTTGAGTACCTGCTTCTGAAGTAAAGAAGGATTCCCTGTTTTACGTACTTCCTGATACGCTTTTGAGAAGCCACAATATCTGCAATGCGTACCCTGACCTTCTTTGTTATCAGAATCAAAACCACAGGATAACACATGGCCAACATATAATCCAATAGAATTATCCCCGGCACCAAAGAGTGATCGGAAGGCTTCATTAAAATAGAGCAGGTGATTATTCTCATCGAGCAAATAAACTCCCAGTGATAGGTTACTTAAAATAAAATCGGGTAGGTTATTATTTTTCATGATTCAGCCATTTATCAAGGATTAAAAGAAATTCAGCCGGTTTAAAAGGTTTGGTAGCGAAATCATCCATACCAACCGCCAACACCTGATCGCGAGTTTCGGTAAATGCGTCGGCGGAAAGAGCAATGATAGGAATATCAGGTTGTTTAATCCCAACATTTCCTTTACGGATATTCAATACCGTTTCAAAACCATCCATTTCGGGCATATGAAGATCCATGAGGATAATATTATAAGAGTGTGCCGAGAGATAATCCAGCGCTTCAATGCCGTTATTGGCCACATCGACCACAAGATTGTACATGCTTAAAAATTTAAGGGCCACGAATTGATTGATCTTATTATCCTCCACCAGTAATACTCTTTTCCCTTGAAAATTATAATCAAGACATACCGGGGATTTTAGTTTAGTAGAACTAATCCTTTCACCTTTTTCATAGGAGATTTCAAACCAAAAAGTAGAACCATATCCAGGTTTACTAATCAATCCCACTTCTCCGCCTTGTAATTCGATGAATTGCTTTGTAATTGAAAGCCCCAGACCTGTGCCTCCATATTTTCTGGTTGTATTTACATCCGATTGTGTGAATTGTTCAAAAATCATATCTTGCCGGTCTTCAGGAACTCCAATTCCCGTATCACAAACTTCTCCCCTAAGCCATACCCGTGTTTTGGTTTGAGACAAAATCTTGATGGAAACATCAATTTTTCCTGTTTCAGTAAATTTTATAGCATTTCCGATGAGGTTATTCATTACCTGATATAATTTGGTTTTATCACCAATGACGTGGTAATTAATTGATTCATCGAGTAAAAAATCATAATCAAGACTTTTAACCTTAAACCGTTGTTCGAAGGTTGATTCAATGGTATTCATCATATCAGACAAAGAAAATGGGATGGCTTCGAATGATATCTTTCCGGCTTCAATTTTAGAAATATCCAGGATATCGTTAATGATTTCGAGCAGATTATCCGCCGAAGCCTTCACCTTTTCTAGCATTTCATCCATGGCTTCATTACAATTAACGCCGGCCATCAGATCAGTAATTCCGATAATGCCATTCAAAGGAGTACGGATTTCATGACTCATATTCGATAAAAACATTGATTTGGCCATGGTAGCTTTCTCGGCAGTTTCTTTCGCTTTTAACACTTCATGGTGAGATGCTTCAATTTCCATCGTTCGCACCTTAATTCGCGATTCGAGGCTCTCATTCAATTGTATTAACTGCTGATTGGCCTGATAAATTTCAAGGGATTTTTGCTCGATTACCTGCTCTGCTGCCTTACGGGCCAGACGCTCTCTTTCCAATATCTTTTTAAGGGCTTCTAACTCGTCCATTTTACGATTTTATTAAGGTGAACTTCACTTCTGATCCATCTTCTTTTAGGTATTCCGCATGTATATCGATGTTTTCTTTATAATAGACTGCACATTCCTTCATTAAGCCTTCGGCAAGTTTTGAAAACCGACGATTGGATTTGTACAACAATATCAGCTGATTATCAACAATTTCCGCCTTAATATGCGGGAGTTCAGCATCGGGATAGAGTTTTTTTACCTCCACATGAATGTAGCCTTCGATTTTGGATAAAAAACTAAAGGTGTTTTTATCCGTTTCAAAAAAGTGACTGAACGTACTTAAAAAATATAAAAAGAGGTGACGTCCAAAGGCTTCTATTAAATCCGGAACCGGAATTCCGGTCTTTTTATGCAGAGCCACTACAAGAGCAACGAGTTCCTCACTGGGATATGTTCCAACTCCTGTATACACACCACCTGAAGCGGGCTGAACCATTTGAACGATTTCATCGGCCATGACAAAACCAAACTTTTGTTCAACCATTTCCATGAATTCTGTAAAGACCAATCCTTTCATACCATTTTTATTTAAAAGACCAAGGTACAAAATCAGCAGTTAAAACTCAAATCCAATGAATCGTATTCAATAATTTTCGTTTTACACACTGCTGATTTTAAAGGGAATTTTATGAGCTACCTACTGTTCGCAGGCCATCAGCATTTGTTCGTTGGCTTCAAGTCCCCAATGAACGGCCAAGGGATTCTCCATGTTTTCCTTTTCAAATAAAGATGCGGCCTTTACGAAATGAGGTTTTGCAGCATCTTTACCACCGCCAAACATTTTGGGCGTATTAAAGGCCGATTGACCTCTGATAAAATAAATCCTGGGATTGGATGCATTGAGTTTTTCAGCCATATCAAGAGCATCGGCAGCCATACCGGAGTATTTCATTCCCCGCATCATTGGATTTACCCCGATACGTGCCTGATATGCCATGGCCTGTAATACCAGTAATTCTGATTCGGTAGGTGCCATCGCCATGGCTTTTTCGATATGAACCTGGGCTTTATCCACATTTAAATCGATCTGCTTACCATCTTTTTCGGCAAAAGCCTGAAAAATATAACAGTAGGCACTGTAATACAAAGGCAGCCATTCGGCAGGTTTTGCCTGTGCAATTCGTTCGAAGCGTCCGGCCAAATCAATGAGTTTATCCGCATTTTCCGGATTATGAATTTTTCGGATTGATTTAATCATGGCCGAATCGTAAGAAACGCTTTGTGCATTAGCACTTAAAAACAGAGCCATCAAGGCAAAAAGAAAAATAATTTTGGTTTTCATAATTGTAGAATTTAATAGGGTTTTTAAATAATTAATCGATTGAAATGAAAACACCAAGAAAGATAAACCGCTTGGCCGGTGAACTAATGGCAAATGAACGGTATTGCCCGTCGGGGCCGGGGGCTGAACTAAAATGGAATCCATACTCCGGCTCAAAACCTGTAATATTACTTACTGATAAATGAATAATGGTAAACTGTCCGAAAAGTTCTGTTAGGTAACTGGCATTGGCACTTAAATCATAATAAGGCTTTGTTTTCCCGTTCATAAACTCTGTATCATTGGGGTTGTTGAATGGTCTGCCGGAAGCCATGGTCCAGGTAAGTCCAAACTGTGTATTAATTTTCCCGACATAATATTTTGAAACGATACTCAATAAATGCTTGCTAACGTAATACGGTGTTGCTTCAACCGGATAATCGCGATACAGGCGTTTGGTGTCGGTATAAGAATATGAAACCCAGTAATCGAGCATGGAAATACTTTTCTGATCGCGCCAGAACAGGTCAAAACCACTGGCTTTACCATATCCATCAGAAGAATAAGCGTTGGGATCAGGATTATAGAGCGAGGTGTAACGCACCATTTTATCATAGGTTTTATGCCAGACCTCAGCCCGTAAAATGCGGTCGTTGGCGGCAAACTGATAATTCAGGATGTAATGATTGGCCACTTCAAAATCCAGATCATGGGTAAAGCGCACATAATCGTTGATGGGTGTTTGAAAGAAGCGCCCATAAGCCGCGGAAATCTGTGCATTGGCTCCTGTCTTCAACGACATCGACAAACGTGGTGCTATATTGGCTTTGTTAATCAGGTTCGAATATTCTGAACGTATGCCGGCACGAATGGCAAAACCCATGGATGGTGTTGCTTCCGCCTCGGCAAATCCGGCCAGCGTATGATCTTCCACCAGTGTACTATAAGTTTGTGTTGAAGCTTTTGCTGTATAATCCTGAATTTCGTGATTCAGATTGTATTCCATACCCGATTTCAAGCGATATTGAGGAGAAAACTCATGCGTTACGGTAAATCGACCCTGTATCGCTTTTTGGGAATTCTTGATTTTATCGCCGTCAATAGCCCTATCGTCAAAATTATATGAGGCAGCAGTACCGGCCTGCCAGGTGGTCCCCGGTCCCAGACTGCCTGTATATACTGAATTTACGTAAGACGAACGATTCGATAAATTCACCGGAACAATCGTTCCGACACTGTCATACGAAGGATATTGAATGGATACATCACCCATATCAAATGAAGCAAAAACCTTCAGCATTCCATCGTTTCCATTCTGCCAGCGATGCATTACATTTCCTGAAAATCCCTGCGGAGCCTTATCATAGGTCAGATTTTGTTTTACTGCCGCAAAGTATGGCCCCAGATGAGCATAGTCGATGCTTCCGGATATGGAATTTTTATCGGCACGGTAAGTATGTGACAAACCTCCACCAACGCTCATGATAGAAACGCCTGATTGCGTTTTCTCAGCCAATCCGGCAGTTTTTAAAACCAATGCTGATGATAATGCCTGACCATACTCCGCCGAATAACCTCCGGTACTAAAAATAGTTCCGGTGAACATCATGGGCGAAAACCTTCCCCTTGCGGGAATATCGGGAACTTGCGACCCGTAGGGATTTTGAATAAGCATACCATCCATATACGTACGGGTTTCGTAAGCTTCGCCACCCCGTACGAATAATCGACCATCCTCCCCTACCTGTTGTGTTCCGGGTAAAGTGCGGAGGGCACCATAAATATCGCCTGCAGAGCTGGCAGTTGTGACAATATCGAGTGGTTTTAAAATAACGGCCTTACGTTCATCGGAGGCTTCAAAAGTTCCGGCAGAAATTACAACGGCTTCGAGGGCATTGAATGTTTCTTCCAAAACTACGTCCCATTTCATCGATGCTGAGGAAAGATTTACATCAATTTCTTTTGTTTTAAAGCCCAACATACTCAATACCAATACTTGTTGTCCTTTTTCATCGGTATTAAAAGACCACATTCCGGATTCATTGCTGGAGGCTCCGTCGAAAGTTCCTTTAAGGTAAACATTAACACCCGGTATCGTTTTCCCATTTCCTGATTTTACACTGCCCGACAATTTCGTTTGAGCGTACAGCGGATTCAAGATGATTAAAAAAAGAAATAATCCTATATACTTCATAATGTATTTTTTAAGTACAAATTTATCGATCAGGTTTACAAAATAATTGACAATTCTTGCGAATCTGTGCTTTTGATTGTACAAAAGTGAAAAAGATGTGAAGTAGAAAAAAGTTAAAAGCGATGAACTGTAGATTTTATGGATGAATTGTTGAATTTCATTGACCAATTGTTTATTGAAAACACTTTCTAAAATAGCAAAAATGCCGTTCCCTGAAAAAGGAAACGGCATAAATCGTTAAAAACAATAATCTTATAAGCTTCCTGTCATCTTTGATGGGTCAACCCATTTATCGAAATCTTCTGAAGATAACAATCCGGAAGCCATTGCTGATTCCTTTAATGTTAATCCTTCGTGATGCGCCTTTTTGGCAATTTTTGCCGCATTTTCATAACCGATATGGGTATTTAGTGCCGTGACCAACATCAAACTATTTTCCATATTTTTCTTGATGAAAGCTTCATTGGGCTCAATACCAATAGCGCAATTATCGTTG
Source organism: Bacteroidales bacterium (assembly GCA_030656615.1). Classification (GTDB taxonomy): domain Bacteria; phylum Bacteroidota; class Bacteroidia; order Bacteroidales; family TTA-H9; genus JAUSOY01. Next base: position 15,107 of record JAUSOY010000005.1, on the reverse strand, counting down.
AAAGATACTGCTGCATCGCCCAATAAACGGGCCGACTGCAGAAAATTGGATATCATAACCGGCTTAAATACATTCAGCTGAAAATGTCCATGCGTACCTGCAACTGCAATCGCAGCATCATTACCTATCACCTGACAGCAAACCATTGACAAAGCTTCGTTTTGTGTTGGATTTACCTTACCAGGCATAATGGACGAACCGGGCTCATTTTCAGGAAGATGAAGTTCACCGATTCCACAACGGGGGCCGGAAGCCGATAAACGTATATTATTTGCAATATGCATCAGGCTTACAGCCAGAGTTTTAAGAGCACCAGAAGCCTCCACTATGGCATCGTGAGCCGAAAGAGCTTCAAATTTATTGGGAGCTGTTACCAATGGATAAGCCGACAATTCAGCAATTTTCTTTGCTACCAAAACATCGTAGCCTTTGGGTGTATTCAATCCTGTTCCTACAGCGGTTCCTCCCAAAGCCAGTTCCGAAAGATGCGGGAGCGCATTACGCATGCTTCGCAATCCATGATTCAGTTGAGCTACATAGCCAGAGAACTCCTGCCCAAGTGTTAGAGGAGTAGCATCCATCAGATGTGTACGGCCCGTTTTAACAACGTTTTTAAAGGCTTCAGCCTTAGCTGCCAAAGTATCCCTCAATTTTTCGATACCCGGAATCGTAATTTCCATCACCGATTTGTAGGCTGCAATGTGCATAGCCGTAGGAAAGGTATCGTTGGAGGACTGAGATTTATTGACATCATCATTGGGATGAATAAAGGTCTTATTTCCATCAAGAATACCCCCGTGCAGTACTTCGGCTCTGTTCGCAATGACCTCATTCAGATTCATATTGCTTTGTGTTCCGGAGCCGGTTTGCCATATTACTAAAGGAAATTCACCGGAAAGATCGCCACGTAGTATTTCATCACAAACCTGGGCGATAAGGTCTTTTTTCTCAGCAGCCAGAACCCCCAGCTCAAAATTTGCCAGAGCAGCCGCTTTTTTGAGGATGGCAAAAGCATGAATAATTTCTGTGGGCATGGATGCCTCAGGGCCAATTTTAAAGTTACCGCGCGAACGTTCCGTTTGTGCGCCCCAGTATCTTTCGGCAGGAACTTCTACCAGCCCCATGGTGTCTTTTTCGGTACGAGTTTTCATGTTGATTGGATTTTATTTGCTTTGATTTTGGTATGTCTATTATTTCTATAAAACCGGGTAATTGGCATAATGAAGTAGAAACCACTATTTGTTGGTCTTGTTTAAGGGATATCCAGATTTTTTATAAAATCTTCCAGATTCTCAGCATCGTCGCCTATTACAGCCCTAAGTTTTGTTTCGATAATCGGACGGCGCAAAAGCTTAGGATTTTCGATTAATATCTGTATCCATTCCCGCTCAGAAAATTTCTTACCCTTCAATTGCTTTTTGAAATATTCTTCCTGAGTCCGTACAAGATTTTGGACCGGCACATTCAATTTTGAGAGGATGCGGTTAAAATCGGCCAAGGTTAATGGGGTTTTTAAATACTCTACGACCTCAGGATTATATCCCGCAGCTTTTAGTAAATCGTATCCTGCACGGGATTTCCTGCAGCGCGAATTGTGATATATTTTGATCATAAACAAACCTTTTTTTAATGTCAGTCAAATGTGTGCACTTTGGATTCAATGTAAAAAAATTATCCGCTACAAGGGATCACTTTTGGCAAAAACAAATGTAATCTTTTGAAAAAACGAAAACAAATACCCTATTTGATTAGTTACCTTTGAATTGGTATTGTTATTGCATTGAAAAAACAAAAATCGAAAGCCATGCGTACACGAATATTCTTTCTCATACTGCTTTCTGTCAGTTTTGGGCTTTTTGCTCTTACTTCACTGAATTCCATTGAAAAATCTTCTAAACCCTTCGATTATATCAAGGAATGGAAAAAGGCTGATAGCTTGAAAAACCTGAGGCAGCCTCGCTCAGCAATAGAAATCGTTGAAAAAATAAAGAAACAAGCGCTGGTCGATCAAAATCATCCTCAACTCATTAAAGCACTAATGTTTACCAATGGCATGTATGCTGATTTTGGTGAAGACACGTATGAAAAAGCACTTTCAGAAACACTTAAGCTTCTGGATTCATCAAAACCACCACTTACACAGGTTTTGCATAGCATTATGGGCGGATTGTATTATTCGTTTTACAATCAAAACCGTTGGTCGATTTTACAACGCAGCCGCTTAAGTGGTAAAATTCCGGAGGACATCAAAGAATGGGACGCCCGAATTCTTATCGACACCATTGCGGCTCATTATCAGCTTTCATTAACGGCACCGGAAATAACTCAAAATATTGCTTCCACCGAATACCTGCCGATACTCGACACGGCAGCGCAGGGATTTCACGCTCAGCCAAAACTGTACGACTTTCTGGCCTACACCGCCTTTCAGTTTTTCATGAATCCCGAATCGGGCCTAACCCGCCCTGTCAAACAATTTCAAATCGATCATCCATACTATTTCGATGAAGCAGCTGAATTTGTAAAAATTAAATCGCCGAAAGAATTAAACCACGATTTTACAATTCAGGCACTTGGCATAATGCAGCAATGGCTCAAATTCAGAATTGAGCAAAAAGACATTTATAGTCTGGTTGATACGGATTTACAACGGCTGGCCTATGTTTCCCAAAATAATACCCTTACAGAAAGTGATAGTTTATATGTTGTCTCCCTCGAAAAACTTTTATCTAAATTTTATACAGATGAGGTGAGTACAGAAATCCAGTATACCCTGGCTTCGCTGATTATCAATGACCCCTTAAAACCCGGAAAAATATTTGAAGCCATAAACCTCTGTAAGAATGCCATTCATCGCTTCCCGGAATCAAGGGGTAGCCGTCTGTGTCAGCATCTGCTTCATCAATTAATGACTCCGGAATTAAGCTTCGACATTCATGAAATCCTAATGCCAGACATCAATTTTGAAATTCAGGCAAATTATAAAAATATTGATAATATCCATATTAAAGTGGTAAGAGTTCATCCGGATGTATTTCAACAAATGCAGAATAAAAATCCGGAAGACAACTTCAAACAATTCGATGCATATACGGCTGTTAAAACACTTCTATTTCTTCCCGACAGTCTTAATTCGCCATTGATCTTCCATCAAAAATTTACCATTCCTGCTCTGAAGAATGGCCATTATGTGATGCTTTTATCCTCCGAAAAAGAGAAAAAAAATCCACCACGCATTATTTCCCTGGTGGGATTTCAGGTGAGTAGCCTCAGTGCCCTTACCAGCGGAAAAGGCAAAGAAACACAGACACTGGTGATGGACCGCAAAGGAGGTCAACCCATTGCAAAAGCCACTATCGGTCTGTACCAGAAAAAATATGTCCCCAAAACAAGAGCCTGGAAACATGAATTAGTTCAATCTTTCGTCAGTAATGAACAGGGTTTCGGAATCTGGAAACCGATCGGCGATAAGCAGTGGCACCAATACCAACAAATTATTACGTATCGTAACGATACGCTTATCCTTGATAATATATACCGCCGACCGGGCGGAGAAGATAATAGCGGAATAAGCCGTGTCCTGATTTTTACCGATCGAAGCCTTTACCGTCCGGGGCAAACGGTGTATTTTAAAACCATTGCCATTCGGGGAAAACTGGATACATATCGTGTCGAAAAAGAGAGAAAAATCACCTTTACGCTCCGGGACGCGAATGGACAAAACGTGAAGGATGTGGAACTGCTTACCAATGCTTTTGGGTCGGCTAGCGGTCAGTTTATCCTTCCAGAAGGAAGCCTTAACGGACGGTTTAATATTCAATCGGAAAATGGATCAGTGGTATTTTCGGTAGAAGAATATAAGCGTCCTACTTTTGAAGTTAAAATAATGACGCCCGACTCGGCTTACAAACCCGGCGATTCTGTAATTCTGAAGGGAGATGCAAAAGCCCTGGCGGGATTTGGAATTTCCAAAGCAATGGTAAAGTTTAGTGTAAATCGTACGCAGATGGATCCATACTATTATCTGCGCTCGTATATTCCATCCAGAGGAGAATCCGTCATTTATTCCGGAGAAACACAAACCAACGAAAAGGGAGAATTTGTAATCCGCTTTAAAGCTTTACCCGATAAGATGCTGAAACTTCCAAATCCCATTTATACATTTTCGGTTGAGGCCCGTATTAGTGACGAAAGTGGAGAAACCCGTTCAGCTATGGCTCATTTACAAATCGCCGAAAAAAATATTCTCATCGGAATAAGCATTGAAGAAAAAGTGGACCGAGCGAATCCCGGAAAAATGAAAATCCAGGTGAATAACCTCGCCGGAAAAGCGCTCCCATTGGGTGGAAGCATTGAGATAATCCGCATGGAAGCTCCACTAAATAATCCGGTTTTTGTTGAAACTTTACAGACCATCGATGACGATATCATCAAAATGTACAGCGATTGGTTGCCAGTGAATATGACCAATTTCAGCAATTATATCCCTCGTGGAAGGGTTTGGTTTCAAAACTTCCGTATGCCTGCTGACAGCCTTTTTAAACCATCTAAAATGCAACAATGGGAACCCGGTGTATATAAAATCATTAGCACTGTATTGCAAGACAAGCAAAAAGTTGGGGAAAGCGAACAGTATTTTATTCTTTATGATGCTCAGGGCACAAAAAATCCTTACCAAACTCCCGAATGGGTTGTGTGGCCTTCCGAAAATCCGGAAGCTGGCTCCGAAGTAAGTGTGCTGTTGGGATCTTCCTTCGAGAATGCAAAAATGCTTTTCGAAGTAATTCGTCCCGATGGAATCACTGAAAGAACATGGAAAACACTTCAGAATAATCAAATCAAAATCAACGTAAATTTTCCCGAAAACGACTTTGGAATCCACAGCCTCCGGTATCTCATGGTGAAAAACGGGCGTTTCTACACAGGACAAACAAACCTTACTGTTGAAGATAAATCAAAACAACTACAAATTCACACCAGGCATTTTCGCAGCAACATACTTCCAGGCAGCAGTAACGAATACCGATTTACCCTGAAATCGGAAGGAAAAACGATTAAGAATGCAGAAGTACTCGGATGTATGTACGATGCCTCTCTGGATGCATTTATGCCTCATCAGTGGAATATCCGCGTTTTTCAGCTGCGTCAGAACAGTATTGACTGGCAAAGTATGGGGAATTTTGGCAAGGCCCATGCAAGCCAGTGGTGGTCAGAAGAAATCAGACTGCCTGATATTCCTGATAAAGGATATAATCAATACAACTGGTATGGGATTGGTTCCTACATGAACCAAAGGGGTGATTTCCGAATGGTAGGTGGGCTTTCAAAATCGTCCCGAAATCCAGAAGTTATTATGCAGATGAATGATGATATGGTTGTGGAATCTTCTGCAGTAATGGAAGCAGACAAGGAAGTCTCTACCCAATCAGAACCCCTTCCCGAAATCCGAAAGAATTTCGCCGAAACGGCATTTTTCTATCCTTTTATGCGCACGAATGACTCCGGAAATATTGTTCTGCAGTTTAAAGCACCGGATGCTCTTACGAAGTGGAAGCTTATGCTTTTAGCCCATACCCCCGATATGGCCAACGGCTCAAAAACTCTGGAAATCACTACCAGCAAACCTCTGATGGTTTTACCCAATGCACCCCGCTTTCTTCGTCAAGGCGATCAGATTAAATTTGCCGTACGCGTCATCAACCAAACAGATGATACCCTTCCCTGCAGATTAAATATTGGATTCCGATATCCCGGTGGAGAAAATGCCTCAAAAGATATCATGGGGAAAATTCCTGAAGAAAAGCAATTACTCTTGCTGCCTCGTGAAACACAGACGATTGAGGAGTGGCTCAATGTAAATGCAAGGCCGGGAATGCTGGTGTATACCATAGAAGCCCACACAAAAACCTATACAGATGCGATGGAAGATGCCATTGCCGTTCTGCCCGGGAAAGTTTGGCTTACAAACACCTTACCGCTATACGTTAATCCCAATTCCATTTCCGAATTCCGACCCAATCTCCCTCCATTAGTTACCGGGGATGAGAATACACGCCTGACCATAGAGTTTGCCACTAACCCGGCCTGGTACGCCATACAGGCACTTCCATGGCTGCGAATTCCAGAATACAAAAGTGCAGATGCTGTTTTCAGGGCTTTATATGCCAATTGGCTGGCGAATTATATCGCCGAATCCAATCCGGGCATTCAGGAGGTTATTGCATCATGGAAAGCCACGCCCGGTGATTTAAAGTCGGAATTGAATAAAAATGAATCACTGAAACAGATATTACTGAATGAATCCCCCTGGGTTGCTGATGCTATCATTGAAACAGAACAAAGACAAAATCTGGGAGAGCTGTTTAATCACAACCGTTTGCAGAACGATATTGCAGAAAATCTGAAGACCCTCAGCAGAATGCAACTGAGCAATGGTGGTTTTTCATGGTTCGAAGGAATGCCTGATTCCCGCTACATCACACAAATAATCATCACCGGAATCAGTAAGCTCCTCGAAAACGGCATTATTAAAACCGAGAAATATCCCGACTTAAAAATCACCATTGAGGATGCGGTAAATTATCTTGATGAACGAATGATGGATGATTATACCCGCGAAAAACCCGCGAACTACCGCGATATGCTTTTCCCTGTTCATGTGCAGTATTTATATAGTCGCACAAAACTGACCGGCGAATTTCCTTTGAATGAAAAATATTCGAAGATGATGGACCACTATTTTGGATTATGCACAAAAAACTGGAAAGAACAGGACAACTATCTTCAGGCATTGATGGCCATTGCATTATGGCAACATAAGGATCAGGTAACGGCCGGCCTCATCATGAAATCTTTGCAGGAACGTTCATTATCTGATCAGGAAATGGGAATGTTCTGGCGTGAAAATGCGCGTGCTTACCGCAATGCATTTGCCGTTCAATCGCAGTCTGTGTTAATTGAAGCTTTCCAGAAAATCGTTCAGAATCGGAAGGCCGCCAATGAATTAAAAAAATGGCTTCTTAAACAAAAGCAAACCCGAATGTGGGAAAATGGACCCGGCACAGCCGATGCCGTATTTGCCCTGATGAGCGGTGGCGGCGATTTACTGAATACCGGAAAACGCATCAAAATTCTAACCTCCGGTAAACCACTTGAAATCCCTGCTAATGCTCAGGTTGGTACCGGATATTTTAAAAAAGTGTATACCGGTAAAAAGTCGATTGACGATTTTGCTGAACTAAAAATTATCAATCCCGATTCGGGTATCGCCTGGGGAGCTGTCTACCTTCAATATTTCGATGACATTTCAAATGTTGAGAGTCAGCAGACGGGGCTTCAAATCCGACGGGAATTATATCTCGAAAAAAACAGTAGAACGGGAAAAATACTTGTACCTGTTACCGGAAATCAAAAACTTCATAAAGGCGATAAATTAACCATTCGATTGATAATGAGCAGCGACCGAAGTCTTGATTTTGTTCATTTGCGCGATTTCCGGGCCTCGGGTGTAGAACCTGTGGATGTGATCTCGGGCTATCGTTGGGGCAGTGGCGGCAATTATTATCAGGTAAGCCGTGATGCAAGCAGCGATTTCTTCTTCGATTTTTTAACCAAGGGAAAACACATCATCGAATACTCCGTATTTGTGCAGGCATCAGGTAATTACAATGCAGGATATGCTACAGCACAATGCTTGTACACACCGGGTTTCTCGGCTCGATCCGAATCACGAAAAATTGAAGTCGAATAAAAAGAAACGGTTTTCCTGATTTCAGTTCCGCTTCATAGGTTATTAACCTTCAGGAAATCAATCGGTTAATGAGGAATCGAATCGGCTGAAAATTCAAGGGTATCGGCCTTTATGGGAGACCAATGCGGTACGTGTTCACGGCGGAAATTGTTTTGTGCCTTGATATAATTTTTCTCCGCTTCGCGGATACGTTCACTCAAACTACGGTGAAAAACGGTGTATTGATGTCCTGTTTTTGAACGTAATATGTGTGTTTTCATACTATCAAGTTCAATGATAACAGCCTGATGGTATTGAAAAAATAATTCAATGGCCGCCGAAACAAATACGGTGTCACCTTCGGGGGGAGGCATCTGCCGAATTTCATCCAGCGAACCCTCAGCAATGTTTAAAACCAAACGGTAAGCTTCTTCAAGTTGTGCTGAATCATAAACTTCCATATTCTGAAGATAGGTAAAAAGAGGTTCTACCAATCCTTCCTGGCGCTGATGAATAAAATCGAGTGCCTCCTCTGGTTCACTATTAGAAATGACATTACAGGAAGTCAACAGTACCGAAAAAATCAATACTCTGAAAAACGACGATATGAGGCTATGAACGCTCATATATCAAATCAACTATCTTACCAAGCCAAAGGGCATCCATCTCATCAAAAGTTTCGTATTTGTCGGAGTCAACATCTAAAACGCCAACAATCTTTTTATTCTTATCGCATAATGGGACAACAATTTCAGATTTAGAGCGGGAATCGCAGGCGATATGGCCCGGAAATTTTTCAACATCCGGAACAATCATAGTTTTACCCTGATTGATAGCTGCCCAGCAAACCCCGGTATCTTTAGCCAAAACCTGACATGCCACCGGCCCCTGATAGGTACGAACAATTAATTGACCCTCTGTAAGACAATAAAAACCCGTCCAGAAAAAATCATCCATTTTATGGTGGAGTACCGCACAAATGGTAGCCATACGGGCTTCGGGGTTTGAAGTTTTGATTAATAAGCCCTTCAATTGCTCATAAATTCTCGAATATCGTCCTTCTTTTCGTTTATCCATGGTATAAAGTCTTAAAGCAAAGATAATGGTATCCCTCAATATTGCAATACCCTCATTTGCTGTACGATAACGAACACTTGCTTTTACTCCATCGGACATTTATCAAGATGAATGACTGGTTACACATTCACAAGTTATTGAAATTCTTTTGTTTATCAATTCAGGTACACTTATTGAATTGACTAAAAAAAACAGAGCCAATGCAGGAAATCACCATTTTGGTCCCAAAACCTGAACCCGGTCACGAATTGAATATTGATGTAAACATCACCGGAAGTCCCGGCATTTTAAAATTTCGGGTAGAAATGCTGGAAAGAAATTCATTAGAGGATGCTATAGTCCAAAGAATAAAAAACCGTATCGAAAGCCTCATATCAGATTGGGAATGCATCAATATTCAAGGAGATCGTGGTACCGATATTGTTCTTACATTTAGAAAAAAATTGACCTGAAACAATCACACCATGAAAAAGTATTTTATTCTTGTTTTTGCCGGTTTTTTATCACTGTTCGTCACCGCACAAGCGCAAAACGATGAATTGGCCATCAAAAGTCTTATCGATAAAGCCTATGTTGAAGCCATTCACAATAATGGTGATTTGGAAGAAGCCCGTAAAGGTTTTCATCCGGGATTCGATCTGTTGATTATCAAAAATAATATGCTCGAAAAACTTCCGATTTACAATTGGATACAATCAGCTGCCGAGCGAAGGGTAAAAAATCCGGAAAGCCTTCAAAATGCGCCAACAACTCTCTGTAAATATCTGAATTTTGATATTGTGGGTGATGCCGCTATCGTAAAACTTGAACTTTGGCGTAACAATGAGAAAATATTTACCGATTGGTTGTCGTTATATCAATTCGAGGACGGTTGGAAGATTGTTGGTAAAATCTATTACCGTCATCCGGCCGTAAAGTAGTTATCAAACCATTTTTCTGCTTTTAAAGGTCATCCAAATCCCCCGGATGGCCTTTTTTTTACAAATGTTTTAAGGCTTCGCGGCGTGCCAGACCAATGATACCGGCTTCATCAACAAAACTTCTCACAGTTTCTGCTTGTGTTTTAGCGTACTCACGCAACGACCATCCAATCGCCTTTTGAATAAAAAACTCCTTATCCGGTTTTAATCGATTGATGAAAGAGGATAACAAGTCAAAATCCGTCTTTTCCTTATACTTCAACTGAAACAGCAAGCAGGATCGTTGAAGCCAGAAGTTTCCTGAAAGCATCCAGCGCTCTGTAATTTCAGGAATCCGCTCCGAATATTTTTTAAAATAAGCGCCGGCATGTTGAGCAGCCAATCCATCCACCGTATCCCACCACGATTTGGAAATAATCAATTCTTCCAAAAAGAAAATATCCTGCGGCGATGCCTTTTTCATAAACGGAAGACTTATTTCGAGGGCGGCGTATTGTAATTCACGCTGCTCAGCTTTCCATAAAAGACCAACAATTTCTTTCCACTGATGAGCAGCAGGTTTTCCGTAGGTTTTAACGAAATCGGCTTGCAGTGCTTTACGCACAGGCGAAGGCAATCCATAAAAAGAAAACAGATTACGCATATATTTTTCCTTGGCTGCCGCACGATGAGGGTCAGCATGAGAAGAAAATATCTGACTTAAACTTTGACAATATTCCTGAGGACTTAGTACTAAATGCGTCAATGGGTGAAAATTTAACATGATTTTTTGCAAATCTACACCAAAGGATAAAAAGCATCTTTTATATGATTCAATTGATTTCCTTTTGGCGTAACTAATACAGAAACGATGTCGAAACGGGTTTCGCCGAAGAAGTTTTTCCGTTCGATAAAATGATTGGCCGCCCGTATAATTGTCCTTTGCTTTTGCCGCGAAACAAAGGTTTCGGGTTCACCAAAGAAAGCCGAGCCCCGCGTTTTAACCTCCACCACAACCAACATCTGGCCATCACGGGCTACAATATCCAGCTCGTCGCGGCCCGCTTTGTAATTCGTGGCTAAAATTTCATAATTCAAAGATTTCAAATGCAAAAGAGCAAGCTCTTCTCCATTCTTTCCCAGTTCGTTATGTTCGGCCATAGATAGTACTTTTTAATCATTCACAAAGATAATATGTGATTGATTTTTATCGACCTTTAATTGAATTTTTCTTCCAAAAATCAAGGCACGATTATCAGAAATATGTCCTGCGGGGAAATTAAAACAAATGGGAATCTTTTTATCGCCCAGAATATCCCGTATGAGCTCATGGGGCGTTTTGCCAAAAGGAGTGTCGCCATTTTTCATATCCGACAGCCCGCCTACAATAAGTCCTGCGATGTTTTCGAGCCTGCCGGAGCGTTTCAGTGTATAAAAAATACGGTCGAAACGATACAGGTACTCCCCCACTTCTTCCAGAAATAAAACCTTTCCATCCGTATTGATGTCATCTTTGCTGCCCGAAAGTGAAGAAAGCATGGCAGCATTTCCACCACATAAAACCGCGTCGGCATCTCCCAAAACATTGGCCGCATCATAAGGTACCGTATAATTCAAAACCCCGCCTTTCAAAGCCGTGAAGAAGGTTTGGAGGGTTTCCGGCGAGGTATCTTCTTCATAAAACCCGGCACACATCGTTGCATGCAATGATTGAAAACCTAGTTGATGCAGTCGCGAATGCAAAACGGTGATATCGCTAAAACCAATAATCCATTTGGGAAATTGATGAAACTTCTCAAAATTGAGTCTGTCGATAATACGAAGCAGCCCATATCCTCCGCGAGTCATCAGTATGGCTTTGCATTGTGGATCATCCAGAGCATTTTGTAAATCAAGTAATCGTTCTTCATCCGTTCCCGAGAAAATATAATGCTGTTTATAGGCCGTAGGCGATGCCAGTGTAATAAATCCTGCATTATGCAAGCTGTGGATTGCGGCATCCACTTTATTGGCTTGTATGTATCCTGAAGGAGCCAGAATGCGAATCAAATCCCCCGGTTTTAACGAAGGCGGTGCTATATATGGTTTATTCATAATGCATTACAGTAATCATCCATGGATATTATTAAACTTATACAGGGAAAATCATTACGATGGCATAGGCAGAAACACCCTCTTCGCGGCCTTCGAAGCCCAACTTTTCGGTGGTAGTGGCCTTGATGGAAACAGCATCCACATCCATTTTCATAATTCCGGCCAGTGTTTTGCGCATGGCTTCGATATGGGGAGCAATTTTGGGTCTTTGCAGAGCGATGGTGACATCAACATTCCCGGGGACATATCCCTTTTGGGATATCAGTTTGATGGTGTGAGTCAGAAGAATTTTACTATCGATGTTTTTAAAATCGGAAGAAGTATCCGGAAAATGCTTTCCGATATCGCCCAGGGCAGCAGCACCAAGCAGCGCATCGCAAATAGCGTGAATAAGGACATCGGCATCCGAATGGCCTAATAAGCCCTTCTCGTGGTCAATCTTAATTCCACCCAGCCATAATTCTCTATCATCGGCAAAGCCATGTACATCGTATCCAAATCCAATCCGGGGCATCATCATAACACAGGTATTAGGGTAAGAAACAAAAATACGGATTTCGGAGGTTAAAAAAGGAAGATTATGGCATAAGGCGTTTAAAATGCTTGTTAATGAAAATCAGGATTGTTAGAATGGAAAAAAATATCGAAATTTGCAGCCTGAAAAGAAGGCCCCATAGTTCAAGGGATAGAACGGAAGTTTCCTAAACTTTAAATACAGGTTCGAGTCCTGTTGGGGCTACAAAGGCTGCCATAAAAGGGAGCCTTCTTTGTATGGTTTATCTATATGCTCTTACCAACGACATTAACGCCGAAATTTATATCGGTATTTCTTCGGATTTAGAACGAAGACTCAAAGAACATAATGCTGGGAAAAACAGATATACCAAGGCTTTCAAACCATGGAAATTACTGTACTCTGAGCAATGCCACGACTACCCTTCTGCCAGAAAACCTGAAATTTATTTCAAATCTACCACCGGAAGACGATGGCTTAAACAATACAGACTAAAATTAAATACAGGTTCCCTGCCTGACTGCTGACGCAGACACGCAGGCAGGGAGTCCTGTTGGGGCTACAAAATTAAGCCAAGACCCTCTGATTATCATCAAATTATCAGAGGGTCTTTTTTTGAGGGGACGGTTTTACAATCGCTTATAGCAAAACTAAGTTTTGTTAAATCTGCACTTAAAATGCACGTTCTGTGAATGCCTTCCAACATTTGGCATTTACAGCTCTTTCAGTTTTTATGAATAACCACAGCGGTTATTCCCTGCCGATGCTCTCAAAAATTGTACACACCATTTATAAGTAAAAAGTATTTTGTAATTTTAATTCTTTACAAAACTGAGCGGTTATGCGTGCAAACATACAGGGGGGGCTGAAACAAATAATTATATTACTAATTTTGATTTTAAGCCTAAGCGCCTGGAAAGCAGATATAAAAGGACCGTGGATTATAACAAAGAGCAAAAGAATCATTTTGTATACAAGACCCCTGAATTATAGCCAATCTACTTCACCGGACTCCGCAAGCATTCAGGCCATTATAAACGAGCAGGAGCTGGTGATTGATTTTATCAATGAGCGACTAAATACCCATTTTGATTCAAAGGTTAAGATATTTCTTTACAATACGGATGAAGCTCAGGAAAAAATCGGGACAAATGGTGGTGGTTTTGCAAGTCTCAATAAATTTAAAAAACATATTTATCTTACGTTTCATCTGGAGCCATACTACAATAGCGTAATGAATAAAACGGATTATCTGGGTGTTCATGAAATGGTTCATATCATCACACTTAGTGAATTAGGAAATATAAAAACACGATTTTTCGGGGAAGGGTATTCAAATGCACTTGATGGAAATTATGGAACCGAAAACAAAAATGGTATTCTGACCCGCCAGCGCATCGATTCAACCTTGGTTAGGATTAAGAAACATGGGAAATTATTAAAGCCCTCTGATTTGTTATACAACGACTCCATACCCGAATATGCCTATTATCCACAGATCGGATGTTTAATCCGTTGGATGTTAGATACCTATGGTGTAGACAAAATCAACAAATTCTAAGTACATGACAAAAATTTACAACATTCTTTAAATTTATCTAAATCATTACCAAATAACACATTAGCAAGGAATGTCAGACCATATTTAAAAAGGCTCTTTGCTTTTCTACCATGTTTTTTAATTTTGATAGGGCAAATTTCATTCAAGTATATGCCTGCTTTGTACGCCCAAACAAATGCGACAAAAAATAGAGCGAAGAGCTTGCTTATCCTTTCCATTTCGGTCAAATGTGTGTCCTCAATGTTGAACCCACTTGACTTTAGAGCTTTAAAAGCAGTCTCAATCTGCCATCGTTCTTTATACAATGACTGCGCCTGCTCAGGTTTGTTAAAGGAAACAATAATCTGAAATTCAGGTACGCCTTTTTTGTTTTTGACTTTCGAAGCTGATAGATAACAGAGTTGGCCGTTGACATAAACAATCCCGCTGTAAAAAGCATATTGATTGATTTTCATATTATTAAATAACCATGAAGCTTTTACCCGATGACCATTTCTTGGAATGTCGACCCAGAAATTATCTCGAATGCGAATGTGGTATCTAATTCGATTAGCATTAAGATAACCCAGCCAATGCTCTCCAATAAACTCTCTGTCTGCCAACAGGCAATCAATACTCTCTTTGCCAAACAATCCTATGTAGCGGTTCATCAGGTCAATCCTTTCATTTGTTGATGAATTGCCAAATTTAGGCATCATCGTAAACAGGATTGGGAACGCAACACCTTGGTAAACAATTGCAACAACCAGAACATTGATGTTTGCAGAACCAAATTTCCAGTTAGTTCTATCCATCGCTAGACGATAGGGCGGTTTATGCGGAAGTAGTGCAAAAACTAATCGAGCTATCAGATTGGTATCTAACAGATAATCTGACATAAAGCGCTGAATCCTTCGAAGTGATGAATTTACTTTCACTTCATTCTCAAAACTGGTAGCCAATTTCTCAAAACATACGGTTTGGACTTTGCAAAGAGCCATAATAAATAAGCCAAAGAACCTTATTCGGGCAAAATTCATTTTATCCCCGAAAACTTCTGATAACGTTGAGAGTAAAATACTATTTTTACTCTCAATACTGGTGTTCATGTATCTTGGTGCCATACCTGCAAGTATTTCACTCAAGATACTGAATATCAGTATTTTAAATCATTTTTATCATCAATAGTTATCACTAAGTTATTAACATATACTATTGATTATTAATTGTTTGTGATTTTTGTCATGTACTAAG
>JAUSOY010000072.1 GCA_030656615.1 Bacteroidales bacterium | reverse complement strand
TTCAAAAATTGCGACATTTTAAAGTGCGAATTATAGGGATTTGTCCTTCATTTGAATGTCGTTTTCGCAAGATATCGTAACGGGTTCTTGATATCTTTCCGAAAATTTTGAAAAAAATGAATTTTTAGAACCCCCCTTAATAGATTTCTGTAATTCTTTTAACTGTTTATTTTCCTGAACTAATCGTTTTTCATTTAATGAAAATCCTTTAACCAGATAATCTTTTAACACATTAGTTGCCCATATTCTAAATTGTATGCCGCGCTTTGAATTTACTTTATATCCAACAGAGATAATTGCATCCAAATTATACAACTTTACCTTTCTTCTAACTTCTCGCTTTCCTTCTATTTGAACTACCGAGGATTCCTCGGCTGTTGCAGATTCTTCCAATTCCTCTGATTTATATATATTTCTTAAATGTAATCCAATAGTATCAACATCTTTACCAAACAATTGAGCCATCTGCTTTTGAGATAGCCATACAGTTTCTTTATCAAACTTCACATGAACCTCAGCTTGTCCGTTTTCTGATTGATATATCTTTATTTCAGAATTTTCCATTCCTCAAATCTAATAATTTCAAATTTATCTGCGATAGTTATTGTACTCAATTTCGAAACTATATTAGCACATATGCTCATTATTTTTAATGCATCAGAACGCCCGTTCTTTTTAAAACCTTCCTTTATAATTCCTGTGTATCAAATATATGCTGTTTTTTGAAAACAAAATAAAACGTGGTGCGATATTCCTGATATTTTTTAATGCAGTATTTTTACTGCGATAAACAGGCTCAGCCTGAGCCGAACGGGGGCTTTAACGACTCGACTGGCATTTCGTTGTTTATTCCTCAATATTCTTATTTTCGTCTTCACTATTCTGCAATAAGTTTTTGGCATTTTTAGAAGATATAATTGACTTTCCTGTTTGCTTTTCAATTTCTAAACGGGCTTGTTTTGCTGCATTTCCACCTTTTCGGGCTACATCTATGTTTTCGACAATACCTTGTGGCCTTTTTTCTTTCGATATTTCAGTCGTAGAGGCCTCTGCCAACATATTTAAAACCAACTCCAAATTAGTCATATTATCCCGTAAGTTTTCTTTTTTGAGTCCTTTTAGCTTTTTGTATGCTTTTACATCTCTATCCGCCCAGGCTTTTGTTATTTCGTTGGTTAAAATTGCATACTCTAAACCCTCTTTCATTCCTCGTATATTCCATTCATCAGTAAGCTCTTTTCTTACTTCTATGCTTTTTAGTCTTTGATTAATCCAATTTTTAGAATAGCCTTTTTTTAGATATGTTTCCATTGCTCTATCAAAAGCTTTTTCAGGGTCTTCTGTTTCTTCAATTCTCTCATAGCCAACTTTTGCTAACCAGAGTTTAAAAGGCTCCGCTTTTGGTGAAGGAATTGATTGTATTAATCTTAATAGTTGTTCAGTATCAGCGACATCTGTTTTATAAAATTTCCCATCAGATGATTCCATTTTCAGTTGGTTACAATTTGTAACCAACTCGCTTCCTTCTTTCTTGAGTCTGCTTTTCAGTACTTTCCAATAATTATTTGGATTAACACTATCTGTCAGTATACCAATAATATCAACTATTGAAAAGAACCATTTTTCTTTTTCGTCATCCCAATGAACTCGCACTCGTTGGTCTCGAAATAGTCTTATCGCATTTTCCCTGGTCATAGTTCACTAATTTTTCAAAACCAAAGATAACTTTTCTTTTAAGGCTGTTTTTTATTGGATTGGTTTTTTTCTAACAATCAATACCAACGCCCCTTCGTCTTAAAACCTTCTTTTATAATTACTGTGTATCAAATATATACTACATTTTTGCAGCGAGAACACAGGCAAAGCCTGTTTATATAAACCGACTCAGGCACAGCCTGAGCCAAACTCGATTATTGCTAGTGCTTCTTTATTATTTTTATGGTCATTACCTTCACTCGGTTGTTAATTCGTATAAAATAAATTCCTGCTTTCAATTCTGTTAATTCAAGGGCTTGATGGTCATTATTGAGCTGCATCTGTTTAATGGTTTGTCCTAAGCTGTTTAATATGGTTAATTCATATGGTTGTAGCCCCGTATTTTCAATCTGAATTCTGTCGGTAAATGGATTTGGGTAAATTTTGAAGTCATATAATTCCAACTTCTCAACGCTAAGAACGATGTTTACATAACAGCTCGGGTAAGATGGATGCATCCATACGTGCTGATTATATGAAAATGTGCAAGTTACCAACATGGAATCCGGAATTTCCTGACTAAATTTCACCGGAAAATTTGGAAATAGTGGTCCGTGAATACTTCCAATTCCTTCAATCCATTGTTCGTTAAGTTCATCAAAGGCGGTCATTGTGGGCTCAGCAAATTTTAGTCGCCTGTAATAATCTCCGTTTATTTGAATACTGTCAACATTGACTACCTGAAGCCACTCAGGATACATTCCATTATCAAGGTCAAATAGAACGCTGTCGCCCACATTCAAGGAGAAGTTATATAAAGTGTTAAGCTGATTCAAGGTGTCGATGTAAAACACTTGGTTATTTTCTTCTCGTAATAGCCCACGATACAAAAGGTTATTTTGAAACAATGAGTCATTGGTAGAATAGAGCTTGAACCATTGTTCACTATTGATGAGTGTGTCGCCTTGAAATCCGAAAACAGTGGTTGTAGTGGCTACAAAATTTGGATTTTGCGGATTCCCGGCAGGGTAGGTTGTGGCAACATTCCATTTTGAATCTACGTGGTCAAAATGATTGATAACTTGCCCCCATAGAATGGAAGGAAGCAGCAGAATTGAAAGAATTATTGTTGTTTTCATAGTTCAATTTTGTTTGTTGTCTGTCTTTTTAGCATTCGCCATAACGGCAGTTCCCCGTTAAAACGGGGCAAGCTGTCTTAAACCTTCTTTTATAATTGCTGTGTATCAAATATATGCTGGTTTTTAAAAATTAATGTGCTATTCCGGATATTTAAGTACATAGCTAAAAATCTAGCGGATGCGTTGTATCGAGCGAAGTCGAGATATAGTTCAACATGTAATAATCGCTGGGTGCTGCGCACCGCTCATATTCCTATTTATTAGGCAATGTTTTTTATTTAAAAATGTCTTTGATTCTGTCAAGGAAACTTTTCGGTTTATTTGTCAAATCTGATTTTGGTTCTTCCTGCTTTCTGATTTCTGCATTGTTAGGCTTTTGTTTTTCTAGCTCGTGCAGGAATTGAGGTGTGTCATTTATCAACATTTCTCTCGAATATTTCATTTCATCATCCAAGTAGTAAATGTTTGCTTCACTTAAGTCTATTAGAGCAATGCAAATGAGTCCAATGCAAGCTCCAGCCGCAAAGTCAGCTCCCCATACAAAGGAAATTATTGTGTCCTGATTTGTTAAGTCTGGCTTAATCCAAGGCCATTCATTTCCAATTTCAGCTGGTTCCTCAAAGTAGAGTTCAAAGAATGTCTTATGTCCATTAATATTACATTCAACTCCGTCTAAGCCGTAAAAAAGTTCAAAGTTGTCAATAAATTCAAATTCATATCCGAGTTCACGAATTAGTGTTTCAATTTTCTCTTTGGTCGGTATTTTCGCCTTTCTGAGAAAAGCTACTTGTGTCATTGACATATCGATTTCGTTTTGCTGTTTTAAAATATTGCCTAACGGTTTGGCTATGTGTAGTGCGGGTTTTCGAAGCACTTCACTTTCAAACCTACACTGAGCCAATTCGTTTATTCATATTTTCTTTTTTTACGCCAATCGTCAAAGACGAATTGGCGGTGTTGCAACGAAAAACTGCGGTTGAATTACCCGCTGAACCCCGCATTACATATAGCTTTTGTTGAACTAAATCCCGCCATAGCGGGATAGCTATTTCAAAAGTACCTGATTCTTTCTATAATTCGAATTTATTCACCTTAAAAATTTGATTATGAGAAAGAAATCGGGTTTTACCATCGTTGAGCAGGCTATTGTGCTT
>JAUSOY010000070.1 GCA_030656615.1 Bacteroidales bacterium | reverse complement strand
TCGTATACCGCCAACGAATCTTGATAACGTTCTACTGTTACAAAATAAGCCTGTGCTGGATCAGATGATGCCTAAGCTGGCCGATAAGCCGGCAGAAATCAATGCCGATGCCACTTTGTAATTTGATAGGGCGAAGATCCATTGAGGGAATTTTTATCCTTTTTCTCACCTCGGTACAATTTTCTGAAACTGAGCAGTTTTTTTAATAACATGCTTGTTTTTTCAAAAGACTTTTTTCATAGCTTTGATACCGTTCTCATATGAGACGGAATCAAAAGATGTACATGACCTTCCATTTTGGAGGTAAAGTCGGAATAAAGGTGAAGATATTAACGAGAAATACCTAATGCTAATAAATGGCAATATATAAAAACACAGACACTGATTTCTTATTTATATGGAACAACTTCCATAATGAATTAGTCAAATTGACGACATTAGTCGACAAGACTAAAAGCAACGATTATAATCGAGTTTTTGTACGTTCTCTTTTCAGCATGATTGAGGGTATGACCTACAGAATTAGACAAATACTATTACATCGATACAAGAACAATGAAATTAATCTTACAACAGAACAAGCACTCGTTTTAAAAGAGAGCTCAGTTTATATAGACGACACCGGAATTTGTATAACAAAACAAAAGAATTATCGGTTTGAAAATCTTGTCAGGTTTACATTCAAGACATATTGTGACATTTATAAGAAGAAAGAAATATTAGATAAATACATTAGCGATAACAGATATTGCCTGTTCAAAGATGCAATAAAAATAAGGAATCGAGTGACACATCCAAAGACAGGCAATGACATATTTGTAAATGGACGCGAGCTTATACTTTTACTTTCTGTTGAAAATTGGTTTGACGACTTAATATTCGACATTTTTGAAGGCGATTTATTACAAAAACAATAGCACTAGGTATAACAAGGGGCTTGCTTGCAAGCGGGTGCGGCTTCATTGACACGAACTTTGAATAAAATAAATATTATCCCTACGGGACAACTTGTCGGAAACACACCTTAACACAAGCACGAAAACATTGTGCGTAAGCAAAAAAACATCAATAAAAGAAAAAATGAAAATACTCAATATAATATTTAAACACTTTAAAACGAGATTTGAAAGGATCGTTACTCATCAGAATTCAAATTTTTCGAAAACATCCAATGAAAACAGTATCGGAGATTCTCCTAGCAATAATACTTCTGATTTCATTGATAAGGAAAGAGACATAGTTTTGTCTGATGATGAAATTCAAAATTTTATAAAACAAGAAATTGATCAAAGAATATCCACTGAACCGAAATTTGAATTTTGCTCATCTGACGTCGATTTATTATTCGAAGAAGCTGCAGAAATTATAGTGACAGCAAAAGAAGGAAGTACAGCCTTACTTCAAAGAAAACTAAAATTAGGATACAACAGAGCATCGAGATTAATTGACGAACTTGAATCCGCAGGCATTATAGGGCCATTCGAAGGCTCTAAAGCAAGAGATGTTTTAATTCCAGATTTACATCACCTTGAAGTTTTTTTTAAGCGTGGATTGGTTGTTGATGAGAAGTTTAATCATTTTAAAGAAAACATTTTACCATTACATGAAGAACTGATTACATCTAGGGTAAATGCCTTTTTGCAAGAAAAGAAAATTGCTGAAGAATCATTTTTAATAGAAACTCTTAAGAAAGAGATTATTGAAAGGGAAATTGAAAAAAACAAAAAGGAAAGAATGAGACAGCTCAAAACGCTGGTAAGAACAGAATTAATTGAAGAAGGATTAATACCTGGCATTAATCAATCGGAAATGAACCAACGGGAACAAATTCCACAAATTGTACTTGACCAGGTATGGAATAGAGATGGTGGAAAATGTATAATCTGTGGCAGTCAAGAGAAAATTGAATTTGACCACATTATTCCTTTTTCAAAGGGGGGCTCCAATACATATAGGAATATACAGATTACGTGCGAAAAATGTAATCGTGAAAAATCGAACAAAATTGGATAACTAGGCATAATAATGAAAATTAAGACAATAACATATTCAATGATTATTTCGTCCTTAATTTTTGGATTGCTAATTTATTTAGGATTTAGAGATAACTTGATAATAAACAAATTGATACATGGGATGATAATTAAAGATTATTGTTTAAGTGCTTCTCTTCCAAATTGGTTCGTATATTCACTGCCTGATGCTTTGTGGATGTTTGCTCTGATTTTGTTAATTGTTACAATTTGGGATTTTGATTTTACAAAATCTTGTATCGCCTGGATTATTATATCATTCTTGACAGGAGTTTTATTTGAAATTTTACAGAAACTAAAAATGATTAACGGAACATTCGACTATATTGATTTAATATTTATGATAATAGCGTCAATATTACCAATTTTATTAACATTTAAAGTAAGAGGACTAGAAAAATGAAAAGAAAAAATTATTTAAAACATCTTGTTTCACTTTTAGTATTAGCTGCTTTTATTGTTTTTGCATTAGCTTCCGGGGAAAGTGAAGAAGAAAAAACAGAATCTGGAGTTAACTTGAATTTTGAACAAGTCGGATACTATAAAGGAGATAACAATTTAAGATATTTTACTTTTTATGTAGAATCATCAGAGTCTTTAAACGCAAATTCAATTTCAGAAGATATTTTTGAAGCTTTGAAAAAACATGGTTCAAAACAAATGAATACTCCAGGTCAAGTAACTGCAAGCTTCTATTATATTGACAGAAGTGCAACACCTGATATTACAAGTCTTACTGCTCAAAGGGCTAATGATATTGCTCACGAACGAAAACCAATAGCATCAGTTTGGATAATGCCAAAAGGCACAATCAATTTAATCAAAAATCCTGAATAGAAATTACACTTGCTAATAGACAAGACTTTGCTTGATCTGCCCCACTTCTGGTAATCTTGCAGTGGGTCTGTTAACCTTGTATTGTACAAAAAAATGCCGGGACTAGCCAATAAGCTGCAGAAATCAATACCGATGCCACTTTGTAATTTGATAGGGCGAAGATCTATTGAGGAATTTTTATCCTTTTTCTCACCTCGGTACAATTTTCTGAAACTGAGCAATTTTTTAAATAAAAACTGGTTTTTTCAAAACAATTTTTTCATAGCTTTGATACCGTTCTCATATGAGACGGAACTGGTAGGTGTACATATCCATACGATTCTGAATAGTAGATGGGATTTTAGTGAATATTTCAACGATTTGAGGAGCATACGGAAAACTAAACAGACCAATATGAAAATTACATTGCAGCTTTTAACAATAAGCATCCTTCTCACAGGTCTAATTGGCTGTGGCAGAGTTTCACAAAATGAATATAAAATTCTAAAAGCCGAAAATGAAAAACTAAAAATTGAAATTGATGATTTAAAATTCGGACCTGACAAACTGCTTTCTCAAGCTAAAGTGTGTATGGACAATGAAGACTTCAATAAAGCAAAGTCAGAACTTCAAACTTTGCTTGATAAATATCCTACATCGCATCATGTAACAGAAGCAAAGCAACTTGTTACAATTGCCGAAAACAGAATAATGGTACAAAAAATAGCTGATGAGAAAGCTAAAATGGAAAACAAAAAGGCAGAAAAGGAAAGACTTGCAAACGCTACAAAAAAACTAAGATTTAGGTACGACGACATAAACGATATTACTTGGTATTACGATAAAGGGACACCTCAATACACCAGGTACAAGAGCTTTCATTTGTATATGGGCAAGGAAAAAACGGGTAGGCCTTGGCTTCGCTTTAGAATACAATATGCAGGTGACAATTGGCTATTTATTCAAAGTTATATAATTAAGACTGACAATGATTCCTATACGATTTCAACATCTTATGGTGAAGTAGAAACTGACCATGGTTCTAGCGGCATTTGGGAGTGGTATGATGTTACAATGGACAACAGACTATACAACATTGTGAAAGATGTGATAAAATCTAAGACTGTAAAACTGCGCCATATTGGAAAACAATATTATAAGGACAGAACAATAACTGAAAAGGAAAAACAAGGACTTCAGAATATCTTAGATGCCTACGAAGCACTTGGTGGGTCAACAAATTTCTAACAGAACGCCAGCCTGTAACAAAGGTTTTGCAACAGGTGGGCGGCTGAGCAAACTTGCAGCATTGTACTTCTATTCAAGTTCAGTGCATATTGATAGCTTTATGTTTCTAAACCCAACCGAACGCAATGCCCATAACCCTTAGCACCAACCGCTAGGGGCCGTATATTACCTAAACTGACTTTAAAAAAACAACTTTAACATAATAATAGAATAAAGTGCAATATTCACTAACAGGTATAGACACACATCTGGACTTAGGGTTCGGTATCACTGGAGAAGCTTATTACCACTCTGCAGAACAACTGTTTGACAACAAGAAACAGATAAAAACTTTTCAGCAAGTGGAAATGCCAATGAACTTTCTTTATCGTCATTCTATTGAATTATTCTTAAAATCACTTATCATGATTTTTCACAAGAGATTAAAGCTACCATACGACAATGAACCTTTCGATACTGTAAAACCAAAGATTTTAATAGGTGGTAAATGGAAAGACCTATACAATTGTCATTGGATTGACGAGCTATATAACTACTGGTTAAACGAACTACTTCTTAAACACAAGGAGGACCTTGACAAATTAGCACCAAAAGGTGATTGGCAAGAAGAAACTACTATTACAAAGTTCTTTCCTCTTATTACAGGTTATGACAGAGACAGTTCCTTTTTTCGTTATCCAGTAACTAAGAATACAACACATGACCCTAAGAAATATACAATGCAGCGTCTTGACCTTGAAAGATTACATGATATTTTTACAAACAATCCCGATTCACAGAAAGAAAAAAAAGGTGCAAGAGTTTTTATATTGCTAAAAAATGACAACGAAGAAATTGTTGACGGTTTTGAAAGAGCAGTAAATGTCTTATACGATGTAACTCAAGCATTAAAGAAAGTATCACACTATTTTTTATGTATTCACATTATGACACGAGTAACACTATGCAATGGACATTAATTAAGAATATAAACTGTTTACACACATAGCGAAATAATGTCATATACGGCAATTTAAATCAGACAAAGTGAACAACAAAGTTTAACGAAATGTTGGTAGTAGAAGCCGACGGATAGGAATCCGACAAAATTTTCTGATACTTTTGGTCATAAAAAAAACTCTTTCACACGAATGCAAAAGAGTTCAGATGTAGCGGGTCACTATAGCTATCGGGAGAAGTTGAACTCGTGTCCGTCAGCTGACGGATAGGAGTTCGATGCTATTTCCTGGTTCACTATAAATCAAAAGCCCTCTTGCTTTGAACAAGAGAGCTTTAATCGTAGCGGGAACGAGAGTTGAACTCGTGACCTCCGGGTTATGAATCCGACGCTCTAACCATCTGAGCTACCCCGCCGCAATGGGAGTGCAAATTTATAAACTCTTTGCTAAACCCCAAATGCTTTCTTCACTTTTCTAAAACTTTTCTTTCGTGAAGCTATAATGAATGCCTCTTTCCGACTGATCGGCCAGCATGTAATCCACACATTCTGAGCGTTCGCCAACCACTTCAGGGAAGTAAACACCCGCTGTATTAAAAATTCCTTTTTCCATCATTCTTAGTGCTGAAGTTGCTGCATAACCCGTTGTACGTGCCATACTATGAACACCGCTCTTCGTGTCGGCTTCGTCGTATAAATCCCATCGATACGAGCTTAACTGACCGTCTTTCATGCCCTCTACCTGAATACGCATCACGGTAATGTCTATTTCACCGGGTTCGAGCTTCCATTTCGGAAAAAGCAACTTTGAAGTGAAATCGAGTGGAGAAATCAAATGTCCGTTAACTTCAATTGGTTCGGTACCGAAAAAACCGGTCTCGCGCAGAATCTTCATAATTTCGATGTGGCCGATATAGCGTAAAGTCTTTTCGGCCATATCCACGGCCTTAATGGATTTAACGAGGCTACGCAATCCATCACTGTTAAATGCCTCCAGCGTTCCGACTCCTGGGAAATATAAGAACTCCGAATCGCTGAGTGCCACTTTTTCGACAACCTTGGAGTTTTCTACCAAACGTGCAGGACGAGTATATTCTTCAATTACATCGGAAGGCGAAAAAACAGCTTTATATTCGTATGGCCAGGTTCTTTCGCGAGGCAAGCCACCGACAAAAATCCGTACTTTATGAGTTTCATCCAGCTGATGATGAGCAAATCCGGTTAAAAGATGACTCATACCTGGTGCTACGCCCATATCTGTGATTACACAGACCCCGTTTTGAACGGCTAGATCATGAAGTGTTCCGGCATCTTCGGCAAAAAAAGCGATATCGATGCAATTCTTTTTACAGCGAATAATGGTCTTCAGACTTTCGTACCCCATAAATCCGGGGACCGCATTAACAACATAATCATAGGATTGAATCAGCGTAGAAAGCTTTTCAGAATCTCTCAAATCCTGCTGTATACAGTTTATTTCTTTTATGCCAGCTAACTTATCAAGCGAGGCTTGACTCACATCGGCCACACTGACTGAAAACATACCACAGGCGGCTAAATCTTTCGCCAGAGGTGCCCCAACAAGGCCTGAGCCTAAAACAATAACTTTCTTCATGGTTAAATTTTTACAAAAATTACGAAAATTCAATAATAATCGCTTAGTTGGTGTTTTGATTACGATCTACAAAAAAACGATACATTCCACCGAAACTGCTCAGGCCTTTCATTTGTGCAAGAATTACACCCAGGATAACCAAAGTCATCCCAATAATTTTTGCTGTTGACAAGCGTTCATCAATGATAAAAAATGAGAAAACAGCCGTTACAAGGGGTATAAAATTAGAGAATATATTGGTGCGTGTGACACCCAATTCGCGGGTACCAATAGTAAAAAATACGAAAGCTAAAGAGGAACCAAAAACAGCCAGCAATAAAATAGAAGATACCAGACGGAAATCGATTTGGATTGCTGTTAAAGAAGATCCATCAATAAGAAACACAAAGGGAAGGAAATATAAAGCACCTAATAAATTCTGGTAGGTTACAATAGTAAATGCCGAATAATGATTGCTCAATTTCTTTAAAACGATACTATAAAACACCGCTGATATTACCGCAAATAAAAGACACATTACCCCTATAATATTTGCATCCAACGACATCCCTTTTCTCATGAGCATTATCAGGATTCCAAAAAATGATATCGCTAGTCCAATAAAATTCACAGGTTTTAATCGTTCCTTTAAAAAGAAATATGCTGCAACCGGAGAAAATACTGGGATGGTTGCAATAACAACTGCTGCTATAGTAGGTGTTGATAGCTTTACCCCATAACTTTCTCCAAGGAAATATAGAAATGGATTCAATAAAGCAGAGACCATAAAAAGCTTGTAATCCTTTTTCTGAATTCTTTCAAGCTTACCCATCAATTTTAATATAGGGAATAACAGGCTGGTTGAAATAATCAAGCGGATAAAAACAGTGGTGATAGGGTTCAGGTACTGAAAAACAATGGATGTCCATACAAAAGAAAGCCCCCAGAAAAACATCGCCAAAATAACGAGCAGATAGACAAAGTTACGGTTCGTATTCAATATTAAATATTTTGAGGCAAAAATACATTTTATCCATCAAACAACTTTCTGTAAAAAGAATCATGGGAAAAATAAAAACCGGCTGAATGGCCGGTTTTTATTAAGCAAAAGATATCTTAATTTTTTGCCGGAATAATTAGTTTAATAACACTTCCAACACCAGGATTTGAATTAATGGTCATCTGTCCTCCGAAAATATCCAGAATACGTTTAACTATGATTAAACCCAATCCAAGTCCGTCTTGCCTGTTAAACTCCTTATTAAATTGAGTATAAGCACCGATTTTTTCAATATTCGACTGAGACATTCCTATGCCTTCATCGCTGATTGTCAGTACCACATTATTTTTATCCAAACCGGTCACCAGTTTTACGCGTGAACCTCTAGGAGAATATATACAAGCGTTTTCGAGTACTTCTTCAATGATACTTCTCAGGAATTGACTAGGAATTTTGGCCGGAACATCGGTATCCGTCAAGAGAAGAAGATCCTCCGAACGCCCTACATTCATTGCAAGAGATTTTGCAGCAGAATCAACTACTTCTTTAAAATTATAGCAATACTCGTTTTTCAGTTTATCGAGGTCATCTGTCTTATACATCAATGATTCAAGATGATAATACATCATGGTTTTATGAACTGACTTATTCAGTTTAACACCAGCATTATATATCAATGACATGAATTCAGCTATTTCGGGTTTCTCCATAGCAGAATATTCCGTCATTATCATCTTGGAAAAACCAATGATGGCTTTAAGGGGTTCACCAAAAACATCAGTAATAGGCTGGCCCATTGTTTTTGTAAGCTCGCGAAGCTTTTCTTCACTTTTTACTTTAAATTCCACCGCTTTAGCCAAACGCGTTTGAATACCACCCAGCAATTCATCGATTGTAAATGGCTTAGAGATATAATCATCGGCACCCAAGGCCATACCACGTCTCAAATCCTCACGCGTATTTTTTGCTGTGAGAAAAATAAATGGCGTAGTAGAAGTGGAAACTCTTTTGCGCAATAATTCAAGAACTTCGTAACCATCCATCTCGGGCATCATGATATCACAAAGAATAAGATCAGGTTGAGTTTTTTGGGCAAGGTCGATACCAATTTTGCCATTCTCAGCCATAAAAACTTCGTAATTCTCTGATTGCAGGATTTCTACGATGTTTTCCCTAACGTCTGCGGTATCCTCAATAACAAGTATTTTATACATAATTCTGGGGTTTTACTTATAAAGATAATACTTTCTGTAATTCTTCCAAACGAAATGGTTTTGATATATAATCATTCATTCCCGATTCGATACACTGTGCTTTTGTAACTGTTATAGTTTCAGCCGTCAGTGCAATAATAGTAGAAGGTTTGCGGTCGGGATGAACGCGTTCAAATTCTCTTATTTTGCGGGTTGTTTCCAATCCGTTCATTTCAGGCATTAGGATATCCATAAACACATACCGATATGGTTTCTCGATGTACTTTTGCAATCCAACTTTGCCATTTCTCGCTATTTCTACACGAAAACCTAATCGGGTCAGCGTGGCACTGGCAACTTTTTCACTTATTAAATCATCCTCCACCAATAAAATATCAATCAAATAATTCTTTAAATCGTCGGTATCCGGATTTGATTTAGCAAAACTTGTAAAAATTTTGGGTGCCAATTCATACAATGAGTAAAAGAAATCTACTACCCTAAAAGGTTTGGTAAGCGTTGAATGAAATCCGAATTCCTTAAGCTCTTCCTTTGAAAAAGCAGCTCCTTCTGCCGAGATAAATATGACCGGAAGTTTTGGTTTTCCTGCGCGTGATACCAGAGAGCGTGCCAGACGCTGAGCCTCGACCGTTCGTATCGGAAGACTAAGTATTATAGCATGAATAACCGGAGAATCATCGCGTTGCAAATAAGTCAAAGCATCTTCCATAGTTGTTTTTTCAACGCTATTGCACTGGTAATAACCAAGGTACTGACGAAACAATGCACGGCTTGTCATGTCATCATCTATCACCATAACATTCATTCCAGATAAATTCAACTGATGATGATTAATAGAAGCCGTATTTTCCGAAGCCAAATTTAAATTACAGGTAAACCAATAATAATTTCCTTTTCCGCCCTTACTTTCAATTCCAGTGTTACCGCCCATTAACTCAATAATATTGCGGGCTACTGCCAGTCGGCTGGGACTATCCGGATCAAGATAATCAATGAAACTATAATTGGTCGAATCCGACAAAAGCTGTTTTTCGATTTGCTTGTCAGTATATATATTCCCTGTATCATTAATCGTAAAACGGAGTTCTACAACACTGCCACTTGTACGAATTAATTCGCAGCCCAGACCAACAATTCCTCGATCAGAGTTTAGAATTCCCAAACGTAAATACGTCATAATAAGCTGACGTAACTTCCCATGATCGCCAATCAAATACATGGGTATTTTTTTATCAATCAATAATTCGAAACGCAATTTCTTTTCAGCAGCTCTATGTTGGTGCAAATCGACTAATTCGCCTAATAATTCATGAATGCTAAATGTATTTGACTCAAATTTAATGTCTGTATTACCAAAACGTGAGAAATCTATTAAATCAGCTACTGTTGTGCATAAATTTGCTGATTCTACCGATAATATATTCAGATACTTTTCTGTATTGGATGGATCCTTATCCATCCTAATCAGCTCTGTGCTGCCAACGATACCATTTAAAGGGGTTCGTATATCATAAGAAATTCCTGCGAAAAATCGCTCTAATATCCTCTTATTATGCTCTTCTCTACGAGTTTCATCATTTTTAATCTCTTGAATTATTCTGAAGTTACGGCGATTGAAGTAATAAATCAGAAACAATAACAGGGCTATAATTAAAAAGCAAATTGCGAAAAGAAATTTATACCCGTTAAGAGCAGAAAAACCACCTCCGGCATCGAGAACCACAGGAGGAAGCAGAGATATACGAACTACTGCTCCGATAACATTTGATGAAAAAAATAGGCCAAAAAAGAATAAAACGGGGACAAACGTCTTAAAACCTATACGTTTCCATTGTTGTAACATTTTCATCGATATGGGTTTAAGTTTATTTTTCTACCTCAAAAATACGGTTTTTTTTAAAAAAAATGCATTAATAATTATAGAATCGATCATGATGTTTTAACAAAAAATTACAAAAATGTGTATTTATTTCATTTAATCAATTAAATCAAGAGTTATCTATCTGATTTTAAGCCATAATACTTCTTAGGCAAATTAATGGATATATAGAATATACCGATAAAAGATATTGAACAATAACACCGGAACATCGCTTGATGTTCAATCGATTGGCAATAATTATGAATACCGAAAAAGGCCGGCCATCAGGCCGACCTTTATTACAAATTAAAAAACCACTTCAAAAAAACCTATAACTGCACAATTTTACCCAAACCAGATGTACTTTGCCGTACTCTGGGATTTCCTTCATATCTTAATTTTCCTGTTCCTGATACTTCAACTTCCATATCATCTTTTACACAGATTTCAACAAAAGAGGCACCACTTACATCAGCAGAAAGGTTATCGACTTTAAATTTAGTCCCCAAAAACTTCGAAGCTCCACTGGCATCTACTTCCGCTGTTCTGCAATTACCCGCCAAATTGATTTTTGAAGCACCTGAAATATCCACATTGATTTTTTCAGCAATCATATCGGCATCCATACGGGAAGCTCCACTAAAATCGAGATGTATGGAACGAAATTTTAATTCCGTTTCACCAATAACGGTCACAGCGCCTGATATATCCAGTTCATCAAGATCGACCACGCATAAATAAATGACCATTTTATTGTATGAACTTACATTATGACTTGAAATATCAAGACGCCCACCTTTTACGGTTGTAATAATACGTTCCATCAGATTTTCATCGGCCTCAACAGCCAGAGACGGCTTTGTGCCTTGGACCATAAATACCTTAAATGCTCCACTGATTTCCAATTTTGTAAAATCAGAAACATTTCGGTTTTCTTTAATAATATTTCCGTTACCCTTTATATTTCTTCCGAAACGTTGGGCAAAACAATTATTGGTAACAGCCATTAAAAGAAACAAAGAAAAACCGGCCATTAATACTTTAGATTTTAGATGCATACGATTTGTTTTTTTAGATTAGAAAACCATTGTCATATATTTTGTGACCTTTAACTACTAAAAAAGTTACAGATTTTTCGATAATTGTTTAGATGTTTCCTTAATAATATAGATTTGCAGAAAAATAAATGATGAAACTTTATCATAAGAAAGAAGTAAATGTTTTAACATGGCAAGGCAGAATAATTTTTCTGATTGTTATTAGCAGCATTTTTTATTTATTTCTGAGAAATATGTATTTGTTTTTATCGCCTCAGTCTCCAATACAGTCAAAAACACTTGTCGTTGAAGGTTGGTTGCCCGATTATGCACTGACTATGGCATTTCTGGAATTCCGCAATGGTCATTATGAAGAAATGTTTATAACCGGAAGTAGCCTTCCCAATGGGGGACATCTTACAAAATATACCAATGCTGCTGAAATTGCCTTTGATGAACTGAAGCTAATGGGAATGGATACCACAAAAATGCACTGCATACCCTCGGCTCCTGTTTATCGTGAACGGACATATACGGCTGCATTGACATTGAGTGAGTATATGAGGAAATATTATCCAGATATAAAAAACTTTAACCTGTACACATTGGGTGTACACGGAGCACGGAGTTGGCATTTATTTCATCTCGCGTTTAAAAAAACAGATATGCAAATTGGTGTAATTTCTGTTCCCGATAAAAGCTTTGACAATCAAAAATGGTGGAATAGTAGTAAGGGATTCAGAACGATACCTACTGAAGCACTGGGATATTTATTTGTATATTTATTCTATTGGCCCTGAGTTTCCGCTAAAACGCCGGAGGATTGCCTGCAGATCTGCTTCCATATATTTAAGTTTCTGCCGTGCTTCCTGAAGTTCTGTTTCAAGTAAGATATTCCGTTCGCGATATTCAAAGAGTTCTGAATGCGCTTTACGCGCCTCTTCTCTTAAAACATCAAAATTGCCGGCTTTTTGACGCAAATCACCCGTTAATTCATCCATTTCGCCAATCTGTATTTCAGAAATTTCAAGTTTCGATGAATATTCATTGGTTATGGTTTCTTTTTCTTTCTCAAGATCCCTAAGCTCTTGCTTCAACTTTAAAATTTCTTGTACCTTCTCCAGCGATTCAACATTGAACTTCTCGCGCATTTCATCCAGTTGCTTCTTATAAATCGAATCCAAAGGTGAAGCTGATACAGCTTGGTCCTCAATGCCTTTTTTTTGCAATTCCCGATATTGTTCACTCAATCGTTCATACTGCTCTGAATATGTAGAACTTTGCGTTTTTTCAGCAATTAATGCCTTGTTAAGCGATTCCATTTCAACAAGGGTTTTTTCGCGCGCTCTGGTAATTTCATTTAGCGCTTTACTTATCTCTTCAAGTTTTTTATCATAATTAGCGATAACAACATCATAGTTAAGTTCCTCTTCTTCCTCCTTCTCAGATTCTTCCTCAACTCTTGACCGTCTTCTAAGCCTGATATTGAAAAATGCCATTATTCCGAGTATCAGAAGGAAAAAAGCGGTCAGTAATAGAATTAAATACCAGGAGGGTGAGAAAAAAAATGACACCTCCGGTTTTGTATTTAAAACTTTAATACGCGATCGTAATACGCTTATGGTATCAAGTAAAGTAGCTTGATCTGAAAGTTCTGTTATCCGTTGTTTATATAACTCAAGCAAACTACTATCCGATTTGATAAGATTTTCCATCTTCCCATTTAAGGCCACCACATTAACCCATGTACGGATGTTCATGGTGTCTTTATGTGTTTGGTATTGAAGGAACAATTCATTCCGCTCATTGATTCTGGCGATAAGTAAAGAATCGGAAGCAAACATTAGCATCGATTGTATGCAAAATATAAATAAAAAAAACAATCTTGAATGTTTCATTTTGAGGCAGTTAAAAAAATTAACCCGAACAGAACTGCAAGGCAATTGACTCGTCAGTAACAAAAATAATACTTTTGTACTTCTTTCAGGCATTTTAAATGCAAATAATTCATAGATCTTATATTTATCTTATGAATTTTTGAAAGATCACGGCTAAAATATCCGAATAAAAAAACATCAAGTTCAATGAAAAAACTGATTTTTTCCACATTCATAATCCTTTGTCTGATTTCTGAAGTTTCATCAGCACCAGTTTTTAAACTTCGTGTAAAAATAAACGGGGCTAAAGACACATTTCTGATGCTGGCCCATTACTATGGCGAAAAACAATACATTGATGACACCTTACAGCTCGATAAAAAAGGCTGGTACACTATGCAATGCGATAGTATTCTGGCCAGTGGATTATATATTATCGCCGGTGATAATAAAAATCGATATTTCGAATTTCTGTTGGATGGCGAATCCAAAATTGAGTTTGAAACTTCTGCCTTAGAACCAATTAAAGACATGAAAGTAAAAGACTCGCCTGATAATGAAGTGTTTTTTGGATATATACGCTATCTGAGTGGACAGCAAAAAGCCATGGAAGCATTTCAGGAAGAACTAAAAACTGTTAAAGAAAATAAACAGGAAGAAGCCCGTATTAAGGGTAACATGGAATCGGTTAATATTGAAGTCATTCAAACCATTGAAGAATACATCAAAAACTACAAAGGAAAATTTATCAGTGATTTCATAAGGGCTTCGCAGGAGATTCAGATTCCGGCGGCTCCTCTGTTAGAAAATGGCCACCCGGATTCTTCTTTTGCTTACATCTATTATAAGAAGCATTATTTTGACAATTTAAATTTGGGTGATGCCCGATTACTACGCACACCCATGTATCACCCCCGGTTAAATCAGTATTTCTCGAAAATGATCATCCAGCATCCGGATAGTATTATCGCTGAAACAAAACGAATGCTCAGTGTAGTGGAAAAAAATCCGGAAACCTTTCGCTATCTGATTTGGTATTTATTGAATTTTACTGAACGCTCCCAAATTATGGGAATGGACGCTGCCTTTGTATACATTTCTGAGAATTTCTACGAAAACGGACGTATGGATTTTTGGGTAAATAAAACTGTAAAAGAGAATATTGTCAAGAAGTCAAATAAACTAAAACCAAATCTTATCGGGGCAATTGCTCCTGAACTAATCATGTTGGATACCCTAATGGTTCCGGTTTCTCTACATAATGTAAAATCGAAATACACTATTTTGTTTTTCTGGGATCCTGAATGCGGGCATTGCCGGAAAGAAGTTCCATTACTC
Organism: Bacteroidales bacterium; assembly: GCA_030656615.1. Taxonomy (GTDB): domain Bacteria; phylum Bacteroidota; class Bacteroidia; order Bacteroidales; family TTA-H9; genus JAUSOY01. Next base: position 70,674 of record JAUSOY010000070.1, on the reverse strand, counting down.
GTCAAATTCTACCAAGAGAATAAAGACAAATTCGGCTTGGAGATCTTTGCAGTATGTTCCGATACGAATATGCGGGAAATGAAAACATATATCATTAAAAACAAGATGAATTGGATAAACGTGAACGGACCACGTACATATATGCCTAATTATCGCGAGTTATACGATGTTTACTCAACGCCTGTATTGTATTTATTAGACGAAAAAAAACAAATTATAGCCAAGCGTTTGCTGACTGAACAGCTTCTTGGCTTCATTACCCGAAGGGAAGAAAACCAACAGGAAGGTCCTATCGGCATTTCAACGCACTAAAACGATTCGGGAAGCATTAATAATAACTCTTTCAACTCACTCAAAATCATTGCTGTAGCACCCCAAATTTTAAGACGCTCATAAAGATAGCAAGGGGCTTTAATTTTTCCATCGCCTGCCGGAAACCATTCAAAATTAATAGTCCGGGGTGAGAGAAGATGTTTTAGAGGAAGGTAGTGAATGCTATGAACCTCAGTCAGGTTCGGAATCAATTGTGGAATCCCCTGATGATAAGCCAAGTATGGATGAACCAGAAAATTCGAAGGCGGAATGTATAAGGGACTAAGCTGACCAAAAATATTCAACTTTTCAGGATCTATACAAATCTCTTCCTTTGTTTCGCGAAGTGCTGTACCCATCGTATTTTCATCGAAAGTTTCGAATTTTCCACCAGGCAATGCAGCCTGCCCGGAATGAATTCCGTCGTAAACAGGGCGTTGAATTATTATACAGTTCCACATGGTTTCCAGATCCTGAAATAACACAATCATTACAGCACTTAAAACAGCATCCTGCTTTGCCAGTGACATATCCCGGCCAGAAGGCATCATTTTTTTATGGGCAGCAATGCCCGGCAAGCCAAGCTTCATTTGCGCTGACAAGTTTTCTATTAAGGGAGGAATAACAATAGTACTACTCATAGAATAAAAAACCAATTAATAGCGTAAGAGGTTCAATCAAATTGAAAAAGGAAAACAATTATCGACCTTAATGGCCAAATTTAGTTTTCTTTATGTAATTTTATAGCCTCATTGCATCATAAATATGAACCAGCATCAAGAAGCAATTTTTAAAAAAGAGGATGGACTCAATAGTCTTAATCGTTATCTGATATTATTTAACGATGAAGTCAATACGTTTGATCACATCATAGAAACGCTGATTGACGTCTGTCGTCATGAGCCTGAACAAGCCGAACAATGTGCGCTTATTGCTCATTACAAGGGCAAATGTCATGTCAAATCAGGCGAATTAAATGAGTTAAAACCCATGGCCGATGAAATGCTTAGGCGTCAGGTAACGGTCGAAATAACCTAAGGTACTATGTCCTGGACAATTATTCTGATCATCATCGTAATCGGTTTATTACTGGTCATTCTTGAAGTTTTAGTGATTCCCGGAACCACCATTGCCGGAGTTCTTGGTTTAATTGCCCTTGGAATAGCTATTTGGCAGGCTTTTGCTACTCATGGCAACATTCCCGGTGTTATTACCCTCGCAGGAACCATTCTTGTTTCTGTTATTGCACTATACTTCAGTTTAAAATCAAAAACCTGGAATAAGCTCATGCTAAAAGATACCATTAGTAGTCAGGTAAATATTGTAGAAGCTGAAAAAGTCAAAGCCGGAGATATTGGTGTAAGTGTTTCCCGGTTGGCTCCTATGGGAAATGTTGAAATTAAAGGCGAATATTTCGAAGCTCAAACATTTGGCGAGTTTATTGATCCTGGAAAAAACATAATTGTCATAAAAACAGAACACAGCAAAATTTTTGTAAAATCTAACAACTAAATAACATGGAAGCAAATTTTGTATTGATTTTGGTCATTGGAGTAGCATCCTTATTCGGACTGTGGGTAATATTTTATTTTATTCCCGTTGGTCTGTGGTTTTCGGCCCTAGTCTCCGGAGTAAGAATATCTCTTCTTCAGCTGGTATTGATGCGTTGGAGAAAAGTACCTCCTTCACTTATTGTAAATAGCCTGATAGCCTCCACCAAAGCTGGTTTAACGCTTAATCGCAATGAATTGGAAGCTCATTTTTTGGCGGGCGGAAGAATTAAATCGGTAATTAATGCATTGATTTCTGCCGAAAAAGCCAACATGGGTCTCGATTTTAAAACAGCCACCGCCATCGATTTGGCTGGTCGCGACGTATTTGAAGCCGTTCAAATGTCCGTTCAACCTCGAGTGCTTGATACACCTCCTGTAACTGCCGTTGCTAAAGATGGGATACAGCTGGTAGCCAAAGCAAGAGTTACCGTAAGAGCCAATCTCCGCCGCTTGGTGGGTGGTGCAGGCGAAGAAACAATTCTGGCACGTGTTGGAGAAGGCATCGTATCCTCAATCGGATCGGCAGCCAGCCATAAAGTAGTTCTCGAAAATCCGGATTCAATATCCAAATTAGTTCTCAATAAAGGTCTTGACTCGGGTACAGCTTTTGAAATCCTTTCCATCGATATCGCTGACATCGATGTAGGTAAAAATATCGGCGCTGTATTGCAAATGGATCAAGCCAATGCCGACAAGAATATTGCACAGGCCAAGGCTGAAGAAAGACGGGCTATGGCTGTAGCACTCGAACAGGAAATGAAAGCCAAAGCGCAGGAAGCCCGCGCACAGGTTATTCTGGCCGAAGCAGAAATTCCAAAGGCTCTTGCCGACGCATTTCGCAGTGGTAACCTTGGCGTTTTCGACTATTATAAACTTGAAAATGTGAAAGCCGATACAAAGATGCGTGATTCAATATCACAACCCGGAAAACCTAAAACAGATAATTTCGACGATAGTTCTACAAAATAAAATCACCGAATTTTATTAAAGAAAAGAGGGTTATCGATTCAGATAGCCCTCTTTTTTTTAATTATTTTTACAAGCGATTACAATAACGAACGAATACAATTGATGGGGACTACTCATTCATATAGTTTTGGTTACCTCTTAAGGCATTTTCAGAGTACCGCGAATAAAAAACACACTAAAGGCATCGAAAAAGCACTGGAGTGGTATTTCACTTTCAATTCAACAGCCTCTCCTGAAATCCCCAATAAGGAATCTGAAATTTCGTACATCATGGCCATAGAAATGGCTCTCGGACAAACCTCAATATGTGCTTTCATCGTACATGATTTATACTCCAAAGAAAAAATCGATATTGAATCCATAGAAAAGTATTGTGGAAAGGATGTAGCATTAATCGTAAAAGACCTGGAAAATGTCTCTACACTTAACCTCAATAAAATCAGCATTGAGTCTGAAAATTTTAAAAAATTATTCCTGAGTCTGGTCAGTGATATTCGTACCGTTTTTATCCGGATGGCTATCATGCTATATCTTATTCGGCATTATGAAAGTACAGACTCAAACACTCAAAAACAGATACTTAGAAGAGTTGGGCAGGTTTTTATCCCATTCGCACATCGTTTGGGGCTTTACAGAATAAAAACCGAATTCGAAGATAAGGTAATGCGCTATAGTTACCCGGAAATTTACACATCGATAGAAAAAAAAGTAACGGATTCACGAGCAAAACAACAAGCTTTCATCAACGGTTTTTTGGCGCCTGTGAGAAAACAACTCCATGCAGAAAAACTTCGGTTTGATATTAAATGGCGATTTAAGAGCATCCCTTCCATTTGGACAAAGATGAAAAAACAAGAGGTGGAATTTGAAGGTGTTTACGACTTATTTGCCATTCGGATAATTTTAGATACCTCTGGAGATCAAGAAAAACCCGACTGCTGGAAAGTTTATTCCATTGTAAGTAATTTATACCCGCCTGAACCTGCCCGGCTTCGCGACTGGCTAACATCACCCAAACCAAGTGGTTATGAAAGTCTTCATACCACGGTAAAAGATAAGTCAGGGCGTATTGTCGAGGTACAAATACGGACAAAACGCATGGATGAAATTGCTGAAAAAGGAGATGCTGCCCACTGGAAATATAAGGAAGCTAAAGAAATATCCACTGCCGATCAATGGCTCAAAACCATTCGGGAAACCCTTGAAAGCCCTTCATCCGGACGAGAATCAAATTTCTCAGGTGAAAAATTCAATTCGGATGAGATATTCGTTCTAACTCCCAAAGGCGATGTCAGACAATTGCCGCGCAATGCCACAGTACTGGATTTTGCCTTCGATATTCACACAAATATTGGGGCCACCTGTCATGGTGCTAAAATCAACGGCAAAGCTGCCAATATTCGGCAGAGTTTAAAAAACGGCGATGTTGTTGAAATCCTGACTTCTAAAAATCAGGTTCCAAAACTCGATTGGCTCAATTTTGTGGTAACCAACAAAGCCAGAAACCGGATAAGAAAAACATTGAATGAGGATCAGGTCAGAATGGCCGAGGTTGGCCGTGAAGCACTCCTGCGGCGCTGTCGTAACTGGAAAATCCAACTCGACGACGATGGAATAAACTATCTGATGAAAAATTATCAGTGCAAAACCGCATTGGATCTTTATGCTGGAATTGCCTCAGAAAAGTTTGACTGGCCGGGAATAAAAAAGATTATTATCGAATCAAAGGAAGCTCAGAAAACACCCTATCAAAAAGTAAATATTCCCGCAAAAAATACCGGCAAGGAAAATGAAATAGGTAATTTACTTACCATCGAAGACTATGGAAGTGATATCAGCTATACCCTGGCCAAGTGCTGCACACCTATCATCGGGGATGAAATTTTCGGATTCGTAACCATTAACCGAGGGATAACCATCCATCGGATAAACTGTCCGAATGCCAATGATATGCTAGCAAAACATGCTTACCGCGCTTTGAAAGCAAGCTGGAATGATGAAGCCGGGAATCAACCATCTCTGGCAACATTACATATCAGTGGTGATGACCGGATAGGGATTTTAAACGAAATCACATCCATAATAACTTCCGATATTAAATCAAATATTCAATCCATCTCATTGGATGCAAAAAACAAAATCCTGAGCGGTCGTATTATGATTCAGGTTACCAGCAACTTACATGTTCAGGAAGTCATCCATAAACTTTTAAAAATTGAGGGTATTGCCAAAGTTAGAAGGATACTCGATTAAGTTGTAACTCAGAAATTAGCGTATTATCTTTGTCATGAATTATTATAAAAATACCATGAAAACTGCATTTAGAAATTTAATCCTCATCGCATTGCTCGGAACTCTGGCATCTTGTAATCAATCTGCATCCCATGATACAAAACAGGAAACTGCTAAAGGTCCGGTTCTTGTTTACGACAACAATAAAAACATTATCGAACGTATAGATATCACCTATAATCCTGACAGTACTATTCGTGGGCGAAGTGAGTATTATTATAAATACGACAACAACAATAACCGCATCGAAGAAATATACATCTCTAAATCAGCGAACGGAACTACGCTCGAAAAAACCATCAACAACTTCAAATATATTAATAATTTGAAAGTTGAATCGATTTATGTTATTTATGATGCGAATGGCGTTGAAACACTTTGGCTTAAAAACGTTTTCAAATACAATAAGGCGGGAAACGAAATCGAAGAAACGCAATATAATAAAGCTGGTTTCAAAACCAATACTGCTCTAAAGCTATGGAACTCAGAAGGTCAGCTTTTTGAAGAAAAATACATCAAATATACACCAGAAGGCAAACCCTTGGATACCAGTGGTATTAAATACAGCGAAAGAGGTGCTGTGATAAAAACATATTAGGAATTTTTACAGAATTATTCGATAAAAACATCCTGAGAGAAGTTCATTTCAAAAACTTCGCCTATCGCTTCTTTAAGTTTGCTTTTTACAACATCCATCGGTAATTCGAATCCCAATTCTTTTGCCAAGGATGTAACTCCTTTATCGGTAAAACCACATGGATTGATATAATTAAAATAATTCAGGTCGGTATTTACATTAAATGCGAAACCGTGCATACTAATACCACGGCTGGCTCTGACACCAATCGCGCATATTTTGCGGGCCCGTGAAGTTTCAGGCTCGAGCCATACCCCTGTCGCCCCCGATAAACGTCCTGCATCGATTTGATACGTTTTGAGAAATTTAATAACCGCAGCTTCTAACATAAAGATATAGTCACGTATGCCTTTGGCAAAAGCTTCAATATTCAGGATTGGATAAGCAACTAACTGCCCGGGGCCATGATAGGTGATATCTCCTCCCCTGTTTGTCTTATAATATGAAGCACCGATTTTCTGAAGAAATTCCGGTTCCATCAGCAGATTACCAGAATTTCCGTTCAATCCAAGCGTATAAACATGCGGATGCTCTACAAACATCAAATGATGTGAAACCGCATCAAATCGACCTGTAATACGAGCCTCCACAAGTGAAGCACATATTTTCTCTTGCAAATCCCACGAGGCCATATAATCCAGATGTCCTAAATCGGTAAAGCGCACATTCTTATGAACTGAGCTCATTTGACGGAATGATTTTCGGCATGATAAGATGAACGCACCAAAGGCCCGCACTCGGCAAATTGAAATCCTTTTTCTAAGGCAATCCTCCTATAATTATCAAATAAACGAGGTTCATACCAGGCAACTACTTCGGCATGCTTTGGGCTGGGTTGTAAATATTGTCCCAAGGTTAATATTCTACAACCTGCATCCAATAAATCATCCATCGTTTTCAATATCTCATCTTCGGTTTCACCAAGACCGAGCATTATACCCGATTTTGTTCGCAAGCCCGCTGAGGATAAAATGCGTATTACTTCGAGACTGCGTCGGTAACTCGCCTTAGAACGTATGAACGGTGTTAAGCGCTCAACCGTCTCAAGATTATGACCACAAACATCGGGTCTGGCATTAATTATCATGGCTATTGCATCCTTATCTCCAGAAAAATCAGGGATAAGCACTTCAATTCCTGCATCCGGGTTGAGCTTGCGAACTTCTTCAATGGTTGTTGCCCAATGTGCCGCTCCTCCGTCATGTAAATCATCCCTGTCTACGGATGTAATTACACAGTGTCTGAGTTTCATTTCATGGACTGTTTCAGCCAGCCGACGAGATTCTTCCATATCAACAGGAAGTGGATTACCTGTTTTTGTATTACAGAACCGGCAATTGCGGGTACAAATATCTCCAAGAATCATAAATGTAGCGGTACCCGCTGCCCAGCATTCACCAATATTCGGACAGTGACCACTGGTGCAAATGGTATGCATTTTCTTACGCTTCAGTAATCGGGCGGTTTCATAATACCTATCATCACGGCGGAGGCTGGTTTTAAGCCAATCTGGTTTTCGCTGACTCGAATAATCCATGCAGATAAAAAAAATTAATCATCGCGGCGATCCATATCGCGTTTCAGGTCTTTTTGTTTCAGTGTATCACGCTTATCATAACTATGCTTTCCCTTTGCCAACGCTATTTCTAGTTTTGCAAGCCCTTTCTCATTGATAAACATAAGGGTAGGAATGATGGTAAATCCTTTTTCTTTAACTTTATTATCAAGACGTTTCAATTCACGGCGGGTCAGGAGCAGGCGACGGTCACGACGGGGTTCATGATTGTAAATATTACCAAAATCATATTCAGCAACATGTAAGCTGATAACGAAAAGTTCCTTTCCGCGAAAGGTGCAATACGCATCAGAAAGGTTAGCCTTTCCGGCCCGAATCGACTTTATCTCCGTTCCGGTAAGTTCTATACCGGCAGTAAATCGTTCTACAAGATAATATTCGAAACCGGCTTTACGATTTTTAATAACGATATCAGATCCTTTTCTCATACGGCAGCAAAATTAGGAAATCCCGTTCATTATGCATGCCGGGTTTCACTTTTCTAAGTGATTTTATCATGCTTCATAGCAGCGGCCACAAAAGCAACAAATAATGGATGAGGATTTACGACAGTACTCTTGTATTCAGGATGAAACTGTACACCAATAAACCAAGGATGATCATTCAATTCGATTATTTCCACCAAATCTTCCTTTGGGTTTATACCCGGCATACTCATTCCTGCCTTTAAAAAGACATCGGTATATCGGTTATTAAACTCATAACGGTGGCGGTGGCGCTCGAATATCGAGGTGGTTTGGTAAATGCGTGCCAGTTTTGAAGCTTTGTCAATGGTACATGGATAGGAACCCAAACGCATTGTACCGCCCATGCCCGAAATTTTCTTTTGCTGTTCCATGATGTCTATCACCGGAAAAGCAGTACGATTATCAAATTCGGTAGAATGGGCATTACGCATTTTTAATACATTGCGGGCAAATTCAATTACAGCGCATTGCATTCCGAGGCAAATACCCAGGAAAGGCACTTTATTTTCACGGGCAAATTGTATTGCAGTTATCTTTCCTTCGATACCGCGACTACCAAATCCCGGAGCAACTAAAATACCACTCAGACCACTCAGCTTTTCCTGCACATTTTCAGGGCTTATTTCTTCCGAATGAATCATCCGCAAATTGACTTTACAGAGATTCTCAGTGCCGCCATGGACGAAGGATTCTATAATGGATTTATACGAATCTTTTAACTCTACATATTTACCCACTAGTCCAATGGTCGTTTCATGTTCAGGATTATGCAGCTTGAATAGAAACTGTTCCCAGCGGCTCAGATCAAGCGTCGCCTCAACCGGTAATCCACATTTGCGAAGAACCTCCACATCCAGGCCTTCATCACGCAACATCAACGGAACCTGATAAATTGTATCAGCATCAGCTGATTCGATAACGCACGATGGGCTTACATTACAAAACAAAGCAATTTTATTCCGGAGATTTTCTGACAATTCCCTGTCAGCCCTGCAAACGATAATATCCGGCTGAACGCCCTGTTCTAAAAGGGTTTTAACTGAATGTTGGGTAGGCTTGGTTTTAAGTTCTCCGGCTGCAGCCAGATACGGAACTAAAGTGAGATGGATAACGACACAGCGGTTACCCAATTCCCAACGCATTTGACGAACCGTTTCAATATAAGGTAAGGATTCTATATCGCCCACAGTGCCACCGATTTCAGTAATAATAAAATCATAATCCCTTACTTTTGAAAGTAATTTGATACGATATTTAATTTCATCGGTGATGTGAGGAATAACCTGAACGGTGGAGCCTAAATAATCACCACGTCTTTCTTTTTCAATAACAGACTGATAAATCCTTCCGGTGGTAACATTATTCGCCTGAGATGTTGGCTCATTCGAAAAACGCTCGTAATGACCCAAATCGAGATCCGTTTCTGCACCATCGTCCGTTACGAAACACTCACCATGTTCGTATGGATTAAGGGTTCCCGGATCGACATTGATATAAGGATCAAGCTTTTGGATGGTCACTTTATAACCTCTCGACTGAAGTAACTTCGCCAGTGATGCTGAAACAATTCCTTTACCGAGAGAAGATGTAACCCCGCCCGTAACAAAAATATACCGTGTTGTGGTCATGTGGTTTGTGTTATACCGTTACGGGGCGGAAAGTTACTACTTTTATACGCCACGAACCCAATTTATTCTTAGGTTATTTTTTAATTCGCTGATTGTTATTTAATTACAAATTAATATTCAATGATTGGGGAAATTGCTACTTCCGACTTTTGTACTTTTGCCGGCGAAAATTAAAATATATTTCATGAAAAATCAAACCATCAAACAGTCCGTAGTGCACTTTAAGCATTGGACCCGAAAAAAGTATTCAGTGTATAACTCGCTGAGTAAATCCATTAAAATCTGCACACTTACGCTGGCCATCAGTCTGCTATACAAACCGGCAGTTGCACAGGAACGCAAAGACAGCACATCCATCAGTAAAATTTTTGAGATGGAAGAAGTAGTTATAACGGCACAACGCACGCCGGTGGAGGCGCTAAAATCGGCTCGGATTATTACATGCATCAGCCGTGAAGAAATCCTTTCATCGACAGGTCAAAGTCTGGCCGATTTGCTGGAAAATGTAGCAGGAGTCGACATTCGCCAAAGAGGAAATGGTGATATGCAATCCGATATCAGTATCCGGGGAGGGACATTTGAACAGGTGCTGATACTGCTGAATGGTGTCAGTATGAACGACCCACAAACAGGGCATCATCATTTCAACCTTCCAATTAATATTGAATGGATAGAACGAATCGAAATACTTAAGGGTCCAGCTGCCAGATTATTCGGACCCAATGCGTTCAATGGAGTAATTAATATCATTACCCTTCAGGCAGTAGAAAATGAATATCAGGGCGGCGCTTCCTTTGGAAGTTTTAAATCAGGCCAAGCAGATGCAGCTGCCAATATTTCTCTAAAAAACACAAATACCTTTGCCGGAGTTTCATATTCCACCTCCGATGGTTATACTGAAAATACAGATTATAAACACCTTAACGCATTTTTTAATTCCAGATACTCGGCTAAAAAAATATCAGTCCGATTGCAGGGAGGAATCGGAAACAGGGCTTTTGGTGCCAACAGTTTCTATACACCCAAATATCCGGAGCAATTCGAACAAACTCAGGTAAAATTTATAGCCCTCAATTTTGCCACCGAAACTAAAATAAAACTTTCTCCTCAAATAAGCCTCCGGCAGCATGACGATGAATTTCAATTGTTCCGCAACGAATCGCCCGTTTGGTACAAAAACCATAATTATCACACAACAGAAATCTGGAGCCTCTCTTTACCAGCTACGTTTAATTGGCGTGGTGGAATTACTTCAGCAGGATTCGATTTTCGTTCAGAAAAAGTCCTGAGCAATGTATTAGGCGATATCATCGAGAATCCTATTGCTGTATCCGGGAACGATTCTGCATTCTATACCCGTTCAAAGACAAGGCAAACAAAAAACTTCTACGCTGAGCATATTATCCAATTCGAAAAACTGAATATAGCTGCAGGTGTTCTACTATCGAATAACAATTTTCTGAATATTTGGAAATTCTACCCCGGAATTGATATATCATATCAACTTAATAGAAATACTAATCTTTTTTCAAATTTTAGTAAGAGCCTCCGCATGCCTAGTTTTACTGATTTGTACTATCAAAGCTCAACCATTCAGGGGAATATCAATCTATTGCCCGAGGAAGCATTTTGGTATGAAGCCGGTTTTAAATACAGAAAAAAAAATATGGATGCATACGCCAGCCTTTTCAGAAGAGATGGTAGAAATATGATTGATTGGGTGAAGAAATTGGACGAAGAAATATGGCATGCCGAAAATCTCACATCAGTCAATATTACGGGTATTGAAATTGGCTCGGGCTTTAAATTGCCTGGTTTTAACAAAATAAACATTTCATATACCTATATGATGTCTGAAAAAAACAGCGATCAACTTCAGTCGAAATATGTTTTAGATCATATACGCCATAAAGCAGATATTAAGGTAAGTCAAACCATCTGGACACGACTTTCGGCTATTTGGAATATCAGCATACAAGAGCGTAAAGGGAAGCATCTTGATTTTATTGAAGGCCAATCCGAGGTCGAAAAAGATTATCCGGTTTTCGCATTGGCTGGTTTAAGACTCAACTGGACAACACCTCGTTATACTATTTTTACACATATCAGCAATCTTCTTAATCAAACCTACTTCGATCATTCCAATGTACCTGAGCCGGGTATCCAATTTATGACTGGAATACGGTTCAAAGGTGGCTTTTAAACGTTATTATTAATTCCTTATCGGTATAAAATGATTAAATTTGCCCCGTAATTCAAATCTAAAACTCCGAATTATGAATACGAAAAAAATAGCAATAAATGGATTTGGACGCATAGGCAGACTTACCTTCCGCGCCCTCCTCGCAAAAGACGGTGTTGAAGTAGTGGCCATAAACGACCTTACCGATTCAAAAACGCTTGCGCATCTACTCAAATATGACTCAATACATGGCCGTTTTCCCGGTCAGGTAGCTGTTGACGGTGATTTTCTGGTAGTTAACAATCATAAAATCAGAATTTTTGCAGAAAGAGATCCTGCAAATCTTCCATGGAAAGAATATGGTATCGACATCGTGGCCGAGTGTACCGGAGTTTTCCGTACCCGTGAAAAAATGAGTAAACATCTGACAGCCGGAGCACGAAAGGTCGTTCTTTCAGTTCCCTCTGATTCAAAAGACGATGTTGATCTCACCGTAGTTTTAGGTGTAAACAGCGACTTGCTTAAACCCGAGCACAAGCTGATTTCTAACGCATCATGCACAACAAACTGCCTGGCTCCTATAGCGAAAGTTATGAATGACAAATTTGGAATTGTTCGTGGATTGATGAATACCATTCATTCATACACCAATGATCAGATCATTCTGGATGCACCGCATAAAGATTTACGCAGAGCCCGTGCAGCCGCCATGTCAATTATTCCAACCAAAACCGGCGCCGCTAAGGCCGTTGGACTGGTAATTCCTGAACTGGATGGCAAACTGGACGGTTTCGCGATGCGTGTACCCACTCCCGACGGCTCAGTAATTGACCTAACGCTGGAACTTGAAAATGCTGCTACCAAAGAAGAAATTCATGCCGCTATGAAAGAAGCTTCGGAAGGCAAAATGAAAGGCGTTCTCGAATTCTGCGTTGACCCCATTGTAAGTATTGATATTGTGGGCAATACACATTCATCGATTTATGACAGTTTACTAACAATGGTAAGCGGTGGTAAATTTGTGAAAATTGTTTCATGGTACGATAATGAAGTTGGTTATTCCAGCCGATTGGCCGACCTAGTCGAAAAAGTTGCACATATGTAAAATGATATTTATAAAAAAGCGAGGCTGGTTCGAAATCGAACCAGCCTCGCTTTTTTATAGCCTGCAATAATCAACTTTCTGAAAATACTACGACTGAATTGACTTCATCAATTCACATCCTTTTTCAATAAAATATTTAAGATTTTCAAAATCCATTTCCCAGAAATTGGTTTTAATGGCCACTAAATCATTTCCATTCAGTTCAGGAACTATACTCCACGATTCTCGCGTGCTCACCATCTCGAGTGGCGAAATCCGCTTATTGATATCAACAAACAAACGGATATTCTTTGAATTTACAATGGACAAATCAAGCGAGCTATTTTCAGTGAAAATACTAACTTCCTTGTCGATATAGGAATCACTGCTTAAAAATCTTTTCTTAAACCTCAGCACATCTACCCAGTCTCTTTTAATAATCCTTATTTCATTATTACACTTCTGAATCTTCTTAAAAAGCCCACAATAGGTACTTCCTGAATAGGCTTTCGTTGAATGCAAATCATAAAAAATAAAATACAGATTTTTTGAGATTTCGGTAAAATCAAATACAATAAACTTTGTTGTGGTAAATCGGTCAGCAGTACTTAAACTGTGATCATAAACGCTGGAATGGGTGTAAAAGCGATAAGAATTTCTTTTTGCGAATTCTTCTAAAATTTCTATGCTCGATTTTTCAGTCATTTTAATTTGATTTTTTCGTTTAAAAGACAAAACATTCAGCCGATAGATTTGGAAATAATGTTCATGGTTTATCAATTAGAATCTTTAATACCAACCAAAACCGCAGAAACATTCCAGAATGAAAAACCATTCCCATCGGGTTTACCGGCTGGAATAGTCAGCATTAGTGTATGTTTTCCGGCAGATAACTTACCCAAGGATATTTCAACCGGGTATGATAAAGAACCCGGACACCAACCTGAGCGACTATAATCGGATGATGATAATCCATTCCAGAAGTTTCCGGATGCAGGATTCGATGAGCGGTAACACATGCAATCGGTGCGCCAAGGAGTAAAATGATACAGGGGATTACCATCCAGATAAAAACGATGTTCTTTACGAACAAACTCATCGCCCTCACTCCAACCACCATGACCGGTAGCCGTATAGATGATTTTCAAATCCTTGCTGCCCTCAGGCACGTTAAATTCAATCCTTAGAGAATCGTCGATAAATAAAGTACTATAAGCCTGCCCGGCCATTTCAAGGATGTTCACTGTATTAAACAATGGAAGTACAAATCGATTTTCTTCAGGAATTTCTTCTATAACTAGAGTACCCGGGAAATACTTCAGGTTAAGATTGATCCGGTGACCACCTTTATCATAATTCCCAATATATGCCCCAATGTATATTTCACCCTTCAATACGGGAAGTAAATGCGATATCTCCTGGCTGTATAAAACCGAATCGTTCCATTGAATTCCATTCACTTTCACTTTTTCGTTATACTGTCTCACACCAAATGGAGTAAAAAATCGCATAATTTCAACCGGAGGAAAGTAAGTGTTCTTTGGAACATATCCCTGATAAAACTTTCCATCCTTACCATGAATACCTGGTAATGAATCGGGGTGCATATCCAACGCTTTAAAAAAAGCTTTTTCACTTCCTGGCATCAGAAAAAACACCGAACCAGTTCTATCGTAAGCATCGCCCGCTGACCATTCACTCAATTCAGCAAATAACTGATAATCTGCAGTAATTTTGGGAAGTTTTACTTTTTTCATAATAAAAGTTCCACCGGCAAAATGGATGCTACGACCTGATTCAAGTTGACTGGTTTTACCATTTTCTGCTCCCCAGTATAAAGAATCGTTGTTAAATACTTCCACCCTTTTGATGTAAGCCTGATTCAAAAATTGACGATAACCAGCCTGATCCGTTTCTTCACCCCAGTTTTCCGGGACTCGTATCGACTGTCGTGTAGGCATCATAAACATTTGCAAAATTGCGCCATAACTTCCATTCCGGAGAATTTTGAATATCAAATCTTTCCCATGCTGATATGATGACCATGGAGAACCCGATATTCCATTGACGCTGGCATACCAAATTTCGATAGTATTACCGAAAACAATTGTCTTGGCATGATGGCATAAATAACCGAGGATACTATCGGTTTTTCCTGTTTCTTCAAATACCGGATTATCAGCCAAAGGTCGCAAATAGGAAACCAGGCAATTTCCATCACGTGTGGCATAATACCGAATTTGTCCGGTTTCATAATCGGTAATGCTGGCCTCCTGAATAGCAAAATCGACCAATGGTTTATTACTTTGTTTGTATACCTGAGTTCTGTTATCAAAATTCAATAAAATTGTCAAATCAGCATTTTTCAGTACCTCATTTCCTGAAATACTGGCATATTCAGCACGACCCTGAGCGTTTACTGAAACTACAGCACAGATTAACACAATTAAAAAAATCAGCTTTCTCATCGTTTGGTGTCATTAAAGCACCAAAGTACTATAAATTCCAAGTTATCTCAAACAATTAAAAGCAAAAAAAAGAACGCCGTGTTGGCGTTCTTCCTGAAAAATGATTTACTGTCCGAGATATGCTTTAAGCAATCGGCTCCGCGAGGTGTGTTTAAGCCTGCGTATGGCTTTTTCTTTAATCTGGCGTACTCGTTCGCGGGTAAGGTCGAATTTGGCACCAATTTCTTCTAGGGTAAGTCCATGATTCAAGCCAATTCCATAGTACATGCAAATAACATCCCTTTCTTTTTCTGAAAGTGTGGATAATGTGCGCTGAATTTCGCAAGAAAGCGATTCTTTAATCAGGGCATCGTCGGTATGAACCGAATCGTCATTGACAAAAATATCGATGAACTTTGTATCTTCATCGTCGGCCAGGGGAGCATCCATAGAAACATAACGCGTACTGATTTTCAGTACTGAATCTATTTTATTGATGGGTACATCAAGATTTTCAGCAATTTCGGCTGCTGATGGGGGACGTTCAAGCTTTTGTTCGAGTTTTGATACCGCTTTTTTAACCTTATTAAGTGAACCAACCTGATTCAAAGGTAAGCGGACAATACGCGATTGTTCAGCAAGTGCTTGTAAAATTGATTGGCGTATCCACCATACAGCATATGAAATAAATTTAAATCCACGGGTTTCGTCGAATTTCTGAGCTGCTTTTATAAGCCCAAGATTTCCTTCATTGATAAGATCCGGTAGGCTCAGCCCCTGATTCTGATATTGCTTTGCCACGGAAACTACGAACCTTAAATTGGCTTTGCATAATTTTTCGAGAGCCAGTTGATCGCCATCATGAATACGCTGAGCCAGTTTTACCTCTTCCTCAGCCGTAATTAATTCTTCTTTTCCAATATCCTGAAGATATTTGTCCAAAGAAGCCGTTTCACGGTTTGTGATGGATTTGGTAATTTTTAATTGCCTCATTTACTGGTATTTTATATTGTGTTATTAATAAACCATAGAACATTAAAATGGTTCAATCGACCTAAATATATGGAACATACTTTGATTTCACAAATTATTTCCAATAAATTTATAAGCCCAAGCCATAATATGCTCTCATTCCATTGGGATACAGGCCTTCAATTAATATTCCACCCCGTTTTCCCTTCAATGCATCTTTTATATCCTGAATTGAATTCACTTTTACCCGGTCGATGCGTGTAATAATAAATCCTTTTTTTATTCCAATCGAAGCCAGAGGTCCTTGAGAAAGTTCGGCCACCTCTACCCCGTTTGAAATATTAAGTCCGCTTTTCTGCTCTTGCGTAATCGGGCGGAAAGAAGCTCCCAAATTATCAAGAAAGTCGGATTCTTCGCGCTTTACTATTTTAGTTGTTCCGGCATCATTCGTCAAGGTGACATCAAATTTCTTCTTATCACCTCCCCGTATAACTTCAATAGCTAATTTATCACCCGGACTATACTGGCTGACTATTTCAATCAATTCAGCATTGGTATTTACTTCCGTATTTTGCACGCGGGTAATGATATCCCCCACCTTCATTCCTGCCTTTTCGGCAGAACTTTTTTCCATTAAACCGGAAATATAGACACCTTTAATATTCTCAAGAGATTTTTCTTTTGCCAGGCCTGCATCTACTTCCTGTATCTGAACGCCAAGATATGCCCTTTGTATTTCGCCATATTGCATAAAATCACGTACAACCTTTCGTACGATATTCACGGGAATAGCAAAACTATAACCGTTATAAAATCCATTTCCCGAAGCGATGGCAGCATTTATACCTATAAGTTCGCCATTGGTATTTACAAGAGCACCACCACTATTGCCACGATTAACTGCAGCATCTGTCTGTATAAAAGACTCAATGCTTGTACCATCCGGATTATTGAGAATATTTATATTACGGGCTTTAGCACTAACAATGCCAGCCGTAACAGTACTTGTAAGGTTAAAGGGATTACCTACGGCCATCACCCACTCACCAACCTTTACCAAGTCAGAGTTACCATATATTATAAATGGTAGATCTGTTGCTTCTATTTTAATAAGCGCGATATCGGTGGATGCATCAGCACCTATCACTTTTGCCATATAGGAACGCTTATCATTAAGGGTTACTTCAATTTTACCGGCATCCTGAACTACATGATTATTAGTAACAATATATCCATCATTTGACACGATTACGCCTGAGCCTGTACCAATAATTGCCTGGGGACCCCTGTTTCCATGGGGATTTAAAAATCCCTCAAAAAAATCATTATAAAGATTATTCTTACGGGTAAATTCCGCTTTTATATGAACAACAGAATGTACGGTTATATCTGCGGCATTTACAAAATCAGGAGGAGTAGCCGGAGCCCCGCCAGCAAGAACCATCTGGGGCATTGGTTGAGGACGTTCGGCATCCACCATGGAATCATTTCTGTTAATAAAAGTATAGGTAGCCAGAGCAATAAGCCCTCCTAAAAAGGCTACCAAAAACATGAAAACATATTTTTTCATTGCTGGTGAAATTTAATTAGTTATTTAATGAGATAAAAAATTCATCTGAATTAACTCAGATTAAAACGCATCAATAATCTTCATATTTCATCGTCTAAGGTTAAAGAGTGTTAATATTGAAGACCATAAAAAGCGTCAGTACGCATTATCTACAAATTCTATACCCATATAAGTTAATACTGTGTTAATGCCGATAAGGTTGATCTCGCTCATTGGCAGGAAAATGATTAATTTTGAACATTAAATCGCTTAAACGCCAATTCGGATTGAATGAAACTTCACTTTTATAAATATCACGGAACGGGTAATGATTTTATAATGCTCCGGAAGGATTCTGAACTTAAAATCCTGACAGAAAAGCAAATAGCACACCTTTGCCATCGTCATTTTGGTATTGGAGCCGATGGATTGATTGAGTTATACGTCAATGAATCAGGAGAACTATTCATGACCTATTATAATTCTGATGGACGCGAAGCCAGTATGTGCGGGAATGGTGGAAGGTGTTTTGCTGCTTTTGCATTTCATCAGCAGCTGAGTGGCACAAGCTGCCATTTCACAGCGATTGACGGACTGCATCAGGCAACAATAACAGAACATAACAATTTGAATTGTACTATTTTACTTCAATTATCCGATGTAAATAACATTCAGCAACTGAGCAAAAATATTTTTGTATTAAATACCGGTTCACCACATTATGTCCGTTTTGAGAAAAATGTCAGCAATGTTGACATTTTGGCAGAAGGAAAAAAAATCCGATACAGCGATGATTTTGCACCGGAGGGAATAAACGTAAATATTGTAGAAGAACAGCAAGATTCCTTATTTGTTAGGACCTATGAGCGTGGGGTGGAAAATGAAACACTCAGCTGTGGCACTGGTGTAACGGCATCAGCTCTGGCGTATGCATTTTTGCAGGGTACACGAAATGGGGAAATACCCATTCACACATTGGGCGGTTCATTAAAAGTTCATTACGAAACAGTACAAGGCGGATTTCGGCAAATAATGCTGGAAGGACCAGCTATGCGGGTATTCGAAGGAGAAATTGAATTATAATTCTCACAAAAAAACGGAATGATGAAATTACGATCTTCAGAAATACAGTTACGAGCACCCGAACCCTCGGATGTGGATTTATTGTACCGTTGGGAAAATGATGAGAGTCTGTGGCATGTCAGTAATACACTGGCTCCTTTTAGCCGTTTTACTCTCGAACAATACATTCTGAATAATCCGGCCGATATTTTTGCACACAGGCAATTGAGACTAATGATTGATTTAGTATCAGGAACAAAAGCCACCCGAAAAACCATTGGTACCGTAGATTTATTTGAATTTGAACCAGTGCATCACCGGGCAGGAATAGGTATCTTAATTATTCCCGAATATCAGCGGAAAACGTATGCTACGCAAGCCTTAAAACTGATGTTGAAATATAGCTTCGAACATTTACAGTTACATCAGTTATTTTGCAATATATCCACCGACAACGAGGCCAGTATGCGCCTTTTTCAAAAACTTGGTTTTCAGATTAATGGCCGAAAGAGAGAGTGGTTAATGATTAATGACCAATGGGCCGATGAAATATTTCTTCAATTGTTAAAATCCGATTAAGCGCTATGGCACAATACTACAGAAATTACGCCGATCGAAAGAAAAAAAAATCTCCACTACAACGTGTCTTATTTTATCTTCTTCTAATTGCTCTGGGAGTAAGCGGTACTATGCTTTATAGGCTTTATAATGTTATTTTCGCGGCAAATGTCTGGGTAAAACAAGGAGGTTATGATTACATCTGCATTCCATCTAAATCGACCTACAATAATCTGAAAGTTCTTCTTTTTGAGAAAGGATTTATCGCTGATCATAAAAGCTTTGAGTGGCTGGCAGCACGGCGTGGACTTGAGGAATCCTTTCAACCAGGACGCTATAAAATTAATGATGGAATTAGTAATCTTTCTCTGATCCGAATCCTGAGTTCAGGCGCTCAGGAACCCGTTAAACTCATTTTTAATAATATTCGCACAAAAGAACAGTTTGCCGGAAGAATCGCTCAGCAACTCGAAACAGACTCCCTAGCCCTATTAAGAAATTTAAATAATGATAGCCTGCTCGCCAAATATGGTCTAAACACGTATACTGCACTTAGTTTATTCATTCCCAACACATACGAAATGTGGTGGACTACAGACACCTCGGCCTTTTTTGAACGTATGGCGCGCGAAAACGAAAAATTCTGGAATCAGGAAAGATTGGAAAAAGCCGAAAAAACAGGAATGAATAAGGTAGAAGTAATAATTCTGGCCAGTATAGTTGATCAGGAATCGAATAAAAACGACGAAAAATCAAGAATTGCCGGAGTTTATATTAACCGTCTGAAGTCAGGATGGCCACTTCAGGCCGATCCGACACTCAAATTTGCGGCCAATGATTTCGGACTCAGGCGAATTCTCAATATTCATAAAGAAATTAATTCGCCTTACAATACATATCAATCCACAGGCCTTCCTCCTGGCCCTATTTGTATTCCGTCAATTGCAAGCATTGATGCGGTACTAAATTACGAACAACATCATTATTTCTTTTTCTGTGCCCGTGATGATTTATCGGGCTATCATAATTTTGCAGCCACATCCGAACAGCACATTATTAATGCAGAAAAATACCGTCGGGCACTTAATCAAATGAAAATATACAAGTAAATTTTATACATGAACGCTTTTAAAGCTTACGATATCCGTGGCATTTATGGAATTGATTTTACCTCCGACGATTGCTATCGAATCGGTAATAACCTGCCTTCCTTATTTTCTGTCAAAAAAATTCTTATCGGAAGAGATGTAAGGGAATCATCAGACGAAATCTTTAATAATCTTGCCCGTGGCATTCGAGATGCTGGTGCCGATGTTTACGATGCAGGAATTACCACGACACCCCAAATTTACTGGTCTACAGAAAAGTTCGACTTTGGATTATCCGTAATGATAACGGCTTCTCATAATCCTTCAAAGTATAATGGGATGAAGATCAGTCGTAAAAATGCATTACCGGTCGGTTATGACAGTGGTCTGAAAGATTTGGAGGATCGTTTAAATCAACAACTCCTAAACACTCATGAAGAGTCTGGTCATATTATTCCCTTTAATAAAAGTGAAGATTATTTCCGATTTCTGGCTACACACCGTCCGGAAACCGGTAAATTAAAGATTGGCATCGATTGCTCGAATGGTATGGCCGGATTATATGCACGCAGACTCTTTGGCGATGGTGTATTGTACATCAATGAAAATCCTGATGGTAATTTCCCTGGCCATGATCCCAACCCATTGGAAGAAGAAAATCAGGAAGCCATAAAAAATCTGGTAAAAGAAAACAGTCTGGATATCGGGGTGATTTTTGACGGCGATGCGGATCGGGTAATGTTTGTGGATGAAAATGCTGACTTTATCCGGCCCGATCTAATGATTGCCGTATTGGCTCATTATTTTACAGATGATAAACTTAACTGCAAGGTTCTTCAGGATATTCGAACTTCAAAAGGCGTGACTGAATATCTCGAAAAAATGGGTGCCGAGGTTCATATGTGGCGAGTTGGCCGTGCTTACGCCGCACTCAAACTGAGGGAAATTGATGGCCTTTTTGGTGGAGAACTTGCCGGGCATTATTATTTTAAAGATTTTAATTATTCCGATTCGGGAATTCTTGCTTGTTTGATGCTATTAAAAGTTATTGCAGATTTTGCTGAACAGGGAATTACGCTTTCCAAGCTAATTTCAAGAATAGATGTCTATGCGAATTCGGGCGAACTCAACTTCCGCATCGGTAAAAAACAGGAAGCCATGGACGCCATAAATAAACACTTTTCAAGTCAGGAAATCCCAACAGCTTATTACGATTTTGATGGTTACCGGGTCGAGTTTAGCGATTGGTGGTATAACATCCGGCCGTCAAATACCGAACCCTATCTTCGATTTTTGGCCGAGGCCAAATCAACGGAACTTCTCCGGCAAAAACTGGAAACCACTCGTGAAATTCTGAAAAAATTTAGCAATTAACCCCATGGTATTCAAGCATACGGTCATTGCTGCATGTATAATTTTTTATCTTGGGCACAGCAATATTACTTTAGCTCAGGACAGCATTAAGCCTTACCCGGAGTTTCCGGCCCAAATACGCAAGGATCGCATCAGTGCTGTTGTAATATCAGAAGCGGTATTACTTACTGGCAGTATGGCCGGACTCTATTCGATTTGGTATAAGGATAAAACTAATTCGGCATTTCATTTTTTTAATGATAATGCCGAATGGAATCAGATGGATAAATCGGGGCATGTGGCAGGAGCTTATCACATTGCAAGGCTGACTCATTTGTCGGCCCGATGGGCAGGAATGAGCAATAAAAACGCGGTATTATACGGCAGCATACTCAGTACAGCCTTCATGAGTTGTATAGAAGTATTTGATGGTTTGTCACCAGAATATGGTGCCTCTGCCGGTGATCTGGTAGCCGATGCCGGGGGAATTCTCATTTTCGCCGGACAGGAGTTATTATGGAATGAACAAAGAATCAGTATTCGTTATTCGTGGCACCCCAGTATTTATAGCAAATACAGGCCTGAACTATTAGGCAGCAATCCGATGGAGCAAATTGTAAAGGATTATAATGGGATCACCATCTGGGCGTCAATAAATCCTAAATCATTTATTAAAGAGTCATCCTTACCTTCATGGTTAAATATTGCTCTAGGTTATGGAGTAGAGGGCATGACCGGGGCTTTTAATAATCCATCGTATAATGATAAAGGTCAATACATCCCGAATTTTCAACGCAGACAACAAGTTTACTTATCGCTCGATATCGACTTAAAACGTTTAAATGTCCGATCGAAAACCCTCAAGTATTTTTTACATGCAGTGGATTTTATAAAAATCCCCATGCCAACGCTGGAATATGATGCTAAGGAAGGCTTAAGGTTTTGGCCTGTTTATTTCTAGAATTTCCAATAGAAATAACGACGCCTACCGACGGGAATTCAACCGGCGCGGGGCCCAGCTTCAAGCTTAAATCGTCGCTGATATCAAAATTGTAAAAATGAGCATCTACTGTGGCATCAATAACATTTAACAGATAAAGTAGTCCACCAAGTATATAGGTAAATTCAAGATTCCTGCGGTTAAAATCACGCAAGCTCCTAAGCTGTCCGGCATCATATCTTGTTACAAAGTCATTATCGATCGGGTATGTCTGACCTGTATTAACATAATTATAGGCCTCCTTCGCTTTTTGATATTGTTTGGAATATGTGATGGCGAAATATCCAAGAACGCCAACACCAGCATAAATTACGGGAACCTTCCAGTATTTCTTGTTATATACTTGTCCAAGACCTGGTAAAGCCATAGAATACAAGGTTGCTTTATGAGGCGAATGTTTAGGGGTAGCATTAAGCACAAGAGTATCCTGCGCCTGCGCCGAAAATAATCCGGAACACAGGAAAAATATCAATACGAAGGTCCTCAGCAATGATGCGTACACGCTACATGTATTACTGCAAAAGCGAAATAATCCGATCGAATTCGTAGTCGGAATTGAAATTAATTGAAATATGACCTTTCCCCTTACGGTTACGGCTAATATCGATTTTTGTCGCAAGTTTGTGCGACAAATTTTTGCGAACATTCACATAACTCTCCGGGAGAATATCTTTCTCTTTCTTTTCTTTCTTATCGGGAGGTGAGTTAAGTTCACGAACCCATTTTTCGACTTCACGTACTGAAAGACCACGGTCGATAATTTCACGAAGAATATTCAATTGATCCTCAACTTCCGGCAAACTAATAAGCGCACGGGCATGTCCCATACTTATTTGTTTATCACGAATGGCAATCTGAATTTCGGGTGGAAGCTTGAGTAAGCGGATATAATTGGTAATGGTTGAACGATCCTGACCAACACGATCAGCAAGAATGCTGATACTGACATTGCACTCATCCATTAACCGCTGATAACTTAAACTGATTTCGATAGCATTAAGGTCTGCCCGATGAATATTTTCGATGAGGGCCATTTCGAGCATTTGCTCGTCGTTAGCAACCCGTATATAAGCAGGAATTTCTGTTAATCCGGCCAGTTTAGAAGCACGAAGTCTGCGTTCACCGGAAATAAGCTGATATTCATCGTATCCTGTTTTTCGAACGGTAACAGGCTGAATGATGCCTTGTTCCTTAATAGATTGTGTAAGTTCAGCAAGGCTCAATTCTTCAAACTCGGTACGAGGCTGAAAGGGATTGGTTTTAATTTTATCGATGGAGATATTTGCGATAGCACCCACAACAAAATCGCCTGAGATATCCTTTGAAGTAATATCAGTGTCAGGGCTTTCAAGGATAGCGCTCAAACCCCTTCCAAGGGCATTTTTCTTAGTTTTCATCAATTATCTCGTTAATTTGCTTTGGTAACTTATGCCTGGTCATACCATTTTTTTGAAGGATCTCGCGGGCAAGATTCAGATAATTAACGGCACCAGCGCTATCAGCATCAAACATAATAATGGATTCGCCATAACTCGGTGCCTCGCTTAATCTTGTATTTCTTGAAATGATGGTATCAAACACCATTTGCTGGAAATGGGTTTTTACTTCTTCAACCACCTGTTTCGACAATCGTAATCGGCCATCGAACATCGTTAGTAATATCCCTTCGATATCGAGGTCAGGATTTAAGCGGGACTGAACAATTTTAATGGTATTCAGAAGCTTTCCAAGACCTTCAAGTGCAAAATACTCACATTGTACAGGAATAATTACGGAATCGGCGGCAGTTAATGCATTTACAGTAATAAGGCCAAGGGATGGGGAACAGTCGATTAGAACAAAATCATAATCAGCACTCACTTTTTGTATAACCTTCCGCATCATTTTTTCACGATTGGGGAGGTTTATCATTTCAATTTCAGCTCCCACCAAATCAATATGAGCAGGTACCAGATCTAAATTGGGTGTATTGGTGTTGAGAATTATACTCCGTGGGTCAACATCATCAATAATACATTCGTAAATACTGGTCTTGATATTTCGAGGATCGAAACCCACGCCAGATGTGGCATTGGCTTGTGGATCAGCATCAATAATAAGCGTTTTGTATTCGAGAACAGCGAGCCCGGCACCTACATTGATAGCGGTTGTTGTTTTACCAACTCCACCTTTCTGATTCGCAATAGCAATAATTTTTCCCATAGAATATTAACCAATTTAACAGGACAAAGATACAAATTTTGCTCTAGTCCACAGCCGGATGATTTTACGAAAATACAATCAGAGAAGATGATACTCAAATTTTAAAATCGTATAAGGCATGCATTAACAGCAAATCTAAAAACTTCACCGAATTATACCAAACTGAAACGATTTCATCCACTCTGAATCAATGACCAATCCTGAATCATCAAAATTAAATTACAGTACCAGCATACTATTCTATTACAGGGTTTTAAAAAAATCACTTCGTTCAAACCTTATCAAACTGACAAAAAAATCGATCATTTTATCAACTGCATATACAAAGTTTATAATCATGCAAATGCATTTAATTACCACATGACAATAGTTTTGTATAATTTTGCAGAAGATTTAACTGTTCCTTTACATACATGCTTACACGAAGACATCTCAGAATCAAGGTCCTTCAGGCGGTTTATGCCTTTTTTCAATCTGAATCAGACCGAATGGATCTTGCTGAACGACAGCTACTTCAAAGCCTCGACCGGATACTTGATCTTGCCGTTTATCACTTTTCATTCATTTGTGAATTGGTCAATTTTGCAGAGCACCGTATCGAAGAAAATAAACTAAAGCATCTTCCCTCCGCTGACGATTTAAATCCCAACACGCGTTTTATCGATAATACTTTCATTCGTCGATTACGCGAGAATCGTTCATTCGTGCGCCATGTTGATAGTCTGAAGATTTCCTGGAAAGAGCAGGAAGATATTATTCGGAAAATTTATCAGCAACTACGCGATACAGAGCCATATAAAACGTATATGTCGATTTCTGAAGCATCTTTTAAATCGGATAAAGAATTTATTCAGTTTATTTTTGATAATCTGGTTTTCAATAGTGAAGTAATGCAGTTTTTCTACGAAGAAAAAAATCTTTACTGGACGAACGACAGCCATAAAGTTGTCCTTAATCTGAATACCGAAAATATTCAGAATGACGAATTGTACCGCTTTGCTGATAAGGAAATGGCCCAAAAACTGTACAAACGTTTCGCATCACCCGAAGGCACACTGGAAATTACCTGCGAAGAGGCTGCTGTATATCCTGAAAATGATTACAATATTTCTGGATTTGTGGTCCATCGAATTATCAAGGAATTTAAAGAAAGTTGGGACGAATTTACATCCATGCCGCATCTACTTAAACCTACAGGTGGCGAAGACGATGACCGGGAATTTCTCACACGATTGTTTCGCCAGGTTGTTATCCATAAAGCCGAGTATGCTGAGCTTATTTCCTCAAGAGCCGATAACTGGGAGTTTGATCGAATAGCACTTATGGATACGATTCTTATGCAAATGGCTTTGGCTGAATTAATTGAATTCCCATCCATTCCTGTAAAAGTTACCATGAATGAATACATCGAGCTATCAAAAATATACAGCACCCCAAAAAGTTCACAATTCATTAATGGTTTGCTGGATAAACTCGTAAATGAGCTTAAATCGGAAGGCAAGATTAAAAAAACAGGCCGTGGCCTGATGGAATAATTACCTCCTGCTCAGTTTCATCATTCGGTCTTTCCCATGAATATCTTGCCGGATTTCTGTTGTAAATCCCATACCTTCGAATAGCGTACGAAGCAGTTCACCTTTGCCTTCATTGATTTCGAAATAATAAATCCGGGCGGGAATTTTCACAATCTGCATGTAAAACATTAATGCGTCATCGTCGGGCACAAATAATGCCAGATGTGGTTCAAAATTTAAAACATTTGGGCGCATAAGAAGCTTTTCTTCTTCACAAACATAGGGTGGGTTGGAAACAACAATGTCAAATGTACCCAAGAGGTTTATCTCTTCGTCATCTAATATGTTAATTCTCGAAAAACGGATCGCTTGCTGGTAAGCGTCAGCATTCTCAAGAGTATATTTTTCGGCAACTTCAGAAATATCGATGGCCATTAAACATGCGTCAGGAAGATTAACCGCAAGCGAAACAGCAATGCATCCACTGCCCGAACAAGCATCTAGAATGGATAAATTATGGTGATTCAATTGATGATCCTTTATTACCCAATCAACCAATTCTTCTGTCTCGGAGCGCGGGATAAGCACTCCGTCTCCCACTTTAATCTCAAGGCCATAAAACCAGGACTTACCCAACACATATTGAACTGGTCTTAGATTATATACGCTCTTAAAGGCAAAATGAATTTTAAGTATTTCTGATTCAGAAATCCGCAAAGTATTATCCCCGATAAACATATGAGGTTTTATACCAAGCAATTCCTCAAAAATTAATCGTATTATGGACGAAGCTTCCGGTTCGGGATAAACATGCGAAAGCTGCTGAGAATAATGCTTATAAACCTCACGAGCAATGTTGGAGCGAATTTGAAGTGCCATTTTGCAAATATAAGTCATTTGAAGATTGTCGTATTTCAAAACCACAAGCATATAACTATTTGATTATTAAGCATATTGCGATAATTTAGAAAATTATGTATGTTTGCATACGAACAAACACTCATGAACGATATTTTTATTGAAGTCGCCAATTGTATTCTTCAAAAGAAAGCTGGCGTTTTATGTCTGATTACCTCCACCTGCGGATCTACACCCCGCAAAGCAGGATCGCGTATGATAGTATGGCCCGATGGCAGTGTTACGGGTAGTATTGGTGGTGGAGCTACAGAAAAGGAAGTTATACAAATAAGTCTGGGAATTATAGATACAGACTCACCCCTGATGTTACATTTTGATCTGACTCCAGCCAATGGCCAGGAATGCGGAGGTAGTCTGGATATATATCTGGAGCCTGTTGGACGCGTATCAAGAGTACTCATT
The DNA here is from genome assembly GCA_030656615.1 of Bacteroidales bacterium. GTDB lineage: Bacteria > Bacteroidota > Bacteroidia > Bacteroidales > TTA-H9 > JAUSOY01. The sequence continues at coordinate 42,909 of JAUSOY010000070.1, read as the reverse complement.
TTTGGAGCCGGGCATATTGGCCGCGAAGTTGCACGTTTGGCTAAACAATTTAATTTTATACCGATACTCATCGACAACCGGCCTGGTTTCACTTCCCAAAAAAATCTAAGCGAATTCGAATGCATCGAAGGCGAGTATTCTGTGATTATTAATAATCTTCAACTCGGTATGCATGATTACTGCCTGGTATGTACCCACCAGCATACTTTTGACATTGAAGTCACTGCTGCACTTGCCCCCTACCCGCTTGCCTTTCTGGGAATGATTGGTAGTCAGCGTAAAATTGCTACAGCAAAACAGCGCTTTACCACTGAATTTGGTCTGTCAGAAGCTCAAATTGCCAGCATCAATATGCCCGTTGGCCTTCCTTTTGTTGCTGAAACTCCGGAAGAAATTGCGCTGAGTATTGTAGGCGGCCTTATTGATGTGAGAAATAAGAAAAAAGGACTTAAATAATTTTCAAACTTCGAAAAATGAAGTGACTATTATAAAACGCTTCAATTCTCGAAACATTAGAATGAACTTTCTGAACTAATGAATCAAGACAATTCCAGCATACAGTTTTTACTCGGTAATGTTCTCCAGAATATTACATTTGGGCCTGATTCTATTCTGCAGCCTTGCAGCAGTATACTTGATTACCTGCGTACTCACCGCCAATTAAAAGGAAGCAAGGAAGGATGCCGCGAAGGCGATTGCGGTGCCTGCACCATCGTAGTAGGCTCACTGGACAACGAAGGGCAAATGCAATACAATGCGTTAAATTCCTGCCTGATTATGCTTCCCTTTCTTCATGGCAAACAATTGATATGCATTGAGCACATAGCTATTAATGAAAACAGCAGACTTCGACTGCACCCTGTTCAACAACTTATCATCGACAAATTTGGCAGTCAGTGCGGATTTTGCACCCCAGGAGTCATTATGTCTCTTTTCGGTATTTATAAATCAACTGAAAAACCAAAGGCTACTGAATTAAAACAAATTTTAACGGGTAATCTATGCCGCTGCACAGGATACAAACCCATTTTTGAAGCGGCCTTAGACGTTATTGATTTAGTAAATCATGATCATTTCAGTGAAGATGAAGCGAATACAATTGAGCAATTGCAGAGGATAAAAAATTCAAATCTTCATCTCAAAACGAATAATCAGGAGTATTTTCGTCCATCAAATTTTAATGATGCACTCTTAATCCGAAAAAGTCATCCGGATATTAAGACCGCATTTGGTTTCACCGATGCTGCGCACCAGATTCTTGATAAACCGGAAAACAGGACTTCCATACTCGATTTAAGCGGGAGCAATCATAATCAACTACTTGAAAATAAAGACCATTGGGTGTTACAGTCCGGCATCACCTTTACTGAGCTTCGTAAATATGGCCTGAAAATTCCGCTAATAAAGGAATTAACCGATGTATTTGCCTCTTTACAGATCCGGAATATGGCCTCGCTTGCAGGCAATCTTGCTTCGGCCTCTCCTGTTGGAGATTCCATACCGGTTCTAATGGCTTTGAACGCAAAGGTACGGCTGGCATCCGCTCATCAAAACCGTGAAATGTATGTCCGTGATTTCATTACTGGCTATCGTCAGACCCAACTGAAATCCAATGAATTAATCGATAACATTATAATACCAAAGCCTTCTGTAAATCAATATTTTCGCTATTTTAAAACTTCCCGCCGTCATGATGTGGATATTTCTTCAGTCAGTTTGGCTGCCATGATTGATTTGGATGGAGGTATCATCAAAGACATTCGTATTTTCTTTGGAGGGATGGCTGCTACAACTCTGATGGCAGTAAAAACTTCTGAATCACTTCAGGGTAAACCTTTTTCGAAAGATAATTTCACCATTGCTGAATCGATGATTGGAAAAGATTTTTCACCAATATCAGATGCGCGCAGCAGCGAAAAAGGACGTATACTCATGGCCCGGGGTCTTATGAGTAAATTATATGAATCCATAATACCGAAAACCGATCATGAATAATACCAGAGCCATCCTTAACCACGAAAGTGCACTGGCTCATGTGACTGGCAGTGCCAAATTTATTGATGATATCCCCGAAATCCCGGGAACATTATGTGCCCACGTCTACAGAAGTACTGAAGCACATGCTCGTATAATGAGTTACGATATTGGTGAAGCTTTAAAAACAGAAGGTGTTCACGCGATATTAAAAGCCAACGATATTCCGGGGAAAAATAATATGGGGCCGGTGGTTCACGACGAAACATGCCTGGCCGAAAGCATCGTTAACTTCAGGGGCGAAGCCATCTTTCTTATTGCCGCCGACACCAACGAAGCTTGTATTAAAGCGGCTTCGCTTATCAAAGTAGAATATGAGTTACTCCCGGCAATATTTACTATTGAAGAAGCCATTCATCATCAATCGTTTTTTGGTGATGGTCGAAAAATTAGTTGTGGTGATTCAAAAACAGCCTTGCAAGAATCACCTTTACTCATTGAAGGCGAATTCAGATCGGGAGGCCAGGAACATTGGTATCTCGAAACTCAAGCCTGCCTGTGTATTCCTGATGAAAATAATGAAATGCAGGTTTTTTCCTCCAGTCAGAATCCGGCAGAAACGCAAAGTATTATAGCAGAAGTCTTAGGATTGGATAAACACCTTGTACGCGTTGAAGTAAAACGCATGGGTGGAGCCTTTGGAGGCAAGGAAACTCAAGCTGCGCATGTTGCCGCATGGAGCGCTCTTCTGGCAAAATTTACGGGAAGGCCAGTAAAAATAAGGCTTAATCGTCGCGATGACCAAAAATTCACCGGAAAAAGACATCCTTTCCTGACGCAATATAAAGCAGGATTTGATAAAAACGGACACTTACTCGCAGTGGAAATGAAGCTCTTCAGCAATGCCGGTGCTACCACTGACTTAAGCTGGGCCATCATGGAACGAGCAATGTTTCATGCTGACAACGCATACTACTGTCCGAATATGAACATCACCGCCATGGTTTGTAAAACCAATTTACCCTCCAATACAGCATTCCGTGGATTTGGCGGCCCACAGGGTATGGCCGTCATAGAACATATCATGGATGCGATTTCTGCTAAAACAGGTATTGCTCCTTTTGAAGTTAGAAAACTAAATTTTTACGGGAACACCGGAAAGTACACGCATTACGGACAAGAAGTAAAAAATATTCATTTGCAGCGTATGGCAATTGAACTGGAAACACTCGCCAGTCTTGCCCAAAGACAGTCCGCCATAAAAGACTTCAACATAAACAATAAATCGGTTAAACGAGGTTTGGCAGTTTCTCCGGTGAAATTCGGAATTTCATTTACCACAACGCATCTGAATCAGGCCGGAGCGCTGATGAATATTTATCAGGATGGTAGTATTATGGTGAGTCATGGTGGCACAGAAATGGGTCAGGGCTTACATACAAAGATTCGTCAAATTGCTGCAACAGAGTTGGGTATTGAAGTTGACAAAATCAGGGTTTCGGCAACACATACGGATCATGTACCGAATACTTCAGCTACTGCGGCCAGTTCAGGAACGGATTTAAACGGTATGGCCGTTCAGGATGCCGCCCGAAAACTCAAAACACGTCTTCATTCAATTGCTGTAAAACTGCTGAAAGCGGATACTTCGCCCGAAAAGGAAATTTGCTATGATAATTCCAGGGTTTTTATAGCCGATAATCCGGAAAAGTTCATCCCATTTAACGAACTCATACAAAAGGCATATTTCGAACGAATCAGTTTAAGCGCTACCGGTTTTTACAAAACCCCGGACATTCATTTTGATAAAAATTCAGGCAAAGGCCAACCCTTTCATTATTTCGCTTTTGGAATGGCTGCTACGGAAGTTGAAGTAGATATGCATAGCGGTATGGTAAAAATCCTGCGTACCGATATTCTTCATGATGCCGGGAATAGTATCAATCCAGAAATCGACAAAGGGCAAATTGCCGGTGGATATATTCAGGGTTGCGGATGGTGTATTTTCGAAGAAATTAAATATGACCAGAAAGGAAATATATTGAATTTTTCACCCGACACATACAAAATACCAACCATGGGCGATATGCCCGTAGATTTTAATATTCACCTTTTAGGCCATAATTATCATGAAGGCACTATCTTTGGTAGTAAAGCGGTAGGCGAACCTCCATTTATGCTCGCACTTTCGGCCTGGCTGGCCATAAGGCAGGCTATTGAAGCTAAGGCCGGCAAGGAAAAAGCGTTAAAACTACAGATTCCTGCAACCAATGAAGCAATATTACGTTGTATATTAGCAGAATAAGTAATCACCAATACCGAAAACCATGAGACATCAGAAAATATGGATGATTATCGGTAATAAATCCGAAGGAAAATCGGAACTGGCCGAATCCATTGTACGCTGCCTGCTGTATCAGGGTAAAACCATTCAAGGCATCATCGAAAAAGGATTTTGGAAAGGAAACCAACGTAGCCATTTTGTATTACACGATATATCAACCACGACAGAAATGACCCTTTGCAAAACCGAAAAAGAGCCACATTGGTTAAGTCTGGGTTCCTATTATTTTAATCCAGAAGCCATTCAGTATGGCAATCGTCTTTTCGATAATACACTCATTACAAATCCTGATTTAGTGGTAGTGGATGAAGTTGGCAAACTTGAACTGGAAGGGAATCTTTGGGATTTGAGTATTCAGAAATTATTGATGGAAGGAAATTTCCATCAGCTCTGGACTGTCAGGCGTGATTTTGTTCGGGATGCCATTTCGTATTACAATCTTAAACATGTTGGCATACTCGAAGTCGGTAAAACGAGCCTGCAGGAGGCTTGCCGTGAAATACTTTCTGAACCCCGAATTATCTAATGCACTATTTCTTAGCCACCATTGTTTTTTCGACCCTGATTGTCGTCACGTTTAAACTATTTGCTAAGCATAAAGTAAATATTATGCCTGCCATCGTTTTAAGTTATGTGATTGCCGCTGGTTTTGGAATAATAACAAACCACAAAGCGATTAATATAACCGACATTTATCAGGCGTCGTGGTTTTCGTATGCACTGGTCAATGGAGTCCTTTTCATTCTTGTTTTTGTGGTATTTGCTTATTCGACCAAAAAAGCCGGAATAGCCCTTACATCGGTCAGTAGTAAAATGTCAGTCATTATTCCTGTACTGAGTGGGATATTTATTCTTGGTGATACCGCCGGAATAATAAAAATTACAGGCATCGTTCTTGCACTCATGGCCTTTTATCTGACATTCAGAAAGAAAAAAGAAGGTGGCACCCGTCCGGCCGATTTACTGTTTCCCATGCTGCTTTTTGCCGGTACAGGCATCAATGACTCCGTGATGAAATTTGCCGAGGAACAACACATGCAAAATTCACAGGAAATCTATCTGAGTGTTGTATTCAGCATCGCATTGGTTTGTGGTGTTTTCTTACTTATGTTGAGTGGCTCCTGGAAAAAAGGATTTGGTATTAAAGAAATTGCCGGTGGCATTATTCTGGGCCTTTTCAACTGGTGGTCAACCATTATGATTATTAAAACAATGGGCTATTACGATAGTTCTGTTCTATTTCCTGTATTTAATGCAGCCATTGTATGCAATGCAGCATTGATAGGGTTCCTCGTTTTTCGGGAGAAACTAAGATTGGTTAACTGGATGGGCATATTACTCGCCATCCTCGCCATTGGTTTAATTTCTATCGGTGGGTAGAAGTTTCGAGTTTGAAAACCCGGCTATTAAACTCCTACGGTATAAATCCAAAGTGTTTAATAATAATGCGTTTCTACCACCGGCTGCCAAAATTTATGGTACTCCATATCGGTAGCAGCCTTACAAAAATCATTAAATATACAAGCCGTATGATTGTCTAATTCGACAGCGCGGGTTAACGAACAAGGTGTTTTTTCACAAGAACCTGAACGGCAAAGTGTTTGTTCATGGCAACAGGATCGTCCTGCCAGATAAAGTACATCATTCATTTGCAATACATTCAAACCGGCTTTCCTGGCAATCAAGGCAGAAGCATTCACACAAATTTCACGAATTATTGAATCGCTGGTCATTGGAAGCCGTAAACGCAAAGACTGTGCTAATGTATCATCCATAATTTCTACACAGCCCGTGCGAAGCAAAACGCGCTGCATATGATAATCCATCACGGGTACAAGATTTTCGGGGTCCTGCAAACGAATAAGACCTGCATCCACCGCTAGTTTTATAAAAAATGAAGACTTTTTATTCAGTGGATCGCTATAGGCTTCGAATTTCTGTAAAACGGAATATAATTCCACCACAGATACACCCTGTTCATGAGTAGTGGAAGAAAGAAGTTTTCCGAGCGAAGATTCGTACTGATCGACCAATACAGCTGCCATATCCTTCATCAAACGAACTCGTTCGTCAAGCCGATCCAGTGTACATTCCATTTCAGCCGGAGTAAAAAACCCTGACAGACTTCCTTTCAGCTTTTCGAAATCAGAAACATGAATAAAATCAGGAACAAGAAGTTCGGGAGATTGGCGAATCATATTTAAGAATCCGTATTCGAGATAATCCCAACCATACAAATTCAATGAAGGATGAGCCAATGCATAAGTCTGATGACAGATTCCCACCGAAAAAAAATACATCCGGAGCTTTTCTTCTGCCTGCATACGCTCCGAAATAAACGGCCGCTCATAAAAGGACGATTTGAATTTCAGCGTCCTTAAAACCTCCGACATCTTTTGAATCTGCAAATTATTCAGGGCAGGCATAGCAAACTATTTCGTTTTCTCTCCTGAAAAGTAATCTTCCTTATCTTCAAACAGAAGGTTGAAGGTGGTAAAACTTCCGTAAATGCGAGTTATATATTGCTGAAGGTTAACCTTTTCCTCATCGTTGAGTTGAGGATGGGCATTGATATTTTGCTCGAGAACCCTCAGACGATCGCGCATCATCACAATCTTATGAAAAAAGCTTTCAATGGGAATTTCTTTGGGTTTTAAATCCGGATTGGACGGCTGAAGCGTCATTACACCACCGGTCCATTTTGTACCCATCTGTATATGACGCGATACGGCATTGTACTTATCTAATACTTCTTCGAGCATAAATCGGACATCTTCCGGAGAAATGCCCGCTGTATTACTGCCCGCCTCTTCATCATCAATTACTTCCGCTGTAAAATTGGTGCGCGAGAATTCCCTTCGTCCACCCTGAGAAAAATACACCTCTACGAGACTCAGGCTGATTTTACTGACGATGCCTTCGCCATATGAGGCATGAAGTATGCGTGTCCCTTGTTTCATTGCTGATAATTATTTTTTTTTGACAAAGATAAAATCCTTACGCTAATATCGTACTTCCAAAAAGAAATCACCCAAAAGAAGCGAGTTTACCAGACACCACTGTTTTGCTTCATGGATTCCACATCTGCTTGACGTTTATACAGTATAGACCTGTATTTCTGATATATCGCATCAAATTTAAGTTCGATAGCCTTATCGATCCAGTATCTGGCGATATCCAGATTCCCCTGAATTTCGGAAGCCAGGGCCAGATTGAAGGCCGCCATGGATGCACGCTTTTTTTTCTTTCCGGATGCCACTTCGTTCCAGATTCTGGCAGCAGTCAGCCATGAACCCTGATTCACCAATATTTCGGCCTCTTTCATGCGATCGTCTGAGTCAACAAAATAAATTCTTTTAACCGTTTTTTGATACGGACTGATTCTTTTTGCGTATCGTTCACCAGCATTAAAAGCCACATCCGCCAAGGCATCCCTCCGATATGGAATCTGTGAAAAGCCACTCTCAAACGAAAAATCGGAAACCGTCCAGGTCAGGGTATCCATGTATGCAAAATTATCCAGAAGTTCACCGGTTTTAATACGATAAACCTTCCAAAAAGCAGCAGCATAAGTCTCAAGTGTAATATAAACCGGACCCGCATTGCCACCATAATAAAACAACCAGTCGAATGTTTTTACATCATCCAGAATAATCGCCGCATCGGCTCCACTATCCTTCAAATAATACAATATCGAATCGGAAGACAAGGATAAAATTTTATCCAATCCAGCATATTTCGGAATGACTACCGGATTAGCCATTAGGGTATATCTACCGCCAGAAGAAATAATACCAGCCAGGGCATCCGTAGCGAGCATCGTCAGCATGGTATCAAGCTTTACAGAATCATAATACAGTTTATTCTGATACGCATACTGGGTTCCGGAGCTGTCATTCAGCGGTTTGATGGCGTGGTTCACCAGCACCAGCGATTTGATATCTGATGGAAAGGCATTTACCGGTGATGTTAACACATCAAACTGCACCTTACGTTGCACAACACACGAAGTGCTTAATAAAACCAGCAGTAAAAAAGCGAATGCATAACCGATAACAGAGTATAGATGTTTCATCACTGTATTTCCAAACAAGGGTAACGTATTTTTATTCGTTTGATTTCATAGGCCGAATCATTTTTTTGAAAAACAACGTTCAGCCGATGAATGTCCTGTGTAGTGCTCAAATATAAGGCATTTTCGACTATCAAACGGGGACAATCCGGAGCATAAATTTCAATTTCGTATGCTGAGCCTCCGGGAGCCTCTAAATCAACAAAATAAAATTCTCCGTCGAAACCCGAATCCAATATCCGTAGTCCACCTGGAAAATCACCGGGTTTGGGTTTTGGAACAAATGGGATGACGGAAATACCCCCTTTTGTTTCAAAACATATATCGATTTCATCATCCAACACAAAATTAATATCCAGTTTTGTAAAATCACTGGCGGAATAACACTCGGGCATATCCGCATTATTTCGGATATACATGCCGGAGATTTCTGTACACGAAGGGAATTGAGGCGTGAAATGCACATCAATGCCTGATCCGCTTTTTTTCCTGAAATGCCAATGCGTAACATTCCGGTCTCTTTCCATCGATGCCTCAATGATCGTCTGACCGATTCTCATATTATCGATCCGCAGGCTATCCCAATGATACGGAATATAAGGCGATAAGTGACAATTTCCGTTAATTGCGTCCGGTTTAAATCCCAGCATACCCTCCAGCATGGGTTGAGTGCCCATGGTTTGCGACCAACATTGATGATGACAGACACCCGATGGCTGAAATACAGCTCCATTCAGAACTTCCTCTGCAAAACCCAGCCCCCAGTATTGGTATAAGCGAAGGTTTTCTTCCATCAACGCAAAGCTCTGATGGGGAAACCCATTGGCAAAACCAGCGAGGGAGGTCCATCCGGTAAAAAGAGGCCAAACGCTGCCCGTATGATATCCTTTTGGGTTAAAACCAGGGCTGTGTTCAGAAACAATACGGGAACCCCAATTTGTGGTATAGGCATTGCTAAAATAATCGTTTAACACTTTGCGGGCTTTTTCAGTATCAGCCTGACCAAATAACATGGGTATAACAGCCATCAAACTTTCCAATGGATGAAAACCTGAATCGGGCATCAGGCCATGAGAATACACATCCTTTTGTTCGTTCCAGAATTTATGGTTAATAATATCTTTCACCCTGACACTCCATTCATCATAAAACAACGATCCTTCAGAATCTTTGAGGGTGCTGCTTATAAATGCCATTTCTTTCAAACATTCCGCCCAACAAGAAGCAAGATATAATGAGGTATGCGAACCAAAAAGCCCGCCTCCTTCCACCCAGCCATGGCCCACATTGGTATTTTCAATTAAACCATCGTTGTCGGTATCGGTTGAAATACAAAAATCCATGGCTTTCAAAATTTCCGGCGATATTGACCGAATAAAAGCCGTATCGCCGGTATGACGGAGATAACGACCGGCAAGAACAATAAAAAGAGGTGTGGCATCCGATGCATCGTAATGGGCAAATCCCGAGGTGGTAAGCTCGTGGTAAATTTTCCCATTCAAATCCTGAAAACGTACAAAGGTTTTCAACACTTCTTTAACTTGTTCAAATTGACCACTATAAAGCAAGGCAAAAGACGACCATTGAGCATCACGGCCAAAATACCAGGCATAACCCGGACGGCCGCTGATAGCCTGGGCGCCATCCCACCCAGTACTTGTGGTAGAATATCCTGCCATAAGCGAATGGCCAATTCCGGGAGTATTCGCATAAAAATTATCGGTAGCCACGAGCGACCACCGGTAGGCTTTATTTAAATCATCATCCGGCGTCGTTATCATCATTGATGTAGCAAACAAAGAATCAAAGTGAGTTCTTGATGAACTACTTAATTTTTGTGGATTTAAAACAGCATTCCGGTACTGTGTCAAAGGCTCATCAGCCTCTGAGAGCCCAACGGCAAGAATAATATCCAAATGATCATTTTCCTGAAGTGTATATGAAAGCCATCCTGACATCATGCATAAACTGCTTGAATCGGCTTTCAGTTGAAATTGTTTATCCCACTTTTGCGAACTGTCATTTTGTACAGTATACATGGAATTTTGACCCGCCGCAATGCGTAATGGAACCCTGGATGATCCGATGAATGCAATATGCGAATTTGATTTATCCGAAATTCTAAACGCCCGGTATATTGAATCATATTTAACATCCATCTTTGTATTGAGCGTATGTGGATAAGGCCACATACGACGGAGATTCGACGAAAAAGCAAGCGTAAGATATGCCTGTGCGGTTCCAGAATATTCATACTGAATGAGTGCCTGGGGATTTTTTGGAGAAACCGACAATACTTCAGTCAATAAGGCATCACCAAAACGATATAAGCGAATCATTCTGCCTGGACTGAATCGAACTTCAGGATTTAAATCACTCAAACAAATCAGGGTGTCGTTATCATCAAAACGTATGAAAGTATGCACATCTCTGAAAGCCATAAAAGGATGCACCCAAAGTTCCTCTATCCCGCCATTATCCTTCCCCATCAATAAAATACGTTCTCCGGCCAAATCAAAATAATTACCAGAAGAAAGCACCGACCGCATTTCTAACGGATGTTCCGGAAATTCATTACTAATACTTTTTGTAACCGATTGTTTTCCAGGAATGAATTCCTTTAGATCTACATTTACATCAGGGGCAGAATAATCCCAAAAATCACTCTTGGCAGTACGAAAGGGATAGCTGAGATAATTGAGCGCATTATTAATCAATCGTTCAAGATATAAACGGTTGATGTTTTCCATCCCAAAAAGAGTATAGCCTCCAATCTGAATCAGTTTCCCTTTTCCAAGGTTATATTCAGTTACAATTTTATCGTTTTCGCGTAAAAAGATATAATCCCAGTCGGTGGCAATAACCTTGCCCTGCTGAGGAATATGGCCATCAAAGAATCCCGAAACCTTAACACGGATATCCTTTTTGGGTTTGAGAATATAGGCTCCCCCATTCAATGCATTAAAAAGCGGATGCTTTCCACAGGCATGAAAACCCAGCATACGGCCATAACCTGCATCCTTTGCCGTTTTATACCGGGTCTGCAAAATTTCCGATTCAAATTTCCAGGCATTTATAAGTTGAGCCGCTTCCAGGCTCAACAATACGCCCTTTCCCTTGCTGACCAAATGACGCATTTTTCTGGCAAAGATTTCATGAATTAAAAACGAAGGCAATCCATTGGTATCACTCAGATGAAACCATATTAAATCCGATTTTTTGATAATGGCGTATGAATCGGGTACCTCAGAAAGGCTGAGTATTTTAAGGGAATATCCAGACAATTGCATGGCAAAATCGACCACTGCACTATCTTCCGAACTTCCGGGAATGTCAGAAACAACGAGGGTAAGATGCTTGTTTTGAGCTGTGCTGATCGACACCAACAAACCGAAAAAGAGAAGAACAAACAAGGTTCGCATGACCGAAGGATTTTACAGCGAATTTAGAAAGCCCTTTGGTCAAATACAAATATCCAAATTGCGGAAATGAAAATCAGATAGGTGTATACTAAAAAACCCCGGAATTCCGGGGTAAAATATTGTGTCGAAAGAGATGATACTAGTTAGCTGCCTTGTAACGTCTTTCTTTGATACGTGCTTTCTTTCCACGTAATTTTCTCAGGTAGAAAATTCTTGCTCTTCTAACCACACCGCGTTTGTTAATTTCGATGCTATCGATATTTGGCGAGCAGAAGGGGAAAATTCTTTCCACACCAATATTGCCTGATATTTTACGAATGGTAAAGGTTTTAGTGGTACCAGCACCACGTAACTGCAGAACAACACCCTGGAAGCTCTGGATACGCTCTTTATTACCCTCTTTGATGGTATAGTTAACTGTGACGGTATCACCTGCCTTAAACTTTGGGAATTCTTTCAGGGCAGTTTTGGATTCTACTAATTTTACTAATTCCGGCTTATTCATTGTATATTGCTTTTATCTTCTCGCAAAAAGGACTGCAAAAGTACAATTTTTTTGATAATTCCAACAACTTGAAGCAAGTTTTTTGAACATTTTTTCGCCCTTCATGCACCGACGTACAGCCTGCAAAGTTATTCTATCTTTGCAAACCGCAGCGGACTTTTTAACAATGAACATACTTACAGCAGAAAATATTTCCAAATCCTATGGCGACAGTGATTTATTCGGGGGTTTATCCTTCGGTATCAGTCAGGGACAAAAAACGGCGCTAATTGCCAAAAACGGTACGGGTAAAACAACCCTCCTGCGCATCCTGGCTGGTAGAGAGGATGCCGATGTCGGAAAAATCACTACCCGAAACGACCTCCAGATTGCTTTTTTGGAACAGGATCCCCAGTTTGATGAAAACGCCAGCATACTCGATATCATCCTGGCTTCTGAGCATCCACATGCCATAGCTCTGCGTAATTATGAGCAAGCATTACTGGCCCTTCAAAATCACTCCGCCGACGAAAGTCAGAAAAAACTTGATGATAGTATCACGCAGATGGATTCGTTATCGGCCTGGGATTATGAAGCACGTATGGCCGAAATTATGCATAAACTGGGCCTTGACGATTTAAGCGCTAAAGTAAAAACCCTGTCGGGCGGACAACGAAAAAAACTTGCCCTGGCTCAAACGCTATTAACGCCGGCCGGTTTTGTTATTCTGGATGAACCAACCAACCATTTGGATATCAGCATGACGGAATGGTTGGAATCGTATCTCTCGCGCCAAAAACAAAGCCTGCTGATGGTCAGCCATGATCGGTATTTTATTGATGCCGTTTGCAATCAGATTGTTGAACTGGATCAAGGCAAATTATACTTTTATGAAGGAAATTATGCCGAATACCTCGAAAAAAAAGAATTAAGGGTGATTCAGCAGGAGGCCGAACTGGAAAAAAATCTCAACACCTACCGCTCGGAACTCGAATGGATGCGTAGAATGCCCCAGGCACGCACCACTAAATCAAAATCACGCATTGAATCGTTTTACGAACTTGACGAAAAAGTTTCCGGAAAACAAGTCAAGAAAGGAGCAGAAATAAACCTCCCTTCGGCCCGTCTCGGAAAAAAAATCCTCGAATTCAACTACATATGCAAAGCCTACGATACGAATAATCTGATTCAGGATTTTACCTATACCTTTAAGGGCGGCGAAAAAGTTGGTATCATCGGGAAAAATGGAAGCGGAAAAACCACCCTTTTGAAAATGATTGCCGGATATGTTAAACCCGACAAAGGAAGCATTGTCATGGGCGAAACACTTGAATTGGGATATTTTGAACAGGATGGACTTCAAACCACAGACGATAAACGGGTAATTGATTTATTTAAAGATAAGGCCGAACAAATTAGTATGGGGAAAAGCAGTTTTTCGGTTGCTCAATTCCTCAACTATTTTGGATATGGATACCACGAGCATTATAAATTATACAGTAAACTCAGCGGAGGCCAAAAACGTAAAATTCATTTACTCCTCACCTTAATAGGAAATCCGAATTTCCTGATTCTGGATGAACCTACCAACGATCTTGATATTTTTACGCTGAACCAACTCGAAAGCTTTTTAAGAAACTTTGCCGGTTGTATCATCGTTGTTTCGCATGACCGCTATTTTATGGATAGAGTTGCCGACCATTTATTTGTTTTTGAAGGCGATGGAAAAATCAAGGACTTTCCCGGAAATTATACCGATTACCTGAACCATAAACGAGAAAAGGCCGCAATGGCAGCTCCGGCAGAAAGCAAAGCCACACCAAAGCCACTGAAAACGAATACTTCTAACAAACCCACCTACAAACAAATTCAGGAGCATAAACAACTCGAAAAAGACATTGAAACCGGAGAAAGCCGCCTGGCAGAACTGGAAGCCTTAATGAATTCCGGAACAGAAAGTACCGAATCAATTATGCAATGGGCCGATGAATATGCTGTTTTAAAATCCGAAATGGAAACCAAAACCGACCGCTGGCTCGAACTCGAAGAACTGATTCATTGATTGATTATTGATTATTGGGGATTGATTATTAGAGCATTACTTCATTGAGTGTTTTTGGGGTACTGATTTGAATAGTTTTAAGTTGACGTTTGGCGATATGTTTTTGTAGCTGATTTCGAAGCACTTTGCTGTCAATTTACAAGAAAGTTGAAGCGGGCTACAATCCTTGAATTTACTACTATTTCGGCTATTATTTTTATACATTGTTACCATGCGTTATTCCTCTTTCTCATTGCCATATTTATCAAAATCAGCAGAATAATAATTTCCATGTGAATCCAAACTATCATTTGGCAATTCATAATTAATCATTTCGTCATCTGACGTTATTACAATCTGAAATCTTTCATTTTCAAATTGTCCGATAGCTGAAATTCCTCTTTCCGAAGAGTTTCTTACAGTCAGTCCTTTGGGTAAAGTAAATAATACAGAATCACCCATAAAGTATCCTACAGTAATATCTTTTTCTAATCGACCAAGTTGGTATGAAGGCTGATTTAAACTATTCAACCCCCAACCAATCAAGAAGATGATATTGAAAGTTATTGATATTATAAAAATCCATTTTTTCATAATCAGTTTTTAAAAACAGTAATTAATTGGTCTGAATTAAACATTGATGCAGGAGAAATCACCAATTCATCTTTCGGTATATTGTCTCCGTACCTTTCCATAAGTTTCTGTTTTACTGCTTTATCAGTCAGGTTGAAATCACCTAATTTCTCAAGTTCTCCAATTTCAATTCCAACCGCCTCTTTGTATATTTTCCAAACCAATTCAGAACAATAAATTTTTGAATCTGACCACTCAAAATACAAATCATAGTCTTTACCAGAAAACTTTTCTCCAATCTGCTTCATTTTCGTTAAAGTCTCTGGAGTCAATAAGGTTTCTGAGTTTTTAATCCGCTTAATAATGTAATGTTCATTCACTCCACGCTTAATCCATTCATTTAAAGGAGTCAGTTTTACAGGTTGTACAGATTCGTAAACAAAGAAGTCCTTTCCTTGCTTATAAATAATACCCATGTGACTATATTTTGAACCTGTCGCAATCTGAATAGCTTTACTTTGTCCTGATGTAGAAGTTTGGAAAATAATATCGCCATTGTGAATTTCGTTTTGTAGCAAATATTCAACAAATCTTGGTGCATCTTCCTTTACTCCCTTAGCAAATTGATACATTTCATATATCCAATATCCACCATAGATTAATATTCCAGATATTACAATGATTAGAATTCTTTTTGCAGTCTGTTTATTCATTGCTGTTTTTTAATGCATGGTAACGAGTCGGTATAAATAATTCCAATAACAAATTAATAATCAATATTTTGCTATTCAATATGCTTCAAAAAAATATACACAACTCATACAATACAAATCTTCAATTCCTTTAAATATCAAATATAGAAAATTCCTTTGCACCTTCTGCAAGCCCCTGATAAAAAACTTTTTAGAGAGCAGTTTATCGCATAATTTTATCCACAAAAAAACCAGCACCAGAATTCCAGCCCTTACCAAGGCACTCAAGCCGGGGGGGAATTACAATTTTTAGAACAAAAAGAACAACCATCTCGGTATTCATAAATGGACTCCCGCCTGTTGGACGGTTTATGAATTTCAGGAATAAGGAAACAGAATAGTCACGATTACCCATGAGTCTACAATTTATCGAAACCCCTCATAAATTTATCGTTGGTCCAATTTTGAGGATTTGTTAAAATATATTTTGTAATACGCTGGTATTCTGCATCATCGCGAATAACATGGTCATGAAAGAGATGCTGCCATTCGAAAACAAATCCCAGGCGGTGGGCGTGTTTGGAAACCGCCGATTTGTAGGAACCAATAATGGACGATACAGAATTTTTACCAATATTCTGAAAACGTTTTTGTCCGATTGTTGGCGTTGTTGGCGTTGTTGGCGTTGTTGGCGTCATCCGTAGGTCCAGGGCATGTAGGCCCAGGGCATGCCCTGGGCCTACAGAACCATCGGGACATACGGTACCAACGGCATTATTATCGGTATCATTACGGGTACAATTATCGATATTGTTCCCATCCGTATTACCGTCATGATCACCATTTTTGTTTAATATCAAAATACCGTGAATATGGTTTGGCATCACCACAAATGCGCCCAATTCAACATTATACGCATGATGTGAGATTTCGTACCATATAATATCGGCGATAATTCCAGTGGGGGATAAATTCATTTTGCATTCCGTCGGGGGCTGCCCTGACTGGACGATTTCGCCAAAAAAATGTTCACGATTTTGGGTGCAAATGGTAATAAAATAGGCGGCTGCCCATCGGTAGTCCCAATTTTGCCATCTTGCTGAAGCGATTCGGAATTTATTTTGGAATTTATCCATGTATTCAATTATACAAACTCATTCAATACAAATCTTCAATTCCATTAAATATCAAATATAGAAAATCCCTTTTCATTCCCGCAAGCCTTTGAGAAAAAGTTTTTAAGTTGCGTTTTATCGGTTTCTTCATCCAAAATCGGTAGTGGTATTCCGGTTCTTCCAGAATCAATTGCTGTGTGTATTAAAATGCTTGGCACAAATTGGTAGTCTTAACCACACAAGGCTTTTAGAAAGCTAAACAGCGAATTTACTGCCCTTCACCATTCACTATTCACTCGAATACTCGTAATTCGTAATTGATAATTCGTAATTTCACTATTTACTATTCAAATCCTTTCCCTCAATCGCGTATGGTTTCAAAATCGCCATTATTATACAGGCGGATAATGGTACTCGGGACAGCCTCACGAATTTCATCACGGCCATGAAAAACAGCATAGGCAACACTCTCACGGATTTCTTCCGAAACTCTACTATACATTACCGGTGCAGGTTCACCGGTAATATTGGCTGAGGTTGAAACAATGGGTTTACCGGTCAACTTCAATAAATCCATACAAAACTGTGTGCGCGGAATTCGTATAGCAATACTTCCATCGGTACCGGGTAAATTACGGGGCAAATTCTTCGAACGTGGATAAATAACGGTGAGGGGCTTCTGATAAGAAAGTATCAGATCGAGGGAAGTTGGGGGGACGGAATCGACATACTTCAAGAGCATTTCCGCATTTTCGACGAGTATTATCAACGATTTACCATCGGTGCGATGTTTGGCAGCATAAACCTTTTCGACCGCCTTTGCATTGGTGGCATCACATCCAATACCCCAAATGGTATCGGTGGGATACAAAATAACGCCGCCATTTTTTATTGCTTTTACGGCTTCCCTAATGTCATCCTCATAATTCATTTTCATTGGTTTCTAGGGTATTGAGCAATTGTTCCTTCCTTATTCCATTGGCACAGTCGAAATGCTTTTCGGGACAAGCCATATGTCCGTGCAATCCACAAGGACGGCATAACAGGGCTTCTTTATTCTGAATAATATACGACACATCCGAAAGAGGGCCAAATCCAAAAGCAGGGATTGTTGAGCAAAACACAGCAGTGGTTGGCGCATTAACCGATGATGCCAGATGCATGGGTGCCGAATCGTTTACGTAATTCATTATGGCATCACGCATCAGCGCTGCTACATCCAACAAACTCAGCTTTCCGGCAAGATTCATCACATTGATTCGGGTCGATTGTCGGGCAATTTCATCGCACAAAGAAACTTCCTGTGTTGAACCCAATAAATATACGAAAAAATCGGGAGAAATGGCATTAATAAATTCAATCCATTTCCCGACTGGATACTGTTTTGTATACCACAGGCTGGCTGGAGCCACACAAATATAGGCTTGGGTTTTATATTGCAAGAGTCTTGCATACGATTGAACCGTGGGATATAGTCGCGGATTCGATAATTCCACGCCCGACATGGCTGCAATTAAGCGGAAATTCCGTTGTATTTCATGTACATCGCCACGTTTGATGGTATGCCGGATGCGATGGGTGAAGAATACCGAGAAAGGATTTTTATTAAAACCCGAACTGACTTCGGCTCTGCTAAAGGCCGTCAGCAAACCTGTGGAAGCAAAGCGTTGAAGATTTACCACCCAATCATACCGATTGTTCCGAATGGTAAATAACAAGGCCAATAGGTTTTTATATTTCTTAGCTTTTTTATCCCATACATATACCCAGCGGATAAAAGGATGCCCTTCGAATAAACTTTCATAGCCCTGCTTTATCAGAATATCGATTTGCACATCAGGATAAGCCTTGTGAATGCTCTCCAATAATCCCGTTGACAAGATAACATCGCCCATGGATGCCGTTTGTATGATAAGTACACTTTTCAAGTTTCTTGTATTGAAATTAGACGGCCACATCAAATTCGCGCAGAGTTTCGTTGAGTGATGTTTTAAGATCGGTTGAAGGTTTCCGTTTGCCGATGATCAAGGCACAAGGCACCTGATATATTCCGGCAGAGAATTTTTTTGGCACCGAACCGGGAATAACAACCGAACGGGGAGGTATATATCCTGTATACATTATTTCTTTTTCGGTACTTACATCAAATATTTTAGTGGATGAGGTCAGTACAACATTGGCTCCCAAAACGGCTTCTTCACCAATATGAACACCCTCCACAACAATGCAGCGTGAACCAATAAAACAACCATCTTCGATAATAACCGGGCTGGCCTGAACAGGTTCCAGAACGCCACCGATACCAACGCCACCGCTCAGGTGGACATTCTTACCAATTTGTGCACAAGATCCAACGGTAGCCCAGGTATCGACCATGGTTCCCGAATCAACATAAGCACCGATATTTACATAGGAAGGCATCAGCACAACTCCGGGAGCGATATATGAACCGAATCGCGAAACGGCATGAGGTACTACACGTATTCCAAGCTTTCCATAATTTCTTTTCAATGGAATTTTATCATGAAACTCAAGAATTCCCGCTTCTGTAACTTCCATCTTGCAAATCGGAAAATACAATAAAACTGCTTTTTTTATCCATTCGTTTACCTGCCATTCTCCTTCAATCTTTTCAGCGACCCGAATCCGGCCGGCATCCAAAGCAGCAATGACCTGCTGAATGGCATCGATAATGTCCGTTTGATTTAAAAGGGATCTATCTTCCCAGGCCTTAAGTATTAACGATCGATGATGCTCCATGGTGGTTGTTTTATGCAAAAATACAATACTATACCGAATCTCAAGCCACCTACCGATGATGCTTAAAGAGGCTTTGATAAAAAATCATTACAAACAAGACAATCAGAAAACAAAGCTTACAAGTAAAAGCATTATTTTTGCAGTCTCAATTATGGGTAGAATACTTGCAATAGATTACGGACAGAAGCGTGTCGGGCTGGCGGTGAGCGATGAACTGCAATTAATAGCGGGTTCATTGGAAACCGTTCATGTTAAAGACATTTTTGAATGGATAGCTCAGTATCTTTCAGCAAATACGGTGGATATTATCGTGGTTGGTGAACCTCGTACGCTATCAAATGAAGCATCCGATGCCGCACGATTTATCAATCCATTCGTGAATAAATTAAGAAAAACCTACCCGGAGATGCGAATCGAGCGTTTTGATGAGCGATTCACATCGGTAATTGCAAAACAAACCATTCTTCAGTCCGGGATCGGTAAAAAAGCCCGGCAAGACAAGAGTATAGCCGACCGGGTCAGTGCTACCATCTTGTTGCAGTCGTTCATGGAAGCCCGGGAAATAAAAACCAACAACAGAAATTAATGATTTATCCGATAATAGCTTACGGTCATCCAGGATTACGAAAAAAAGCCGAAGACATTAGTCCCGACTATCCCGATTTAAAGAAATTTATCGACGACTTATGGGAGACGATGTATGTTACTGATGGAATTGGCTTGGCGGCTCCTCAGATTAACAAATCCATCCGGATTTTCGTGATTGACGCTACAGCACTTTCAGAAAAATATCCGGAAGTAAAAGATTTTAAAAAGACCTTTATCAATGCGCAAATTATAAAAGAAGAAGGCGAAGAGTGGTCGTACAGCGAAGGCTGCCTGAGTATTCCCGATATTAACGAGACCGTATTGCGCAAGCCACGTTTGCTTATGCGCTGGCATGATGAGGATTTTACAGAACATGAACAATGGTTTGATGGTGTAATCGCACGAGTTATTCAGCATGAATATGACCATCTGGAAGGAATACTTTTTACCGATCTATTGTCGAACATCCGTAAAATACTGCTAAAAGGCAAGCTGGCCGATATATCCAAAGGCGATATTAAAGTCGATTACAGAATGATTTTCCCATTAAGAAAAAAAAGCAACCGATAAATTTAAGCAAGATGAACACTAGAAAACTTTATGTAATTGTGGCATCTGTTGCCATATTAATCTCTTCGTGTACCAACGAGAAATCAAAAATTAATGAAGAAATCGGGATAGCCGAAGAAACGGTATTTGGTGACAAAGGCGCTATTCCTGATAAACAGGAAGTACAAAAACTTCTGGATCTTTATAGTAATTACTTCACAAAATTTCCGGAAGATACCCTGAATGCATCTCATCTTTTCAAAGCAGCCGAGCTAAATTGCTATCTTCAGGAATATAATAAAGCCATTGCTTTATATGATACCATTCCGGCAACTTATCCTGGATTTGGTAAGAATGCCGATTGTATGTTTATGAAAGCCTATGTCTACGATGCTTACCTACAACGCATTAACAAAGCCAGAATTATTTACACAGAATTCATCGAAAAATATCCGACCCACGAATTTGCCGATGATGCGCAGATGGCTCTTCTATACCTCGGAAAATCAAATGAGGAAATTCTCGAAACAATTCTGAAAAACGCGGAGCCTACGAAGGAATAAATTCTTTTTCGAGGAAGTTTTTCAACTGGAAGGGCTTTACATTCGTAACAAGCGTTCCTCCCATACAATAGCTTATTTCACCGGTTTCTTCAGAAACCACCACGGCAATTGCGTCCGTTTTTTCGGTGATTCCCAAGGCTGCCCGATGACGCAGTCCAAGAGTCACCGAAATTTTATGGGTACCCGAAACCGGAAGTATGCAGCGCGCTGCGATAATCTTATTGTTTAAAATAATAGCAGCACCATCGTGCAGTGGACTGTTTTTGAAAAAGATCGTTTCGATGAGCTGATCGGAAATGCGTGCATCCAAATGCTCACCAGTGGAAGCAAATTCGGCCAGTTCATGACGTCGGGCAATAACAATCAGTGCTCCGACATTATTAATAGCCATACGCTGTACGGAATGGATGATGGGATCGATTTCGAGTCCTTCGCCGCCCGCTACAGGTAATCGCCAGAATAAAAATCGTCTTTTCTTCCCCGACATAAATGAGGGAGTACCCAACATCAGTAAAAATTGCCGGATTTCAGGCTGAAAGACTACAATCAAGGCAATAAAACCAACACTGATAAAGGCGCCTAGAATTTCGCTCAATAAGGACATTTCCAGTGCATTTACAACTTTATGAAGCAGAAATACCGCTACGATACCAATAAAAATATTGATGGCACCTGTGCCTTTAACCAGATTATACAATTCGTACATCAGGAGTGCAACGAGCACAATATCAATAAAATCGATCCAGCGGAGTCCAAGAATTGCTGTCAGAAACATCATCAGACAAAATATTCATTAATTAATATGTCGGAAACCAAAGGTAAAGAAATATCAGTCGTGCAAAAACCTTTTATACATCGAAAATATTTCCACAACCTCCCGGGCTTGTTTTACATCATGCACGCGCAAAATATCTGCTCCACCATAAAGCGCCAATGTATTGGCTACCGAGGAAGCATTCATGGCTTCTTCTGGTGTAATATCCAACAAACGGTATAACATCGATTTACGGGAAATTCCGGCCAGTATCGGATATCCAAAACTTTTAAAATGCGACAGCCCGGCCAGCAACTGATAATTATGTTCAAGTGTTTTACCAAAACCAAAACCCGGGTCAAGAATGATTTTTTTTATACCGAAGGCGTTGAATTTTTCGATTTTCAGCCTAAAGAATTCTGAAATATCAAGCAATACATCATCATAATGGGGTTTCTCCTGCATTTGCGCTGGCATTCCCTGCTTATGCATCATGATGTATGGAACATTATGGCCGGCTATCACCTTCAGCATTTGATCATCATCGCCTCCCGCACTGATATCATTGATAGCGGATACGCCAATTCGCAAGGCTTCCCCGGCCACGTCAGCCCGAAAAGTATCTACCGAAATGCACAATTCCGGAAAACATTTCCTAAGCAGCGACAATGCTGGTAAAAGTCGATCCATTTCGGCCTGCAAACCAGGATCCTCGGAGCCCGGACGAGTAGAAACGGCACCAATATCAAGAATATCCATGCCATCTTCCAGCATCTTTCCTACGCGATGGATAAAATCATCACCCACTTCTGCCCTGCTATTCTCATAAAACGAATCAGGCGTGAGGTTTATAATGCCCATCACCAATGGGCGACCTGTATTGAGCGATTTTCCAGAGGCTGTTTTCCAGAAATCTTCTAAAGTATTGCTAACTTTACCGGCAGTATTCATATTTATTAAAGCAAATTATCAGAAGCGAAATTAATCAATCATGGCTCAACAAACCAATTCGCAATACAAGCATATTATTGACGCTTGCCGTGAAGTATTCATGGTCAAAATGAAAGATTATGGAACGGCATGGCGAATACTACGCCCATCATCCCTGACCGATCAGATTTTTATTAAGGCACAACGCATCCGCAGCATTCAGGAAAAGAAAAATCAGCGCATTGCCGAAGGCATAGAACCCGAGTTTACCGGCATCATTAATTATTCGATTATGGCGCTGATTCAGCTCGAACTGGGAAGCAGTGAACCATTAAATCTGGATGCCATCGAAACCGAGCGTCTGTATAAAAAACATGCTCAGGAAGCACAGAATTTGATGTCTGATAAAAATCATGATTATTCAGAAGCATGGCGCGAAATGCGAGTCAGTTCACTTACTGATATTATATTGATGAAACTATTACGTATTAAGCAAATAGAGAATAATGCCGGAAAAACTGAAGTTTCGGAAGGTCTTGATGCCAATTATCTCGACATTATTAATTATGCCGTTTTTGCACGCATACTGCTAATGGAAGAACTGGAGAAAAAAAATAATTAAGTCATTTGATTATAATAATTTCTGAGATTATTAAATAAACTAATTGTCCTTACGAATGAAAACCATACGAACCATTACCCGAATTATTTTAGGCAGTGTATTCCTTTTCAGTGGATTTGTCAAAGGACAAGATCCTTTGGGTACCATGTTCAGAGTAGAGGATTACCTCATCGCCTATCATTTGGATTTTCTTTTACCGATTGCGTTGGTGATTGCAATATTGCTTTGCACTTTAGAATTTACCATAGGTTTTGCCCTATTTTTCAATCTCAGGATTCGGTTTACTGCATGGTTTACTGCGGGCATCATGCTCTTCTTTACAGCCATCACTTTTTACGATGCATTATACAGCCCAGTTCCCGATTGTGGTTGCTTTGGCGACGCCATTAAATTAACAAACTGGCAGACTTTTTGGAAAAATATAGCCTTATTGATTTTTGTTGTCCTACTAATTATCAGTTTACCTATAGTGAAAAAGAAGGAAAAGAATATTCTTCATTGGGGTTTGATAATAGCTGGAGCAACCGGATTCTTCCTGTTTTCAGTAATGTGTTACCGCAACTTACCACCCGTGGATTTTATGGCCTGGAAAAAGGGAAACAGCATTTACCCTGAAAACACGGTTGCTCCTATATTTTATGTTACCTACAAAAATAACATGTCAGGTGAATCGCAAGAATTCCCGGCCAATAATTATCCTTTTAACGATTCCATCTGGATGAGTGAATGGAGTTTTATAAATATCCGTGTTGATAATCAGGGAAATGATAAAAAACCGGATATTCTGATTTTCGATTCACTGGGTGCTGATTATACCGATCAGATATTAAAAAATCATGGGTTTCAGTTTATTCTTACTTCTTATGATTTAGAAACTGCTGGAAAAGCCGATTATCAAAAAATTAATGAACTCGCGTCTGCCCTTGAAGCCGAAGGCCATTCCTTCGTAATGATAACGGCCTCTTCGGGTAAAATTCTCAACGATTTCATCAAAGAAAATTCCATCGTTTTTGAAGTCTATCAGGCCGATGATGTTCCCATAAAAACCATGGTGCGTTCAAATCCAGGACTTATCCTTCTTCATAACAACTCCATTATTGATAAGTGGGGCTGGCGAAATATTCCCACAATTGATAATCTAATTTACAAGATCCAAAAAATTCAATAAATTGAGCCTTACTAATACATCCTTCATTCTTCGTCCTTGGACGGCCAAAGACGCCGAATCATTGGCATGGCACGCCAATAATCCAAAAGTTTCGGGAATGCTCCGCGACATTTTCCCATACCCATACACCATTGAAGATGCTAAACGCTGGATTACCGATATTTTACCAATAGAATATGGTTTGTTTTATGCCATCGAAATTAATGGAAAAGCCGTTGGTGGTATTGGAGTAAACTACAAAACCGATATCTATGCATTAAATGGGGAAATAGGGTATTGGCTGGGGGAAGCGTATTGGGGCGGTGGAATAATGACACGAGCCCTGCAAAAAGTAATAATCGAGGTTTTTTCAACCACGGCAGTTAATCGAATATATGCCGAAGTATTCGACATAAATAAATCTTCGGCCAAAGTACTTGTGAAATGTGGTTTTAGCCTGGAGGCCACCCTCAAAAACGCCATTATAAAAAATGAACAAATTATGGATGTTCATATTTACGTTAAGTATAAAAATAGTGGCATCGTTTAAATAAATCAACTGTCGTTTATACGACTAAACCTGAGGATATTGTCTTGTCGAACATTACGACTTTATTATTGTTTATCAATAACTTAAATGAGTTATTAACAAATGTTTATTTTTTTTTATAAACAAGTTGAAATTCAGGATATCATAAGCGAAAAAATGTCATAATTTTGGAGAAAAGAAAACCAAATCTAAATGAAACAAATCAATTTAACGGAAAACGAAGCGAATGAGCTTAAAGAATTTTATATTCTTAAATTGGAAAAAACCAAAAGAAGACTTGCTCATTTTCAATCAATTTTGGCAAAATTTGAAGAAACCGAAAGCCCCATAAAGTCGAAGCGTGGTCGACCAAAAAAGATTACATCGGTTGAAGAAATTCCAGAAACCCCCAAACCAAAAAAGAGCGTTAAGAAGATAGCAAAAAAAACTGAAAAGGTTATAGCAATATCTGAAGCAGAGGTAATTGCAGAACCAAAAAAAAGAGGTCGCCCTAAAAAGGTTTATACAGCCGAAGAAATCGCATTAAATAATAAAAAGGCTAAGGCATTAGCACGGAAAAAAGCCGGGAAGAAAACCAAAAAAAACCCGAAAAAACCCTCGACTAAGGCCAATTGGACCGAATTTATCATGAACACCATCATTGATACATCGAGGCCCATAACTGCAAAAGCCATGCACGATACTGCCGTTAAAACCCTTAATATCGCTCCCGAAATGCAAAAAAAGAGCAATATGAGTGTAGCAGCATGTATGTCTAATCTTGCCCGCAAAACAGGAAAACTCAAGACATATGCTGCCGAAGGCCTTAAAAATCAATTTTATGGCTTACCCGAATGGTTTGAAGAAAACGGAGATTTAAAGTCCGAATTTATGTCGAAAATTGGCGTCGAATAAATTCCGAATACGTATTTTTATTAAAAACAAACCATCACTTCAGAGGGATCCCTCTGAAGTGATGGTTTGTTTTTACATTTCCGGTCATGCAATTCATTCAATTTATCCACGGTTAATTACAAAGCATTAAATTTGCATAAACATGCCCGGATAAATTTCTTAAAATCCCCATATCATGAGAAGAAATATAGTAGCTGGAAACTGGAAGATGAACAACAGCTTTGATGAAGCCGAAGAACTCGTAACCGATATTGCCGAATACCTCGAAAAGAATCCGGTAGACGATGCCGAGATAATCATTTGCCCGCCATTTATTTACCTCGAAATGACCACCGATGTTTCCGCTGAAAGTCAGTTTGCTGTTGGTGCCCAGAATTTGTGTGCATACGATAAAGGAGCATACACCGGGGAAATATCCGCCGCCATGCTTGCTGGTCTGGATGTTGAATATTGTATTATTGGCCATTCTGAACGCCGCAAATATTTTGGAGATACCGACGAAATAATTGCCGCAAAAATTCAACAAGCGCTTAAAGAAAATATCTCTCCGATTTTTTGTTGCGGAGAATCTCTGGCTGAACGCGAAGCCGGAAATTATAAAGAGGTAGTTCAGACTCAGATTGAAGAGGCATTAGCAAACCTGAGTGCCGACGAAATGGACAATGTCATTATTGCTTATGAACCGGTTTGGGCCATTGGAACAGGTCTTAATGCCACCCCGGCTCAGGCTCAGGAAATGCATGCATACATCCGTGAAATTCTGCTCGAAAATTTCAGCATTGCCATTGCTAATAATACCACCATACTTTATGGAGGAAGCTGCAACGCCGGCAATGCCAAAGAAATTTTCGCACAACCCGATGTTGATGGTGGACTTATCGGTGGCGCATCCCTGAAAGCCAACGAGTTTATTCAAATTATCACCGCATTTTAAATCAATTATGGAATATACCGAACTCCGCGCCAGTCTGGAACAGCATTCCCAAAACAGCGAAATTCTTGTTGCACTACTTGCTGAGGCTGGCTTTGACAGTTTCAGCACCGAAGATGACGGGTTCATCGCATGGATTCCCTCACAACATTTTAATATGGAAGAGGTTAGCGAATTATTGACAAATCTGGAGTGGGTTACTGGCTTTAGTTTTGAAAGTATAGCTGATCAAAACTGGAATAAGGAATGGGAAAAAAACTTTGATCCGGTCGAAATAGATGGCCGTTGCAGGGTAAGGGCACCATTTCATCCTTCGAAGCCGGAATTTGAATTCGAAATTATTATTGAACCGAAAATGTCGTTCGGAACAGCCCATCACGAAACAACCCATCAGATGATTAGTCTTTTGATGGATGAAAACGTTGAAGACTCCACTGTTCTTGATATGGGAAGTGGGACCGGAATACTGGCGATTCTGGCCGCTAAAAAAGGTGCAGCCAATATCTGGGCCATCGATAACGACGAATGGGCTTATACAAACTGCCTCGAAAATGTCGAAATCAACGACTGTTCGCAAATTATCGTAAAAATGGGCGATGCTTCATTACTCGAGCAATGCCCAGATTTCGATCTGGTCATTGCAAACATCAATCGAAATATACTCCTGGCAGATATTAAACATTATACGGCTAAAATGAAAACCGGTGCGGTAATATTTTTCAGCGGATTTTATGAGTCGGATTTGGAAACCATTACCGAAGAAGCCAATCGAAATGGTTTGAAAATTGACCAGTATATTTCGATGAATGAGTGGGTTGCTGCCCGTTTTATCAAGTAAAATGAAAAGACTGCTTATCTTTCTGGTTTCTCTGGGTTTTATCGTTCAGGCGATATCACAAAACAGCAATTCAGGCAGTTTATGTCCGAAAGTCAGTTTGCTGTTTGCCCCCATCAACATTAAAAACAATGAGGGACAAAGTGTTTTTAATGGGGCTGATTTTGCTGAGGAATTTGAAAACCAGTGGAAAACAAATTCAACACAAGAAATCGATAAAAAAGCAACGGAAGTTTTTGATAAGATGCAGCAAATGCGTATACGTACGTATCCTGACATTTATAATTATCTGCGTTTACTTCAACGCTCAGTCATTTTAAATCAGACTGAGGCATTTATAAAAACCACCAACATCCTTACGGATAATAAATCGAAAATAGGATATGCAAAATTTTTCAAAGCCTATGAAGATTTATTAAACGATTCATTATTATGCACGTATAAAAATATTCAATGGAAAGCTGCATCCATTAATTTTGAGATTAAGCCAGAAAACGAGCCTGAGTTTTTATTCAATAACACCGATTTGATTTGCATAATTTCCGGTACCCGTTATCATATTAAAGAAGCCTCAGGAACTTACCAGCTAGCCAATCAAACATGGAAAGGAAAGGGCGGCATCCTCAATTGGGAACGTCAGGGATTACAACCCGATTCAGTCTTCGCCTCATTGGGTAAATATGATATCCTGATGCTTAATACCGAATTTATTGCTGATTCCAGTTTCCTTACCGACCTCAGGATTTCCAAAACACGTTTAAAAGGGAATCTGGAAGAAAATTTCCGTGCCAATAAAAAATCATTTCCCAAATTTACAACCACAGGCTCCACAGTTTACATTAAAAACTTCTTCCCAAATATCGACTATTCGGGAGGCATACGCATAGAAGCAGAGAAATTTTATGGCGTGGGAAAACCCGGAAATAAGGCATCCATTTATTTTGATTCCAAAAGTAAGGCAAAGGTGTTGGTACGTTCCTATGAATTTCTTTTTAATCACAAATTTATTTCAGCCAAAGATGCTTCGGTAACCATCCGATATGAAAAGGATTCAGTTTATCATCCGAATATTGGGTTTACATATGATTTGGATGCTCAGAAAGTTTCTTTATTCCAGGGACAAAACATGCTGAGTGATATCCCTTTTTACGATTCGTATCATCAACTCGAAATAAATACCAATTCGTTACAATGGGCCATCAATGATTCTATGGTTTATTTCATGCGTTCGGCTGGGTTGGTCAAAGAAGCGGACGCGAATTTTATTTCCGAAAGTTATTTCAGAGCCGATTTCTACAACGGACTGCAGGGCGTCGATCCTGTTAATCCGCTTATGCGTCTTTATCAGTTCGTTCAGGCCAATCAATCGAATAAGTTCTATTCCAAAGATTACGCATATTCACAACATCAATCACCCGATCAAGTACGATTATCGCTAATTAATCTGGCATCCAAGGGTTTTTTATTCTACGATCGTCAGCAGGATTTGTTCACAGCAAAAGACAAGCTATTTCATTTTATCAATTCGCATCTCGGGAAAAAAGATTTTGATAATCTGGTGATTTTTAGTGATTCGGCACGAATTAATGCCACCTTAAATCTCCGGAATCTTGATTTGCAAATATTTAATTCGGTTCAGGTTATACTAAGTGATTCACAAAAAGTGGCCATCACTCCCTACAATTACACCCTCACCGTTCAACAAAACCGTGATATCGCCTATTCGGGCCGGGCAAAAGCCGGAACTTTCGACTTTTTCTCAACTAAACGCAATTATTTTCTTTACGACGAATTTCGCCTGAGCTTACCGGAAGTCGATTCGATACGTATGATGGTAAAAGAACGGCAGAAAGAAGAAAAACAAAGCAGAATCCGTTATGTGCGTATTCAATCTGTCATCGAAAAAGTAGCCGGAGATTTACAAATCGACCAACCGGATAATAAATCAGGACGAAAAAGTCTACGA
The DNA here is from genome assembly GCA_030656615.1 of Bacteroidales bacterium. Classification (GTDB taxonomy): domain Bacteria; phylum Bacteroidota; class Bacteroidia; order Bacteroidales; family TTA-H9; genus JAUSOY01. The sequence continues at coordinate 13,103 of JAUSOY010000070.1, read as the reverse complement.
ATCCCCTACCCTGTTTTTAATACGGACTCCAGCCATTCGTACGTTTATTACGATCGCGGGAAGTTTGCTAAATTTTATCCAAGACAAAGTTTTTATTATAAAGTAAAGCCATTTATTTTGAGCAATCTGGATAATTTCGAACTCGATAGTCTCGATTTAAAAGGACAACTGTTTTCGGGATATATTTTCCCTCCCATTCATCAGCCTTTAAGGATTAAAAAAGACTTTTCGCTGGGGATAATGCATCATACCGGAACAGCCGGAAGTCCTGTTTATGTAGGCACCGGTGCAGGAATGGGACTGTTTAAAGGTAAAATCGATCTAAGTCATCAGGGACTGCGTGGTGACGGAGAACTCCGGTTTCTGAATTCGATTTGTCAGACAGATACAACCCGTTTTCTGGACTCCACCGACTTTGTATTTTTCCCGGACAGAGCCACCGGACTAATGGAGTCTTTTAAGATGGACAGAACCGATAAACCAATTGCATATCCAAAAACGTATGGTAAATCGATTCTCATAGAATGGAAACCCTACATCGAAAACATGGCTCTGATGACCCGAAAACATCCCATCGAATTATTTGGAGATAAGATGAAGTTTAGTGGCACCATGTTTCTTAATCCAAATGGTCTGGAAGGAAGTGGAACCGGTTTGTTTAATAATGCTAGCCTGGAGGCGGGTCATTTTGCCTTCGATCAAAAAGGGTTTTCGTCCGATTCGAGTGAACTATTTATCCGGACAACGGATAAGAAACAAATATCTCTGCAGGCAACCGGGTATAAGGTTAAGGCCGATTTTGATAAAAATGAAGCCGTATTTGATGCAGCAGGCAAGGCAGGCTTACGCTTTCCTGCCCTAAAATATGTATCGGATCATTCACATTTTATCTGGAAAACCGATTCGGCACACATATATATGAAATCCCGTGATTTCGACAGGCAGTTTGCAGAAATTCAAAAAATCCCTGGCATAGAGATCCCTGAAAAATATTCCAAGGGTCATATTCCGGGGCCACGATTATTATCGCTAAAAAACGGACAGGATTCGCTACAATTTATTTCTTACGAAACCAGTTTTGATATAAACTCAGCCCGACTGATTGCCAAAAAAGTTCCTTTCGTAAAAAGCGCTGACGCCTATATTATTAATTCGGGTCAGAGCATTGAAATTACAAACGAAACAAGACCTTTAAATTTCGAAAATGCCGGACTTGTCATACATAATGATTCGGCCACCCATGAACTTTATAGGGTTAAGGCGGTTATCAACAGTTCAAAAAAATATACTGCCACAGGTGATATATATTACAAACGAATTGTTGACAAGAAAAACATTATCCACCTCGATAATATTGAACCCGATATAATGAGTGGGATAAGTCAGGGTAGCGGAAAAATTAAGGATAGCCTGTATCTTCGCCTCAGCCCCTATTTCGGATTTTATGGCGACGTACATCTTACCGGCAATCAACAAAATCTTCGGTTTGATGGATTTTATCGTATGAATGCCGGAAATTGCCGGAAGAGTGGTATTTTATGGATAAAGGCCGACACAATCATCAATCCGGAAAAAGTTATAATCCCAGTAAAAGAAAACAGTCTTTCAGCCGATTACTTTAAAATAGGGAACGGGATATTTATCACCCGAAAAACCGGAGAAATTCATCCAATGTTTCTTGATCCGCTGACAGATGCCAAAGAACCTGCCATTCTTTCTGCCACAGGTCAACTCGCATTCGACCCGCAAAGTGGTGAATATCGAATCGGGCCAGCCGAAAAACTTTTTAACCGCATGAAACCCGGAAATATGGTTTCTTTGGATACCCTGCATTGCATATTACGCGGCGAGGGCAAACCGGAATTTTATAATCAGTTTTCGCCGACCGTGAAACTTGATACCTACGGAGATATAGAATATCATTTTAAAAATGATAGTGTTTTCGCTGATCTGATGATGGTTTTCGATTTTCCGTTTACCCCAGAAGCTGCCGGTGTTTTCATTAAAGACATTTCAGAAGGATTTCATCCGGGTGTTCTTGCCAAGAAAGATGAGCAAAAAAGAAAGATTTATGAATGGCTGGGCGAAAAAGCCGGTGAAAGTTTCGCATTTGATGTTCAGTCGGGTGTGAATAAAGCCTCCGAAATCGTAAAACTTCCCCTGGTCCTTAGTAATCTGAAATTTATTTACGATGCCGAAAATCAGATTTATCATTGTTATGGACCCATTGGTGTGATGGCATTTTACGGACGTATCGTCAATAAATTGGTACCGGGGTATATTCAATGGATTAAAAAGGCGAATCTAAGAGAAGATGAAATTCGGATTTATTTACAGTACGAGGACCAAGGATATTACTATTTCAACTACGGCCGTGGCAGTGTTATGCGCCTGTTTTCTACAAATAACGATTTTATTACAGCATTACTTAAAGAGCGTGATAAAGTAAATGATAAGTATGAGAAGGAACATAACAGTAAACGCTGGCAGCCATACAAACTTAGCATAACCAGTAAAACAGACCCTATCACCTTCAGGGCCGAAATGCAAACTAATAAAAACTGATATGATTTATCTTATTACCGGAATAATTCTTGCCTATCTGATTGGAAGTATATCTACCGCTGTATGGGTAGGCCGGGTTTTTTATAAAATTGATATTCGCGAACATGGAAGTAAAAATGCCGGAGCTACCAATGTATTAAGAATTCTGGGTGCAAAAGCGGGAATTCCTGTTTTGCTTTTTGATGCCTTCAAAGGCTGGCTGGCAGTATGGCTCAGTCAGTATTTTATTGCTGATTTAATCAACCCGATTTCAATAGAAGGATACCGCATTGGAATGGGATGCGCTGCCGTTGTCGGTCATATTTTTCCAATCTTTACCGGTTTTAAAGGCGGGAAAGGGGTAGCCACCATTCTGGGAGCCAGTCTGGCTCTTTACCCGATACCCTCGCTTGTTACCATTGCATTATTCATCGTCATAATGCTCTCATCCCGCATAGTTTCTTTGGCTTCGGTGAGTTGTTCAGTGTTTTTTCCTTTGACGGTTCAAATATTTTCTCCAACGGCTCCGGATTGGCCTCTTATGATTTTAAGCATCATCATCGCTGTATTTATTCCGTTAACGCATCAGAAAAATATACTTCGATTATTAAAAGGAGAAGAAAAAAAGTTTACCATTGGTTCATCCAGAAAAAAACCAGAATAATATGGCTAATGCATCCCTTTTTCGGCGTCAATAAATATGAAAAGTGTTTAAAAAATAAATCAAAAGGCCATATTTCATGTTTTAATCATTTTTTTCAATAAATTTGCTTCTAAGGATGAATGTACTTCCGATTGCTTTGTTATCCAAAAGTATATTCATAATTAATAGCTTAACAGAAATAAAGGAAGCTTTTCGAATCAATAAGCACATACAAATATGAAATTCATCGTTTCGAGTAACAGTTTACTTAAGAGCCTGCAGGCCATCAGTGGTGTATTGAATACCAGCAACACCCTTCCCATTCTCGACGATTTCCTTTTCAGGACTTTCGAGGAACAACTGATCATTACTGCCTCCGATTTGGAAACCACTATGAGTGTAAGCCTCATTCCAGAAAAATTAGAAGAGGGCGGCAACATTGCCATTCCTGCAAAAATATTACTGGATACATTAAAAACCCTTCCAGACGTACCCTTGTTTTTCAGCATACATCCTGAAACCTTTGCTGTGGAAATCGTTGCTGCAGAAGGAAAATTCAAACTTACTGGTCATAATGGCGCAGAATTTCCTACACCTCCGGTCCTGAACGATGCTGTAACTTTTAATTTAAAAAGTGACATTCTTTATAATGCGATCAACAAAACCATTTTTGCCACAGGAAACGACGAACTACGGCCTGCAATGTCGGGTGTATTCTTCCAGCTGGCACCGGGTAACGCTACCTTTGTAGCCACTGATGCTCATAAACTGGTTAGATACCGCCGCAATGATGTTACGATTGATGTGGGAGTTTCTTTCATCATGCCTAAGAAACCATTGAACCAGTTAAAAAACAACCTTCCCGATGAAGAAGAGGTGCGTATCGATTATAACATTACCAATGCCCGCTTCAGTTTCGGCAATATTACATTGGTTTGTCGCCTTATCGAAGGAAAATATCCGAATTATGAAGCCGTTATTCCCCGCGATAATCCAAGTAATCTGATGGTTCATCGCTCCACATTGCTGAATTCAATTAAGCGTGTAGCCATTTTTGCCAACCAATCAACCCATCAGATTCGTTTCCGGATTGCTGGTCAGGAGCTCAATTTATCGGCCGAAGATATCGACTTTTCAAACGAAGGCAACGAACGTTTGCAATGTCAGTTTGATGGTGCTGATTTAGAAATCGGTTTCAATTCAAAATTTCTGATAGAAATGCTGCAAAACCTGCATACCGATCAGATACGCATGGAACTGAGCGCCCCAAATCGTGCGGGACTTATAATCCCCGTTGATAACGAAAACGAATCGGAAGTTATTCTCATGCTGGTTATGCCGGTCATGTTAAACTAATCAAATATTATTTTCATAAAAAAAGCGGGTTTAACCCGCTTTTTTTATTCTACTATACTAAGTGCAATTTCCATCATATTTGTAAAGGAAGTCAGTCGTTCTTCCGCGCTTGATCGTTCGTCGGTAATAAGCTGGTCACTAACGGTAAGAATAGACAAAGCCTTGCATCCAAATCGGGCGGCCAGAGTGTATAGTGCCGTCGTTTCCATTTCTACGGCCAAAACACCATGTTTCATCCAAAGTTCATATTCCTTCTTCAGGTCATCCACAAAAAACATATCGGTAGTCAGAACATTACCCACACGAACACTAAGATTCATGGATACCGATTTATCATAGGCTTTACGAAGTAAATCAAAATCGGCATGGGGAGCATATTCGCGTTGATTGAAATACAAAAGATTCATCGAGCTATCAGTGGAAGCCGTCATAGCCAATAAAGTATCACCCAGTTTTAAATCGGGCTGAATTCCGCCACAGGTTCCAATCCGGATGAGGTTTTTGCAATGATAAAAATTAATGAGTTCTGATACATATATTGATATCGAAGGGATACCCATACCCGTACCCTGCACCGAAACACGTTTACCCTTATAAAAGCCGGTATATCCGAGCATACCTCTGATATTATTATAACATACGGCGTCTTCAAGGAGATTATCGGCAATAAATTTTGCTCTGAGCGGATCACCGGGCAGCAAGACTGTTTCTGCTATTTGACCCGGTTTTGCTTCTAAATGAATTCCCATACTTTTATGCTTGTTTAATTGTTGATTTTATCCATTCACGGGCATTAACAAAGGCAAGTATCCAGGGAGATACTTCATCCTGAGAACGATACGCAGGATATTCTGCCCAATGCCAGGGGTAGAATGCACGCTCGAAATGGGGCATTATAGCCAGATGACGTCCACAGTCGGAAACCAACCCAGCGACATTATAATCCGAACCATTGGGGTTTGCAGGATATGCATCATAGGCATACTTTGCTACAATATTATACCGGCTTTCTTCGTACGGAAAGCTGAACTTCCCTTCCCCATGCGCTACCCAAATTCCAAGATTAGTTCCAGCGAGTCCAGCAAGCATTACTGATGCATTTTCTTCTACGCACAGTCCAATAAATCCTGATTCAAATTTCCCGGAAGCATTGTGAAGCATCTTTGGTTTATCATCATGGGAAGGATTTATAAGACCCAATTCAATCATCAGCTGGCAGCCATTACAAACTCCTAAACTCAGGGTATCCTGGCGTTCATAAAAACGTTTCAGCGTATTACCGGCCGTTTCGTTATAAAGGAAAGCACCTGCCCAGCCTTTGGCAGAACCCAAGACATCCGAGTTGGAAAATCCTCCTACAAAAACAATGAGATTAACCTCTTCGAGGGTTTCGCGGCCGCTCATTAAGTCGGTCATGTGCACATCTTTGACATCAAAACCAGCCAGATGAAGCATAAATGCCATTTCCCGGTCACCGTTGACGCCTTTTTCACGAATGATTGCAGCCCGCAAGCCACTTTTTGTTACACGATTTTTATCAAGACCTAAGTCGGCCATCTTTCCGGTAAATCCATCCGGAAACGAAAAACCAAGAGATTGCTTTTTATAATTACTAAACCGGGCAGCAGCATGCTCTTTACCACACTGACGCTCGTCGAGTAATGACGATCGTTTGTACCATACATCACGCAACGCATTGATATCAAACTGATACGTCTCTGTTCCTGCCTTCAAATTAATTTGCCTTTGCGGAATTATTCTTCCAAGGTTTACAAACCTTAAACCCGCTTTTGCAAGTATGTCTTTTATCTGTGGGTCGTTTATCTGAATAACCACACCGGGTCGTTCGGAAAATAAAAACTTGATGATGTCTTTCTCGGTGAACGCATCAAAATTTAAATCCATTCCTCCTTCAGAAGAAGCGAAACACATTTCGAGCAATGTCGTTATCAATCCACCCGAGCTAATATCGTGTCCGGAAAGAATTTTTTCGTCCGAAATTAATTGTTGAAGGGTGTTAAAGGCTTTTATAAAATACTCAGGAGAAGCAACATCAGGGCAATGCTTGCCCAAAGCAGCGTGTATCTGGGCGAAGGAAGAACCGCCTAAATGCCATGTTTCATCACTGAAATCAATGTATACCAATTCCGATGAATAATCTTTTTTAATAACCGGTCTAAGCACTTTTGTAAAATCAGAAACTTCTGCTACAGCAGAAATAATAACCGTACCCGGCGAAAAAACCGTTTTTCCATCAGGATATTTCTGTGTCATCGACAGTGAGTCCTTTCCGGTAGGAATATTTATTCCCAATGCGCAAGCAAAATCACTCACAGCCTGAACGGCTTCATATAAACGTGCATTTTCTCCGGCATTTTTTGCAGGCCACATCCAGTTTGCACTGAGTGAAACGCCCTTCAATCCATCCTGTAAGGGTACCCACAAAACGTTGGTGAGTGATTCAGCAATGGCCAGACGTGCTCCAGCAGCAGGATCGATGAGTGAGGGTACAGGAGCATGTCCGATAGCTGTGGCAATTCCCTGATGCGAGGAATAATCGATGGCCATAATCCCCAGATTATTCAATGGCAGTTGAATATCACCGGCACACTGCTGTAAAGCAACCCTTCCGCTTACAGAACGATCCACTTTATTGGTTAACCAGTCTTTACACGCCACCGCCTCTAATTGCAGAACATCATTCAGATATTCGTGAAGACGTGAGGTTTCATATACAATTTCTTTTCCTGGTGCTGGCAAGCGAGTATCTTCCAGTAAAGTTTGAGGTGGGTTACCAAACATATCCATTATACTCAGATCCATGGGTTTTATTCCTGTTTTCTGATCTTCAAAACTAAAGTGATTATCACCAGTGGTATGTCCAACTTCGTACATGGGAGCCCGCTCGCGGGCAGCAATGCGTTCCAAAAGTGCCAGATCTTTTTGCTTCATTATCAAACCCATACGCTCCTGTGACTCATTTCCAATGATTTCGCGGGCCGAAAGCGTCGGATCGCCAACAGGCAGTTTGTCGAGGAATATTTTCCCTCCGGTTTTTTCCACCAATTCCGATAAAGAATTGAGATGGCCTCCGGCGCCATGGTCATGGATAGAAACAACCGGATTATGAGGCAATTCGGCCATAGCACGGATGGCATTCATCACGCGTTTTTGCATTTCCGGATTGGCACGCTGAACGGCATTCAACTCAATAGCATTTCCATATTCGCCGGTAGCAACACTGGAAACAGCGCCACCACCCATTCCTATGCGATAATTATCGCCACCCATAACAACCACGATATCGCCGACTTCCGGATCGTCTTTCATGGCGTCTTCCTGACGTCCATAACCTACACCACCGGCAAGCATTATTACTTTATCATAGCCCCAAATTTTTTCCGCTTCCTGATGTTCAAAAGTTAATAGACTTCCATTAATAAGTGGTTGACCAAATTTATTTCCGAAATCAGAAGCTCCATTGGATGCTTTAATCAGAATATCTTCCGGACTCTGATATAGCCAGGCACGGGCAGCAGGGTTTTCTTCCCATGCATTTCCATCCGACAAACGGGGATAGGATGTCATATATACCGCTGTGCCAGCCAGTGGAATACTGCCTTTGCCTCCAGCCATACGATCGCGGATTTCTCCTCCTGAACCGGTTGATGCACCATTAAATGGTTCCACCGTAGTAGGGAAATTATGTGTTTCTGCCTTTAACGAAATTACAGTTTGTATGGGGGTCAGTTCAAAATAGTCTGATTTATCCTGCGTTTTTGGTGCAAATTGTGTCACTGGTGGACCCAGTACAAATGCCACATTATCTTTATAGGCCGACACCAGCCGATTATGATTGACGCGGCTTGTTTTTTTTATCAATGCGAAAAGTGTATCCGGCATTTCTTTACCATCGATCACAAAACGACCATTGAATATTTTATGACGACAATGCTCCGAATTTACTTGTGAGAATCCAAATACTTCGCTGTCGGTAAGTTTGCGGCCCAAGCGCAGGCTAAGATCTCTGAGATACTGAACTTCATCAGCATTTAATGCAAGACCTTCGCGTGAATTGTATTCTGAAATGTCATCAATAAAAATGACGGGCTCAGGAGAACGGGCAATACTGAAAATATCCTGTGAAGGATTATTATAAACCACCTGAAGCATCGGATCAAATTCGGGATGCTCGTTATGAACCTGATGCAATTCTTCAATTCGAATAATTCCCTGTATACCCATATTCTGGGTAATTTCAACAGCATTGGTACTCCAGGGCGTTATCATTTCGCGGCGGGGTCCTACAAAGATTCCTGAAACAGTATCTATATCAAGTAGCTTGGCATTTGCAAATAACCACTCGAGTTTCTGAATATCAGAATGTGCAGGACGTATGCCCGCCTCTACGGCAAACAATACATCCCTACCTTTAAAAAACAAAATCATCGGGAATTATTTTAAAATTAACACCGGAATCCGGCCTTCATCATTATCAGGATGCAAATATAGTCATCATTCGCAAAAGCAAACTTATGAAAACAGCATTAAGTTTTTTTGATACCTTTGAAGTGGAACAAGTATTTAAACATCATGGCCCGATCAAAACCCATCAAAAAAATTGGATTTGAAGACCTTAATGGTATTCTCGACGAATTCGATACCCGTGTGGTATTTGAAAAAACGAACATCATTCCAGAAGGTCAGGATTTATACGATAAGCTGAAACGCTTCATTAATTACAACGAAGTACCCCGAAAATCGGTTCTCGGAATCGATATTTATAAGTACAGTTCGTATGGCGTTTTCGAACAAACGTTGATTCCCTTCCTTTTTAAGACGCTTTTTAAAATGACCATTGGGCTTTGCCTGACCAACCACCGGTTTATTTTTCAGCGTTATAGCCGCGAAGATTTTTATAAAAACTTTATCAGTACAGGCGATGGAGGGTATCTTATGCTTGACACTCCGCTGCACAGCCTCCTTTTCGCCATGAATTTTGCAGTCGTTCTGCGTACCTACAATGCTTTTCATGTTTACCCCAAACTTCGAAAAATAATTGGGGGTATCAGCATGCGTTATGCGATTACCTACGACAAAGTGTATCAGTTTGACGATAATTATTATGGACGAGCCATTATCAACTGTGCCCGTATCCTGGTAAAGGACGATTTAAACCGCTGCCTTATCGACGAAAACGTTCATACCTGGTTCACGATAAACATCGAAGGGCTGGAAAATTTGCAGGTTATTACGATCCATGAAATAAGCAATATCTTCGACTTTAAAAACTATAACCGCAATATGCTGAAGCAATTTCCTGATGAACTATTCGAGCAGGAAGTATCGCGGCGATATGGTATTATTAATGCCGATATTCTTAAAATAGGCACCATTTCTTCCAAAGAAACCGATCTGAGTATTTACAATCTGCACTTACAAGTAACGGTAAGTCTGAGCAATGACGACGACCTGACCCAGAAAAAAATCATCACCATCAGCCTTGGCAATCTGAATACTTCGGGAATCTGATTTGATCGGAATACGTTCGGCATAGAGCACAGTCGAGATGTCGTTCAATATTTAATAGTCGATGTTTGGCGAGTTTGTCGAGCCATGGGTACTGCATACCACTCAGGGATCCTATTTATTAGCGGGTCGTTGTTTTTTATTAATTTAGAATTGTCCATCCTTTCTTGTACTTTCTTTGAAGTCAAAACCCTCCAAATAGGCAATTTTCCAATGATTTTCTTCTTTTGTAATTCTGAATTTATATTTGAATTCTTTCCAACTTGGGTCTGTATCTGAACTTAAGTTTCCCCAATACCATTCTAATTCTCCCTTCACATTATCCAAAGAAATAATTTTCACTTCAACAGTATTCCAATCCATGTTGTCTTGACACAGACACCAAGGATTTACATCATTTGCAAAAATAAAAGTCGGCAAGTCCCCAACTAACCATTTTTCATATTCTCCATTTCGAAGTCCTTTGTCAAGTGTCAAAATGATTTGATTATAATTGTCAACAAATTCAGTCGCAAAAAAACCAGTCGATTTTAGTTTCTCTAAATTCTGTTTGTGCTTGGCAAGGTCGAAACCTTTATAAATACTGTCTTTGCTATCCGAGATTACTGGTAACAAATCAATACGGCTTTTAGAATCTGACCAAATAAGAACCTTTCGAATAAAATTTTGAAATTCTTGCTTATCTTTAGATTTATCAGAAGTTTCTGAATTCTCAAGTTTATTTTCAGTCGTATTTGTTGTCTTGTTTTTTTGATTACAACTGCTGAAAATCATTCCAATTATTAAAATCAATAGTCCGAAATATTTCATAATTCATTTAGTTTACAGTCTGATTGTCTCGTTTTTTCAATGCCCGCATAACGACAGTCCGTCTTAAAACCTTCCTTTATAACTACTGTGTATCACATATATGCTGTTTTTTGAAAATCAAATGGAAATTGGTTTAATATTCCGGATGTTTTTTTTGGTGGCAATTGTAGTGCTTTACGATAATCTGATTCTGCTTGAATTAAATCGATATTCATGAGACTATTTTTTTATGCCAATTAATTTAACATTTTTGCCGCACTTTCCTGTCTGAATTTCGTGGCTAGGTGTGATTTTATGCGGTAACCAACAGAAATTATGGCATCGAGATTATAAAAATCCTGTTTGCGTTTAACTTCTCGGTTTCCTTCTTTTTGAACTATTAAGAAATCCTTAATAGTTCGATTCTCGTCCAATTCGCCTTCACCAAATATATTTTTTAAGTGCATGTTTATATTTGGCACGGACGTTTGAAATAACTCAGCCATTAGTTTCTGAGTAAGCCAAACCGTTTCGTCCTGAAAACGAACATCTAATTTTGTTTCTCCGTTTTCCGTTTGATATATAATGATTTGTGATTTATTTTCTTCCATTCGTTTTAATCTTAATCAACTTGGTATTTGCATACTCTGCTTGACTTTTATATATTGTTCTATTGTCATTTTATAGCCATCCATTTCGAATAATAACAAATATATCAAATTACCGCTGGTGTGTGGGCAAGAAATACTCTTTTGTAATTTTTGGTTTGTGCGGTGGCTTCCCGATGAATCGGGACAGGCTCGTGGGGCTTGGCAATGTGTGTGGCTGTGAAGCGTGGGCTTATTAATTCCATAGATTCATAATCATTTGTTTAATTGTCTCATTTTCCAATTTCAATCCAAGAGGTTTTGAAATATCTTGACCCTGTGAAAGATGCAAGGAAGTATTGTAAATGATACCTAATAAAAAATAAGTCTCAGGTAATCTCACTCCGATACTTTGAGCGAAATGTAGTTTGTTTTTTGTCCCATTGTTCTCTTCTGTAAACTTTCTTTTATTTTCAGAATCTGTTATTTTGTTATAAACCAATTGCTCTATTTGGATTCTGACTCCAAAGCAAATTGCTAATGGGTCAAATGTGTCATTTTCTATTAAATACCTTCTGACTTCTCTGAATACCATTTTGAAAAATTTTGATGGCGTACCCCAATCCGAGTTCAGATTTAAGGTTTTAAATTCTTCAGTTAAATCAACTATTTCAGAATTAGGATGAAAGTGAAAGTAGTTTGCATCAACAACATCTTTGATTATTTCATTTTCACGGTTATAAATGATGTTCAAAATGTTCTGATTAGATTTTACCTTAATGTCTTTTATATAGCAAACTTTGATTTTATTATCGTTAAAGCAGAAATGATTAAAAAACAAAGGGTCTAAATGTGTCAAAAGAATTGGAAAAATTCTCCTTTTTAGGCTTTTCATTTCTTCAATAAATGTGGAGATGTAATATTGAAAAGTAATCAAGTTGCCATCATCCATATAATCGAATATTTCATCAATCACGAGTATGCAATCTCTTTTTTTAAAGGTGTTTCTTGTCTTCAATAAAAGAGCAATGAATGTTAAAATATCTCTTTCCCCATTAGAAAGCTCATGTGCCTTTGGCCAATTAACAATGAGACTATTTCCTTCTACCTTTGGTTTGATGTCAAACCTGTCTTTTACAAAATTGTAGTTTGCGATGGTTTCTGTATAATGTTGTTTTTTATCTAAAAAGTATTGGTATTTACAGGCTTTTTTAAAGTCAGCCCCCATTTCATCTTTAACAGTAATTATTTGCCAAGCGGTCAAATAATAATCCACTTCATCAATTAAAATATCAAAACCGAATGAATGTAGAATTGATGCCAATTTCGAAAATTCTTCATGAGCCTTAAAAGCATCAAGAAGATTATCAGCAATCCATGTTTTTATCTGTTTACCTGACCCTTTGGTATTGTTTATTTGTTGAATAGCTGGTTCAATTACATTATTAAAACTTTTTAGGCTAAATCTTGGAAAATCAATTTGTTCTTCAATGGTATAAAGTAACCTTCCAGACTTAAGGGGGGTTCTAAAAATTCATTTTTTTCAAAATTTTCGGAAAGATATCAAGAACCCGTTACGATATCTTGCGAAAACGACATTCAAATGAAGGACAAATCCCTATAATTCGCACTTTAAAATGTCGCAATTTTTGAAT
>JAUSOY010000066.1 GCA_030656615.1 Bacteroidales bacterium | reverse complement strand
AGGGTCAAGTCGTTGAATAGTTTCATAATGCCTGTATCTTTAATACTAAGATACTTATTCTTCTTATACCCAAAATATTTTTATCGTTAAGTTATTATATTAGTTATCAACAATTTAAGTTTAAAGACAGACTCTAAATAGTTCTCTATTCGATTCGAAATATAAATCCTTGGAAGGAGTATGGCGAAATACCCGATATAATAACAACTATATTGTGAATATTTTAGGTGGAAAAGAGTTTAAAAATATTGGTAAAAAACAAAACCAGACTCTGGCGTTAAATGCGAAAATTTTCTTCGAAGGTGCCCAGCGATATATTCCGATCTTAAGAGATGCCCAGGGAAATGTAACTGTTGATCCCGAAAACGGCAGATATTATGATTATAGCAAGGCGTATAACGATAAACTTGACAATATCTTTTCATTGAATTTTTCGGTAAGCTATAAGTTTAACAAACCCAGGGCTACACACGAATTATTCCTGGATATGATGAACCTTACAAACAGTCAGGCCAGAATGTCCGAGTATTATGATGTGAGTAAACCAGGTAAGGTAGGATATACTACTTCATTCGGATTTTTTCCAAATTTAATGTACCGGGTATATTTTTAAGAAAAGAGAAAATCATGAAAATCGAATCAATAAAAATCAAAGGTTTTGCAATTTCGATTGTTGCATTTCCAGTCATGCTGCTTATTGGGTTTTTAATGCACCCCAATCTTCTAAAACTCGAGGCACTTCAAACGGTTGAACAACTCGTTGGTAGATTTCACAATCAACCCATTTACCATATCGGGCATTTGATTGTATTGTTCGCCGTGCCTTTAATCATGATAGCTCTGATTAGTTTTATGAATGTATTGCAAGGGAGCGGCAAACAACTAGGATTTTGGGGTGGTATTTTCGGTTTGTTTGGTGCATTCATTCTGGCTGTTGATAAAGGAGCTTTATGTTTAGTTCTGTCTGCATTCGACACTTTACCGGAAGATCAATTTCAAGAGTTCGTTCCTTTTCTTAGTGTTATAATAAATAAAGCAGGCTTACTTTGGGTGGTTTGGTTATTGCCTTTATTACCTATAGGTGCTGCAATACAAGCGTTTGGACTTTTTAAAGAACGATTTATCAGCAAATGGCAAACGGCATGTATAATTTCAGGGCTTCTACTACTAAATAATCCTGATATTGAATTTATTAGTGCCTTCGGTGCCTTGCTCATGTGTGCCGGATATATACCCTGGGGTGTAAGAATACTTCAGGGAAGGATGAAATGTTCCTCAACAGCTTGCCCTAAATTCGACACAAGAAAGGATAGAAACTTTAAATGTTTGAAGCCATGTGTATAGTTATTGGAATAGTTTCCGTTTGGGCAATTATTAAACAAAAGCAAAAAAGAAACAGACCTGATTTGAAAGGCCTGGTTAACAACACACACTAAACCCAATGAAGGAATCAATGGTATGCCAAGTGCATCAATCGTATCAAATTAGTAGAGTTGGATACAATTTCATCCCAACTACCCTTCTGCTCATAGCACCAACGTTAAATAGAGTGTTTTTTAAATAATTGCGAACTCCAAGCTTATCTAAAAGAAACAAACTTTCACAAATCATAAAAAATTGCGACAATGAAAAAAATATCACAAGTCCTTTTCCTGCTTTTTATAGCTCAACTTTCATTCGCCCAATCCAACCTAAAAACAAAAGTATTTATTGAATGCACACGCACATGGCTTTGCGATTTTGATTACTTGCGTTCCAAGTTAAGCATGGTTGATTTTGTGCGTGACCGGTTTATTGCCGATGTACATGTGCAGGTAAATACACAATTTAATAGTTCGGGTAGCGAGCAAAACACCATTGTATTTAAAGGACAAAATTCTTTTTTGAATCAAGACGACACCTTGACTTATTTTAATGCATCCACCCTGAGTGATGATGATAAACGAATAAAAATGGCAAAAAGCGTAACGCTGGGTTTGATAAAATATATTTCACATACCGAGGCAGCCAACAATATTGTAATTACCTATAACAATCCTTCCGATAACGATACCGTAACTACAAAAAAACAAGAAGACCCATGGAACTACTGGATTATGAGTTTGGGTGCAAACGGTTTTTTCGACGGGGATGCTAACTATAAGTCACAAAGTATATACAGCTATATCAGTGCCGACAGGGAAACCGAAAAAACAAAAACAAACATTGGCATGTCTTACAATTATCGAAAAAACGAATTTATAATTTCTGACACAGAAACAGTGGTAAGGGTAAATCCACAAATATATGGGCACTTAAATTATATTAATAAATTAAATCAGCATTGGGGCTATGGAATATTTACCTCTTATGCAAAAAGCGAATTTTCTAACTACGACATCAAACTAATTGTAACTCCTAAAGTTGAATATGATGTATTTAAGTACAAAGAATTTAATAGCCAGCGTGTAGTATTTAGTTATGGTGTGGGAATACAATACAATAATTACAAAGACACAACCATTTTTTACAAAACAAAGGAAACTTTATTTGTGCAGGATGCCGCTATTATAAGTTCTTTCACCAAACCCTGGGGAAATATAAATGTGGGAGCATTCTACAAAAGCTATCTGCACGACCTCACAAAATATTCTCTTTCATTCTCAGGTGCAGTTAACTGGAATATTTTTAAAGGATTCAAATTTGCTGTTGGAGGCAGTTATGATATTACCCGCAACTTAATACAGCTTTCAAAACAAGGTGCTACACGTGATGAAGTGCTTTTACAGCAAAAGCAACTTAACAGTCAGTACAACTATTTTTTCGGAGTAGGTATCAGTTACCAGTTCGGCAGTAAGTTTAACAACTATATCAATCCTGCATTCAAAAGCTTAAATTGGAGTTTGAATTTTTAAACCCTGCTTGTGAAATTCCAATAAATATGGTAATTCTTCTTTAGTTCGTAAAAGTGATGGCAATAATATCTCGACAGACAACCAAACTTGATTCATAGATAATATGATAAAAATGAAGCAATCATTCGCACCAAATTCGAATCAGGTGATTTGTTCAACGAATGGAGGTATAAAACCAAGAAAAGTGTAACAAAAAAGCCATTCTAATCGTCTGCTATTCAAAACTATAATTTTTTCTGACAATAATAATCACTAATACAAAAATTGAGCAATGAAAAATGTTTTTCTTTTCTCCTTATTGTTTTATACATCAATTGCCTTGTCCTTTGGGCAGCAGTGCAATTGTTCCGAATCTTTTGACTGGATGGTTAATACGTTTAAAACAAATGATGCCGGATTCCAGTATGTTATTGATAAAAAGGGGATCGATGAATACACCACGCATACAAACTTTTATCGAGATAAAGCCCTCAACACCACTTCGAACAATGATTGTTTAACCGTATTGAACAATTGGTTATTCTTTTTCCGGAAAGGACATATTGGCGCTTATCTGAAACCTGGATTATGGCAGAATATGCAATCTCCAGCTTTGTCAGAACAATCAAAAGATTCTATCAGGACACTTTATAGTAATGAAGAGATTATCGATTTTTCGGAGGCTCAGTTCAGAGAGTATTTAAGGCAGAAAAAGGGAAATTTAAATGCAATAGAGGGTATATGGAATAGCAATACCTATTCTATCGGAATTATGAGTTCCCCAGGTAAGAAGAATCAATTTGTTGCATTTATAATCAGGGCTGACAGCATTTATTGGTTGCCAAAACAAAAGAAAATTGAATTTACCATGAAAAAGGATTCTTCTTTTTCCATGGTTTATTCCATGCGCGATCATTCGAAAAAAAACGATGAGGCCAGACTTGTTGGTAATTCCGGAAACTTACTTTTAATTTTCAATACAATCTGGACTAAGGTTTATCCCGAAACAAGACAGACACAAAAAGATGAACTATTCTTAAAACTGAGAACGGCTACTTCTCCATTCATTGAAAAGCTAAGTGACAGGACTTTATATCTTCGAATTCCCTCCTTTGAATATGCAAAGAAGCCTGAGATTGATAGCCTTCTTCAACTCCATGACAGCTTAATCAAAACAATTCCAAATCTTATCATAGATATTCGAAATGGCACCGGAGGCAGTGACCTTTCTTTCTATAAGCTGATCCCCTATTTTTATACCCAACCTATAAGGAGTATGAATCTGAAGTATTATTCAACTGAACTAAATGCTCAGGGATATGATAACTGGGCCAACACTATTTCAGATACGGCCGTTTCTAGATATTGCCAGAGGGTTGCCTTAAAGATGAGGCAGAATATCGGAAGTTTTATTGCATTGAACGATTCCACTGTTTCTATAACTAAATCCTATATTCCTTCTGCTTGCCCGGTCAAAGTTGCCATTATCTGTAATCAATACAATGGGAGTACGGATGAGGCATTCTTATTGAAAGCAAAGCAGAGTAGTAAGGTAAAAGTCTTTGGCAGACCAACTGCAGGAGTTTTAGATATTTCAAATATTCGTATTGTGGATTTTCCTAATGGTATGTTCCAGTTAATTTACAGTATGACAGCAAGGATAGGATTACCTGTTTTCTCCATTGATGGCGTTGGCATACAACCCGATTATTTTATTGACGACAGCATTCCGGAGGAAGACTGGATAAATTTTGTTATGTCAACGATTGAATATTAATTCAGATGTCTCTAAAACGTATACGAACTCATGGAAATCTTCACAAAAATTCACAGTCATATTTAATGACAAAATGGTAAAAAATGAAAGCAATAGTCTATACTAAATTCGGGCCGCCGGAAGTTCTTCAACTGAAAGAGGTCCCAAAACCAAGCCCAAAAGACAATGAAATTCTGATTAAAGTATATGCCACTTCTGTAAATTACGGCGATCTTGTGGCTCGAAATTTTATAGAAATTGCTCCCCGAAAATTCAACATGCCAGGGCTTTTCTGGTTATTCGCAAAGATATATTTGGGTTTTTCCAGACCGAAGATAAGCATCCTGGGAAATGAGTTTGCCGGGGAGATTGAATCAGTAGGTAAAGGTGTAAAATCATTTAAGCAAGGCGATAGAGTTTTCGGATATCTTGATCAAAGCATGGGCGCTTATGCTGAGTATCTTTGTATTTCTGAAAAAGCGGTGCTGGCAATTATGCCCTACAATACGACATACGAGGAAGCTGCCGTCCTTCCGTATGGAGCACTCATGGCGCTGAGTCTGCTTCAAAAAGTAAATATCCGGTCTGGTCAAAAAATCCTTATCAATGGCGCTTCAGGTGGAATTGGCTCAGCCGCGGTTCAGATAGCCAAACATTTTGGGGCAGAAGTGACAGGGGTTTGTGGAACTCCAAGATTGGAATTTGTAAAGGCCTTGGGTGCCGATAAGGTTATTGATTACTCCCAAGAGGATTTCACGCAAAACGGTGAGACCTACGATCTTATTTTTGACATATTGGGCAAAAGTTCGTTCCCGAAGTGCAAAAATTCGTTAAATCAAAACGGGCGCTATCTACTGTCGAGTTTCAAGTCGAAACAGCTTTTTCAAATGCTATGGACATCCATAAATGGAAGCAAGAAAGTAATCTGTGCGATTGCTCCGGGAAGTATTAAAGATTTAATCTCGGTCAAAGAGTTGATCGAGGCAGGGAAAATAAAAGCGATCATCGACAGGCACTTTTCCTTGGAAAATATTGCCGAGGCTCATCGCTACATCGAACAAGGTCAAAAACAAGGAAATGTTGTGATTCGCGTAACGCATTAATTATTAATTTTCCAAAAAAATTCAATGTTTACAAAAATGAAGAAAATATTCAAATTCGGTGAAGAGGTGGAAGGGTATAATATTCCGGTTTTAAACGAGCGGGAAATACGTGCTGCAGCAGGAATTCTATTCTTGGCAACTTTCACATCGTTAATGTATATTTTGTTTAATGAAAACTTTGTACCGATAAAGTACGTAATTACCCTATTTTTTTTGGATTTTGTGATCCGGGTTTTTATAAATCCAAAATTTTCGCCTACCCTGATTTTTGCCCGTCTGATTGTCAGAAATCAAACACCGGAATATGTTGGAGCCGCTCAAAAAAAGTTTGCCTGGATAATTGGTGTAGTTCTTGCAGCTACCATGTTTTTCTTTTTTATTATCATCAATGCCTATAGTCCAATTACAGGTATTATTTGCCTTATTTGTCTGATATTTCTATTCTTTGAATCGGCTTTTGGAATTTGTTTGGGGTGTAAGTTTTATCCACTCTTTTTTAGAGATAAAGTACAATACTGCCCGGGCGAAATTTGTGATGTTAAACAAAAACAGGATATTCAAAAAACGTCGGTAAGTCAAATATTTGTTTTACTGGCATTTATCGTATTCATCTTTCTTTCAATGTATTTTCTGAATGATAGATTTCGTGAAAAACCGTTTGATTTATTGGGAATTAACAGCAGCATCGAACAAACAAAATAGCGAATAGAAAGAGTATAATAGAACCTGAAATATTTTTACCATGGAATCGACCATAAATAATGAGAAAGACATTAGAATTTGCCCAGTTGAAAAAGCCGGAATACTTGATCATTCCATCAGGCGATTCTTTCAAAATCCTGAAAAAATCCTGAAACCATTTATTAAGGAGGGAATGACCGTTCTTGATTTGGGATGTGGTCCCGGTTTTTTTTCTTTAGAAATTGCAAAATTATTGACTGATTCCGGAAAAGTAATCGCCGCTGATTTACAGGATGGAATGCTTGAAAAGGTCAGCCAAAAGATAAAGGGAACGGAATTGGAACAAAGAATTACACTTCATAAATGTCATGAAGATCGTATTGGCGTTACTGAGAAAGTGGATTTTGTACTGGCTTTCTATTTGGTTCATGAAGTACCGGATCCGGATGCATTATTCCGCGAGCTAAAATCAATTTTAAAGCCCAATGGGCTGATCTTTATCATAGAACCAAAATTCCATGTCACTAAAAAGTCTTTCGATTCAATGATTGACAAAATCAAAGATATTGGAATGGAGATTATTGATGGCCCAAAAGTATTTTTTAGCCGGACAATTATTGCTAAAAATTTATCGTAATCATTGTACGAACGAATATAATTGTACAGGATTATTCTCTTGTTATCCATTGAATGTTAATATTTTAGTTTTAAGAATTCATGATTAAGTGTTAATGAAATTGGCATCAAAATACCAGCAAACAGTAGTTATATATAAGACTTTAGCATAAAAAATCAATGAAAATATTTGGGTCGCTTATATTTATTTGTCTGACTTTGACTCTTTTTGGGCAAAATCAAAGTTCCCGTATTAATGTGCAAGGCCGCATTTTATATAAAGAAACCAATGAACCAATCCCTTATGTAAATATTTTAAATTATCGCTTGCAAAACGGAACCATAAGCGACATGAAAGGGTATTTTCAAATTTTCGTCCCCAATGCCCATGATTCATTAATCATTTCATGCATTGGTTATAAAAAGCAAATTATTCCACTTTCAGAAAAGAAAGCGTTTTATACCATTTATTTGGAGCAAAATATTCAGTTATTGAATGCAGTCACAATCACTGCTCCGGATTATAGCTACCTCTATGATTTGCTGATGGAATGCAAAAAAAATGCATCATTTGAAAACCGTACTACGAAAGCATATTATGAAATAAAAAGTTATTCGGGTGATACGCAAATTGAATTGCTGGAGTCATTTTTTAATGCGGATTTAAAAGGGTATGATTTGTCGGAATTGGAGTTAAAAACCGGCAGATTTGCATTAAAAAAAGCAGGAAACCGTTTTTTTAACTCCATGGAAAGCTCGAGGGCCATTATCATGAATCGACTTTTTATCGAAAATGAATACTTTCCTCAAAGTCCATTAGAATTTTCAAATGCTAAAACAAAAAAAAGGTTCTGGTTGGAACCCGAAAAAAAATACCTCGAAAACACCAACGATTCAATTTATGTGATTCGTTACAAGCCAAAAGATACTTCCGGAATGTTTTTCAAAGGTCAAATATGGATTGACCCTCAGAAAAAGCATATTATTAAGATGACGTTCAACTGCCGAAATTGCAGTGTAACGCCTTTTTTACCCCTGTTTAGTACCGATAAATTGTCGAATATGGCTATGTTCTAATTAATACAGCATTTTCTTTAAAAAGCTTGAACAATTCATAAGCCTCTGAAGAAGCTAGTATTGAATAAAGCCAAGCTTTGATAATTGTTTTTGTTCCCGATAATTTTCCGGCATATGCATACCAG
>JAUSOY010000065.1 GCA_030656615.1 Bacteroidales bacterium | reverse complement strand
AGGGTCAAGTCGTTGAATAGTTTCATAATGCCTGTATCTTTAATACTAAGATACTTATTCTTCTTATACCCAAAATATTTTTATCGTTAAGTTATTATATTAGTTATCAACAATTTAAGTTTAAAGACAGACTCTAATTAGAGGACATTTTAAGAAAGGTTATTTTTATAGAAGACCCGTTTTCATATTGATACCACTACCTCCTGTTTTGTTTGGCTATGAAACTAGTAGGTCTAGATTCGGGATTGATGGCGAGACAATATTAGTTGATTATCGCGTGAAAGACTGGTGGTTTTTTTTCGCAGCTGGAGCATCAAGAAATAAAAAGTCAAATTCAAAGTATAAGAAGATATAACTACCGCTAATAAACAGGACTCTGAGCGGTTTGCAATGATTGTCCTGAAGTGAACCCAGCGATGAATCCACAATAAAAACGTGTGTGCTGCGCATTTTAATTTTTACCATTTGCAGATGCTGGAATCCGCTGCCGGTTTTTAAATAGGGTCTGCTGAAAAACTCAGAGAAGGTACAAACGACCTCAGCGACCTGCCTGCCGGTAGGCAGGGGTCATCCGCCAACTGGCGGATAGAAAATGATGATTAGAATTTGTTCAACCCCGGCTGGGGTTGAATATTCATTCGTGCTATCCATTTTCTATAAACATTTTATCCCTCTGGGATATTTTTTTGAGAAAACTATAAATTCAGGTGCAAGCTTTTCTCATTATTCCTTTTAAAATGCTTGCACTTTATTAATGCAAATTGTCTGCTATATTATTTATTATCAATAGTTAACATGTTTCACGGCAGACCCTAAATATGTTAAAATGTGATACAAAGAGGAGGGTAAAAAGTTTTTTATCAAAGGCTTGTGGAAGATGGAAAGGAATTTTCTATATTTGATATTCAAAGGAACTGAACAGTTAAAATGAATGCGTTGCGTATGTTTATTGAAGCCTTGGTAGGTAAAGCAATGATTATTAGTTTGTTATTGGTGTTGTGGTTAAACCAATTACCTTATTAATTTCAATAAACAACATAATTTTATACCTTTGTGTATTATACCATGTGGTATAATGCTAAATGATGAAAAATGAAAGATTCTCCATTTATATATGGCACCACAGTTAGTGAGCATTCATTTACCAACAGGGAGTCTGAATCCGCAAAATTGCAGAGTAATTTGCTTAATGGAATTAACACCACCATTATATCACCCAGACGGTGGGGCAAATCGTCTTTAGTGGAAAAGGTAATCACTGAAATTAACAAAACAGATAAAAATACAAAGACAGTCATTATTGACCTTTTTTCCGTTGGTAGCGAAGAAGAATTTTTAGAGTTATTTGCAAAGGAAATAATTAGAGCATCTTCTTCGAAATGGGAAGATTGGATGAGTAGTGGTCGGGATTTATTCAAAAAACTAATCCCCAAATTGAGTATAGGTATCGACCCGAATACCGATTTTGGTTTGAGCTTTGATTGGGATGAATTGAAAAAAAACAGCGACGAAGTATTGAATTTGCCCGAAACGATTGCTAAGTCGAAAGGCGTTAAATTCATTATTTGTTTAGATGAATTCCAAAATCTAGCATCCTTTAAAGAATTCCTGATATTTGAAAAAAAGCTGAGGGCTCACTGGCAACGACACAAACTAGTGACTTATTGTCTTTATGGTAGTAAACGCCACATGATGACGGACATTTTCAATAATCCAGCCAAACCTTTTTATCGTTTTGGAGACATTATGTTGTTGCAAAAAATTGAAACTAAAAAGTGGATTGCATTTGTTTGCAACAGTTTTGCTAATACAGGAAAACAAATTGATGAAAATACGGCAGGGATAATACCATCATTAATGAAAAATCATTCGTGGTATGTACAACAATTGGCTCACTATATTTGGAATTTAACAGACACGAAAGCTACAATTACCGAATTAAATACGGCATTAAACGAGTTAATTAATGCCAATTCGCCTTTGTACCAAAAAGAAGCCGAAACCATCAGCCATACCCAGTTAAATTTATTAAAAGCAGTAGTTAAAGGCGAAACACAATTTACCAGTTCTGCCGTAATGCAAAAACATGCATTGGGCACACCTAGAAATGTGAGTAAAAACAAGACCATCCTTATAAATTCAGACATCATTCACGAAGTTAATGGCATATTCGAATTTGTTGATCCCGCATTTGAGTTATGGTTCAAAAAGCAGTATTTCAATCAAAACTATTCCATCGTATGATGAGCAATCAGGCTGTATGCTCTTTTTGAAGATATCATTGGACAAGGGCAAAAAATCCGAAATAATCATTTGAGTCTCCGGTGCAATGGGGGGCGTATAGTTTAGATTTACCGCGGTTTTTCGTGGATAAAAACCAACAACATACGGGTTATAAAAAGTTTTTTATCAAAGGCTTGCGAGAAAGAAAAAGTATTTCTATATATTTGTGGGGAAGGTATGAAGGTATTTGAATTAGGTAGGATGTTTTGTTAATTAAGAAATAAGGCATGGTTTTCTAATTTCCGGAGTGGTGTTTATTTTTTACGATTTTATAACAGTTTAAATTATTGATATACAAGTGTTTGATGGAGGTGGTGTTTATTCAATCGTTAAGGTACATTTTTAAAAACTACTTAAACATAAATGATGAAGCAATTTTTATTAATAATCTTTTTAATTCCATTTTTTCTTAATGCACAAGAGAAAAATGATTCCATTTGTAAAAGACAAAATCAGATATTGAAAAATATTGAATTAAGGGGAGTTCTATAAATTAAACTGTTGTAATTCAAATATATATAGCTATATTTGTGTATGAAAAAGCACACAAAAAGCATTAAAAAGCAGTCTTACAAAACGAGTGGGAAACAAGGATTGTTTGATACGCAATTTGCG
>JAUSOY010000064.1 GCA_030656615.1 Bacteroidales bacterium | reverse complement strand
AGGGTCAAGTCGTTGAATAGTTTCATAATGCCTGTATCTTTAATACTAAGATACTTATTCTTCTTATACCCAAAATATTTTTATCGTTAAGTTATTATATTAGTTATCAACAATTTAAGTTTAAAGACAGACTCTATCTAGTATCATCAGGGATGCCCAAAATAAGCAGCCTTTTCCATATCCTTTACCGAAGTGAATTTTACAGATGGTTTAAGGTAGTTATACAAAAACTTCCAGATCTTTAACCTGATTTCTTTTGATTGTTTATTATCTATGCGATCGAAGGAATGGCCACCCGCAACATCTTTGAATATCTCGTACTCAAACTTTTTACCTTCAGCTTTTAGCGATTTAATCAAATGCTCAACTTCAAGAACATTCACATCATCGTCGTTGGTATTGGTGTGAATCAAGAGCGGGGTCTGTAATCGATGTGCATTCCATGCCGGGGATCGTTTGCGGTATTCATCTGTATTTTCCTTAGCTGTTTGACCAATGTGGTAATCAGCTGAGTATAAGGCACGATATTCATCATCATAATAACCCATTCGGCTGATTAAATCACTAACCGGTACTCCTGCAAAAATCACCTGATAATCTTCCGGATGATCAAAAGCCGTCATCAATGAAATTAATCCACCATGGCTCCAGCCAATAATACCTACTCTAGATTTATCAACAAAATCATAATTTTCGACTACATACTTCATACTGGCATGGGCATCTTCCGTTTCCAGTCCACCATAATCTATTTTTTCATAAAACGATTTGCCGTATCCTGTGCTGCCTCTGTATTCGGGGGCCACAACAACGTAGCCCTGGGCAAGTAATTCGCGCATTATATGCGTATAATATGTAGTGAAATCACCATGGACGCCCCCATGCGGCAATACAATTAATGGATACTTTTTATCAGTCCCAATATTTCTGGGGATAAATATGTAGGTTTGAAACTTCAGTGGATTATTGGCCCCGGTAGCATCCGGATTTTTCACGATACGAGGTGGAGGCCCTGTAATAATTGCTTTATCGATATAAGCAATATCACCTAAACGATGAAACCACAAAATATCATCAATCCCTTTTCGAACCTGATCAAAATCGTGCTGCAAATTATTCAAATCCTTTTTAAGGGAGGTAATCTGGGATTTAAGATCGGTAGTATTTTCCTGTGCCACGATGCTCAGTGGAAAACTTATCATCCAAAAAACTATAATGCTGCAAACAAATTTTCTCATTTCCATAGGATTAAGAATTAATAATCAAAACAACAACCAAATCATATTCTGTATAAAGCAATTCATTACCGGTAGTTTTGATATGTTGGTATACAAAAATAGGGTTTGGCTCCGAAGAATCAAACCCTATTATTAAATACAAATTGTGATTATCCGTTACCGAACACTTTTTTAAGGATATCGTTAACTCTGGCCCATGGATCGTTCCTGATTGATTTTTCTTCCATAGCCAGTTTATAAAATAATCCATTAAGTCCCTTATTGGTTACATGAGCATCCAACTGAGTATTAACTGGCGTCAGACCAGATAACTGGCCTACAAGTGAATTTGCTAACGTATTGTATGCTCCACTCAGTTCGGCCCATGCCTCATTTGTGGATACACCACCAATCAATTCCTTATTTAGCGATGCTGAGACAACGGGTAGAAATAGATTTGTGAGTGGTGTAAATGTCTTCTGACGAAGATAATTAGTTGCAGCGGAATCAGTTCCATTGAGAATAGCAAAAGCATCAGAGAAACTCATGGATGTTACTGCATCCACAAAAATCGGTGTAGCCTGAGATGCTGCATCTTCTGCTGCACGGTTCATTCGCAGAATCACAGATTCAAGCATTTGACTGCCTCCGGGAATCAATGCAATATTCTCAACAAGAATTTTTGCATCTTCCGGCAGCAGAATTTTTATAAGCTGGTCGCTATAAAATCCATTGAGCCGGCTACAATTTTGGACGGCGGTATCACTTCCTACAATCAATGCTGATTTAAGTCCTTGAACCACTTCGGCTTCAGTAAGCCCGGCTGGAATAATTTCATCGAATTTATCGCAGGCTGTTAATCCAAAAATAACGGCCATTACAAATAGTAATCGTTTCATCTTAATATGTTTAGGTTTTCAAAATCAATTTTCAGTTGTATAATCCAATTTGTTTTGCAATTGCTATTGCGAATATCGGTATTTCAAAGTTGTATTTATAAAGGAACAGCTAATATTAAACAAAGTTCAGGCCAAAAGTTATTCTTAAAATTGTCCGGATTCGCCCAATATTTCCATTCTTTAATCAACAAATCGGAACATTTATCTTCCCTTAAAAACTTCTCCTGATTAAAAGCTGGTTTTAAGTCAGACAACCAGCATGCATTTTCGTCAATGCTCGAAAACAACTGGTTTCCGACCCCCATGCCGGATTACGAGCCTGAAGAAAGCTCATAATAAATCTTTTTCGTTCTCAATATCGGTCACACCATTTATCAATACTTTTCCAGGTTCTGCCGACATACTTAGACCACGCACTCTTCGTCCAAATCCAATGATACCTGTATATGCATCCCAAAATATTTTCCAGATTTTTACCAAAGTCACACTAAAATAATTCGAAGCGCCTGTATCTCTAGCAACAAACATATAGTAGGGAATCATACCCAAAGCCACCTGTTTTTGCAACATTTTGTACACTCCTCTGCATCATCATTAATATTTCTGAGTAAGGCGACTGTGTATGTAAAACCACCCCTGAATTTCGCAATAATCGAATGGCCTCCTTTACTTCTGGCGTTTCAAGTTCAGTATAATGATTAATATGTGCCATTAATGCGATAGGTTTTCACGATTCAGTTAACTTTTCGAAATGACGCAGCAATGCATATGAATCTTTATCCTTTGTGAAGCCATTGGATAACATTCCAAAGATAATAATTTTAAAATTGTTTTGTAAATTATATATGTTGATTTATGCAATAGTAAAAATCTGACTGAACAATGGATTTCTGCATTTGTTTGACCAACAGTATATAATCAAAAAATCTATCATATATGTCGAAAGGAATGTTTCATGTACCGCTTCCCTATAACGAAACGGTTCTAAATTATGCACCAGGAAGTCCTGAAAAAAATGCGATAAAACAAGAAATAAAGGCATTAAAAGAAAAAATTCTGGATATCCCCATGATTATCGGGGGCAAAGAAGTGAGGACAGGGGATGTCCGACAAATAACTGCTCCCCATGATCACGCATTGATATTGGCATATTTCTATTATGGTACCGCTGAACATGTCAACGCCGCTATTGATGCTGCACTGGAAGCGCGGGAAAAATGGCAGGCACTATCGTGGGATAGTCGTGCTGCTATTTTCCTTAAAGCTGCCGATCTGATCTCTGGTCCATACCGTGCCAAAATAAACGCAGCATCTATGTTGGGTCAGTCTAAAAATGTTTATCAGGCAGAAATTGATGCTGCCTGTGAATTTGCTGATTTTCTGAGATACAATGTACATTTTATGTCAGAGATTTATAGTGAGCAACCTGTATCTTCAAAAGGCATTTGGAATAGGATGGAATGGCGGCCACTTGAGGGATTTGTTTATGCAGTAACGCCTTTCAACTTCACTTCAATTGCAGGAAACCTGTCTGCAGCACCAGCTCTTATGGGAAACGTGGTTGTTTGGAAACCCTCCGATATGCAGGTTTACTCAGCAAAAGTAATCATGGATATTTTCACCGAAGCCGGTCTACCACCGGGTGTAATCAATATGATTTCTGTTGACGGCCCTGTTGGCGGTAAAGTTATGTCAACACATCCTGATTTTGTAGGCGTTCACTTCACTGGAAGTAATGAAGTTTTCAATAAAATCTGGAAAAAAATTGGTGAGAACATTTCTATATACAATACTTTTCCAAAAATTGTTGGTGAAACCGGAGGCAAAGACTTTGTTATTGCACATTCTTCAGCTCATCCAAAACAAGTGGCTACCGCACTTGCCAGAGGTTCCTTTGAATATCAGGGACAAAAATGTTCTGCTGCATCACGCGCCTATTTGCCTTCAAACTTATGGCCTGAGATTCAAAATTATTTGGTTGAAGATTTGAAATCCTTTAAAATGGGAAGTCCAGAGGATTTTCGAAACTTCATCAACGCGGTCATCGATGAAAAAGCATTTAATAAAATTACCGGCTATATTGAACAAGCAAAAAAAGACAGCGATAGGGTGACGATAATTGCCGGGGGCAATTACGATAAAACCATCGGTTGGTTTATAGAACCCACCGTGATTTTAACAAGCGATCCAATGTATGCGAGTATGCAGGAAGAAATCTTCGGGCCGGTATTGACCATATATGTATATGACGAGAATAAATACACCGAAACCCTGAACCTGGTTGATAAAACTTCACCCTATGCACTCACGGGTGCAATTTTCGCAACCGACCGCTATGCCATCGATCAGGCTCTGAAACATCTTAGTAATTCTGCCGGTAATTTTTACATCAACGACAAACCCACTGGTGCAGTTGTTGGCCAGCAACCTTTTGGAGGTGCAAGAGCCTCAGGTACCAATGATAAATCAGGCTCGAAACTCAATTTGTACAAATGGGTTTCAGCACGGACTATTAAAGAGAATTTCGCCCCTCCTACCGATTATCGCTATCCTTTTATGGAAGAAGAATAAACGATAGTCTTTCTTTGGGAGAAAAAAGAATGGGATTCTGTCGAATACTCGGACTAACAAAGAGGCTGACAAGAAATTACTGAATTTCCTAAGCATCTTTTATAAATTTCCTAAGCATCTTTTATAAATTTCCTGCCGTGAAAAATAAATTTAGACGGCAGGAAATTTATTTTTCACGGCAGGTTTTTGGTGTTCTCTAAACAATTCTATATTCATAGAAATTTAAAGTGATCCGAAAAAAGCAATACTAAAATATTTTTATGGTATTGGAATACGCAGAGGAGTTACTTTTTGTACATTGGAATACGAAAATCAGAAAAACAACACAACCTTACGACTGTGTAATTCAGCAAGTTATCCAATAGTTCAAACAGCGATATAATGAAAAACAAAACCTTACTAACAGCAATAGCTTGCATATTCTTGCTTACATGCTGTAAAACCTATACCATCACACCAGAAAATTTTAAAGAACAAATGATACACGCTAAATCATCGAACTACAAGGAAGTCAAAATTAATAATCCATTAAATTATGGGGAAATTTCGTACTCGTCCAATAACGTTAAATACCTCATTGTTAATGATAAGGACGGAAACGAATATACAATCTATAATTCTCCATCCATCGAGATGAGGATTACACACCGGAATGGGAAAAAATTTCATTTCTATTTTGACACGGTAATTTTAGAAAATGACACCATTTTTGGTGGACGATCTCGATTTTTTCAAGGTCTAACTCGAAAAATTCCTTTGGACAGCGTTAGTAAAATTGAAATTCAGGATGGTGGAAAAAAAATACACTATCAATAATTTGCGAGTTTTGCGTCTTTTTTGGGCTCATATACATAATACTCCTGGGCTTATTTAATAAAGGGGACTTATTCATTCAAACATCCCTTGATTTATCAACAGTCAATATTCTAACTGCCTTATTTTTAGATATCTGCAAATAAACTTTTCAATCAAACAGCTTCGACAGTCAGTTTTAGTCCGGATTGTAGTACTTTTGCTTTGCATTGGTGCCTGGATGTTTTAACGAACGAAGGGCTTAATAGGGAATCAGGTGCGCTGAGTTTCAGCAATTCCTGAACAGTACCCGCTGCTGTAGTCTCATTGAATTCTTTCTGAAACCATGCCACTGTCCGCCGCCCGGCGGATGGGAAGGCTCAGAAAGTGAGAAAGTCAGAAGACCTGCCATTGCAGTTTTGTTGTTCAAAGCTTTCGGGTTAAAAGCTAGGAAATTCACTTTGTCTTTCCTTCACACTTAATCCGGGTTTTGAGGAATATTAATCTTTATTAATGTTTTAACCTTAAAATCTGTCCAATGAAGTTCTTTACTTTTTCTTTGCGTTTTTTCGCCTTCGTGTTGCTTGCCATTTCATTGAAAACTCAGGCACAGCAAATTATCAATCATCAGATAATATCGGCCAATGGTGGTGTTTTCGAGTTTTCAGCGCCATACAATGACTATGTAAGCGTTCAAACAATCAATCCGTCAACCGGAGAAGTTAGCATTTTCGACACCATTTATTCTCAGTCCGTGCAGGATGTTTGTATTTCAGGTTTGCAGGCTTACATTGCCGCTCAGGATTCATTAATCAAATACGACCTTTCTACGTATCAGCGTCTGGCAGCTGAAGAAGTAAGTGGTATCAATAAGGTGCTTTTATATGGTGATGTGCTCATCATCAGCCGTCAATATCCTGTTACTTCTGGTTTTATACAGATAAGAGATGCTGTTACTTTAGATTTGATACATCAGTTTGAGGAAGTAAGTGGCGAAGCCGCAGGAATTGTAGTTAGTAATGACAAGGCTTATGTTGCAGTGAATGGTGGATGGGCAGGCACCAGCGGTAAAATTGCCATCATCGATTTAATCGGACTACGATTCGATTCTGAAATTGATTTGGGACCTCAGGCCATTGGAATTTACAATTTGTATTCGCATAAGGGGAGTATTATTAGTGTAAATCGCAGTCCGTACGGAGCGACGAGCGGAAGTTTGAGTACTCTTAATCCGGATAATTTTAATTTTATCAACCATGTTTTCACCAATGCCACCACCGGTTTTGGAGCAGGCATTATGAATTCAAGACTCTATTGCATTTTCAATGGCAATATCGGAAGCGTGAGTCTTGAAACCATGAGCATAGAAAACATAGAATTAATTTCTAATCCTGCAGCAGCCGATTTCGGAAGCATTACTTCTGCCTGTGTGGATACCATTAATGGTAAAATATTTATTAATGCCGGCGATTTCTTTTCGTTCGGACAAGGTTATTCTTATTCCACGGAAGGAGTTGCCTTAAGTACGTTTGAATCGGGTATTTCTGCCGAAGCCATGAATATAGAATACAGAAATTCAACATCCATTCCAGCTGTGGATAGACAAAAAGTTGCGATTTATCCCAATCCATTTTCGAGTAGCACCGTCCTAAAAGGTATTCAGTCCGGTGAAAGCATTCATATTTTCCAACTTAATGGAATGGAAGTTTACCATCAAATGGCAGCCGAAACCGGATTAATGGAAATATCGCTACCCTCCTTATCAGCTGGAATGTATATTCTTCAGATTCATCATGGGAATATGCTGATTTCTTCTCAGAAACTCATCAAAAAATAAGTACGATGAAAAGCCATTTTCTTTTTATCGCTTTTTTAAGCCTTTCTATTTCGCTATTGGCACAGTACCCCCCTCCGGCAGGAATGGTAGGTACAACGGCCATCCATACCGATTCCAATATTTTTGTAAGCTGGGCAAACCAATGCACCTTCATTGCCGGTGCGGTGGATATTAAAAACCCATCACTGGGTTTAGCAACCTATGGGTTTCCGGAATCAGCTACAGGAAAAGCGGAAGGCAATGCTAATGAAGTTCTCAGTCTGGGGGATGGAGGTAGCGCAACACTATGTTTTCCGAATGGAATCAGAAACGGTGAAGGTTTTGATTTTGCCGTTTTTGAAAACAGTTTTAATGACGATTTTCTGGAACTTGCTTTGGTAGAAGTCAGTTCAGATGGCCAGAATTTTTATCGTTTTCCATCGGTTTCTCTTACCCAAACGGAATCACAAGTTGCTACATTCGGAACCTTGGATGCAACAAAAATTCATAACCTCGCCGGGAAATACCGCATGGGGTTTGGTACACCCTTCGATCTGGAAGATTTAAAAAATACCGCCGGTCTCGATATCAATCGCATTACACACGTCAGAATTATTGATGTGGTTGGTTGTATTGATACAGAATATGCCACCCGCGATGCACTGCAAAACATCATCAACGATCCCTACCCTACCGCATTTAATACCGGAGGATTTGATCTTGACGGAATTGGTGTAATACATCAAGCATCAACCGGTATTATTTCCAAGGAAATGTCATTTGTACTAAAAGTCTATCAACTTAATAATGTCTTACACATCGCTTTTGATAGTAATAAAACAAAAATGATACAACTCATTTCACTCAATGGAATTGTCATCGTTTCAGGTACAAGTGATGACAATCGATGCGAAGTTCCTCTGAATTCGCTTTCTCATGGACTTTATATCCTGAATATGATTCAGGGAACTCAGGTAGTAAGTAAAAAAATAATCCTATAATATTCTGAAATACAGGATTTACATATTTTTGGCCATAATCCTACAGTATGGAATGAAGGAAGTGCAGGCCGACAATTGGCCCGACACTGTCCAATTGACCACTTTTACACTGAAAGCGAAAACGGAACAGTTAAAAACAGCATTTTTTGTAAAAAACTATGATGCACTATCGCTTAAAAATACCGCATATAATAGTATTGCTGATTTATTAGCAAATCAGGGGAATGTTCTGATTCGTTCGTACGGACCAGGGAATTTGGCGACGGCTTCCATTCGCGGAAATAGTGCAGCTCACACTAAAATTCTATGGAATGGCCTTAATATAGAATCGCCCATGCTTGGTCAGATGGATCTTTCTGGACTACCATCATTTTTTGCAGATGAATTGAATGTTTATGAAGGTGGCAGTTCATTATTAACAGGAGCTGGTGGCCTAGGTGGAAGCATCGACATTCAGAATGATAAGGACTGGAAGGCTAATGCACATTCCAAAGCAGGCTTTTCATTTGGTAGTTTCGGTGAAGTAATACTCAATGGTGATGTTCAGGCCAGTAAAGCAAATTTCCTGAGCCGTACCCGCCTTCAACACACTCAAGCTGAAAATCAATTTCCTTACAAGGACGTAGCCAATAATCAAACGTCGCCTTCCGAACTTATACGCGAGGATGCCTGGTGGAACCAAACCACATTAATGCAGGAGTTTTCTGTACGTGATAGCAGCATCAATCGGTTCTCGGCTAATGTGTGGCTACAATCATCGGAAAGAGGACTCCCCTCTCCTATTATCATGACATCATTACCCGGAAATGAAAGCTTGAAACAAAAATTTGCACGTTCAATATTAACTTGGAATCATAACCATAAGTCTGGAAAATTTGATTTGAAAACGGCGTGGTTTTATGATGTTTATGAATACCAAAACCGTGCAGCAAATATACTTTCCGAAAGCCAATTCAATTCATTCATCTTCAATTATTCAGGTGAACACTCCTTGCAACCAGCGATACAAATTCGAAGCCAGGCCGAAGCAAGACAAAACCTGGTACAATCTTCCGAATATTCCGATACGAAACAATCCACCCAACTTAGTCTGATGTTAGCAGCGAATGTTCAAGCCAATTCGCGACTGGAGTTTGATTTTATTTTACGTTCGGAATGGCTAAATACCTATTCATTGCAGTTATTACCCGCCATAGCAGCCCGTATCGGATTGCTAAACAATGGATTGCTAGATTTACGGGTTTCAGCCTCTGGTAATTCGCGTTTCCCAACGATGAATGATTTGTATTGGGTTCCGGGTGGAAATCCTGACTTAATTCCTGAAAAAAGCTTTTCAAGCGATATCGGCCTTACTTCTACCATAAAAAGAAATGAGAACAGCCAATTAAATATTTCAGTAAATGCATATTATTCTAATGTCGATGATTGGATTCAATGGCAACCCGATTCCGTTTTTAACTACTGGAAACCATTTAATATCAAACAAGTAGAAACATATGGAGTTGAGATTAATCCGGATTATACCTGCACACTCGGGAAGATAACCATAAAAACAGGAGGAAATTATACGCTTCGCTTCTCAAAAGACATAAGCAGTAATCCGTTACAATTGATGTATATTCCCAGGCATACCGCCAACGCCCAAATAAATGTGGGCTATCAAAAAATTGGATTAGGATGGGATTATTCATATACAGGAAAACGCTACACAACAGCTGATAATCAACGATTTTTACCCGAGTATTTTTTAAATAATTTTCACCTGTCATACTTTTTCACAGCCGGGGAATACACGATTTCAACCAATTTTCATTGTCTAAATGTGTTAAATTCTGATTATCATAGTATCGCATGGCAACCAATGCCTGGCCGACAATTCCGGATTTCATTCCTGTTTACATTACCATTAAAGCCTTAACAATGAAAGAGATAAAAATATTTTTTGGATATATGCTGATTGGTCTTCTGATGGTTTCATGTCATAAGGATGCATTTTGGGAACAGGGAAATACGTCAGGTAGTTTTCAAGCGGGTTCCGGAATTTTTGTTTTAAACGAAGGCAATTTTATGCGTGGAAACAGCAGTCTTTGTTTTATCAATAATCAATTGGATTCGATAAATCGTGATGTGTTTTCTACTATCAATCAAAGACCCCTTGGCGATGTGGCGCAATCGATGAGTTTAATCCACGGAAATATCTGGGTTGTTGTTAATAACTCAGGAAAAATCGAGATTTTAGATCCCCTGAGCATGCTCAGCAAAGCCAAAATTGATGGATTAATCTCTCCGCGTTATATAACCACCATCAACGATAGTATGGCTTGTGTCTCTGACCTATTATCGACTAAAATCAGTCTTATAAATACGAAAACGCTCCGCTTGACCGGCCAAATAGAATGTGGAAAAAGCACTGAACAAATGATGGTTTTTGGAAATTATCTGCTTGCCCTTCATTGGTCAGATTACGGAGGATTCGATAATCGTTCAGCAAGTCTCATTGATATACCAGAATTAAAAAAGTCGTCCGAAATTATTCTCGCTAAAGAACCCAATAGTCTTGTTAAAGATAAAAATGGAGACATTTGGATATTGTGTAGTGGTGGTTACCAAGGAAT
Organism: Bacteroidales bacterium; assembly: GCA_030656615.1. Taxonomy (GTDB): domain Bacteria; phylum Bacteroidota; class Bacteroidia; order Bacteroidales; family TTA-H9; genus JAUSOY01. The sequence goes on along the minus strand of JAUSOY010000064.1, from coordinate 1,522 downwards.
TGAAAATCCTCAATTGATAAAGCTGGATGGAAAAAGTTTTGGAATTTTAAGAAGAATTAATTTCGAAATCGGAAGGTCTCCAAAAAACCTTATAACAAATCGTAGTGGCGATAGTCTTTTATACATTGATCAAGATGTTTTTAAAATGGGAATTGATGCCCCAGACACACCCGGCACTGCATTTATCACCAGAAAAAATCGCCTTTTATATGCCATGGCCATTGATCCAAGGGAAGGGCGACTTTTTATAAGTGATGCACTGGATTATTCAAGAAATGGCAAAGTCTATATTTATAGTGCATCTGGATTGCTTATTCAATCATTGGAAGCCGGAATAATTCCTGGGAATTTTCTCTTTTACCAAAAATAAAGAAACCAAACAGAGCATGAATTGTTGTATTTTTAGTATTCGCAATAAAAAACAACACCATGGCAAATAAAATTAGTGTGAATTGGGCCGGTGATATGGCCTTTGAAGCAGAAGTAAACAATCACAAAATCATGCTGGATGCTTCCGAGAATGTGGGAGGCAAAGATCGGGGACCACGCCCAAAACCATTATTGCTGGTAGCATTGGCAGGATGTACCGGAATGGATGTCGTTTCTATTCTCAAAAAAATGCGTGTAAAACCAGACGCTTTCCGTATGGAAGCAGATGCTGATATGACGGAAGAGCATCCAAAAATTTATAAAAACATTCGTCTGACCTATTTTTTTAAAGGTACAGACTTACCCATGGATAAACTTCAGAAGGCTGTTGAGTTATCACAGGAGAATTACTGTGGGGTGTCTGCTATGCTTAAAAAAGCATCGGATTTTACCTATAAAATCGTAATTGAGGAATAACGATTTTTCCTCATTATAATTAGATTAATCAACATTGGTTTAAAAAATGAAGCCCCTTGAACTATCAGGGGGCTTCATTTTTAATATTAGACAATTTGTATTGTACGGGGAGGTTTAATTTTTGACTCCTCGCGTTTTGGAATCGTTATCAACAAGATTCCATCCTGGTGTTTAGCCTCAATACTATCGTGATTAACCGTATCGGGCAGTGTAAATACGCGGCGGAATGAAGCATAATAATATTCTTTCCTGCGATACTTGCCTTCATCTTCGCGACTTTCGTCCTGCTCTTTCTCTGAAGACACAATCAATTTGTCATGCTCCACATCAATTCGAAAGTCTTCCTTTTTCAAACCGGGCGCTGCCACTTCCAGGATGAAGCTATTATCATTTTCAAGAATGTTAACAGCGGGAATACTGGATTGTGTTTTAGGCTGGTAGAGATTGTTGTCAAAACCTTTTCCAAAGAACTCATCGAATAAATCGGGCATGAAATACGAATTTTTAATCATTGGTAACATAATGTTGATCCTTTCTATTTAGAGTCTGTCTTTAAACTTAAATTGTTGATAACTAATATAATAACTTAACGATAAAAATATTTTGGGTATAAGAAGAATAAGTATCTTAGTATTAAAGATACAGGCATTATGAAACTATTCAACGACTTGACCCT
>JAUSOY010000062.1 GCA_030656615.1 Bacteroidales bacterium | reverse complement strand
TAAACAATTTGAGTAAATCGGCAGGATGGTATGCCGGACGACCATTTTCGATAAAATCCATACCAAATTCAAAGTCTTTTAAAGGCAGGCTATCAACAAACAGGTCTATTACTCTGACTTCATTATCCAGGTCAATGGATTGTTCCAGCGAAACAGGAAAAAGATGTGTTTGATTTCTGTTATGTCCTTCAATGAATTTCATGTACTAATATACATAATCTACTGATTATAAAGTATGTAATACTGAATTATTTGTTAACCAAATATTGTTAATAAAGGGGGTTTTTAGACAGTCTGACGGCTCTCGCCATGCAGACAAAAACATTAAAAACTTTTAAAGAAAGAGGTATTAAAGTCACAACAGCTATGCAAAACGATGTAAATGGTATCGGGTGGAGCATGATCGATTTCTATAAAAATTCCGGTGTAAAATATCTGATTATGGGTCAACACGGACATCGGGCGCATATCCCTTTCGATAAGCCTACGCTATTCTGGTGGGAATCGCCATCCGGCAACAGACTGCTGGCCTATCGGAGTGAACATTATATGCATGGTAATGTATTGGGATTAACTTCTGGTTATGTAGAGAATTTTCGTTCGAACTTATCCGATTATCTTGATAAACTCGAAGAAAAAAAATATCCCTACTCCTCTGCTGCCATTCAATTCTCAGGATATATCATCGACAATTCCCCACCTTCAATTACTGCTTGCAATTTGGTAAAAGAATGGAATGAAAAATACGAATCGCCAAAACTTAGAATTGCAGTATCGAACGAGTTTCTGAATTATCTGGAAAAGAATGATGAACTTAAAATTCCAGTGATTAAGGCTGCATGGCCCGACTGGTGGTCTGATGGTTGTGGTTCAGCGATGCATGAAGCAAAAGTTGCCCGTCAAACTCAGGCTGATATGATTACTACAACTGCTTTATTCTCGATGGCAAAAATGGCAGGCGCCCAACTGCCTGACAATCTCATGATGGATATTAAAGATTGCTATGACAATCTGCTTTTTTATGATGAACACACCTATGGCGCTGCCGAAAGTATACATGAGCCCGCATCTGAAAACAGCAGCATACAATGGTCAGAAAAAGCGGCCTACGTGTGGACTGCCCGCAAGCAGGCAAGTCTTTTGAGAGAAAAATCCCTTGGATATCTGCAAACATACATCAACAAATCAGATGTTCCGACCATTACTGTATTTAACACACTGGCAAAAAAACGTTCAGGATTAATCGATGTATTTATCGATCATGAACTTTTGCCTAAAAATATTCCCTTTAAAATAATGGATCCGGATGGTAAAGAGGTCTCGTATCAACTAACCAAGGGTCTTTCCGAAGGCTCACACTGGTCATTATGGGCTGAAAATATCCCCGCTTTTGGATATAAGCAATTCAGAATCGAAGCCGACAATAGCAGTCGGCGAGTGAATAATCCTGTGGACATATCACTCAACTATGAAAATCAATTTTACAAAATACACTTTAGTCAAAAATCGGGAAGCATTACCAGTCTGTTTGATAAGGCGCTAAGCCTGGAATTATTGGATCAACACGACACCCTAAACCTTGGTTCTTTCCTTTACGAGCAAATTGCCAGCAGACAGGCCATGGAAAGACTCACGCATTCTAACAGGGACACAATATACGTTCCACTTCAAAAAACCATGGCTACGCTTTCCGATGTAAAACTGTTAAGTGTAGAAGATGGAAGCATTTGGCACAGTATAAAATTTAATGGTAAGATTCCTGTTTGTGCGGATAAACGTGGCGTTGATATTGAATACAGAATATATCACAAAACGAAACGTATTGAACTGATTTACAATATGATTAAACGTGCTGTAACAGATCCTGAATCTGTTTATATAGCCTTTCCATTTGAATTACAGTCAGGAAATTTATCTTTTGATGTTCAGGGAGGTATTGTTTCACCGGGCATTAATCAAATAGAAGGAACAGCAGCAGACTGGAATACGGTTCAGGGTTTCGCGGCTGTTGATAATGCCCACGCTAGGATATTACTCAACAGCCATGACGTGCCACTTATGCAATTTGGCGATATAAACACCGGCCGGTTTTATTATACTCATAAACCCCGAACCAATCATATTTTTTCATGGGTTCTTAATAACTACTGGACTACAAATTTCAAAGCCAGTCAGGAAGGTGAAATTCGATGGAAATACAGCATAAGTTCCTTTGAAAACACATCATCATTACCTTCCACATTAATAAGTCAGGAGGACAGAATTCCGATGGCCACCAGGGTGTTACCTTCCGGAAAAACGAAAAATCAAGAAACTTTTAAATCATTTCTGGGTAAAGCATTTGAGCAATTAATGCTCGTTGATGCCCAACCTTCAGCTGATAATAAAGGCATCATCCTTCATCTCAAAGAAATCAGTGGTGAAGCAGTTCGATTGGATATTCATAAAATTCTGCTTCAAACCAATGCCTCATCCATCAAAGAGGTAAATATTCTGGAAGAAGAAATTCAAACTTTAAATAATACTTTTCAGATAAATTGTTTGGAAGTACGTTTTATAAAACTTGAATGGTAATCGGAATGCATTATGCGTCTGAGTTAATAAACGCACGCAAGAAAAACCAATAATTCAGACCACAAAATAAATTTTTCTTTTTAACTTCGATCGCTAAAGAATGATATTCATCGAATTGCCAATACCAAAGTCATGAAAAAAATAAATATCTATTGGGTAATTGCCGGACTTCTAATTATTATTCAAGTGTTTCGAATCGATAAAACACATCCGCCTTTTCTTCCTGAGCAGGATTTTATAACAATTTCAAATCCACCGGATAATTTCTATTCCATGTTAAAAAACTCATGCTATGATTGTCATTCGTATGAAACAGAATACCCCTGGTACTCGAATGTGGCTCCTGTATCATGGTTTCTTAAAATGCATGTAAACGAAGGGCGCAGTCATTTGAATTTCTCAGATTGGGGAAATTTTGATACAGAAAAATCGAATATTCAATTTAAGAAATGCATAAAAGTGATTGAAGATGGAGAAATGCCTCTAATCTCATATACGCTGTTACATCTCAAGGCAAGATTAAATGAAAATAAAAGACTCCGATTAGCATCATGGATTAAATCGCAACAAAAAATGTAATACGCTGCAAAGCTGGATTTTTTTACACGCAGCGAATAAGGCTTTGGGAGTTTTTTTAGAAATTTGTTGATGGTTTTCAGAAATCCTCATTCACATTACAATGATTCATTTCTTTGGATCAAACGTGCGAATAAATAATTTTGTATTGAAAAAAACAAAAATTCATCACCAATCTCATCAATCCACTATTTATGAATCCGGAAAGCAGAATTAGTCTGATTGCTCCTTGCGGAATCGACTGTAGCATTTGTGAATTATATTTATGTAAAGATGATAAAAACCTGTTGGACAGACTTCTGTCAAAAGGCATTCCGGCCAGCGTCCTTCCCTGCAAAGGATGCAGAAATATTGACGGAAACTGCCCGATTATGGGTAAATCTTGCGAAACCTATACATGCGTACAACAAAAGAAACACCACTATTGCTTCGAATGTGATGATTTCCCATGTAAAAATCTTCATCCTGCTGCCGATAGAGCCGACATTCTTCCACATAACATGAAAATTTTCAATTTATGTGAAATAAAACGAATTGGTGCTACCGCGTTTTCGGAAAAATCCATTGAAAATAAGAAACGATACTATATGGGTAAAATGGTTCTCGGAAGTGGTCCTGTCATTTAATAAAGCACATTCAGAATGATAAAAATCCCCGTCTTTCAGGTCGATGCTTTTACAGATACACTATTTCATGGTAATCCTGCCGCTGTATGCATCATTGATGAATGGCCGGCTGATGCAATGATGCAAAACATCGCCATGGAAAATAACCTTGCCGAAACGGCCTTCATTAAAATTTCGAAGGAACAATATTCTATTCGCTGGTTTACACCGGAAATTGAAGTCGATTTATGCGGACATGCCACCCTGGCATCTGCTTTCGTTCTCTTCGAAGAATATAACTATCCTGATGCCGAAATCATTTTCCATTCACCCCGTTCAGGAATTTTAAAAGTAAAGCGAGGTGATGATTTACTTTATCTTGATTTTCCGACAGACACCTTAGAATCATACGAGCCAGGTAATATCATTGAAGATTGTACAGGCTTCAAGCCTGTACATGTTTTCAAAGGAAAAACGGATATTATTGCCATTTTACAAAATGAAGAGGATGTGATAAATACCATCCCCGATTTTGAAAAAATTGCCTCCCTTGGCGGACGAGGCTTGGTCATTACTTCAAAGGGTAAAGATGTGGATTTTGTATCACGGTTTTTTGCACCTCAGTCAGGAATTAATGAAGACCCTGTAACAGGCTCAGCACATACCAGTTTAATACCATATTGGAGTAAAGTATTAAACAAAAATCAATTAACAGCCAGACAGTTATCAAAACGTGGTGGCGATCTGGTATGCGAATTCCTTGGCGAAAGAGTAAAAATAGCGGGAAAAGCCCGTTTGTATCTTAAAGGAGAAATATATCTTGCATAGCCGCTTTCATGGAAGTGTATAATCTATGAAGTCAGACACGACCTTAACGTGAAAAAAATCCTCAAATAAAATACAAATCAATGAACCCATTAGACGTTTTTCAAAAAGAAGCACCGGAAGTTGCCGCCGCATTTGGTGGATTAATCGAAGCCCTGAAATCGACCAAAGGACTGGATGCAAAAACAAAACAACTGGTATATATCGGCATTAAATCGGCAATGGGTGATGCACTGGCTATCCATTATCATGTGCCAATGGCCAAAAAGCTGGGAGCTTCCCGCGAAGAAATTAAAGACACCATTCTTATTACCCTCAGCGTTTGTGGTTTAAAAGGTGTGGCTACCTGTTTGCCCACCGCGCTTGAAAATTATGATTCTACGCCCGAATAGGCTGTCAACCTTATGAAACACTGGCATACAAAGAAAAGCAGCACAATTATTCAAATATTGCGACACCGGAGTAATGCCTGGTTAATTCTGCAGCAGGATGTTTGTATCCTAATTGATACAGGCCAGGCATCAGCTCGAAAAAAACTCCTGAACAATCTTCAAAATGTTCTGCCGAATCCTTTAAAAATCGATTTTCTTGTATTGACTCACACCCATTACGATCATTGTCAGAATGCGCAATTTCTCAAAAATATGACCGGTTGCAAAATCATCGGAAGTATTTATGAATCGAAAAGTGCTAACGATGGATATACACGAATCCCCAGGGGAACCAATTTAGCAACCAAAGCACTTACATGCTTAGGAAGACGTCTTGGTAAGGTTTTTTTCGGCCATGAGTCTTTCAAAATGGATATCATGGTACAAAAAGAGCTTGATATGAATGTGTATGGCATTGATGCAAAAATCATTGCTTGCCCGGGACATTCAGAAGGTTCCATTTCACTGATTATTGATGATGAATTTGTGATTGTTGGCGATACTCTTTTTGGAATATTTAAAAATACCATATTCCCTCCATTTGCTGATGATGTGCTCCTTTTATTTCAAAGTTGGAATAAACTACTCGATACGCCTTGTAATACCTTCTTACCCGGACATGGTAAAGCCATCACCAGAGAACGACTTGTGGAGGCCGTTCGATTAAGAAAATATAAACACCAAAACGAACAAACATTTTCCTGAAGATTACGTTATTGATTACAAACAGCGTAAATCGAAAAAAATGCCTCATACAAGCAATTATAAATATTTGGGCATAATAGTTTTATTGACTATTCTTTCCTTTAATTCGTGTAAAAAAGAAAGTTATACACCGGGCTTTGAAGAAAGGCTGAAAGGACATTATATCAATCCACAGTATTCTGATCAAAAAATACTATTCGAAAAGAGTCACAAACTTAAAGAGAAGGTTTATGGGATTTCATTACTCGACAACCATCAATGTGTTGAACGAAGAAATATTGGATTTTGCGGCACGCCACCCGTCGTTTTTGATGATTATCATGGCGAATGGACATTAGCTGATTCCGTTCTTAGCTTACGATTAGAATCCCTTGAAGGAATTCAAAATTTTCATTGGAAAATCCTGTTACTTGATAATAAACATCTGCTGGTAGAAATATTGCAATAGCTATTTTTCGGTGGATTCGAAAAGTTGCTTTGCCAAACTCTGTATGCTTTCGGTAGAAACAATGCATTGATGGAATCGCATATTAGAACCTTCAAATGCTTACGAATAATTGGTGATACATTATTTGCCCTGAATACATTGTCGTTTGCCTGGTTTATTCTTGGCCTGAAAACTGCTTGGAGAAGCTACTAAAAACAATTAGGTTAACGGATTTCTAATACAAAAAATACGATATAAAACAAAGTCATTCAAACGATTACTAGTAATCACTCCTGATAATTTTCGGAATATTGATGATCGATGTGCCACTATAATTGCTCAGAAATTGCAATTACGCTTTATAAAAACGATTTTTGCTAAAACTATTAAACCATGACCGATTTCGATCGTAAAAAGCACTGGGAAAAAATTTATAGCCGTATGGCGTTTGAAGAAGTAAGTTGGTACCAAAGCATTCCACACGTTTCACTCGAATTGATCGAAAAATATACTTCTTCCGGAGAATCGGCTATTATCGATATTGGCGGAGGTGAAAGTAGAATTGCTGAAAACCTTATTACAAATGGATATAAAAATGTTAGCGTTTTAGATATTTCAGCTGAAGCTATCCGAAAATCCCGCCTAAATCTTGGCGACAAAGCTGATAGTATTACTTGGATTGAATCCGATGTATGCGACTTCATTCAAGAAAATTCCTATGATATCTGGCATGACAGGGCAGCATTTCATTTCCTGACAAAAGACGAGGATATAAAAACCTATGTTAGAAATTTAACCATTAGTCTCAAACCGGGTGGCATTTTTATCGTGGGCACTTTTGCATCCGATGGTCCGGAGAAATGCAGTGGTGTTGAAATCCGAAGGTACTCTCCCGCATTATTACAACAAGCTCTGGGAAATACGTTTGAGAAGCTAGAATGTCACGAACATCAACATTCGACACCATCTGGAGCAGTACAAAATTTTATTTTTTGTGTCTTTAGAAAAAATTTGAATAAATAATCATTGGAATTTGGTGAACCTTTCTAAGATAACATCACGCTAAAAAAATCAATCCAAGTTTTATTTCATTCATTTACCGGACTTTATAAATACTTCTACTAATACGTAGAGGCCACCAAAGATTTTTAGTTATTGTTCTTCTGATTAAATTAACCCAGGTATGCGTTGCATATTTTGATGATGATTCGATTCCAAAATTATTTATAGAAATCTTTATTATTCAACAAAATACAAGCTAGATAGAGTCTGTCTTTAAACTTAAATTGTTGATAACTAATATAATAACTTAACGATAAAAATATTTTGGGTATAAGAAGAATAAGTATCTTAGTATTAAAGATACAGGCATTATGAAACTATTCAACGACTTGACCCT
>JAUSOY010000031.1 GCA_030656615.1 Bacteroidales bacterium | reverse complement strand
TAAACAATTTGAGTAAATCGGCAGGATGGTATGCCGGACGACCATTTTCGATAAAATCCATACCAAATTCAAAGTCTTTTAAAGGCAGGCTATCAACAAACAGGTCTATTACTCTGACTTCATTATCCAGGTCAATGGATTCTTCCAGGGAAACAGGAAAAAGATGTGTTTGATTTCTGTTATGTCCTTCAATGAATTTCATGTACTAATATACATAATCTACTGATTATAAAGTATGTAATGATGAATTATTTGTTAACCAAATATTGTTAATAAAGGGGGTTTTTAGACAGTCTGACGGTTACGTATATGAAACGTTTGGCATTTCGAAGCACTTTCCTGTCAAGTTACAAGTACTTTTGATACGAATGGGAACGCTCGATAACCCACTGACTGCCAAATGTTTTATATACGATGTTATAGCCATGTGCTTTATTTTCTGTTGTTTAGGTGTCAGTTTACATTTAATCATTTTCTGAAATATGTTTGTATTAATTCCATTAGTTCAGTTTGCTTTATTGGTTTTGAAATATAATTATTACAACCAGCTTCTATTGCTTTGTCCTTGTCTCCTATGAGGGCAAAAGCAGTTTGGGCAATTATAATCACATCTTTATTAAACTCGCGGATTTTGCGGGTTGCTTCATATCCATTCATTACTGGCATCTTTATATCCATTAAAACGAGGGTGATATCCGGATGCTTCCTGCATAAATCAACGGCTTCTTGTCCATTGTAAGCCCTTAAAATTTTGTTGTCTTTTCTCAACAATGTTTCAATATATAAATAACTATTGTCGTCGTCCTCTGCGATTAATATGAGGGGCATTTCCCCAACATTGATGGCATTTGTCGAATTCTTTGGTTTTACAGAAGCTGCTGGTGTATTAATCGGAAGAGTTAAAAACGCTGTAGTCCCCATATTTTTTGCCGATTCTAAACGTACTTTTCCACCAAGTAATTGTATTATGCCTTTTGCAATCGACAACCCCAACCCACTGCCTTCATGACCACGGGTACTAGAGACATCCTCCTGCATAAAACACTCATATACATGCTCTTGCCCTTTCTTTTCAATGCCTTTTCCTGTGTCTATTACAAAAATTTCAATATCATCATCTTTACGTGCAAATCCTATAGTAATACTTCCTTCTTTAGTAAATTTCACCGAATTATCTACCAGTTTAGAAACAGCCTTTTGCAGTAGTTCTTCATCCGTATTCAGGATAAAATTATCAGTATTATCGGGAAATAGCGTTTTAAGCTCCAGATTCTTTTTCATACAGACTGCTTGATAATGCTCACAGACATTCGTCAACATTGAAGAAATGTCAATTGGATCAGGATGTACTTCCATAGTGTCTGAAATAATCAGGGAAATATCCATATAGTCGGTAATGGTATTCATCAAACGGTTGCTACTGAAGTTTAGAATTTCCAAAAATTCCTCTTTCTCTTCCATTGAAATATCGGGCTGGATAACAAAGGGGGCAAACCCCAGAATACCATTAAGAGGGGTTCTGATTTCGTGCGAAATATTATTCATAAAAGCTGTCTTAAGGCGGTCGCTTGCCTGGGCTTTGTTTTTCGCAATTTCCAGTTCAACAATCGTATTTTCCAGTTCAGCGGTTCTTTCCTTTACTTTTTCTTCCAAAATTTGGTTTTGGTTATTTAACTGTTGATGCAGAAAACGCGTTTCCAAAAGATTTTTAATTCGCAGCCCGACTTCAACTAAATCAAAAGGTTTTGTAAGAAAATCTTTGGCTCCTTCAGAAAGAGCGTGTTGTTTGTCTTTTTCTATTATACTCGCTGTTAATACCAAAATAGGCAGATAAGTGTTTTGAGGAATCACAGCACCCAACTGTTCCATAACCTGAAAGCCGTTAAAATTTGGCATCATTAGGTCGAGTAGAATTAAATCGGGTTTAAATGATTCGAACAAACTAACTACCAAGCGTGAGTCGGTGGTGGATTTGAAGTTTGTATAACCTTGATTTTCAAGCAGCCCTTCCAAAACATCAATATTCGACTGTTTATCGTCCACAATAAGAATGTTCGCATTTTTTGTAAATAAATCGATCATAGTTTTGACTTTTTAGTGTTTATTGTTTTGTGTACCACTTGGTTTTATTATCATATCAACCACTCTCAAAAACTCCAACACATCGAGTGGTTTTGTCAAATAATTTTTAGCTCCGGCTTTTAAGAGCTTTTCAATCTGGCTATTCATGGCATCGGCGCTTAAAATGACCACCGGAATTGATTTTGTTTTGTTATTCGCAAGCAACTGTTTCAATACTTCGCTGCCGTGAATATCGGGTAAATCGAGGTCGAGCAGAATGATGTCGGGCTGGTAATCGGTGGCAAGTTGTACCGTTCTCTTCCCGTACATTTCAGTAATCAAACGGATTTGCGGGCGGTGCGTTTCCAGAATTTGCTCAACCAACTGGATATTCGAAACATTGTCTTCGATATACAAAAGCGTTCCACTAACCGCCGATTCGATTTCGGGTTTATCGAACCCGCTTTTTCGTTCATATCGGTCAATCTGTCCTTCCGTCCGTGGCAGTTCGATCCAGAATGTACTGCCAACACCTGGTTCGCTTTCAACGCCAATCGTTCCATTCATTGCTTCGATCAGTTTTTTAGAAACTGCCAGACCAAGGCCGATGCCTTCCACTTCCGAAATTTCAGATCCAACCCGTTCGAAAGGATTAAACAGTCTGGCCATATATTCGGGGGCAATTCCTTTCCCCGTGTCGTTTATGCTGATGCGGATAATTGGAAGTCTCTTGACTTCGCATTCTACCTTCAACGATCCGCCTTCGCGGTTATACTTCACCGCGTTGCTTAATAAATTCAGCAATATCTGCTTTAGTTTTTGGCGGTCGGCTTTTACAAATAGATCACAAACGGGAGATTCAGGGAATTCAAATGTTACATTTTTCGTTGTAGCAATTGGTTTGATAACATCCATGGTTTCGGAAACAATTCCATGAAGATGAACAGGTTCTAATGATATCGAAAGTTCTCCCGCTTCGATACGTGAAAGGTCGAGAACTTCGTTGATCAGGTCGAGCAGGTGTTTGCCGCTTTTCAGGATGTGGTCGACCCCTTTTTTGTGCGCCGGAGTTAGTTCTCCCATATTCATCAATTGTGCGAAACCGAGGATCGAATTCATTGGCGTTCTCAGTTCGTGGCTCATGCGCGAGATGAATTCACTCTTTGCAACGTTTGCTCTTTCAGCTTCGAGTTTGGCTGCTGAAAGTTTTTCGTTTGTATCGGCAAGTTGTTCTGTTCTTTGTTCCACTTTTATTTCCAGCTCTGCATTCATATTGTGGATTTCATTTTCAATTTTTTCCGCTTTGTCCCTGTTCTCAATCGATTCCACCGCAAATGAAATATCCATGGCCATTTCATCAAGAAGTTTCATTTCAGCTTCATCAAAAAAACCGGCGGTTTCGCTGTATAATGAATATGCCCCGATTACTTTTCCAAATAGGGTAATAGGGAAAGCCGCCGCCGATTTATATCCAAGCCGTACTGCATTTTCGTGCCATTCAGCTATCGCCCGGTTGCCGAAAATATCATTCTCGACATAATGGCTTCCCAATTTTATGGCCTGCCCCAGCGGGCATTGTTGATATTTTTCAATACTTAAATCGAGGTTAATTGTTTTCAGATAATCTTCTTCAAACCCGGCTGACGCAACCGTTTGAACTTTATTCGTTTGCTGATCATGCATCCCGATCCATACCATACGGAATTTGCCATCTTCAACGGCAATGTGGCAAGCTTCATCAAAAAGTGTTTGCTTGTCTTTTACGCGGACAATCATTTGATTGACATTGCTTAAAACGGCATAGGTGCGGTTAGCTTTTTTTATTTGTTCCAGTGATTGAACAACTTCGGCAGTTCGTTCATTCACTCGCTGTTCAAGTCCTTCGTTTAATTTCAGCAGCGCTTCTTCTGCCTTGCGGCGGCCGGTAATATCCTTTTCAACAAGAACAAACATCAAAGCAAACAGTAACAATATAAAACCGAGGTTCAATACTATAATGGTAATTGTATTGGCAGTGTTATCTGCTTCCTTAGCATTTCTTTCCAATAAAAGACGCTCTTCTTCGACGCCCATCCGCGTAATAATTTCTTCAATTTGATCATTTATCTTTACCCCTTTCAAGGTAGCGAAGAGCGCTTTCGCGGCTTTTTCCCCTTCTATTATGTAGTTGCTAATCAGCAATTCAGAGAAGTCAATCCGCTCATTTATAAGTTTCTTCAAATCCACAAGTTCCTTTTGCTGTTTGGCATCATCCTTTATCAGATTTTCAAAATTCATTATTAATTTTGGCAAATCCGCTTTCGATTGCTTCCATTGTTTCATAAAATTCTCGTTGCCCGAAATGATATAAGCGCGATCGGCGGCGATTAATTCATACACTTCCTGACTAATTTTACGGAGTTCCAGTTTTACTTGGAATGTATGTTCAACCCTGTTGGAAGCTGAAACAAGCGATTGGATACTTGCCAGTGAAATGATGGCTCCAAGGATGATTATTACAGAGGCAATGGTTAAGCCGGAGAGCAATTTGTATTCAAGGGTTGCGGGTTCTTTTTTGGTGTTAAACATTGTAAAATAGATGCCGATGCTTAAAACCACAAAGCTTAGTGAAGTGTTGATTGCCAATTTTGTATAAGCGGCTAAACCGGTAAGTTCCGAGAGTCCGAACAAGTATCCAAAAAGTCCGATAATACTAATAGTAAAAGCGGAAACAAATAAAAAGAGCAGCGGCAAACTCCGTTCCATTTTCCTGAAAGAGACCGCAAAAAGAACAATGCTCAGAAAAATAAAGTTTAAAGAAGCGTTAGGCGCCATTCGTCCCGGATTAACAGTAGCCACCGCGTTTTTTACTTCACTAAAAAGAAATTCATCAATGCCAAGGTTTACGGCAAACACATATTGCGACAGTACCAATAAACCGAGAAGCGCAACCATTGCAGAACATATTCTCGCCAGGTTTATGTTTAACCGACGGTCGTCGCGTTGCAACAAAATTAGCGCAAGCCCCGTGAGGAGAAACGAGATGGCGGTGTTCGCTTTCATGGTTACGCCACCTAATCCGAAGGTTTGAAGCGCGTAGCTTTCCGTTTGCCAGCCAATGAGAACGACAAAACCCGAAAGCGCAGTGATAATTCCCGCGGTGTAAGCTAATTTTATTCGTAGATTTTTTGGTTTCATAATCTTCTTTTATTTGTTGAGATTAACTATTAAAATTCTTTTAAAGTATTTTCTGCAAATAACTCATGAGTTCTTCACTAATTTTTTTCTTTATGTCCATGCCACAGTTTATTTTACTTGATGAAATATCATGTGTCGCACTTAGCATTGGCTATAACGGCAGTTCGTCTAAAAACCTTCTTTTGTAATTACTGTGTATCAAATATATGCTGTTTTTTGAAAATAAAATAAAAATTGATGTGATATTCCGGATATTTTTTGGTGGTGCATTTTTACACCGGATA
>JAUSOY010000028.1 GCA_030656615.1 Bacteroidales bacterium | reverse complement strand
GGGTCAAGTCGTTGAATAGTTTCATAATGCCTGTATCTTTAATACTAAGATACTTATTCTTCTTATACCCAAAATATTTTTATCGTTAAGTTATTATATTAGTTATCAACAATTTAAGTTTAAAGACAGACTCTAATTAGCGGATATGATAAAGTTCTGAATTATACCTATTGGTTAATTGATGAAAACATTATAAACTAAACACAAACAATGCATGTAAGTCATTGGGTGTATAGCAATTAAATAGAAACGTATGAATATAAATAGGCGCTGTAGTAAATTGAAAGTTAGGTGTTTTAAAACGCCCAACGCCTCATAGACTAGCCGATACTTCCTAACATAACATAAGGATAACTAACATAAATAATTAAATAGAATAAGTGTAATAATTGCAACAAGAATCTGTTTCTCATTATTCTTTAAAAAACAGCCCCGGTAAAGCTTAAATCACGCAATATAAACTCAATGTTAATTAAAATAAGAATGATATGGCTTCCATGCATAAGCTTAAAACGGCTATATTTAGTCCAAATAATAACGGTACAAAACAGTTTTTAGACAGACTGCTGTGATTGCTAAAGCAATATAAACCAAAAGCATGATTATATTTGCGAATTACGACATCAACTAAAATGATGATTTACAATAAAATTACTCTGGCATTTCCTGAAAAAGAGGAAAAGCTGTTCCAGAAAAAATACTTTTTTGACTCTCTTGTTCAGGTAAGAGTTTCTTTTGTTATGGTTACATTCCTTTATGGTATATTCGGTTACCTCGATTCAATAATGTTTCCGGAGTATGCAAATGCCTTTCATATAATTCGCTATCTATTTGTTGTTCCCACATTGGCAACGGTATTTCTCTTATCCTTCACTAAGGTATTTCGTAAAATCTGGCAAGTGTTGTTATTTTTCAGCACAATAATAGGAGGAACCGGAATTAGTATAATGATTTTGTTTTTGCCTGAAAATTATACCTATTATGCCGGGATGATGCTGATTTTTTTGGCAGGCTATTTTTTTATTAAACTCCGTTTTTTATTAGCGTCAATTGCAGGTTGGATCATTTTGCTTATTTATAATTTTGGAGCGATTTTTTATGCACATTCCCCAAGCATTATAATAATCAATACGAATTTCTTTTTCATCAGTGCAAATATAATAGGCATGTTTGCTGCCTACAATATAGAATATTATGCACGTCTCAACTTTTTTCTGAATCATGAACTTGATAACGAAAAAATGCATATCGAAGACATAAACAAAAACCTCGAAAAAACAGTGGAAAAACGGACCAATGAATTGTTTTTAGCCAAGGAAGCCGCAGAATCAAATAATGCAAATGTTACCACAATTATTGAAGGCACACAAAATAGCATCTGGGCGTTTAATAGAAATTACGAAATATTATATATTAATCAGGCATTTCAAACGGCGTTTCAGCAAAGTTTTGGTGTTCGGTTGGTGCCAGGAGCAAACCTTATTGAATCACTACCCGAAGCATTCCGTCCCATATGGAAACCCCGATACGATAAGGTGCTGAAAAACGAACAATTCACCATTGAAGATGCGGTTGAGACTGGAAATGGAATAATTTATATTCAGATAACTTTTAATCCCATTATTAAAAAAGGTGCGGTTGTAGGGGGTTCGTGCTTTGGTAACAATATCACTGACCGAAAACTTTCAGAAATAGAGCTGCAAAGTGCCAAAGAGCATGCCGAGGAAAGCGATCGGCTTAAATCGGCATTTCTGGCAAATATGAGCCACGAAATCCGTACACCAATGAACGGTATTCTGGGATTTTCAGAATTGCTTAAAGAACCCGGACTTACCGGTGAAAAGCAACATGAGTATATTAAAATTATAGAGAAAAGTGGCGCTCGTATGCTCAATATTATCAACGATATTGTTGACATTTCGAAAATAGAAGCCGGGCTGATGAAAACGGATATAAAGGAAACAAATATAAACGAGCAAATCGAATATATTTATTCCTTCTTCAAGCCAGAATTAGAAGCCAAAGGGATAAAGACTTCCTTTAGAAACCCTTTGCCGGCAAAGGAAGCCATTATCAAAACCGACAGCGAAAAGCTATATGCCATTTTTACCAACCTTGTTAAAAATGCCATAAAATACACCAATGAAGGGTCCATAGAATTTGGGTATATTTTAAAAACGGACAGAGAGTCGGGTTTCGCGGAGCCAGGTCGACGTGTCGAGTTGGAGTTTTATGTAAAAGACACAGGCATCGGCATTCCCAACGATCGGCAGGATGCCATTT
Source organism: Bacteroidales bacterium (assembly GCA_030656615.1). Lineage (GTDB taxonomy): Bacteria > Bacteroidota > Bacteroidia > Bacteroidales > TTA-H9 > JAUSOY01. The sequence goes on along the minus strand of JAUSOY010000028.1, from coordinate 50,260 downwards.
TCGAACGTTTTATTCAGGCGGATATCACCGATAATATGGCACGACAAGGAGCAGGATTAGGCTTGTCGATATCCAAAGCCTTTATTGAAATGCTGGGCGGCAAAATTTGGGTTGAAAGCGAAGAAGGGACAGGCACAACATTTTATTTTACCTTGCCATACAATGCTGAACCAGTGATAGAACTGATTGATCATCAACTTGCTCCTTTAGAAAATCTCGATAATGTAAGAAAACTAAAAATTCTGATTGCCGAAGATGATGAAGTATCGGAATTGTTTATTGACATAATGGTCAAAAAGTTTGGCAAAGAAATTTTAAAAGTAAGTACAGGGGTTAAAGCCGTTGAAATTTGCCGTGATAATCCAGACATAGACCTCATATTGATGGATATTCGGATGCCAGAAATGGATGGATATGAAGCCACAAAACAAATCCGGGAATTTAATAAAGAGGTGGTCATTGTAGCACAAACAGCTTATGGATTATCGGGAGACCGCGAAAAGTCAATACAATCGGGATGCAACGACTATCTGGCAAAGCCCATTGTAAAAGCTGAATTAGAGGCCTTAATACAAAAGTATTTCGGGCAATAATTAAAAAACGACCTAACGACAGAAAATTAAGCATATTCTAAAAATTATTGAGGTTGAAGATGCTACGGAAATTCGTAGCCCGGAAGCAAGTTTATTAATAGTAGATACAGACGCAGCCCCGATCTCCTCAACGCTTTATAGCATGGGAACGATAGGCATAATTTGACAAATTAGGAAAGTTCAACTTGCTGTAATATGTGAAAATCAAAATTGCTTGAAAAGCTTACAGAATCGACAAGCGTTAAGCTGTAAGCAAATACGGTGCTTAAATATTTCCATTAACTTAGCTTCTTCATGTTTTTTAGTTGAAAATATCAATATGAGAGCATTTATTCGCAGGTACAGATTTTCAAAACCGCTGTTTGCTGTTTTTATATCGTGCATTTTTTTCATGCTGGCCAGTGCTTGTGATAAGTCGGAAGAAAAGGTAAACAAAGCGCCAAGCTGTTTCATAAACAGCCCTAGAAATGGTGAAGAACTGCTTCAGGGAGAAACCATAGCGATATCTGTTGAGGCCGCCGATGCGGATGGCAGTATTATGGAGGTAATGTTTAATATCGACAGCATCGGCGTTAGCGCAACCCAAAGTTTTCCATACCAATACCTATGGAATTCTGCTGATAACATTGCCGGCATCCATACAATTAAAGCGACAGCAAAAGATAATAGCAACAACGCGACTTCTCACGAAATCACCGTAATCATTATTGAAGATGGTAGTGGCTTATTGGAAACCGGAACCGTTAACGATTACGATGGAAACACCTACAAAACAGTTAAAATTGGCAACCAATGGTGGATGGCCGAAAACCTTAGAACCACACATTTTTCAGACGGAACCCCAATCCCTTTGATCGAAAACAATATAAGCTGGGCCAATCTTGAATTTTCCGATAAAGCGTATTGTTATTACGATAATTCTATAATCCAAGCAAACACTTACGGCGTTTTATACACTTGGGCAGCAGCCATGAATGGCGCTAAAAGTAGTGAAAATACCCCAAGCCAGGTTCAGGGAGTATGTCCTTCTTGTTGGCACTTGCCGAGTGATAATGAATGGATTGTGCTTGAAATGCAATTAGGTATGAGCTATGATGAAGCATGGCTTTTTGGGTGGCGGGGAGTCAATGAAGGTACTAAAATGAAAGCGAGAAAAGGATGGGATAACAATGGAAATGGAACCAATAGCAGCGGCTTTTCAGCGTTTCCGGCGGGTCTCCGCAATATCCAGGGGCAGTTCATTGATGTGGGCAAGGCTACCCACTTCTGGAGTTCAACAGAATATATCAACAATACAACTTTAGCCTTTAACCGAAAACTGGACTACAATCATTCCGGAGTGGGGTGGTTTCATGGCAGTCACTACTATGGGTATCCCAAGTATTACGGTTTCTCGGTAAGATGTGTAAAGGACTAATCCATGACAGATTGAAAACCCCTTCTGGCTCAGACGGTGCCAGAGTCGGATTATGAAAACAGGCAATGCAGGAAGTTAAAGTAAAAATAACCTCTCACAATTTTCATCGTAAGAGGCTGATTATCTGGCTCCCCCTTCAGCCCCGATAGCTATCGGGGTTGAACCTGTTATTGGTATTTTTCAATAAGTTTACTGACCAGGTCGGGATAGTTTTTGAGGTTAAGGATATACTTTGAAGACTTCATTGCTTTGATATGTCTTTCAATATTGTAAGCCTGGTTTGTGTTCAGGTCGTTAATCAGCAGGAATAGGATCCAAGGAATTCCTCTGAAGGAGAAGGCGTCGGGATACCTACCCGAATTATGTTCACTAAGTCTTTTATCTACATCATCCGTTGTACCAACGTAGAATCGTTTAAGTTTATGAGAGAATAAAATATAAACCGAAAAGGCCATTCTATGTAGGTGAGATTGTAGGTGATGTAAAAAAAGCCTCTCACAATTTTCATCGTAAGAGGCTGATTATCTGGCTCCCCCTTCAGGACTTGAACCTGAGACCCTCTGATTAACAGTCAGATGCTCTAACCAACTGAGCTAAGGAGGAATCCTATTTACCAACTTTTCGTTCATTTGGATGAAATCATCCGGCGTGATTGAAAAGGGAGTGCAAAGATAAAAGCTCTTTTTAATTAATCAATACCTTTGTGAAAATTTTTTAACACTCACACAAAAACAATACCTATGAAACGTGTACTAGGCCTCGGTAATGCTCTCGTAGATGTACTTATCAGACTTCAGAATGACGATATTCTTATTCAATATGAATTACCCCGTGGTAGTATGATTCTCTTTCCGCAGGACAGGGCCGAAGAGCTTACAGCTTCGGTTTCGGATATGAAACGTGAAATAGCATCGGGTGGTTCGGCGGCCAATACCCTTCATGGATTGGCACGGCTGGGCGTGGAAACGGGTTTTATTGGTAAAACCGGAAAAGATGAATTTGGTCAGGTTTTTGAAAATGATTTACTCAAAAGTGGCATCGAATCGCGATTACTGACCGGAAGTGCTGGTACTGGAAGGGCCATTGCTCTAATTTCGCCCGATTCGGAACGCACCTTCGCTGTATACCTTGGTTCTGCCATAGAGTTGGTCCCGGAAGATCTGGAGTCGGAAGTCTTTAGTCAGTACACGCATTTTCATATCGAAGGATATTTGGTGCAGAATCATGCACTCATAAAACGGGCGGTAGAATTAGCCAAGGAAAAAGGACTCACGGTGTCTCTTGATTTGGCTTCTTTCAATGTTGTAAAAGAAAATCGGGAATTTTTATTGGAGCTTACAAAAAATTATGTGGATATTTTATTCGCCAATGAGGATGAAGCGTATGAATTTACCCTCGAAAAAGATCCTCAAAAAGCAGCCTCCATCATCGGCGATTTATGCCCATTGGCTATCGTAAAAATTGGTTCGCAGGGTTCGTATATCAGACATAACGGAAACACCATTCACATTCCGGCTCTGAAGGCTGAATGCATCGATACCACAGGGGCTGGCGATCTGTTTGCCTCGGGCTTCATGTACGGTCTTTCACAAAATTTTAGCCTCGAAAACTGTGCAAAAGCAGGAACCATACTGGGGGGTAATATCATCGGGGTAATAGGGGCAAAAATTCCGGAATCGCGCTGGCAGGAATTACGAAACCGTATACAATCCTTATAAGTTTATGCAAGAATCTTCTGCAAAAAATTGTAAGTCAAAATGTTATTAGTCTTTTGAAATTGAGTGGATTTTTATAAATTTGCCCCTTACATTTGTAAAAGTTTCATTATTAAATAGTTTAAAGCAAAATGAAGGTATATCAAACCAGTGAAATCCGGAATATTGCGCTGATAGGAAGTGCGAAGTCCGGAAAGACCACTCTTGCCGAGTGCATGCTTTTTGAAGGCGGAGTGATAAACCGACGCGGAAGCGTTGATGATAAAAATACGGTATCCGATTACAGGGAAATTGAGCTCGAAAGGCAGAATTCTGTTTCTTCAACCGTGCTATACAGCGAATACAACGGAAAAAAAATCAACATCATAGATACTCCTGGTTTTGATGATTTCCTCGGCGAAATTCTCGCCGCTCTTAAGGTTGTTGATACGGCTGTTATGGTTGTAAATGCACAGAATGGCATGGAAGTAGGTACAGAAATTACCTGGCGCTATGCTAGCCGGAACAACACCCCTGTTGTTTTTGCTTTTAACCATCTCGAACACGAAAATTCGAATTTTGAAGAAACGCTTCGTCAGCTTCGTGCACAGTTTGGTGCCGGCATCACCATTTGCCAGTATCCTGTAAACGAAGGCATTGGATTCAACAGCATTATCGACCTTATAAAGAGGAAAATGTTGAAATATCCTGAAAATGGCGGACAGCCCGAAATTCTTGATATTCCTGATTCTGAAAAGGACAAGGCAGACGAACTTTTTAATACGCTGGTAGAAGACCTCGCAGCAAACGACGAAGCCTTAATGGAAAAATTCTTCGAAGTAGGTTCTCTTACCGAAGATGAAATGCGTAACGGATTGAAAATAGGATTGATAAGCCGTGGTATTTTTCCCGTATTCTGTGTTAATGCCAAGCATAACATGGGTGTTGGCCGTATTCTCGAATTTATTGGAAATGTGGTTCCTTCTCCTAATCAAATGCCCGCCGCTAAACTAACCGACGGAAAAGAACTGGGATGTAAAGTAACCGATCCTGCTTCACTTTTTGTTTTTAAAACATCCATCGAACAGCATCTGGGCGAAATTTCCTTCTTTAAGGTTTATGCTGGCGAAGTTACTGAAGCCATGGATATGATTAATGGCAACAGTGGTGCCAAAGAAAGGCTTTCACAGCTGTTTATTACGGCCGGAAAAAATCGTCAGAAAGTCGAAAAAGTGGTGGCCGGTGATATCGCCTCAACCATTAAGCTGAAGGGCACACGAACCAATACCACCCTTAATTCTCATAAAAACGGTGATGATGTTATTGAACCCATCGTATTTCCCGCTCCTAAGATTACCATGGCTATTAAAGCTAAAAATCAGGCCGACGACGAAAAATTGGGTACACTGCTAAATGAAATGCATCGGGTTGATCCAACGATTAAAGTGGGTTATTCGAAAGAACTTCGACAGCTTATTATTGGTGGTCAGGGAGAATTACACCTGAACATCGTTAAATGGTATCTCGAAACACTGGATAAAATATTTGTTGAGTTTATTGCTCCTAAGATTCCTTACCGCGAAACGATTACTAAATCGGCAAAATCGATGTATCGTCATAAAAAACAATCAGGAGGTTCTGGTCAGTTTGGCGAAGTACATATGATGATTGAACCTTATCATGAAGGAATGGCAAATCAGACTGAATTTGCTGTTCGCGGCCAAGAAATACATGAACTGGAATGGGGTGGAAAACTGGTTATGAATTCCTGTATTGTAGGTGGTGCCATCGATGCTCGTTTTGTGCCTGCTATCCTCAAAGGTATCATGGAAAAAATTGAACAGGGACCACTTACCGGTTCCTATGCCCGCGATATCGTTGTAAATATTTACGATGGTAAAATGCATCCGGTTGATTCAAACGAAATTTCTTTCAAGCTGGCAGGACGTCACGCATTTAAAGAAGCCTTTAAAAATGCTGGTCCTAAAATTCTTGAGCCCATATATGATGTTGAAGTACTGGTTCCAGAAGGGAAAATGGGCGATGTAATGACCGATCTCCAGGGACGCCGTGCCATCATCATGGGAATGGAAAGCGAAGGAAATTATCAGAAAATTAAAGCCCGGGTTCCCCTGGCCGAAATGAATCGCTACTCTACTTCTCTTAGCTCCATCACCAGTGGCCGTGCTACCTATTCGCTTAAATATGCGGAGTATGCTCAGGTGCCACCCGATGTTCAGTTGGCTCTGCTTAAAGCTTACGAAGAACAGGAAGGCGAAGAATAATAAAATTTATTTCTTAAAAAAACCACTTCTTTTGAGGTGGTTTTTTTTTAAGCTAAGGGTTATCCTTTCCTAATGTGTATCACCAATAACCTTTTCCAATAAAGATTGTTTTTTAATATTGTAATAATTAATAATTTCGTGATGAAATACCTATTTAAACTCTTCGTCATCTGCGCGATGATACTACCCTTTTCACTTAATGCCCAACTGATTAAAGAAAACACTTACGACAAAGTCTCGGCAGGTGTTACAAACTTAGGCGCAAACGGCTACAAGTACTATACAATGGATGTTGAAAACAGCCAGTGTCATATTTATAATCTCGATCACAGTTTGTGGAAAACCATCAATCTTTCACTTCCTAAAGATTATTATCTGGTAGATATACAATGGGTATCAACCCATCTTTTTAATACAGACGATAACGTAGAAATGGTTTACATGAGTGCGTATTATGATACAATTTTATCGTATTATACTTACAATACCCGTATTGCTGACGAAACAGGGAAGCAGTTGCTGGATGTTCCGGGGGGTGGTTATTACGCATTGATGAAAACCTCTGCCGGATATAAACTTCTGGTGTATGAATATGATTTCTCGAACTACATTTATGGCATTAATACCCATGTTTTTTCGGTTCCCGGCCAACCCGAAGCAGTGGAAGGTGGCATGAATGTGGCTCCATCCATCATGGCGGGCGAACTTTTTCCTAATCCTGCTGACGGTAAGGTTTGTTTACCATATCAGTTAAATCATCCACAGCAAAAAGCCATGTTGAATATTCTTGATGCAAACGGGCGAAATATTCAATCGTACATGCTCGATCCCGGTAAAACAAGTTTTATAAACGATGCCACCGAACTTGCTTCGGGGGTGTATTATTATCTAATTACAAATGAAAAGGGGACTCAAATTGTTAGAAAGCTGATAAAACAATAAATCAATCCGCCGATGAGTCATCGAACCCTAAAAACCCAAATATATACGGATGAAATTACTAAATAATGTAGCAACCAGTAGCAGTGGTTTTGTTTTTAACCCGATGACAGGGGAAGCCTTTTCTTCCAATCCTGTGGGTATTGAAATAATGGAAGCACTGAAAGCCGGCCATAGCGAAAAAGAAATTATCGAAAAGATAACAAGTCGCTACGAGGTCGACACATTGATTTTTGAGAAAGACCTGAGTGATTTTTACCGGATGTTGAAATCCTATAACCTTTCTAATGATGGCGAATAAACCTAAATATACCATAGCGGTTACGGCTTTGAATGCCATCGATAGTCCCGGTCCCGGTGTATCGGTTATCAGGGCATTGAAGGATGCAGAGTCTTTTGAAGTAAGAATCATTGGTCTTGCATATGAAACCCTTGAACCTGGAATATATATGCACGATTTGGTGGATAAAACCTATCTGATACCTTATCCTTCTGCAGGAGCGGATGCTTTGTCGGCCCGCCTGTATGAAATTCATCAGCTAGAAAAGCTGGACATGGTAATTCCAAATTTCGATGCGGAGCTGTTTTCATTTATTCGTCTTTCAAATCAACTTAAAATCTGGGGCATCCACACTTTTTTGCCAACGGAAGAACAATTCAATGAAAGACATAAGCATAATCTGGTCGAATTTGGCGAAAAACATTCTATAATTGTTCCACGCAGCAAAGCTATTTTTGAGAAGTCAGGAATTGCTCCATTGGCAGATGAATATTCGTATCCATTGGTCGTGAAAGGGAAGTTTTATGAAGCAGGGATTGCTTATAATTCAGAACAAGCGTATTCTTATTTTGATAAAATTAGTGCAAAATGGGGCTTACCAATAATCATACAAGAATACATTCAGGGAACGGAATTTAATGTTACCGGCCTTGGCGATGGAAAAGGAAATACCATCGCTGCTATACCCATGCGTAAGCAATACATCACTGATAAAGGCAAAGCCTGGGGCGGAATTACCGTGGCAGATAATAAAATGCTGGAACTTACAAGGCACTTTATTTCAAGCACACATTGGAGAGGTGGTTTTGAACTTGAGTTGATGAAGGATAAAAACGGAGTTTTTTATCTTCTCGAAATCAATCCAAGGATGCCTGCATGGATTTATTTATCGGTAGGTGCCGGCCAAAACATCCCTGAGGCTCTAGTAAAACTTGCCATGGGTATGAATCCGGAACCTTTTAAAACGTATGAATCGGCGAAAATGTTTATTCGTTATGCATGGGATATGATTGTTGATATCAAGGATTTTGAACAAATTTCAATGCATGGTGAACTTTAAATAATTGAAAATGACGCAAAAATTAAAATACGAACGGCCGCATATAAAAAAACTTGAATCGGAAATGCCAACGAAGTTTGGTGCAAAAACGAATTTTAAACCGGTTAAGGATATTGATGGAGTACCCATCGATTTTTTAGTAAAGGATTATGGGTCACCATTGTTTGTGATTTCTGAAAAAACACTGAGAGAAACTTTCCGTAGCGCCAGAAAGGCTTTTGAAACGAGGTATCCGCGGGTTCAGTTTGCCTGGTCGTACAAAACCAATTATCATGGCGCCGTTTGTCGTGCGTATCATCAGGAAGGAAGCTGGGCTGAAGTAGTATCGGGCTTTGAGTACGAAAAGGCATTGCGTAATGGCGTTCCCGGAGATAAAATAATTTTTAACGGCCCCGACAAAACCGAAGCCGATCTGGAAAAGGCCATTGCTCATGGTTCATTAATCCATATTGACCATTCTGAGGAGTTTTATACCATTGTTTCTCTCTGCGACCGTATGAAAGAAAAACCCAGGGTTGCTATTCGTGTAAATATGGATACCAATGTATATCCCATGTGGGATAGGTTTGGGTTTAATTACGAAAACGGCCAGGCTCAAGACATACTGAACAAAATAATGCGGTCTGGTAAAATGGATTTGGTTGGCCTTCATTGTCATATCGGAACGTTTATGTTTTCGGCTAATGCATATGGTATTGCTGCAAGCAAACTGGCAAATTTGGCGATGTCGTTGAAAAGAAAATATAATCATTCCATCCGCTATATTGATTTGGGTGGTGGATTTGCATCACAAAACACATTAAAAGGCTCATTTTTACCAGGTATTGATTCCAACCCTGGTTTTGATGAATATGCAGAAGCTATCAGCACCGCATTGTTAAATAGTGAACTGCCTTCCGATAACCTTCCTCTCCTGATTCTGGAAACCGGTCGTGCACTGATTGACGATGCAGGGTATTTAATAAGTTCAGTTATTGCCAATAAACGTACCTCAACCGGAAAAAGAATAACGGTACTGGATGTGGGGGTAAATAGTTTGTTTACGTCCTTTTGGTATGACCATAAGATAATTCCGGCTCAGGATTTTACGAAGCATGCCGAAGAAACCACCCTGTATGGCCCTTTGTGTATGAATATTGATGTGATACGAGAACACATTAGTCTGCCATTGTTGAATAAAGGTGAAAAAGTTGTTATCCATCAGGTTGGTGCCTATAATATGACTCAATGGATGCAGTTTATAACCCTCAGGCCAGCAATCGTAATGGTAGGTCTCGATGGTAAATCATACCTGATTAGACAGGCCGAAGAAATTGATAATGTTATAGGACCAGAGAGAATTCCGGAACATCTTTCACAATTTGACTTATAAAGACGTTTCATTGTTGGGTATAACAAAGATGTTTTTTAATTTTGATTTTTCTGATCAGTTTTAATCAGGTTTCTGATTACCACGATATTTATGTACCTTGCTAATGTTTTGTAAGGAATGTTCTAAAATGGTAACGGGAGGTTTTATGCATAAATGCTTGAAAACTAATAAATAAAAATGCAAGGCCTTAAATTTTTTTTGTTTAAATACAGATATTATTTGCTGGTCTTTATTTTGCTTGAATTGACGGCATATTATTTGGCTTCGGTCAATTATAATCAAAATGAAAAAAAGTATATCGGTCAAAAAACCCAGGAGTTTAAGATTGGTCTGAACGCAGTTACCAACCAATTCGAAAAACTGGCTTCTACGGTATTCGAACTCAGGGTTAACCGCCCGGATGTTAAAACCCTCCTAAAACAAATTCCCGAAGGTGATGTATTGAAGAATGATGAGATTCGAAAGGCTTTACTGGGCTTATTGCAAAATTCGTTTATAGAAATGAACCGTGAACATATTGAGTTTCTTGCTTTCTTTCTTCCGGATAATCATGCATTTTTACGATTCAGTGACCCATCTTTGTATGGAGATGACATCAGTGATATACGATCGTTAATTCAGAATGTTAACCAGAAACAGGAAGCAGCCTCCAGTTTTGAAGTTGGACTTGCGTCGGCTGGTTATCGTTGTGTTTTTCCATTGTTTGATAGCACACGTTATTTGGGATGTGTGGAGTTGGGCATTGGATGGGCAGGACTGCGTGAAGAATTAAAAGACATTTTCCCATACGAATTCAGGTTCTTAATCAATAAAGAACAATTGATAAAGAAAACACCTTTTCTTAAGCTAGATTATTATATTTTCAGCGATTTAAGTGAAGAGTATTTTTACGAAAGGCACGCTCTTGAAAAAATGGTGCTGGATACCAGGCACAGTTTTGTTTCTCCGAGAAATATTGTTCAGTTCAATAAGCTTTCGAAACGAACGATAGAAAGTGATTTAATGGATAAAAACACTTTCGGGGTGGCATTACGGATTAATCAAAATGATATTCTGGCACATTATTATCCGCTGAAGGGTGCCGATGGTTCATTGGTGGCATATATCGTAAGTTACGGTAAGGACTCCGCGGTTTTAGGTTACCGTTCCGACTTTCGCATCATTTTCATTCTTTCTTCATTAGGGCTAATGTTTCTAATTATTCTTATTGCATATAGCAGAGAAAGTTATCGTATTATACGACTCAAGCACGACCAACTTCTCGAATCTGAAAAGAAGCTGACCGATTTGAATAATTCAAAAGATAAATTTTTCAGCATCATTGCCCATGATTTAAGAAATCCTTTCCATGGCTTGGTCGGTTTATCCCAAGTACTTAAGGAAGATTACAAAGTGATGGATGAAGAAAAAATTCAGAAATTTCATCGACTCATTTATCAATCGGCAAAACAGGGATATCAACTGGTGTTAAATCTTCTTGAATGGACGAGAATTCAGACCGGACGTATTACCTATAATCCTGAAAAGGTGAATATCAGTCGTATGGCCGACGAAAACATCGATTTACTCAGAAATCAGGCAGAAGCCAAGCAGGTTGAAATCAAAAACAAAATGGATCGTCCGTATTATTGCTATGCCGATTACAATATGCTAAGTACCGTTATCCGGAATTTGTTGTCGAATGCCATTAAATTTTCAGAGAAGGATGGAACGGTGTATATTGAAAGTCATTATAAGGCCGGGAATCTTGAAATTGTTGTAAAAGACGAAGGCATTGGTATGGATGAGGAAACCATCGACAGCCTTTTTAAAATTGAATCAACCCGCTCGGTAGACGGTACCGGAGGCGAACAGGGAACAGGGCTCGGACTGATACTATCTTATGAATTTGTTGAACGTAACAATGGATCCATCCAGGTTAAATCGAAACTGGGTAAAGGCAGTACATTTATTGTCAGACTTCCGGTAGCCTGATATTAATTTTATGAATACAAATATTCCCCAAACATCTCTGATTGCATTTATGAGCAATAAGGTAAAGCAATCCGGAGGTTTAAACCTTGCTCAGGGATTACCAGGCTTTCCTCCTCCGGAGGCCTTGCTCGATTGTTTATCCGAAATTCGTCAGAATTCCTATCATCAGTATCCCCCGGCGGTTGGCAATGCCTCCCTACTGGATGTGTTGCATGACGGATTTAGTAGCTATGGCATTGGTCGATCACAATTAATGATTACCAATGGTGCAACAGAAGCTATTTCGTTGCTCTATCTGTATTTATCAAGAAAGTTTAAACAGTTTGCAACCCTTTCATTCAATCCTGCCTACGAGAGTTTTATTCACCTGCCCAGAATTTTTGGGCATACCTACCATGGATTTGAAATCCCTGAAAATGGTCAGATTGATTTGGAGGCTTTTAGGCAACAGATTATCCAAAACGAGATAAAATTGGTTTTTTTGGCATCTCCCGGAAACCCATTGGGGAAGATTTTTAGTCAGGCGGAAATGGATGCTATTGTCGAAATGGCGGAGGAACTAGGTTTCTATTTAATTATTGATATGGTTTATAAAGATTTATATTACGACATATTACCATATTTTCCTTTTGCATCCAAAAGCAATAAGGTTTTCTATACGGGTTCTTTTTCAAAAACATTATCCATTACCGGTTGGAGGGTTGGCTATCTGATAGCACCTGCTGATGAAATGGCTGGCATTCACTCGGTGCATGATTATGTTTCTCTATGCTCTCCAGCGCCTTTACAGGAAGCCATCGCCCGTTTTATGGGAAATACGGAAGCATTTAATTCTTACCTTTTTCAGACCAGACAGCGGATAATTAAGGCAAGTAACTTGGTTTCTATTGCATTGAAAGATTTTGGTTTTAAAGTATATCCGGTTCAAGGGGGTTATTTTATCTGGGCCGAATTGCCACCGACCTATCATGATGGTTTTAACTTTGCTGTTGATTTATACGAAAAAGTACGCTTAGCCATTGTGCCTGGCATACATTTTTCACCCACTGGTACTCGCTTTGTACGCTTTAGTATTGCCCGGCCTGAAAATGAAATCGATGAAGCCCTCCTTTGTCTGAAGAATTATTTGTCGATGAAATAATACTGGTAAAACCCTGAAAAATGATAATAGAAAAGCTGTTTTATAAGTCATCCAGAAATTTGGTGCTGCAATCGACCTTGAACAGTTATTCCCAAATATTCTTCTCCCTCGACAAAGGATTTTCAGTTATTATCATCGCGGTCAGTTTTTTTGATTTCTGGGCTGGATTAAGTGGTTTGTTAGCCGTTATTATTAGTAATACTCTGGCTTATCTGATTGGTTTTAATCGCCAGAATATTGCGCAGGGATTATACGGATTCAATGCATTGCTGGTTGGACTTGGCTTGGGCGTTTTTTACGAACCATCCATGGCTTTTTTTGCCATATTGTTTATGGCATCCCTTTTTACCCTGCTGCTTACAATAATGATGGAAGGGGTTTTAGGAAAATATGGACTTTCTTATTTGAGCCTGCCATTTTTGTTTGCTCTATGGGTGTTTGTTTTAGCAACGCGTAGTTTTACAGAGCTTGAAATCAGCCAGCGAGGTATTTATCGCCTGAATGAAATGTATCAATTGGGTGGCGTAGAAATGGTAAAAAGCTATGAGTGGTTTGGTGCACTTAATTGGCCTCAGGCCATTGTAATGTATTTTAAATCCTTGGGTGCTATATTTTTTCAATTTGACCTATTTGCCGGAATTTTGCTGGCCATCGGTTTGCTCCTTTATTCCAGGATTGGATTCCTTCTCTCGGTATTCGGCTTTGCTTGTGCATATTATTTTTATCAATTTATCGGAGCAGATATTTCAGAGCTTAGTTATGGTTATATCGGCTTCAATTTTATTCTTACATCCATTGCTATTGGTGGCTTTTTTATGGTAGCCTCATCCTATTCTTTCCTTTGGGTTATTTTACTTACTCCACTGATTTCTGTACTAATTACTAGTACTTCTGTTTTGCTGGCAGCCTATCAGCTATCGGTTTATTCACTTCCTTTCAATTTAGTGGTACTGCTGTTTATGTACGTTATTAAATTCAGGCATCTCTCGAAGGAAAAACCACTTGAGGTGATATTTCAGCAATACTCGCCCGAAAAAAATCTGTACTATCATAAAAATTCATTGCGGAGGTATCATCACCGTTATCAAATTTCTTTCAGCCTTCCTTTTTGGGGTGAATGGATCGTCACTCAGGGTCATGAAGGGGAAATTACGCATAAAGGAGAATGGGCGCAGGCTTGGGATTTTGAAATCTTTGATGAGAATAATTCCTCTTACCGTGGCAGCGGTTCATCGGCAAGTGATTATTATTGTTTTGGAAAACCAATCTTATCTCCTGCAGCTGGTATGGTGGAAGAGATTACCAATGGCCTTAGGGATAACGAAATCAATGAGCCCGACTATACCAACAACTGGGGTAACACCATTATTATCAAACACGATAATAATGTTTATACCAAGATGTGTCATTTGAAAAAGGATAGTATTAAAGTGAAACGCGGCGATAGAGTTAGCAGCGGTGAGGTGCTGGCCCAGTGCGGGAATTCTGGCCGTTCACCGGTGCCTCATCTGCATTTTCAGGTTCAGTCAACACCATACGTCGGAAGTAAAACGGTTTTTTATCCTCTTTCCGACTATGTTATCCTTGAGGATAGTGGGGTGAATTTGATACCCGCCGGCGTTCCGGTAAAAGGCGACAGGATTCTGGGTTTAGAATCCCGTGAGAGTCTTAAGCGAGCCTATTCTTTTGTGCCGGGCCAGCAAATTAAAATTGAATGGGAATCAAAAGATGCCTCACCTCAGGAGGCGAATTGGGAAGTATGCAACGATGTGTATAACCTAATGTACTTTTACGAGAAGGAAACAAATTCCAAAGCATGGTACAGGCAAGAAGGGAATGTGTTTATGTTTACAAACTTTGAAGGACGTAAAAACTACCCGCTGTATTATTTCTTCACCGGAAACTATAAAATGAGTCTCGGATTCAAAAAAGACATGATTGTAAGGGATGAATTTCCTTTAACATCCTATATTAGCAATGCTTTCAGAATTGTACAGGATTTTTTGGCACCATTTGTGATCTTTCTCAAATCAGAATATTCTGTAAAGCATACGCAAATGAAGGAAGGATTAAGTGAGCAGGAATATACCTTTGATTCTGAAGCGCGTTATCTGATTGGAAAAAGAGAATTTTCATCGATTCGTTTCAAAACCCATATTCAAAACGACAAAATTTTCGATTTCGAAGTACATAATTCTAAGCAAATTTTGAAATTTCGTTTTCTTCATTATGAATAATTCATGAACCATCAAATTGAATTAATGTGAAACAAAAGCCCCTTGTAATCTTACTGTTTTTATTCGGAATTATGGGCGTGACTCAGGCCCAGCAAAACATGTCGACAGCCTGGGTTGACCAGATTACCTATCGCCTTTATATTGAAAATAAATGGGATTCGTTGATATTGATTGGAAAGCAGGCACAAAAAGAAGGCATTTCATTTTACTATCTGCATAATCGTTTGGGACTCGCCTGGGAGGCAAAAGGTAATTACCGGAAAGCCGCTGATGAATTTGCCCATTCTCTATCTTTTTCATCTTCCGATCCTTTTGCTGTTTCGCATAGGTCTTTATGCCAGAAATGGGCGGGAATGAAGGGATTTGCACGAAAAACAGCTTCCAATCTAAGCAAGGAAAACTATTCTTTGTATGGTTTTCGCGAAAATCTTATCCAGGAATTTGATTTAACCACGGGTGTTTTTTTTAATAATGCGGCTCAAATAGCATCGGCAACCGATTTGGATGGCGAAGCCAAGGAGTACGGCACAACAGATTTTAGTACCGGAGGGAAAATGATTTTGGGTGATTTAATAATCAATGTGATGCCCTGGATGGATTTGCAGTTGGGCTTTACCCGTTTTAATATTGATAAACAACAAATTTTTAGATATAATTTACGCGATAGTATAATAAATTACCCTTTAACTCAGAATGATATCTACCTGTCAGGAGGAATCTATCTGGCAAAAACACTTGAGTTTCGGCCGGCATTCCATTATTTGTCAGTCGATTTTACTCCAAGAAAGCCTGATATAATATCAGGGGTTTATATTTTTGAACCCATCAATCAGGTTTATAAAAACTGGGCAATTTCAACGGAAATGGTTTGGCATAAAGGCTTGTTTACTAATCGATTTAACGTGGCCATGTCGAAGATAAATGACAAAAATCAGAAACAAGCGGGCTTACACTCTACCTGGTATCCTGCCGGAAATCTGAACTATAGTCTTGGCGCTTCCGTCATTGCATTTTCTGAAGATTCCCTGCGATTGATTTATGGACTACAGGCGTCCTGTAAAGTATGGAAATTTATATGGTTGAGTGCAGATATTCTGAGTGGACAATTAAGAAATTCTTCGCATGATAATGCAGCCATAGTTTATAATCTGGGAGAAGAAACCGACTTTAAAGTTAGTGGCCGAATGTATTTTACCATCGGAAAAAATGTAGTATTGAATATTTCAGCTACAAACTGGAGATGTAAAGAATTGTATTCAACGTTTATTGTTGCAAACAATTTTCAAGATTCAACGTTTTCTTATAACAAATATCTAATAACAGGAGGTTTGAAATGGACATTTTAAGGAAATTTATTTTAATTCCGGCCATAGTGCTTGTAACGACCATCAATATTTGTGCACAGGATAACAAGGCTGTTTTAGCTGCCTTTAAAACTTCCTATACCTACGAAAATTCAGGCGATTATTCCAAAGCCATTGATGCCGTAAAAGGCGTTTATTCGGCTGATAATTATTGGATTAATATTCGATTGGGTTGGCTAACTTATATGAGTGGATTATTTACAGAATCTATTGCATACTATCAGAAATCTATAAAATTAATGCCAGTTAGTATTGAAGCAAAACTTGGACTTGCACTTCCTGCTTCCGCCCTCGGTAACTGGGATCTTGTTAAAACCACTTATCTCGAAATTCTTAAAACCGACCCCAATCATTCGCTGACCAATTATCGTATGGGTTTGTTGTATTACGGCCGTAATGATTACGGAAGTGCCTACAAGTATTTCGAAAAGGTTGTGAATCTGTATCCTTTTGATTATGATTCTGTTCTGATGTTTGCCTGGACCAATTTTAAATCCGGAAAAATTCGTGAAGCGCAAATCCTTTTTAACCGGGTACTGGTGATAAAACCGGATGATGCTTCAGCACTCGAAGGCTTGTCATATATTAAATAGGCTAAATCAAAGGTGAAGGAATGAAAATTTTCAGGCGATACTACGCCCACCTTTTTACTAGTTTTGTCTGAAATTTCTTTTGAATGCTTTACGAAAATTCCACATGGCCCTTCTGGAAGCAGTCAGGCAACAGACTTCATACTGTTGAGGTGAATGTTGGTGACCTGATTATTGGTGCCTCTAATCCATTGCGTCTGCAATCGATGACCAACACCGATACGAATAATACAGAAGCCACCGTGGATCAGCTTATCCGGCTTGCCGATGCTGGCTGCGATATGGTTCGTATAACAGCACAAGGTATTAAGGAAGCAGCAAATCTCGCTAATATTAAGAGCCGGTTAAAAATCAGAGGATATAATATTCCGCTAATAGCCGATATTCATTTTAATCCTGCTGCTGCTGAAACTGCTGCACGCATCGTAGAAAAGATTCGAATCAATCCCGGAAATTATACTGATAGAAATCAGGGTAAAGTAAATTTCTCTGATACCGAGTATTCCGAGGGGATTGATAGAATCCGTGAAAATCTTAAACCACTGATTGCTATCTGCCGGCAATTTGGAACGGCCGTACGAATAGGAAGTAACCACGGTTCACTTTCAGAACGGATTATGAGCCGTTATGGCGACACACCCGAAGGTATGGTTGAATCGGCCATTGAATTTATCAGAATATTCGAGGATTTGGACTTCCGGAACCTGGTACTGTCGATGAAATCGAGTAATACGAGGGTCATGGTTCAGGCTACACGATTATTGGTCAGGCGAATGAGCGAGACGGGAGCTATTTATCCTTTGCATCTGGGCGTTACTGAAGCAGGTGATGGAGAAGATGGCATTATAAAATCAGCGGCAGGGATAGGTGCTTTACTGGCCGATGGAATAGGAGACACAATTCGGGTTTCGCTTACCGGGGCCCCTGAACCGGAATTACCAGTTGCAAAAATTCTAAAACAGTGTTTTGAGAAAATTTGTGAAAAAGATACTGTGGCAGCCTTTGATACGCAATCATATCATCCGTACACTTACTCCCGACGTGATACACTAAAAGTGGGTGATGCGGGTGGAGGTGGTCAGCCTATTGTCGCCGGTTATTCAGGCGAATTGCCCGAAGCCGATTGGATTCGTAATGATACCGGATTCTTCACGAAGCATAAACGTCAGATTTCATTGCAAACAGAAGAAACGTTTATGGAAATGGTTGGCACATTGAACCCAATGGTTATTCTGGACAGAATACCTTCAGAACGGTTTTTGGAGAAGGCCGCTAAAGAATCCTCATTGATTGTTTGTTTAGCTTTAAAGGATTCAGGTTCTTTTGATTTTATCAGGACAATTTTGCAGTTATTTGAAAAGCATGGAATCTGCTGCCCCGTCATTTTAAAAGCCAGCTATCAGGAAACAGACGATATTGTACGAATAGCATTTGAGGCCGGTCCGGCTTTTATCGATGGTCTGGCCGATGGTTTATGGATTGAAGATAAATTGGAGTCCCGGAAAGGCACTCATTTGGCCTTTAAATTACTTCAGGCATGTCGATCAAGGTTCTCCGGAACAGAGTTCATCTCTTGTCCATCCTGTGGGCGAACCCTTTTTGATCTCGAAGATGCCGTAAAGAAAATTCGGGAAAGAACTTCGCATCTTCCCGGAATTACTATTGGCGTAATGGGGTGTATAGTAAATGGACCTGGAGAAATGGCTGATGCCGATTATGGATATGTGGGAGCTGGAAAAGGACGTATTACTCTGTTTAAAGGGCCGCAGGCCGTTAAAAAGAACGTTTTGGAGGCTGAGGCTGTTGATGAACTTATTGCGCTTATTAAGTCGCATGGCGACTGGAAGGAAAAATCTGAATGAAATATTGTTACCATACCCATACTAATTTTTGTGACGGAGATAAAGAACCTGAAGAGTATGTTTTAAAAGCGATGGAACTCGGATTTTTTGCGCTCGGTTTTAGTGGACATGCTCCAGTTCCTCTTGAGAATAATTTTGCCATTCCCGAAAACAGGCTTGATGAGTATTGTGTGGAAATCAGAAGATTGAAGGCTTTATATAAACACAAAATCAATATTTTGCTCGGACTGGAAATAGATTATATTCCAGGGATTACATACTCCTTTCAGATGTTTAGAGAGCGTTGCAGTCTTGATTATGATATAGGCTCTGTACATCTGGTACGAAATCCGGAGAATGGGAAATTATGGTTTATCGATGGTCCCCATACAGAGATTTATGATGAAGGTCTCTTATCGGTATTCCATGGCGACATTCAAAAAGCTGTTAAATCATATTTTGCGCAAATCAATGATATGATTATGCTTGAAAAACCGCAAATTATTGGCCACCTCGATAAAATCCGAATGCACAATGCTGATCGTTATTTTAGCGAACAAGAAATATGGTATCAGGAACTATTGACACAGACGCTCGATAATATTAAAGAGAGTGGGGCTGTTGTGGAAATAAATACCAGAGGGAAATATAAAAAGCGCAGTGATACATTTTTTCCATCATCCTTGGCCTTTTCGATGATGAGCGAAATGGCTATCCCTGTGATGATAGGTACTGATGCGCATAAAGTGGAAGAATTATCTTTGGAATTCCAACAGGCACTTCTACTTCTGAAGAATGCCGGTTATGTTGCAGATGACTCCGGGCTTTTCGTGATTCATCGAAAAAGATAAAAACGCGGCCTAAGGAAGGCTGTTTTTAAACTCCTGATATCTTTCGGGAAAGGTTTGTCCGTGAACACCTCCCAGGCTTGTAAAAACCTCGGTAATTTTAACAAGGCGGTCTTCTGGGGAGGGATGCGTACTCAGGAATGTTGGCGGATGGGCTTGTCCCTCCAGCAACGTGAAGAAATTCTTCAGGTTTTCAGCATCATATTCTGTGGGATATAAGAATTTTACAGCATATTCATCGGCCTCGTATTCGTTGCTTCTGCTGAAGGCCAGCGTTGATAGACCGGAGGCCAGTCCGGCGGCAATTTCAGCAGCTAACGAAGGATTAGTACCCAGAACAATACCCAGAATTATTTGTAATCCATACGCTTTTGTAAGCTGGTCGGTTGAATGGCGACGGTCGGCATGCGCCATTTCATGAGCCATTACACCGGCAAATTCTGCTTCCGTATTTAATAGCTTGATAAGCCCGGTATAAAAGTACATATTGCCCCCGGGAATACAGAAGGCATTAACGACGCTGTCGTTTTCAATGATACGGCATTTCCATGAAAACCGTTGAGCATAATAGACTTTTCCGGAAGCCAGGATGGTATTTCGTACACGGTACAAATGTCGGTAGGCGTTAGCATTGGAAGCAGAATCAAGGATGGGAAATTCCTGTGTATTTGTTCTGATTTCAGCGTCAACCTGCTGGCCGAAGGCAATATCATCATCAACCGAAAAAATATTGATGCTCGAATCTTCCTTCGTACACGATGAAAAAGTGAGCATTAATATTAATGGAAGGAGATAATAAAGTTTATTAAGCGTTTTCATAATTATAGTTACTAAAAAGTTTAAGTATCAGATTTTCAATAAAAATAACAAATTATACAGAAATTTGATTCATTCAGAGGCTTTTTTTAAGAATTTGGGCTTATTGGCTTGAAGTTCATATCGGTTAATAGCGGTATAATCAGGCAATAAGAATAAAAAAACCCGCAAAAAAGCGGGTCTGAGAATCTTATTGACAATTATTCCGAGTCGTATGCCCATTTCAGGTACATACTTCCCCATGTAAATCCGGCACCAAATGTGGCCAGAATAATATTATCACCTTTTTTAAGACGGGGCTCCCATTCCCACAAACAAAGAGGAAGTGTGGCAGCAGTGGTATTACCGTATTTTTCGATGTTAAGCATAACTTTATCCATGGGAAGCCCCATACGCTTGCCTACGGCTTCAATAATGCGGTTATTGGCCTGATGAGGAACAAACCAAGCAAGGTCTTTCGGTCCTAATTTGTGTTTTTTCATCATTTCAACGGCTACATCGGCCATTTTTGAAACCGCGAATTTAAACACCGCTTGTCCTTCCTGATAAATATAATGTTCGCGGGCGTCTATGCTTTCGTGGGATGAGGGCTTAACAGAGCCACCGGCTTTTTGATGCAGGTGAACTCTTCCGGCGCCATCCGATTGTAAAATTTCATCAATAATTCCAATTTCAGGGTCTTCTGTGGGTTCCAACATAACGGCTCCAGAACCATCACCAAAGATGGGGCAGGTGGCTCGATCGGTATAATCTACAATGGATGACATTTTTTCGGCTCCCACAATAATCACTTTTTTATACATTCCCGATTCCACAAATTTGGTACCGGTAGAAAGAGCATATAAAAAGCCTGAACAACCTGCGTTTAAATCAAAACTGAAAGCATTTTTAATTCCGGCTTTATCAGAGATAATATTGGCGGTGGCAGGAAACTGGTGATCAGGGGTAACGGTAGCACAGATAAGTAAATCAACTTCTTCAGGAGCTGTATTGGTTTTTTTAAGAAGCATTTGAACGGCCTTGGCACCCAAATCTGAAGAGCCATGTCCGGGTGTTTTAAGAATATGACGGGTCTTGATTCCAATACGGGTCATAATCCATTCGTCCGTTGTGTCTACCATCCGGCTCAATTCTTCATTGGTCAGAATATATTCGGGGAGATAAGCCCCTATTCCTGTGATTGCTGCCCTAACTTTACTCATGAAATAGATTTCGATTGATTTGCTTATAATGCCTTAGTGCATATATTGGCGTTGTACAATATACTTTACTAAATAAAAGATAACATGTCGGCCTTTTTAATAAGTAAAACGACAGACACAGAAAATCCTGCCAGGATTTTCTGGTAAGAGTAAGAGCCTGAATACCACCAAAAATAACTTTCGGGCTAATTCTGAAGGCATTGTGGCCTGAAGACGTTTTTCTGAAAAAACTCAGCATATTGTCTCCTGATTTTTCACGTACAAACGTCGAATACCTGATTTTGGTATTCGTTCGTTTATTTATCCAATAGTAAAGGAGTACGTATTATGCACTGGCAACTTCCATCACCTGCTGACCACGGTAGAATCCACATTCGGGACATACACGATGGTAAAGAACGGGTGATCCGCAATTTGAGCAGGACATTGCTGTAGGCAAAACTGCTTTGTAATGGGTTCTTCTTTTGCGTGTCCTGGTCTTTGACCATCTTCTTTTTGGATTTGGCATCTCTTAAAGATTTATAGGTTTATGAAATATTAATCAAGTTTTATGTTCTTTAAAACATTCCAACGCTCATTTTCAGCGGAGGCAGGTCTTAGTTCTTCAAGTTTTTTAAGGGCTTCCGGGTTGCAAGCACTATGACCGCTTTCATCTTCCGGATGTAAGCGTTGATATGGCAGTAGTAAATGAATGTATTCGTAAATAAATTTCGATACATCTATCTGATGCTCTGATGGTGGAATAAGCAGGATATCTTCGGATTCTTCCTCATATTCCGTACCATATTTTACATAAAGGACTTCGTCACCAAGGATTGAAATGTCGAATTCGTCTCCGCAACGATCGCATGGAACTTCAGCTGTTCCATTAATCGCGAAGTTGAAAACCATCATACGTTCCTGTTTTTCCAGATTCAAAGCAACCCGGATGTCCGCTTTTTGGATCTCCGAGGCTTCAAAGTGCTCAAAAAACGCATGATTCAGCGTGAATTCATAAGTGTGATTTCCCAAACTTAAGCCAGCAAACTGTATAACATATTCTTTCAGAAGTTCCAAAGCAGATTTTTTGAAATTGGCCGCAAAATTATAAATTAATCTTATGAATCACAAAACTTTAATTGCGTGATTCGATTTTAATACCCATAAAACGGATGATGGGGTTAATTAAAAACCCCTATCATCCTGTATGATAATCTCTTTGGTTATTTGAAAGCTTTTTCTAATAAACCATCACCACTTAATGAAAGGCGTTCGAAATAGTCAGGTACAGCACGGCCCATTACTTTATCCACGTATAATTTGGCTAGATATTGCCCGAGCATAAAGCCCTGACCACGCAGACCGGTGAATAAACCGTGTTCTGTATCAATAACCATCCGGGGTTCCACATAATAGCCGGCCCATACAGCCTGGAAGCCCACCGAAGATAATTCAGGTAACCAGTCAACAAATACTTCTGAAACAATTTCAAGAAATTCCTTTGAATTTATTTTCAAATTTTTATCCGTCTCAGAAGGATCGATAGCCGGGGAAGCGCAACCAATAATCTGACCAGTTTCTGCCAACTGTTGACCGTATACGGCAACAAAACCCTTGTAATTGCGGCGATCAATAAGCATGGGTAATGGAATTCCATTGGTTCCCAGCATGGGAAGTCTGCGGGTGATAAATGCCTGATGCTTAACAGGATATTGACCGGTTTGCAAGCCCATGGATTTGGAGAACTTTTCGCCTTCGGGCCCCAGGGCATTAATAAATACTTCCGTATGATATTCGATGTATTCCTTATCATGATCCTGAACCAGAATCACATATACATCACCGTCTTTTTTCACATCAATTAACTGACAATCTTCTTTGATTCGGCCGCCATGTTCTATACCAATTTGGCGAATTAAGTCGATTACCCTTCCAGGCGTCGCCTGCCAGCAATCGCGGGTGATTAATGCCGCCTGATATGTGCTCAGTTTTTGATTAAAATTGGGGCTGATTCGTTTTCTGAAATCACTGGGATTTATCATCTCGGCATCAGACCAGGCCATTGATGCCTCCAATGCATTATACATGGTGTCGTTATGCGCAAAGGTGATGTAGTTGATGGGATGATAATCAATGTTTTTAATTTTCTGCAAATCTTTAAAAATCTGCAGGTTTTGACGCGCAATGTCTGAGAGTTCCGGAAGGCTGAAATTGGGGCGGCCACCGGCTATGTTTCGCCAGGAAGCGCCACGGCCGAAGTTTATCATCAGAGGATTCTTACCAGATTCTGCCAGGTATCTGAAAAGCGCGCTACCACCAATGCCTCCTCCGGCAACCATAGATTCTATTTTGATAATCCTTGGTGCTTTATTCTTGCGTATAGCAATGATGTTTTCGTGGGATGGACGGGGATAGGTTTCTCCCATCGATAATTGATTGGATAATGGACCACGTGGAGTAGCCTCGCCCACGATAGAAATTCCGTAATTACGAATTGTTGACTTTAAGCGGGGAATACAACGCTTACCACGGCAGGCACCCATGCCTAATCGGGTAGTGTGTTTTATTTCATCCACCGAAATAAACTTTCGCTCACCCACTACAGCAAGTATTTCATCCAGCTTTACATCATCGCAGTGACAAACATATGTTTCAGATGCAATATTTTGATCGTTGGGTAATAATTCCAGGGATTGCGGAAAATCAGCTTTAACGATAAATCCCCTGACATGGGTTAAATCTTCACCATGAAGGCTGAGGGATTTTACCCGGGCAATGTTTGTTTTATTGGGCTTACGAAGAATTTTTTCGATGATTCCATCGCCCAGTTTCTTTCCATTATTATCCACCAAATAAACTTCAGCACCTTCTGCTACTTCGTATTCGATGGGAAGGAACAGCCAATCTTTTTTGATGTTGTAGCCAAAGATTGCAAGTCCGGGACATTGGTACACACAGTCCATACAACCAATGCACTTATCGAAATCGATATTGGGAACGGTGCTGGTGGATGTTTTTGTGATGGCTCCATGGGGACAGGCGAATTCGCACGGATTACAAGCAAATCCATAAATACAATCGATTATAACAAAGCCTTTGGCGTCTATTCGTTCTGAATCGGGGCGGTAAGGTTCAGAAATTACCCGAATCGGATGTTGTTGGGAGTCGATGTATTCTTTGGAAATACTCAGGAATTCGTCGTATTTACATCGGATACCCATTTCCATCATAATTTCATAGGCAACTTGTTTACCGCGAAGAACCGCGGATGTTCCTTCTCCAATCCGTATGGCGTCGCCAGCGCCAAAGCATTTGCGACCAAATATTTCGTTTCCTTTTATCAGCAGCTGATCATCGGGTACAAGGCCCGTGCAAATATTGATGGCATCAATGCCTTCAATAATGGTTTCGGTGCCAGGGATGGGCTTAAAATTCTCACAGCGGGCAACCACGGCTCCTATCACGCCATCATTATTTTCGTTGGGAATTGCTTTAATGAGAATGTGAGATGTGAGGATGGGAATTCCCAGGCGACGAACGCGGTTTGCCTGAACCGGAAATCCGCCTTCAAATTGTTGGGCTTCGATGATGGCCTTTACATTTGCTCCGGCCTGCATGAGTTGATACGAAGTCAGGTATCCGATATTACCGGCACCTACGGTCAGAATGTTTTTTCCAAGAAGCGTAAGTTCGCTGTTCATCATTTTCTGGACCACAGCAGCCGTATAAACGCCGGGAACATCATCGTTTTCGAAAGTGGGCATAAAGGGGACAGCACCAGTGGCAACGATAAGGTATTGAGCATCGACGTAATAAATTTCTTCCGTTACAATGTTTTTTACAGCCATTCGGTTGCCTTCGAGGATATCCCAAACGGTGCTGTTAAGGAAAATCCCGCTGTGATCATCGCCAGCCAATGTTGTAGCAATATCGAATCCACGCATACCACCGAATTTCTTTTCTTTTTCAAAAAAGAAAAACTGATGGGTTTGCATTAGAAATTGTCCGCCAATTTTATCATTATTGTCAATGACAATATTTTCGACACCGTGATTAATGAGGATTTCGCGGGCTGCAAGACCTGCGGGACCTGCGCCTACAATGACCACCTCTGTTTTATAAACATTAACACCACCCTCACGATGATAAGGGGTTACACCGGGATTGTAATCGTGAGGTATTTCAGCAACTTCCTTAATTCCGTCAACCCTTGTAATACAAATTCTTTTAATTTGGCCGTCGACCAGCATTTCGCAGGCACCACATTTTCCGATGCCACACTCTAAACTGCGTTCTCTGTTTTTAAGACTGTGACTGTGTACCGGATAGCCGGCCTGATGAAGTGCCGCAGCAATGGTGAATCCCTTTTCGCCGGTTATCTGATTTCCATTAAACTGAAATTGAACCGTTTCGGGTGTTGGGATATCAATAATTGGATGTTTGGATATTTTGCGCATGTATATGAACAATAGGTACTTGAGACAATCGATTATGTGAATAAATTCACAGCAAAATTATACTTTCGTTTAAAAATGAGCGCAAAAATCACACAATTTATCCTCTTTCAAAATAAGGACAGGAATTAGTCCTCTGGTCGGCTGAATATGAAGCCATAGGTAATTATTTGTGGATTCCCTGAATGGTGCTGGTTTTTGCAAATTATTTATAATGAGAATTGTATCCATGATTGATTATTTAGGGGTTGTTGCAATCGTGTTAATCGAAATTTGTACCTTCATTTTTTTTAATGTTACTGAACAATTGAGCGGTGAAGTCGATTGTATTCATTAAATCCTTTTTACGATGAAACCAGATTTTCCAAATACATCAATTGCTTTTGCCCGACAGGGTAATTTTGGTCTGTGGCGCGCCGGATTATTGTTTCGTTTTATGGCCTATCCCTTGCTGGTGAAATGGATAGGAGGGTTTTTACATTGGTCACTAAAGGCTGGTTTACCGGTGTCTTTTTTGATAAAGGCCACGGTATACCGGCAGTTTGTGGGTGGGCAAAGTCTCGAAGAATGTCATTCATTGGTTAATGATTTAAATCGTTTCGGCGTACAATCCATTCTTGATTTTTCGGTGGAAGGAGGAGATTCTGAAGAACAAATGAATGCTGCTTACGATGAAACGCTTCGTTCTATCATCAATGCTTCCGAAAATCCAAACATTCCATTTGCTGTATTCAAGCCTTCTGCATTTGCAAGAAATGCATTGCTGGAGAATCTTATTCCAAATCAGATTATTTCGCCTGATTTGCAGGTTTATCTTGATGAATTCAGAAATTATATTCAAAACTTGTCACAAAAAGCAGCTGAATATGATGTGCCTTTGCTAATCGATGCGGAAGATAGTTGGTATCAACATCTTGTGGATGAAATTACGGAGGAAATGATGTCAAAGTATAATCAAAAAAGAGCGATTGTCTTTAATACGTTACAAATGTACAGGCATGACAGGCTTTTGTATTTGAAGAACTTACATCAAAAAGCGCAGGAAATGGATTTTATTGCTGGCCTTAAGTTTGTCAGGGGAGCGTACATGGAAAAAGAAAGAATCAGAGCCGAAGAAATGATTTATCCATCGCCCATTCAGCCCGACAAAGCATCAACCGATCGCGATTTTAACGAGGCGCTTAAATATTGTACTCGTAATATTACACGTTTTGTGATTTTTTGCGGAACGCATAATGAAGACAGTTGTCAGTTGCTTGTTTCATTAATGGAGGAGAACAATTTTGAACCCGCTGATAAGCGATTTTGGTTTTCGCAATTGTATGGAATGAGTGATCACATTAGCTTTAATCTGGCAAGCAAAGGATATAATGTAGCTAAATACATTCCTTATGGCCCTGTAAAATTTGTAATGCCGTATCTTTTAAGAAGAGCGGAGGAGAATACCAGCGTAGCGGGACAAACAAGCCGCGAATTAAGCTTGATACAAAGGGAGCGTATGCGTCGGTCTCAGAAATAAAGTGTAAACACTGTTCCTTTACCGGGTTTTGAATGTGCTGTGATTTTTCCTCTATGAAGATGCATAATTTGCCGTGCAAGACTTAATCCGATACCGGAGCCCTGAGGTTTGGACGTAAAAAACGGGATGAAAATTTTATCGACAATGTCTTCGGTGATACCAGTGCCATTATCCGAAACTTCAATGATGCAACGATTATTTCGAATTTGAAAAGCCTTAATATGAATATGTGGGCTTAGAGATGATTTACAAGCGTCAATGGCGTTCATAATCAGGTTGATGAGTACCTGATCCAATAAATCAGGATCGGCCAATAAACGAAGATCGGAAGGAGTGCTTTCAACGCTAAACCGTATGTTGTTGTCTTTCAATTGTACTGAAAGGAGTTGTTGGATGTTTTCGAAGGCTTGGGACAATTCAAAATATTGGAAAACGGGTTTAGGAATACGCGTAAGATTGCGGTATAATTCAACAAAATTTAATAATCCCTGACTTCTTTTTCCGATGATTTGCAGGGCATTGCATATGTTTTCGGTATCTTCTTCGTCCAGTTGTCTGATTACACAGGCATCACCGGATTTGTCAAGAAGTATATCATTTATAGTACCCGCCAGTGAAGAAATCGGAGTGATGGAATTCATCATTTCATGGGTAAGTACCCGTATGAGTTTTTGCCATGATTCAACTTCTTTTTCTTCCAGTTCTGCATGAATATTTTGAATAGAAATAAGGGTAAATTTTTGTTGACGGAGTTTAAAGCGTGTGGCGTGAATCGACAATTGAATCATTTCATCGTTCAGGCTGTAATTGAGTAAAGATTTATCGCCGGGGTCCATATTTTGGATCAGATTCGGAAAATCAGGATGAACACGTATTAAATCCTGTATGCTTTTTGGATTCGACAGGCCCAGCAATCCGGCGGCAGCCATATTATATAATTTAATCTTCCCATCCTCATTAAAGGCAATAAGACCGGCCGAAATATGCTCTACCACGGTATTAAGGTAGTTATATTGTTCTTCTTTATCGGTACGGTGTTTTTTGAATTCTACGATTACATTATTGAAAGCCTCGTCGAGTTCGTTAAATGATTTCCCGGTTTTATTTTCAGAGAAGGATGAACTGAAGTCAGCATAACGTATGCTGTCGAGAAAATTTCGTAGCCTGCGGTTAGTGCGCTCAATGTAAAATATTAACTCCGATATCATAATGAGGATGAGTAATCCTAATACGGCCGAGCTAAACAAATATTCGTTGCGTTGAATCAGGAAAGCAAAAACGCATATTACGGCAATTAGTAATCCCGTGCGTAGAATTATCCCGGATCTGAAACTTTTAAAGACCATATTTTTCGATTCTTCTATAAAGGGATGCTCTTGTCAGGCCAAGTTCACGGGCTGCTTTACTGATGTTATTTCCGTGTTTTTCAATAACTTTTCTAACAAGAAGTCTTTCGGTTTCTTCAAGATTGAGGTTTGGAAAATCCGGCAATTGCGGATCGTGTCTTTCTGGATTTTCCGAGAAAAAATCTGTCGATTGAAGAACATCTGAATCGGAAAGAATTACGGCTCTTTCGATAGAATGCTGGAGTTCACGAATATTTCCGGGCCATTTATGCGTTTTTAATCGGGCCATGGCAGAAGGATGTATTCTTTTAAGGACTGATTTATATTTTTTACAATATATATTAAGGAAATGATCGGCAAGTAAAGGAATATCTTCCTGGCGCTCACGCAGTGGAGGTACCTGAATTTCTACGGTATTGATACGATACAATAAGTCCTGCCGGAATTTATTTTCGCTAACCATTTGATACAAAGGCATGTTGGTGGCACAAATAACCCGCACATCGATAGGAATTTCCCTGTTGGTCCCAATCCGTATTACCTTTTTATTTTGTATTACGCTCAGAAGTTTACTCTGGAGTGGCTGACTCAGATTGCCGATCTCATCCAGAAAAATGCTGCCTTTATTAGCTACCTCAAAACGTCCTGCGCGATCCTCTTTTGCATCGGTGAAAGCTCCCTTCTTAAAACCAAATAGTTCGCTTTCAAAAAGACTTTCACTAATAGCACCCAAATCAACACTAATAAACACCTCTTTATTGCGTTCAGATGCTTTGTGGATAGCACGGGCAATGACTTCTTTGCCGGTTCCGTTTTCACCAAGTATTAAAATGTTTGCAACGGTAGGGGCCACTTTTTCAACGGTAGCCAACACTTTTTCCATACTTTTCGACATACCGATGATATCCGCAAAAACATCATTTTGATTGGTAAGTAACAGACTTTTTTTATTGCGTAAATCTTCCAGCTCTTTTTTGGAATAGCTCATTTGCAGGCTTGCTTCCATGGTAGCCAGTAACTTTTTATTGTCCCAGGGTTTCAACAGGAAGTGAGATGCTCCCTCTTTTATACCCTGAACAGCTAATTCAATATCCCCGTATCCGGTAATAAATATCACAACGGTGATTGGATTAATTTCGAGAATTGTTTTCAACCACATGAAGCCTTCTTTGCCACTGATGGCCTCACGCGAAAAATTCATATCCAGCAAAACAACATCATAATGATTTTCCTGTAGTATAACGGGAATGTTTTTTGGATTATTCTCAATATGAACGGTCGTGAAATGTTGTTTTAGGAAGAGTTTTGCTGCTTGTAAGATATCCAAATCGTCATCCACGACGAGGATACGAGCATTTCGTTTTTCCATCAGTATAGCCAGGTTTTGGTTGATTGGTAGGCCAAATATAGTAAAATGTTCAAAAATGAACACAACAGATAGAGGATTTTTAAACTTTCTGATGATGAAATGATTATTCAATATGATTTCATCACAAAATAATGTACCCTCCTTTTATAATCGGGTAGGTCAACAAATGAAATCTATGAATATTCTGTTCTAGCAAACTATTATTTATCCAATTTCACTGAAATATTATACCGAAAAAAGATACTAAGAGTAGGTTTAACTACTCTATAGTATCTTTTTAAGTTACGAGAAAATCCAAAATTGCCTATTGAATCGGGCTTTTATTTTTTCACAAACCGCGTTACCAGCGATTGCTTATCTATAGTAATGATTCGGATGGTGTAAATTCCGTTGGGAAGATTACTGACGTCAATGCTGTTGGAAAGATTGTCTGAATGAATCATTCTTTGTCCTGATATGGAGTAAATGCTGATTTCCTGATGTTTAAGATTGTTGGCAAGGAAAAGCGTATTGGTTACCGGATTCGGGTAAACTGTAGTATTCTGATTCATTCTATCGATACCAACACTTCCTTCCAGAGCTAAATCGTCGAAATAGAACATGCCAGGAGTAAAATGACCTTCTCCACCAAATTGAACGACCACCTGATCGTAGTTTACACTATCTGCAACGGCACTGAAATCAAAGACCAAACTTACCCACTGATCAAACTGAGTAATGGTTTGTTTTATTTCTGTTTGGGTCGACCATGCGTTACCACCCAGGAGGCTGTTTTGTAATTTCATTGCAGCGGTGGGCGTAAGGCTTCCGGTATAGTTGTTGGAGGATGGGAAATATACCTTAACATCGAATTTGTTTCTTGAAGAGAGATCCATACGGTGGTCTAAAACAAATTGGGCATTGGTCCATTCGAAACTGCCAGAGCGATTGTATTCAGCTACATGGTTGGCAGCATTGGCCGGGTCTGTAACAACGGGCAAATCATCCATATTGGGATCCTGAAATTTCCAGGTAGTAATAGTTCCCCATCCAGTGTTTTCGAAATTGTCCTGTACATTAAGAGCCAGTAAAGGTTTTGCTGGATTTCCACCCGCATACGATGGACCGGTAATTTCATCAAAATAGAAAAGGTTGTCGTTGGTTTGTGAAAAATCGAAGAAAATCACAATCTTGTCATATAAACCGGATTGTGCGCCAGCAAAATCAAAATTCAGCTGCACCCATTGGTTTACGGTGGCTACGTTTGTACTTAATTCGGTAAAAACACCTCCATTGAGTTTGTCTTCCAATTTAAAAAGGATGGTGCATGGGACCGGAACCTGAACCTTCATTTCAAATTCAGTTACGGTAGAAAAATCGATTTTTCCATCAAGTGTACAAAACACATGAGCCCACTGTTCTGTTGTTCGCTGCCATTCTGCCACATTAGCACTGGTGTTGAGCCCGGTGCTGTTTGGGTTGGCAATAATGGACGGGTTATTAGGCCATCCGACGAAGGTTTCATTTTGATTTGCATCAAAATCGTTGTAGATGTACTGTGCGTTAGCCATAGTAATCATCGACAAGAGCATTAAAAACAGGTAAAACTTTTTCATAAGATTAGAATTAAAAGGGTTTAAAAATTATTCAGCATTGATATAGGTTAATTGAACATGAATAGAATTAAGTTTCTGATCACATAGCGTCAGGAACTCTTTAGAGGCAATAATCCAAGATTTTGAATTTTTTGATTCGTTTTTAGTTATTATATCATTAATTAGAACACTTTTGATTCGATAATTCTCCGTATTATGTTGGTTATTAATAATATAGTTGACTTTAATGTTTTTTCCAGAAAAGGAGGTTGTAATACTGGCAACTCCTGTTTCGTCAAACTGGTAAGATTGCAGTGTAGGAGCTATACATAAATTACCCATAACTCCTCTAACGCCAAACATTTGAGTTGTAATTGCTACCAGCATCCAGGCGGAAGAACCGGTAAGCCAGGCATAAGCACCCCGGTCGTATTTTTCAAAATACGAAGGGATACCAGGAAATATTTTCGATTTAGCAGAATTTGTGCAGAGTTTAAAAATTTCATCCATCAATTGATTTGCATTCTTTGAAGCACCATTCAGATAAAGCGCGTATGCTAACATAATGTTTTGTTGCATCCATTTACTGCCGTGTTCTTTATTACCGTAAACAAATCCGGTTAATCGGCCAAGGTTTAAATCAAGTTCCTTGAAGGGTCTGCACAGCCTGTAACCATAGGATTTTTCGTCTTTTAGCAGTTTTTTGACCGAGCGCATTATGGGTGTTACCTGTTCAGGTTTTGCCAAACCCTGCATGAGAGCCATTACCTGTGATGTAAGGTCTATCTGGGGATTGGGCCCTGTTGGATAATCTACAGGGAGGCCTTTATTGTTATAATGCCCGTTATAAAAACCTGAAATTTCATCAATCGTCAGCCATTCCTGCCGACGAATGATTTCAAAAATATGTTGTGATTTTTCTTTTAGGTCTTTGGATAATTGAAGTATATCTGCGTCTATCCTTTCTCCGCAAACACGATTTTCAACCGAATCAAAGAAACGTTTTAAACAGAACTGTTTGTCTTTGGCTGAACGGTAATCTGGTTTTTGGTAATTGGGGAGGAGATGGGTTAGCTCGCTTAATTCAAATAGGAGGGGCATTGTCTTTGTTCCTTTATCGTAAAGCGCAAGTAATAAATCGGCAAGAAGCTCTAGGTTTTTGGCATAAAAGGCATAAAAACCTACAGATTCACCTCTTTCGCGCGCCATATCGTAGGTATCATTCCAGTCGGCGCCTTCTAAAAGCAAAATATTGTGCTCTCCTACATTATAGAAGCCGGACAACTGCATCAATAAAAGGTGTTCGAATAAATTTCCCGAATAGGGTTTGTCGTTGATATCAAGTTGGTGGTTTCCTTTAGACAGGTCCCATTGTTCATCTCTGCTTTTGCTCCGGTGAGTAAATTGATCTTTCCAGTAAGGCAATTCGGTGAGTAAAATATCCAGATCACCGGTCTGCTGAATGTAAAAGTTGAGTACAAAAGCGGGCCATGTGCCATGATCGCACCAGGCGCGGGCAACATTGTTCCGATCAGCAATAAATTCACCCGGTTGCGAACCTATGATGGTTGCATTGGACCCGTCTATCCTTACTCCTTTAAAGTTATTGATGATTTCAAGGCGTGCACTTTCCGGGTCAATCAAAAAGATGGAAAGCAAATCCTGCCATAAGTCGCGCCAACCTCGGCCACCGCGTCCGTAACCAAAATCAGGCAAGAAGGAATTGCCAAAGATTTGCCGGGCTTTTACCTGATAGGCCACCCATTGCAACCATTGGTCGAAGGAAGGGTCAGATGTATGAAAAGAAATGGCTTTTGTATAATTCTGCCAAAAATTCTTTGTTTGTTCAAGTGCATAAAGGGTTTTGGAAAGCATACCGTACTGACTTGTCCAGTGCTGACTTTCCTGGTCGTTATCGCTGATACCCTGTAAGATGATGAAGTATTTTTTCTCATTCGCCTCAAACGAAATGTTTTCGAAACGGAATGCTCCAACAGCTTCTCTTCCGTCGGCCTCTAATGGTATAAATGTTTTGGCCTCCAAGTGTTTAAATACAGATTCAGGATTATCAAGGCTTCCTCCTTCACCGATAAAATCCATCATATCTATCCATATCTGTGATGGCGCGCTTCCATTTTCATCAGTTCCACAAACGATATAATTGAGGGTATTAGCCCGGTGACCATGTTCATCATGGATGATGTTGGGCTTTATACGCACTCCACTTTTTTCAATGAAATTTCTTTGAAACATGGTGGTAACCTGTCGATGGTCACGGAAATTATCGGCATGTCGGCCAAAAACAGGAATGGCATAAGTAAAATCGGCCGTAATTGGTACTTCGCCTTTGTTTTCAATACCAATGAGTAGTATTTCAAGTGTATCTTTGGTGGCTGGTACAAAGACACTTATCGTTGCTGCAATGGACAAATCTTGGTTTTCTCGGAATAGGGTAAAAACTCCGGGTTGTGCTTTTACATAGGATGATTCAGGATGATTGTTGTCCCACTTCATAGCTTTTTGCCAAGCACTGAGCCCGGTTGCCGACCATGGTTTTTGGCCGTGTATACTTATCCAACAGTTTCGACTAGACAGATTTCGGTGGGTTTCTTCCGTAACAAGAGGAGCCGTTAAATACTGGCTGAAAGCAGTACACAAGTCGCCTTTAAGCTCCGGATTGACCCACGATTTCATCCCGGCCTCATTCATTAAAGGGAAATATAGCCTCGATAGGTAATCGGCATCATGAGCTATAAAGCTTCCATCCTGTGATTCACAGAATTGCCAAAGAGGCCCTTTGCCAGTCCGGGCAGATTTTCCACCAGATATTTGTTTCGTTTCCATTTAATAGTTATTTGATGAGAAATGGAATATTGGCCGTGGCCGCATGTCCCTTATCATCACTCACATACACATAAAGACGGTATTCTCCAGCTTTGGGAGCCTTGAACTGAATGGTTTCGGTAGACCCTTTCTTTTTGAAGTCGAGGATGATATCCGGATCTTTTTCGAAATCACCGCCATCACTTTCATGTTCTCGATGTACCTCTTTGTGGATGACCCATCGGTAATGCATGATGTCGTTGTCGGGTTCAGTGGCTTTAACCTGAGCAGTGCAGTCTTGACCTTCTGTCAAGGTGATACTGTTAAAAGCATTCAGTTGGTTGAGTTCTAAAGAAAGAAGGCGGGGTGTTTGGTTTTCAGGCCACGTCTTATTCCATAGATAGTGCATAACATCTACAGATTCGGTCTCTTCACCGCTTTCGAGGAAAAGGCCATACCAGGTGGGCGTTCTTTCCTGTTTTTGTCCCCAGAGGAAAACAAAGGAACCAATGCACTGTTTGGGATCCGACGCGATGATTTTTTCATAACGCTCCTTGTATGCCATTGCTTTTTCATGACTATTTTGCTCTATGGGACGATCCCATAGCGTTTGTGCAACTTCCCAATGTCCGGTTGCACCCCATTCCGAAACGATGTATGCACCATTATAATCGCTCTCTTTCAGGTACTGTGGCAAATTAACGATATCACCATACAACTGGAAGGATAATAAATCCAGATTAGGACAACGTTCAAGAACCTGCCTGATATTTTCTTTTCCTGCACCTGCAAGCATGGTTGTAGTAAGATGATTCGGATCCAACTCATGAATCATTTTAGCGATGTTGTTAACGGCATCCCACACTTTAGGATTGGTATAACGGAGGTTAAGTTCATTTCCAATACCCCACATTAGTAAAGCCGGATGATCTTTCAACTCCAAAACATCATTTTTGATGGCTTCGTATTGTTGTTTGACCAAAGCAACGTTATCGTAATCAAAACCATGTCTTTCGCGGCCCACTTCAAGGCCCATACATACCATTAGGCCATTTTTAAGTGCCTCGTCTAAGACTTCTTTTCCTGATTGTTTGCCGTTATGAACCCGCCAGGTTCTGAATGAATTTCCGCCATGCAGCTTCAGGCTTTGCATATTTCCAAATTCAAGCCCAGCTCCTTTTATGTAAAATTTTTCTCCATTTACCAATAAATGATAGCCATCATTTTCGTGAATCAATTTTACTTTGGAAGCCTGGTTTTCTGTGGCATCTTTTCTTGGTTCGTTACACGAAAAAATCGTCGTAAAGCTTACAAATAGTATTAGAGGAATTATAAAAGTTGTACGTTTCATAGCGACTTTTTTTGATTTTTGTTAAGTAAAAAGCCAGATAATTCTTCCAGTGTTTTTCCTTTGGTTTCAGGAACGTGGGTCAGAATGAATATCAAGCCAAGTGCAGCAAAAATGCCATATATGAGGAAGGTTGTAGAAGCCCCCCAAAATTTAAGTTCCCAGGGAAAAACAAATTGAACGCCAAAGCTTACAACAGAATTTATAAACCCCACGAAGGAGATGGCAACAGCTCTTTCGCGGTTTGGAAATAGTTCGGAAAACAAAACCCACATCACCGGTCCTATCGAAATTGCGAAGGAGGCGACAAATGCCAGTATTGCAATTAAAATCAGGGTGGAATTTAGATGAAGAGCAGCTTGGGTAAGCTCCGTTTCATTTCTTAGAAAGGATTCATGACCGATGGCCATTTCAATCGACTGACGGAATTCAGCAAGGTTGCCATAAGTAATATTTTCTATTGATTTTACGGATTGTATGATAGTTGTGTCGGAAAGGTTTTGGACGGCATCGGGTGAGATGGTATAGGTTGCTGAACTGAAACCATAGGCCAGAACAAACATGGAAATGACAATTCCTGTTACACCAAAACTCAGCAAGGGTTTTCGACCGATTTTATCGATAAGTAATAAGGCTGCAATTGTAAAGAGCAGATTTATAATACCTACATAAATGGCCTGGGTAAAAGCGGCATCCGTTCCTATACCCGATTGTTCAAAAATCATGGGAGCATAAAAGAACACGGAGTTGATACCAGTTATTTGTTGCAAAACGGCAAGTACAATTCCTATGATCAAAACAGAACGCAGTACAGGTTTGAAAACATCTTTAAGGGATGCTTTTTCTTTCGTAATATCTTCTTGTATGCTTGCCTTAACGATTTTTAGATCATTCATGGCTTTTTCATCGCCTACGGTTTTAGCCAACACTTTAAGTGCTTCTATCTCACGGCCAGCCATGATTAACCATCGTGGAGAACAGGGGACAATGAAAAGACCTAAAAAGTAAAGCAGAGCCGGAAGGGCTTCTAATCCAAGCATCCAACGCCAGTTGTACTCGCTGAATTTTAGGTTTTGAGCCCATACGCTATCCGACTGACCAAGTTTGAGTATTAGATAATTTGTAAAAAAGGCAGCCGAGATACCCATCACAATATTTAATTGGTTTAACGAAACCAGCTTTCCTCGTATTTCAGGAGGAGCAATTTCTGCAATGTACATGGGCGCAATGATTAGTGATATGCCAACACCAAAGCCACCAATCATACGGGAAATGACCAATGTGATAAAATCGGGTGCAATGGCAGAACTGATAGCGGAAACACCATATAGCAAGGCAGCCCATGTTAATAGCCTTTTGCGGCCAAAACGATCGCTGAGTCCACCCGCAAATATCATGGCCAGAGTAGCTGTCAGGGTTAGTGAGCTGACCGCCCATCCCAGCTCAAGTTTGCTCAGATTAAATTCAGGTTCAATGAATTTTATGACACCGGAGATGACCGAGGCATCAAAACCCATCAAAAAACCACCCAATGCAACGATGAGTGAAATCCTGAATACATATTGGTTATTAATTTTCATACGAGGTTTCAGATTTTGTTAGCTGAAATACAGTTTTAAGTTTGGTTTGTGAATCCGTCCCAATCCACACATTAAACAGGCCTTCTTCAATTAATTCCTTTCCCCGGGCATCATAAAAAGCAAGTTCGCGAGAAGAAATCCGGAATTCAATTTTTTGGGATTCACCAGCCTTTAGAAATATCCGTTTCAGGCCCTTCAGCTCCTTTACCGGACGGGTATAACTGGCTGTAACATCCTGAATATATAACTGCGTCACCTCTTCTGCATCAACATTCCCCTTGTTATGGAGGATGGCTGAAACAATTAAGGTTTCATTCATGTTTAAAAGAGAAGAGGATACCTGAATGTTGCTATACTCAAATTTGGTATAGGATAAGCCATATCCAAAAGGATAAAGGGGTTCAAAACCAATATCAAGGTAATGATTGGTGTTTCCGATGGAAGTCTGGAAGGAACGCACAGGGATATCTTCCAATTTTGTCCATGATTTGTAAGAAGCAGGTCTTCCAGTCTTTTTGTGACGATAATAAATCGGTATTTGTCCTTCGGTTATTGGAAAACTCACTGGAAGTTTTCCGGAGGGAGAAACTTTTCCGCGTAGAATGTCGAGAAGTGCTTCACCACCCATACTTCCGGGATGCCATGCATAAATCAGTGCAGAGGCGATTATGCTTATCTGGTCGATGATCAATGGACGGGAAGTCATGATAACAATAACCAATGGTTTTCCGGTTTTTGCAATGGCTTCAATCAATTTTTCCTGTGCTCCGGGAAGATGAAGATGGGCCCTGCTGTGAGCTTCACCGGTAAGAATGGATTCTTCGCCCACAATCACAACAGCGGCATCGCTCTGCTTTGTGGCATGAATAGCTTCTGCAAAAGCTTTTTCAGAATTATCACGCGTTGTTGACAAGGCTTTTACATAGCGGATGTTTTCAGTACCATAATGAGCGCGGAAGGCCATGAGAGGCGTAATGCTGAGGTTGGTATCACCATCAAAAATCCAGGTTCCTAATTGTTCATATTTATCGTTGGCCATAGGGCCTATTAAAGCCAGCGATTTAATGTTTTCGGAAAACGGTAGGACGTTTTGGTCGTTTTTTAGTAATACCATGCTTTGTATAGCCGCCTGTTTGGCTAAAAGGAGAATTTCTTTTGCAGGTAGTGAGACTGGGGGGGAAACATAGGGAGATTCGAAAAGGCCGAGATTCTTTTTTAAAGTTAATATTCTCCTGACAGCATCATCAATGAGCGCTAGGGAAACCTTTTTTTCATCAACAAGTTTTTTCAGGTAATCACGATAGGTGGTTGAAGCCATCTCCATATCAACACCGGCTATGACGGCTTTTAAGGCAGCTTCTTCTTCATTGGTGACATACCCATGATCAATTTGTTCTCTGACAGAGCCCCAGTCGCTAACGACAAAACCATCAAATTTCCATGTTTCTTTTAGAATATTTCTCAAAAGCCATTTGTCTCCGGATGCCGGCACACCGTTGAGTTCGGTGAAAGAAGTCATAAAAGTATTTACTCCTGCATCAGCAAGGGCTTTAAACGGAATGAAATATGTATTATGCAGTTCTATTTCAGGTATCGCAACAGTATTGTAATCGCGACCACCTTCAACAGTACCATATCCTGCAAAATGCTTGGCACAGGTAGCTACAAACAGTGGTTTATCCTTTGATTTTTGCTGAAAGCCTTCGTTCACAGCCAATCCCATTTGTGTAACCAAATAGGGATCTTCGCCATAGGTTTCTGCAATTCTTCCCCATCTGGGATCATAAGAAATATCAAGCGAAGGGGCGAAAGTCCAACGTATGCCGCTATTAAATGCTTCAGATGCCCATACTTCGGCACATTTTTTTACCAATTCAGGATTAAAAGTAGCCGCTAATCCAAGGTTTACCGGGAAAATGGTTTTAAATCCATGGATAACATCCCTGCCGAAAAGGATTGGTATGCCCAGTCGTGACTCTTCTATTGCTGTTTTTTGAAGGGCATTGATTTGATTTGGGTCGGTTTCGTTCAGCACAGATCCTATCCATCCTTGTCGAACCAGATGTAGAAAGGCCGTATCATGGCTTGCATTTTCTCCATGCAATTGACACATTTGGCCAATCTTTTCATCCAAACTCATTTGGCTGAGTAATTCTTCCACATTGGCCTGACGGCCATTTTCCCTGGAACAGGAAAACAGTATGGCCGTCAGTACCGCAGTGAAGAGAATTCGTTTAAAATATTTGCTGAAAGATTTCGGCATGTTTCGGTTAACGAATCTTTTTTTGGTAAACTTTAATATAATCTACTTCCATGGTTTGAGGGAATATACCATCATCAATAGCACCTCCAAAGTTGCCTCCAACCGCCACGTTCAGGATGAGAAACATACTTTGGTTGAATGGCCAGGTATTGGCATTATAAGCTCCCGGGTTGTAGGTATAAAACAATTGGTTGTCTACCATAAAGCGGATGTTTTCGGCGTCCCATTCCATAGAATAAATGTGGAATTCAGTTTCGACGGAAGGAACGGTTTTGGTGCCGGTATTTATGGTATTACCATAGCTTGATGGAGTATGTGTGGAGCCGTGAATAACGTTGGGTTCTTTTCCGCGGTATTCGGCAATATCAATTTCGCCGCAGGCAGGCCATCCACTGCTTGCAAAGTTATCGCCCAGCATCCACAGGGCAGGCCAAATACCATTACCTCCTGGCATTTTCGCCCTGATTTCTACCAATCCTTTTTGGAATGAGAATTTGTTTTGGGTTTTAATTCGGGCAGATGTATAACTTTTGCCGCCATAGATTTCTTTGAGGGCAGTGATTTTAAGAACACCATTTTCAACCTTCGAATTTTCGGGTCTTTCGGTATAGAATTGAGATTCATTATTTCCCCAGCCATTATTACCGATTCCTATATCATACGACCAGAATTCGGATGAAGGAGCGCCAGTGTAATTAAAGTCTTCCTGCCAGATGAGGTCGTAAAGACCACCACCGGGCCCACCGGCAAGTTCAAAATCATCAAAATAGAAGGTGCCGGGTTTTAAATGGCCCTCTCCACCGAATTGTAGTACAATTTTGTCGAAATCCTTGCGGGTAATAGTCTGCGCATCACTAAAATCAAAGATTGCCTCAACCCATTTGTATTTCTCCGTGATAGTAACCTTTTTTTCTACCTGTGTTGTCCATGCATTTCCTCCTAAAAGACTGTTCTGGAGTTTGATAGACACCGTGGTATTTTGTGCTGTAATTTCCGGATTGGATACAAAATACACCTTCACTTTGAACACGTTGCGCGTAGTTAAATCAATGCGGTAATCGAGCTCAAATTGTGTATTAGTGTATTGGAATGTAGTTCCTCTGGAATACTGAGCTACCTTTTTGCTGAAATTTATTCCTGTAGGTTCCGGGTTGTCGTACATTTCGGAGAAAGTACCATCCGTGCCTCCTTCGAAGAACCATTTCATTGTGCCCGGCTCATCGAATGTGTCGAAAATGTCTTTTGAAGCAATCGGTTTATCAATGGGAGGAGGAGGAGGAGGAGGTTCAAAACCTTCACGTATGAAACGATAGAACCACGAAATGCTACTATGACGCGAAATAAGGAACATTTCGTCTTCAGAAAGTTCAACGATTTCATAGATTACCGGAACGCCATAATAATAACTCAGAAATCCGTTTTTGGAAATGGAAAGGAATTTTTTCCCACCGCTTTCACTGATATTCCATGTCATGTTTTGTGGAGGCGTGTATGCGGCAGTAAAGTCTTCGTTGGGTTGAGATGTTAAACCAAAGTCAGCCCAGAATTCTTTATTTACATAGGTATCGCCATTGTTTTCATAGGAATAACTCAGACCATCAATTTTGAAAGTCATTTTATCGTCGTACATCCCAACACCTTCTTTATCCAAAGGCCCTGCTGACCACCAGATAGGTTCATAACTGTCGGCTGGACCAACGCCAAAGTGACCGGCTACGGTTTTATTCCAAAGCCAAGTTTTGCCTTCAGCCACACCGCAACCACCGGTGAGGAGATTAAAGGTTTCGTTATCACACAGTAGGCTGAGGTTATCATCTGCAATGGAAAAGGTCTTGGTTTTTTTTGCTGATCCGCCTTTTGCGAATAAAGTCAGTGTAACTGAATATTCGCCTTTATAAGGGAATATTTGTTTAATACTCTGCCCTTTGCCAGCTTGGGCGGGCTCTCCTTCCTTACTGATTTCCCAAAGTGCAATACCGGCTACTTTAGAAGTGTTTGTAAAGGATAGAATATTCGGATTATTGACCGGAGTAATTTCAAAACTGAGGTCATTTTCGGTAGGCGGATTGCCCATATCGGGGCCCTCATCCTGCTTGGGTCCACAACTTATGAGGCCTGAAAATATCAGTATAAGAACCGCCAGAAAAGAATATTTTCTACTTGATTTCATGGTTATAATTTTAAAGTCGTTCATCCTGTGATTAATAACCGAGGTTTTGAATTAAAACACCGTGTGTATTATCGATTTCACCTTGGGGAATTGGAAGAAATTCGTTACGGTTTGCTCTCCAACCTTTTTCTGAAAGGAATTGGCTGGCTTTACCGGTTCTGAGAAGATCCCAGTAACGCTGTCCTTCCAGAGCAAATTCGATACGTCTTTCGGTATATATCTCCTGAAGAAGGTTGATACCCGGAGCATTTATTAACCCAACCCGGGTTCTCACCTGATTGAGATAATTAAGTGCCATGGATGAATTTCCGCTGCGGGCATATGCTTCTGCTGCCATAAGCAATACGTCGGCATAGCGAATCTCAATGATGTTGTTTGTCCAGTTAAGTTCCGGCGTTCCATCAGGAGAGATGTATGCTTTGAGGGGAGCAAACTTCTTGTTGAAATAGCCAGTATTTTGATAACCAGGTTTGTAGCTGGCATTTTGTCCGTCAATAACCGTATTAAAGAATCCGGCAGAAAGTTCACCTTGTGAGCCATCAATAATTGTGGCATCAAAGCGTGGGTCTCCCTGCATTACAGCAACCAGTTCAGGGGTTACTGGGCAAAAGCCCCAGCCTGAATTATATTTTGGGCCGTTGTAATCACGCATACCAATCATCTGAACACCAATATTTCCTTCTCCACCGGGAAGCCATCCCCAGTCGCCCCAGCTTGATTTTTCAGAATGCTGAATTTCGAAAATAGACTCAGAGGAATTGCGGTTTTCATTGTCCCACAGACTTGCAAAATCTGGTACGAGTGAATATATTCCACTGTTGATGACGGAATCAGTAAGGTTCGCAACTTCGCCCATTCTAGAGTCCTTATTCTGGAATAAAATGACCCGGGCCAGTAGTGATTGTCCGGC
The DNA here is from genome assembly GCA_030656615.1 of Bacteroidales bacterium. Classification (GTDB taxonomy): domain Bacteria; phylum Bacteroidota; class Bacteroidia; order Bacteroidales; family TTA-H9; genus JAUSOY01. Next base: position 7,272 of record JAUSOY010000028.1, on the reverse strand, counting down.
ACCCTTACTGATACGGCCGGCTTCTGCCCCGCTTACCATTTCTGGCAAATCAGGAATGGCTTCTCTTAAATCTTTTTCGATTTGCGCAAAGACTGCAGCTGGTTTCGATTGCGGGAAGTTATATTCGGTTGGACTTAAGGTTTTTAATATTAAAGGAATATTACCAAACCAGCGCTCTAACATAAAGTAGTAATACGCCCTCAGAAACTTCACTTCGGCAACTGAGCGCTTATAAAAAGACTCAGAGGTTTCGGCTCCGTCAATTTTTTCGAGGAAAAGATTAGCTCGGTATATTCCTGCATAATATCTGCCCCAAATACTGATCTGTGGCCCCAGCGAAGGGGTTAGTGTGAAATTATCAAGAGCAACCCATGAAGGCTGGTCTGCAGCATTAGCTCCGCCAGCATGTGTATCGTCCGAGGCAGCATCGCCCAACATGGTTTCAGGAACATATCCCTTATAGCCACCCCATTGAAGCACATCATATGTGGCAACAAGGGCTTCAAACATGTCTTTTTCGTTCTGGTAATAATTTTCTTCCAACCTAGTATTTTGAGGACTGAGTTCGAGAAAAGATTTTTTACAGGAGAGGCTGCTGATGCTGATAATGGTCAATGCAGCCAATATGTATTTTGTCTTCATGTGTTTAATCATTAAAATTTGACATTGGCTCCAAATAATATAGTGCGGGGCTGTGGATAAATACCACGATCAACACCGCCAACAATTTCAGGATCAAATCCTGAGTAAGAAGTGAATGTAAGAAGATTCATGGCCGATATGTATAACCTCACCGAGTTGAGAGGAAGCCATCCGGCGCTTGATTTATTCAGTGTATAACCTATTTGAATATTTTTGAGGCGGACATAATCTCCATTTTCAATGTATATATCGGAGGAGGTTGAGTTACCATTCAAATCCTGTATGGTAAGTCTCGGAATGGTGTTTGAGGTTCCTTCACCATGCCAGCGTTCAATCTGATCAGCATTACGGTTGGCAATGGGTAAATCATAACGGTGTGAGGCGTTATAAATCTGACGCCCAAATACTCCTTGGAAAAACACAGTCATATCAAAATTTCTGTAATCAGCATTGAAACTGAATCCCATGGTCCAGTCGGGAATAGGACTGCCAATAATGGTGCGGTCTTTGTCATTGATAATTCCGTCTCCATTGAGGTCTTTGAACCTTACATCTCCGGGTTCAGCGTTGGGTTGCAAAGGTTTTCCTTCTGAGTTAACATAAGCAACCACTTCAGCCTGATTCTGGAATAATCCATTGGTCATGTATCCAAAGAAGTGATGAATGGGTTCACCTTCCGTAATACGGGTAATTTCAAGTCCCTGAGGGCCCCATTTCTGACCGGTAATGTATCCAGCTTCGTTTCCGATTTTAATAACTTTATTGGTGAGGTATGAGAAATTTAATCCGGTATTATAATGTATACCATTAAATTGATCTCTGTATCTAATGTCTACTTCAAGTCCTCTGTTTCTCATGTCGCCCAAGTTGGTAATGGGAGATCCATTTCCGACTAGTTCCGGAATAGGAGCAGCCACAAGGAGGTCGTAAGTGGTTTTGTTGAAATAATCCATGGTTAGCAACAATCTGTCTTTGTATAATCCAAGGTCAAGCCCTAAGTCCAGCATTTGAACAGTTTCCCAACGGAGATCAGGATTGGAAATTCGTGCCGGAATTGACCCGGTGGTTAATATTTCGCCCTGTCCAAAAGTGTACCAGTTGCTTGCCATGACGGACGTGTATGCAAAAGATTCAATTTTTTCGTTCCCATTTCTTCCCCAGCTTGCTCTCAATTTCAGGAAACTAATGACATCATTATCAGCAAGAAAGGATTCTTTTGAAACAACCCATCCAGCTGATACAGAAGGAAATATTGCATAACGGTTGTTGTTGCCGAAATTTGAAGAACCATCACGACGCAAAATGGCTGTAAAAAGGTATTTATCGTCAAAATTATAGATTGCTCTTCCAAAAATAGAGGCGAGGGCCGATTGATATCCGTAACCAAAAAGTTGTTCGCTTTCTTTATCCTGTAGATAATTGAAGAAATTCATGTTAGGATCATAGTAAGGAAATCCCTGCTTTGAACCACCCATTCCTTCACCTACCGATTTAAGAGCGGAGGTACCGGCCAAAACGGTCAGATTATGTTTTTCTCTGAATTTGAGGCTGTAACTGAGGGTGTTTTCCCAGTTCCAAGTTAGTCCCTTATAATAACCACGGTTTGCAATGTCATAATCTGCTTTATTGGTGGCGTTGAGGTAATATTTCGGAGTAGAAGCGTCATTTCCCCAATAGGCCAAATCTGAACCGAATTCACTTCTGAATTTCAGATTCTTCATAATTTCAAATTCGCCATATAAACTACTAACGATTTTGTCGGCATATCCTTTTTGGTTGAGTATGGATAAGGCCGCTACCGGGTTAAGAATTTCGGAAGTAACGTACTGTGATATTCCATAATAATTTCCGTTGGCATCCATTATAGCATTGGGATAATTTTGCTCATACAGCGCAGCCTCAGCGGGATCGGTAATAATTACCGGAGTGATAGGATCCATATTCAATGCTCTCGAAAGTGGCGAACCCCATTCGGTGTTTTCTGCAATTCCACGGCTAAAAGTTCTGGCATATCCTATTTTGTTACCAAATTTAAAGCGCTCGGAAACATTATGGTCTGAATTGAAACGTACATTGAGTCGGTTGTATTCTGAATTTCCTTTGGCAACAATTCCATCTTGTTCTAAGTATGCGATAGATGCGTAATATCCCGATTTATCATTTCCACCACTAATATTAACACTGTGATTTTGAACCGGTGCTTTGTAATTGAAAACTTCTTCTTGCCAGTCGGTACCTTCACCATACATTTGAGGATCTGCAAAGGGCAGAGGTTCTCCAGAATTTACACTGGCTTCGTTCATCAAAACAGCATATTCGTGGGCATTCAGTAGCTTGAGTTTCTTCCATGGATTTTGGAAGCCAAAATAGCTGTCGTATGACATATTGAGCGTACTTACTCCACCGGTTTTTCCGCTACGTGTTGAAATAATGATTACACCATTGGCAGCACGGGTTCCGTAGATGGCAGCTGAAGCAGCATCTTTTAAAACCTCAACGGACTCGATATCTGAAGGATTGATGTAATCAATACCTCCTTCAATAGCCATTCCATCCACAATAAACAAGGGTTGCGTCCCGCTGTTGATGGAAGAGGTTCCCCGGATGATAACTTCAGCAGATGCACCCGGCTGGCCAGAATTGCTGGTGACAATAACGCCCGGAACACGACCTTGGAGAACCTGCTCAATACGCTTGCCTCCTGATTTTTCGATTTCTTTGATTTCCACCTTGGTGATGGCTCCGGTGTTAACACTTTTTTTCTGAACACCATACCCGATTACAACCACTTCATCAAGTCGGGTATAAACGGGTTGCAAAACAATGTTTAAGTTGGTTTTGCCGGTGAATACGCGTTCTTCGGATTTCATCCCAACAAATGAAAAGACGAGGGTTGAACCGGTTGTAACATTATCCAGGCGGAATTTGCCGTCTAAATCGGTGGAAGTGCCTATGGACGTGGACTTAACCAAAATGGTTGCCCCTGGAATAGGCAGGTTGTCTTCGGAGGAGCTTACTACTCCGGTGACCGTTGCCGTTTGGGAAAACAAAGCAAGATGTATGCTTAATCCAAACAGCAATAAGATTAGGTGGAATTTTCTCATCGCACAAAGAGTTAATTTCGGTTTTTTGTTGTAATCGGCATAATTGCCGGAATTCGTTCGTTTTGTGACACTAAGTAAATGTTATAACAACGGAATGTCAACTTTTTTACTGCATAAAAATCACATCACAACCTAGGATTTGTTACATCAATATTACATCAATCATGGTGTATATGATTGATTAACAATAATATAATAATACTGTTCAACAGAATAATCCCTTCTCTATAAAAAAGGCTTACTGGTAGGGGGATGTTGAAAGGATTAAAAGGATAGAATAAAATCAGTAAGGTTGTCCTGTCGGTCCAAATTAAACTTTTTACGCAGTCGGTAGCGGCTGATTTCAACGCCCCGTGTTGAAATGTTCATTAATTCTGAAATTTCTTTGCTTGAAATATTCATCCGCAGATAGGCACAAAGTTTGAGTTCTCGGGGGCTTAGATCTGGGTAATTGGCTTTTAAACGTGTAAGAAAGGCTTCGTGAACATTTTCGAAGTGCGTTTCGAATACTTCCCACTGTTTTTCAGTATCAATGTCTTTGTTGATTTTCTTTATTAAGGTAGAAATTTGATATTTGAGATTTCCTTCCTGTTTTGATTGTACAACCTTTTGCAATTCGTCACGAAGTGAACGCAGGATTTTATTTTTCTGAAGACTTTGCATGGTAGCATTGGCAAGTTCCTTGTCTTTCATGATCATCTGCTCGCGGAGTTTTTCATTTCTCATGCGGATAATTTCCTTTTCCGATTCAAGAGCTTCTCTATGGAGTTTTTCTTCCCTATTTCTAAACTGTTCCTCCTGTTCTTTCCGGCTTTTGAGTTTCGATTTTTCAACCCGTAGTTTTATAAGCGTAATTACCAGGATTATGAAGCCCAAAACCGAAATAACATATAGAATATAAGCAATTGTGCTTCGTGAAAATGGCGGTGATATTTCGAATTGGATTTCTGCCGTTTCGGATATCGTTTCATATAAATTTTGAGCTCTGACCTTAAATGTGTATTTTCCTTCTTTCAGATTCGTAAACTCTCTGAAATATTTCGATTGCCACTCTGTCCAGTTTTGTTCATAACCTTCCAGCTTTGTCGAAAGCAATATCTGGCCAGTGTTTTCAAAATCATTTGCAGCAAATAAAAACTCAATACGATTATTTTTGAATTTTAATACAATTGGATTATCCGGAATGGTTTTTTTCAATACGATGACACTATCAGGGTTGTATGTGTGAAATGCTTTCAGAAAGACAGTAAAGGGATATTGATAGTTTTTTTTGATGGAGGGGTCGTAATGTACAAATCCGTTTGCGGTTCCAAAAAAGATGTTTTTTTCATCGAAGGGATATACAAATTCAAAACCAGAAACAAAGGTTCCCTCTAATTCTTTAAAGGGAAGAATAATATTATTGAAGCTGCCGTCTTCCTGCACCCTGAGAACACCAACGTTTTTTGCAGTAAAATACCAGATGTTTCCATCCGCATCCTTATGAATTTTAGATATTTGATTTTGAATGATATATTTTTCAAAAGGGTTTGAATGATAAAACTGGCGAGTTAAATCATCATATTTAAAGAATCCTTTTGGACCATGAAAAATCAATTCGTTTCCCAGGTTTGCCATAGAAATACCTTGATTCGGAATGGCGCTGTTTGTTGAATTATAAAACTCAACTTGTTTTATACTGTCATTCCCCGGCGAGAGCTTAAGTTTATATACCCCTTTAAGGCCGTGAGCCATCCATAAATTTCCTTTTTTGTCGAAGGCAAGGGTTCTTGAAGATTCTGAAAACCCATGGATTTTTCCTTTAAAATTCCACTTTCCATTTTCATTGCGGAATAAAATGAGTCCTGTATAAGTGCCCCCAATGATGCTCTCTGGGTCTTCCGGAGATTGAATATAAGTCCAACCACCGGGTATATCGCTGATTTTTACAGCTCTGTTATTCTCAATAATAAATGTACCATTGTTGTGTCCGCAGAAAATGATTCCGTTAATTTTTTCAAGACACCAAACCTGTCCTCTTGTTTCTTCAATTATGCGAAATGGTTGATTATCAAAAACATCATGCGGCCATTTACGGGTGAACAAACCTTGGTTGGTACCAAAATAAAGCAGACCGTCACTTATTAAAGCCGTATACCCTGAACTGATTCCATAGTTGTGAGAGTAAATAGATAAAGGTGAGTTTATTTTAACATAATCAATGCCAAAATCAGTACCCAGCCATAGATTTCCTTCGTGATCAGTTTGTAGACTTAGGATTGTATTGTTTTGAATTCCTTTAGACCGGTTTATGGACTGAATCAGCGAACCATTGTAATCGCTAATAATTAGACCGTTTTGGATGGTTCCAAATACAAAGGACTTGTTTTCGAGCGGCATGGCACAATAAATCTGATCTCTTTTTAAAAGTTCAGAAACTTCAGTTTTCCATTCTTTAAGGGAGTTGCCATCGTACATAAATACGCCATCGGCAGCAGTACAAATGAGTAGTTTTTGATGATATGACAACATCGCCCATATTTCTTTTCCTCTTAAAGGTTCTGCACCGCTTAATGGAAAAAGTGCTCCAAAAGCGTAGCGATGTAAGCCATGACGCCTGTCGTTGACATAGTATTCACCATTGATATAAAACGAAAAATGAAAGAAAGAAGGAGCCGGTATTACCTTAATTTTATTGTCTTTGTAAATCATTAATTGAGTATACGACTGGAATATTACTCCATCGGGGTGGACATAAATTTTCCATATATCATCAAAATTCCGGTTCTTTTCGGGCAGCAGGGGGGTTAGGCTCTGATATACGGCGCCACCCGATTCCCCCAACGTGTAAAATCCAAGTTCATTGTAACCCCCGGCATACAGAATGTTATTCTCGCCATTTTTAATGGCTCGTATAAACCCATGGCTTGGAAGTGGATAAATACTCCAGTTCTTTCCATCAAATTCAAGCAATCCATCGTTATTGGCAAAATACATCAGCCCGTTAGTTCCTTGTTCTATCGACCAAGTCTGTTGCCCTGCCCTGTATTCTGGTCTATCATAATTCCTGATAAAAGGAATACCTGTTTTTTTGACCTCTGCAAATGCGTAGTAATGCAACAGGCTTATTGCGATTAAAATAATGACTTTACAAGGTATGCTTGGTTTTGGCATTTTTGAATAACTGGAGTCAGAAAATCAGATGAAACAGTCCGTCATCACAAATGTAATCATTTGTTGACAAAAGTTTTTAGTATTTGTATTGTACTGATTGAAGATTCAGACAATCGTTGGATCTATGAAAGGGAAGCAATGATTTGCAAATAGAGACGTCTTGAAAATGTAATCAGCATTTTGGACAATGGGTTTGATCTGTTCAAACAGTCAACACATTAATGCGCGAATCTTTTTTAAAAAAGCAAAACGGGCCGCCCCTGGAAGCGACCCGTCAACTGTTTCAGTGCCCATTTTAACCTAGTAATCTAACCAGGCACCGAAATCATTGTCTGAGAATTATTTGGTAATGAGTATTTTGCGTATAATTCTT
>JAUSOY010000026.1 GCA_030656615.1 Bacteroidales bacterium | reverse complement strand
AACAAATTTGGGCAAGATATAAACACCTGATCGCTGCGTAAGCGTTATCGAATATTTTTTCGAAGTAAAAAATTCTTCACGCATTGAAAAAAATTATCAGAAATCATGAAATGAAGGACTTTATGGACAGACACTAATTATCAGAATATTGGTATTATTTATAATTTTTTGAATTTAAATGATAGCTCCCAATTATATTTTAATAAAAGTTTGACTATTGCTCAGGAATTCAATTTATCAGAACTTCTTCCAAGGATCTATAATAACTTGAGCCTGATAAATATCAAAATGAAAAACTATCAGGAAGCACACAGATTTGCATATCTTGCTTTAGCTCAGGTAACAAATACGAATAATTTCTATCAGTTGCTTTTTTCATATGAGAACCTGAAAATACTCTTTTTTGACCTACATTTACTTGATAGTGCCCTTTTTTATTCGGAGAGAATAAACGAAATAAATGACTCCATTTACATGCATGGAAAAACATTAGGGATTGATATGCTGGAGATCAAAGATAAGTACCATGCTGAGATGGAAATAAATGAGTTAAACCATAAAAAAAGGCAATTGACCTTGTGGTTGATTATTTCGGTTTGGATTGGAGTAAGTATTGCTACATATTTTTTATTGAGACTCAAAGTACAAAAAAGCAAGCTTGATAATGAAAGGTTGAGCAGGGAAAAACAACTGCTGCAAATGGACATTGAAATGAAATCGCGTGAAGTAACCTATAAGATGCTGCATATTACCAATCAAAATCAGCTTATCTCTAAAGTTATTAATACGTTATCTACAAGCGATGAAATAATATCCGAAAATAGTAATGCATTTGGTGCGGTTATTTCGGAATTGCGTCTGCATCAAAAACTTGATCTTTGGGAGGCATTCGAGAAAGAGCTCACCCAGCTTCATCCTGATTTTTTCGCAAACCTTACCAACGACTATCCTAATCTGACCCAATATGAAAAAAGATTGTGTGCCTTTCTTAAATTAAATATGAATTCCAAAGAGATTGCTGATATTTTACATCTGAATCCTGCCAGCATTGTTACAGCAAGATATCGTTTAAGAAAAAAACTCAATTTAACAGGAATTGATGAAAACCTGAATTCAGTATTTGAAAAGTATTAAAATGTTTCAAGTGAATTGCTAGTTTAATTGTATTGTTGCTGTATTTATAATAAGCTGTGTGTCAATGTGTACATATATTGTCTATAACAGGTTTTAGCAATATTTGCTTTCCTTCATTTGCCCATCCTCTATCTTTGATCTGGTTTAAAAATGGACCAAATACTTTTTACTTAATTATTCAACTATGTTACTTAAAATTATTAAGTTATGAAAAAAATTCTTTCTTTCACAATTGTGTATCTGGCATTTTCCTTGTATGCCTGGTCGCAATGGACTTCAGACGTAATGAACAACACAACATTTTGCAATAATCCTGGTCAAAAATTTTCTACCGTAGTTACACCAGGATTGAATGGTCAGGTATTTATTGCCTGGATTGAAGCCAATCCAACAATAACAGTAAAAATGCAATTGATAAATGCCGATGGCACTTTATGTTGGGATCCCCAGGGATTAACTATCAGCAGTTCTTTAGAGAATGAATATCATGCACCGCTCGACATTATTAGCGATGAAAATGGCAATGCTTTTATTGTATGGTATGATTTAAAAGATGGCATGAATGAATTATATGCATCCAAAATTTCTTCTAACGGTGAATTTTTATGGGGCACAGAAGGTGTCACTATATACCAAACAGATATAGATACAAGTAGCCTTACGAACACTTCAATAAGTCTATCTCAAATTGGGAATTTATTTATTGGAACCGAAATGATTTCATTCACAGATGGGAAAAATAAAATTATGCTTCAGAAAATTGGAAGCGATGGTGCAATAAGCTGGGTAACTCCTGTAATGATCAATGATGCATCCTTCTCATGTGGTAAGCCAAAGCTGATTTCATCAGGGGCTGATGGAAGCATGGTTTCATTTACTAAATCATCCGGTGGCTTGTTTGGGAGTGTAGTAACGATTTGGGTACAAAAATTTGACGAAAGTGGAAATGCGCTTTTTGGAGAGGGAAAAGTAATTTACAACCTGGGTTTTATGACCCTTTGGCAAAATTATGATGCCTTAAGCGGTGGAGAAGATGATATGCTGATAGCTTGGCATAGTTTTGTGGGTAGCTCTAGCAGACCCGACTCGTATTTACAACATATCAGTTCGGAAGGGGTGATAAGTTGGCAGGAAAACGGCTTGTTGCTTAGTACTGAATCTAATATTTTTAACGATTTTCCCAGGATAGCAGGCAAAAATCAGGATGGTGAAACAGTTGTATTCTGGAATCATCGTATTGACTTATTACCATGTGGAACAGAAATTTATGGCCAGAAATTTTCATCAACAGGAGAACGTCTCTGGACGGATTTTGGGAAAAAATTTATTTCTAACGCTGCCACCTCTTTTACTGGTTTCACAATTGACAATGCTTTTATTAGCGACAATCTATCTTTTTTAATTTATGACAGTCTTAATGTTGATAATGTATCAATGAATTTAAATCAGATTATTGCCGTGGGTATTGATAGTTATGGAAATTTTTTATGGGAAGAGCCATCATCTGCTTTGTCGTTATCCAATACAAGTAAATCATATATAGTTAGAGTCTGTCTTTAAACTTAAATTGTTGATAACTAATATAATAACTTAACGATAAAAATATTTTGGGTATAAGAAGAATAAGTATCTTAGTATTAAAGATACAGGCATTATGAAACTATTCAACGACTTGACCCTA
>JAUSOY010000025.1 GCA_030656615.1 Bacteroidales bacterium | reverse complement strand
AACAAATTTGGGCAAGATATAAACACCTGATCGCTGCGTAAGCGTTATCGAATATTTTTTCGAAGTAAAAAATTCTTCACGCATTGAAAAAAATTATCAGAAATCATGAAATGAAGGACTTTATGGACAGACACTAATTATGTGTTCAAAGCAATTATAAATTCGCTTAATAACTATCTTAATAAAAACAATGGAGCAGTAAGTGATTTCCATTTGATGAAAGATATAATTGACAGAAATAGCGATTCGATGGAAGAAGAAATTCATACTCTTATTCCTGTCCCTCTGTATCTTGGTTTGGTAGGAACAATGCTCGGGATATTAATTGGGGTTGGTTTTTTAGTTTTTAGTGGAGGATTAAACGATTTGTTAAATACAAGTAATGGTTCGGGTGCTAAGGGGATTGAATCGTTATTAGGCGGAGTGGCATTAGCAATGATGTCAAGTATTGTTGGGATATCATTGACCACCTATGCTTCATATATTGCAAAGGATGCAAAAATTCATGTTGAAAAGTCAAAAAATGAATTCCTGAGTTGGATTCAGGGAGAATTATTGCCGAATATTTCAAATGACACTTCTAGTGCTCTTGTTGAATTGACACGTAATCTTATTTCATTCAACAGTGCGTTTGCTAAAAATACGCAAGAATTACAAATTACTTTATCACAAGTTAGCGTCACATACCAACTTCAATCTGAATTATTGAAGTCTATTAATCAATTGAAAATCGACGAAATAGCTACCGTTAACATTACAGTTTATGAAAAACTCAAGAACAGTACAAATGAAATAGGAATATTTGCACAGTATTTAAATGGGGCAAATCAATATTTGGCCACTATTCAGTCTTTAAACCAAAAACTGGATAATTATGAAAACAGGACTCAAGTAATTGAAAATGCAGGTAAGTTTTTTGCAAAAAACGAGAAGTGGATTGCTGAAAACTTTGATGTAGCAAACTTGGAAGTGCAAAAGTCATTAAGTCGGTTTAACGAGACTACTGGAGAATCCCTGACTAAATTGCAAGAATCACTCAATGGGCAGATATTGAATTTAAATGGTGTTATGCAACAACAACAAGAAAGGTTGAAAGATGCATTAGAAATCACTACAGATATAGTTAAGGAATCAGTTACAAAAACACAACAAATTTTCGAGAAAGCAACAACAGATCAACAACAAGCACTGAATAGTAAGTTACATGAAATCACGAAACTTGTTGATGAAGTCAAAAACCTTACTCATATTAAAGAAGGTATTAGGGATTTTAAGGAAGCAACAAACTTACAAAGTAGGAAAATTGAAGAATTAGCCAGAGAAATACGTGCATTAGCCAAAGCAAAAACTGATGGAGGAGTAATATCTCAAGAGATCAGTTTCCCAAAATGGCTTAAAGTATTGACTATTGCTGGCGGTAGTCTAGTAGCGGTTACATGCTTATTCTATATTTTGCCCATTCTTTTAGGTTGGATTATTAATCTATTAAAGTGGATTTTATAATGTCAAAACAGAAGAAAGAGTCTTTTTTTTGGACAAGTTATTCAGACTTAATGACAAGTTTATTTTTTGTGATGTTAGTTCTATTTATTCTGACTATTGCACTGTTACACAGAAAAATGGTTGATATAGAAAACGAACGAAAAGCAACACAGGCACAATTGGATAAGATTAAGGAAATTGAAGAATCCATACAAAATATCAATTCGCAATATTTTGAATATGATTCACTATATAAACGTCATACTATTAAAGATATTAAAGTTTCGTTTCGAACCGGTAGTTCCGATATTCAAGACATATCAGAATTCCAATTAAATCGACTTTTAGAAGTTGGAAGATCCATCAAGAGTTTTGTTGATAATGCGACATCCAAGAATTCAAATGTCAAGTATTTATTGATTATAGAGGGTCAGTCTTCAAAAGACTTTTATCCGCGCAATTATGAATTGAGCTACGAACGAGCATTAGCATTGGTTAAGTTTTGGTATAGGAATCAGGTGATTTTTGAGTCCAACTATTGTGAAGTAATAATTTCAGGTAGCGGACAAGCAAGTCCATTTAGGGTTTATCCAGATGTTACAGGCAATCAAGCGAATCAAAGATTTGTAATACACATAATTCCTAAACCAGGTATTATTGCTGGAATGGAGAAGAAGAGCCATGAAAAGTAAATTTTATATTTTCAGTCTAATAGTATGTATGATTTTTCTTACTTCTTGCGAACGTAAGTCAGGGAGAAAGAATGGACTGCGGAATCCAAATAAAGGCCAATATGAAAATAATAGACAATCTCCTAATAATTCTTCGGCAAAAACAAGAATTAAAATGGAAAACCAAAACGGTGTAAAATATGTGTGGATTGAAATTAACGGATTAAGATTGAAATTCATTTTTGATACCGGCGCCAGTAATATTTGTATTTCTGTAGCTGAAGCAACTGTTTTATATCGCCAAGGCACACTTAAAAAGGAAGATATTTTAAACGTACAGTATTTTCAGGATGCAACCGGAAATATCTCAGAAGGTACTCTAATAAATTTGAGAACGGTGAAGGTTGGGGAAAGAATCCTTAAAAATATTGAAGCTATTGTAATAGATAATGATTCTGCACCCTTATTACTCGGGCAAAGTGCTCTAGAAAAATTTGGAAAAATATCCATTGATAACCGTAACAACGAAATTATTTTCGAATGATATCAAAACCGGGGCTGATTTGTTTGCTATTAATTATTACACTTTCTGGTACTCCTTGCAAATCAGGGAGTGAGAATAAAATAGCTGTTTCACAAGGCAAAACTGTTTCCGGAAAGGTTATTAAAATTATTGATGGCGATACATACGATGCTTTAATTCAGGGAAATAAAACCATAAGGGTACGCATGGAGGGTATTGATGCCCCTGAAAAGGGTATGCCATTTTACCGTGTCTCTAAAAACCATCTAGCAAAACTATGTTTTAATACTTATGTATCAATTCAGATAAGCAGGCTTGAAAGCAGAGGCAGGGTAATAGCCTGGACTTTCCTTAGCGACGGAACAGAACTAAGCCACGAAATGATTAAATCGGGTTTAGCATGGCATTTTAAAAAGTATAATTCTGATAATGATTTAGCGAAGCTGGAAAGTGAAGCAAGAAAATTGAAAAAGGGTCTATGGAAAGATAAAAACCCGATGGCTCCTTGGATTAATCGAAGTTTACACCGTAAGGGAATTTCTACGAAAGATTCGTTTGATATTAAACCGGAAAACCGATAGTTTATAATGCAAAAAGAGACATGTACACCTGCCCGCAAGGCAATGAACTTACCACCAATCGCAACTGGTACAAAAAAGACCGGAGGGGCAGTTGTGTAATGGTGCAGCACTATAAAACAAAAGCCTGTAAAAGCTGTAAAGCAATCAACGAATGCACCAAAAACACAAGAGGTCGTGGAAGGGTTATTGAAAGAACAGAACATGCCTCATATATTGAACAGAATCGTAAAAATTATGAGAAGCATCAAAAGTTGTACAAGCGACGACAAGCCATTGTGGAGCATCCTTACGGAACGATAAAGCGACAATGGGGATTCAGCTACATCATAACCAAACAAGGCAAGGCACGCGCCAGTGCCGATGTGGGATTTATGATTATTGCCATTAATCTCAGGCGATTAATCAATATTATGGGGAAAGAAGGCATCAAAGCATACTTAAAAGTACTTTCTGTTCATATTTTAGCCTTTATACGCCATTTAAGCACCATATCCGGTGTAAAAATGCACCACAAAAAAATATCCGGAATATCACATCAATTTTTATTTTATTTTCAAAAAACAGCATATATTTGATACACAGTAATTACAAAAGAAGGTTTTAAGACGAACTGACGTTAGACTTGTCGAGATGTTTTAATAGCAATGGAAAGTTCTCCATAAATAAGCGAGGAAAGCTCAGTATCGGTTAATGCCAACAGTTGAGAATACGATAAGCCCGATGTTTGTAACTTGTTCTGATAATGACGCATCGTATTACGACTCAATCCCAGTTGTGACGAAATAGAACGCGCTGAGCTGCCTTGTTCCAGTAGTTGTAATGCTTTTTTTATCTGTAGCATGTTTATTAGTTTATTAGCCATAGTATCTTGAGTTTTTCACCGAAGATACCAAGTGCTTAATTTGCTACAAATCCAACAAAATTAAATTTTAACAAGTGGATCAGTTTATGCCGGAATGTCAGTATAAAACCAACCTTAAAAACTGCAATCTTTATGTTAATTCCATTTTAACATATGGATCAGTTTCATCCGGAATAGTGGATCAGTTTGGATCGGAATAAGTGGATCAGTATGTACCGGAATAATCACTCTATTCGGCCGGCGTTTGTTTAATTTAAAAATTGGATGGAGTATTTTTAAATCAATCTTCTGAATGTAGTATACATGTTAAGATGATTAATCTTCACCCTGCCTGATCACAAATTTTCAATTCTCCTTTAAACGCCAGCTGGCTCAAACTCCCATACAAATTCTCCAAACCTTGCAAACTATGCTGGTATTGGGTTTTTAGGGCTTCGGTTTTTTCTACGATTTGGGCAAAGTGGGTTTGGAGTTCGATTGGGGGGACAGGAATTTTTAAATTTCGTAATTTTTCCATAGATATATTAAGCATCGAACCACTTGTTCCACTTGCCTCACGAGTTAAAGTGTTCTTAAATGATTTGTTCTTAAACAGAAAATGGACAAATACTTTATTTAACTCATTTTCATGTAGTTTCAAATTCCACAGTTTATCAGGCAAGAATAGATTTAGATAATCTTTATCGACAATGCAAGTTGCTCCAACCAAATCTCTTGTATTTGCTCGACTAAACAGTAAATCGCCTTTTGAAGGATGAACAATTTCTCCTTTAATATCATTCTTGTTAATTACTTTAAATTCCTTGGAATTAAATAGAGTCTGTCTTTAAACTTAAATTGTTGATAACTAATATAATAACTTAACGATAAAAATATTTTGGGTATAAGAAGAATAAGTATCTTAGTATTAAAGATACAGGCATTATGAAACTATTCAACGACTTGACCCT
>JAUSOY010000024.1 GCA_030656615.1 Bacteroidales bacterium | reverse complement strand
AACAAATTTGGGCAAGATATAAACACCTGATCGCTGCGTAAGCGTTATCGAATATTTTTTCGAAGTAAAAAATTCTTCACGCATTGAAAAAAATTATCAGAAATCATGAAATGAAGGACTTTATGGACAGACACTAGATAGAAAAGATTTTCTCATATCTTCGCATTCAGAAAAACACCAATCATGGTTCGTCAGTTTAAGTATCCATACGTTTACATTCTGCTGTCTGTATTGTTTTTTTATGTATTGTTGATTTTGGTTAACAGTGCTACGCATGGAGTATACAGCATCATTAACTGGCGTCCTTTCCCATGTCTGGTTGTTTATGGATTACCAGCCTTGGTTTCCTCCTATTTTCTTTTTAAATGGTTCGAAAAAAGGATGAGTCAAAAAGAAAGCTTGCTCTGGACAATTTTCGGAGTAATTCCGGCGACATTTATTGCCGTTTTATTTTTTTTACTCATCCTGCAATAATATTACAGGCTTGTCGCCTGCATTGTTCCTTCTTTTACCAAACAGTATGACTTTTCAATTTAATGCGTACTCATGGAAAATATAATTAACTACCCGACCTCATATATTTTTAGCAAATCATTACGAGCGGCAGGTGTAGCTTTTATAATCGCCGGAGGATTAACCCTTATCCAATCAATTATCGACATCCACATTGCCGGAGTCTGTATTGGATTATTATTTCTATTTGCAGGTATTTTTCTATCGATGGGAAAAGAAGGCTTTCAATTAAATTCGAAAGAAAAAAAATTCAGGCTATTCTTTTCTCTTTTTTCCTTAATAAAAATTGGCAAATGGCTTAATATTCAACCGTATACGGCAATATGTCTGCTTTCGTTCAACTACACTGAAACGACCTCCAGTCAGTCAAACCGCCAGAATACAAGCATTTCAAAAAAATTCGAAATCAACTTACTAAACAGTAATCAAAGTAAAAAGCTCAGAATAATGTCATTGGATTCTGAACAAAAAGCCTTGCAATTACTCGAAGTAATTTCAGTATCAAGTGGAATTCCAATTTGTGCTTATCATCCGCCCGAAATTCAACAAAGGGCATCCAGGCGCTAAGGCATTTAAAAGACCAAATGTTAAATTGTTTATTTTTAGCCTTTTACGATTCCTTTTTAACAATAATATCAATAAACAGCACTTTTATGAAAACAAAAATATTACTAATAATAGCAGTCTTGTACATATTTACAAGCGCTTGTTCAAAAGAGGACGCTACAGGTACGGACAAACAACTTTACGACATGGCTTTAGTAACGAATGGATTTACCTGGTACAAAAACTCAGAATCGTATCTACCAAAAAGTCAGGGCAGCGGACATAATCAAGCATTCCTAAGGACTCGATATAATGATTTGGCAGCCACACAGCTCGATTCGAATGGAAAAGTAAATCCGGATGCTGTATTTCCAAATGGCTCACTAATCGTCAAAGAACTCTACAACAGCGACAAAACCCTTGACCAATACGCCATTCTGTATAAACAGAGCAACCATATTGATGCAGATGCCAATGGATGGGTCTGGGGCTATGTCAGTGCTAGCGGAAAAGTGGCTGAACCGGCAGAGAAAAAAGGACAGGCTTGTACATCCTGTCATCTTCAAACCGGTCACATCGATTATCTTTTAATGAATAAATACTTCCCTTGATACTTTTTACGAAAAAACCCTTAACTTTAAGGTCTGTATTGGATAATCCAATTTTATCAGGAATCAAACCAATTTAAAATTAACATATATACGTACTTTAGGTTCTTATCAGCTGGTTTATCCTATTCGTAATGAAACATAATTTTTAATTGAAGCCGAAACAAAATAATATTAAAAATGAAGGAAAAAAGCATTGCCCTATTAAACAAAGCTATAGCTGATGAATTATCAGCAGTACATCAGTATATGTATTTTCATTTTCATTGTGACGATCAGGGATTTGACCTATTAGCTGGACTATTTCGTCAAACAGCCATTCAGGAAATGATGCATATTGAAAAACTTGCTGAACGCATTCTATTTCTGAAAGGAGAAGTAGAAATGAAGGCCTCTGAGAACGTTAATAAAATCCACGATGTGAAAGCGATGCTGGAGGTGGCCACGAAAATGGAAACTGATTCGGCCCACGATTACAATTTATGGGCAAACGAATGTTCTGCAAACGCTGACTCTGTTTCGAAAAAGCTCTTCGAAGTCCTGGTGGAAGATGAAGAAAGACATTTTGACCGATATGATACTGAATTGGAAAACCTTATCAAATTTGGTGACAATTATCTGGCATTACAAAGCATTGAACGTAGCAAAAACCTGGGTGCAGGCCCTCCTGCTTTATAACTTAGCACTTAACCAAATCGAAAGAGCGGCATAAACCGCTCTTTTTTTTATTAAAAAAATTCATAATAAAACAATGAATTATGGACCCAAAATTTCAAAAATTCGGGGTAAATCGGATGGCGTAATGATACCTGTTATACGTCCATTGGCCTGCCCATTATCAGTAACGATTGCAGCCTGTAAGGTTTTGCCACTTCGTAAGTGCCTTTTAAAGACATCATATGCTTCAAACAAACTGTTATTCATTCCAACGATTTCAAAATCACTTTCCGAGGTAAACATTAACAGTTCACTAACCCTCACATCGGACAATTGCAATGGATGTAAGCTGTTTTTAGCCAGAAAATGCGTGATGGTTTTTGCACTTATCAGAGCTTTTACTTTCCCCTGAATAATAACCGGGCATCGCATAAAATTTCGTTTTTCAAAAGTTGCCAAAACTTCCGATAAAAGTATTTCAGGTGTTGCAATATATGGTCTGCTAAGCGGCAAGGACAAAACCAAAGGAGGCGTATATAACATATCCTTGATACGACGAATTTCTTCTACCACTTTGGCATGTGGTTCAGCGATAACAAAATCGTCGCGTTTGCTGTGAGTAATGGCATTACGAAGTTCTGCGAACTCCCTCAGATCAATGGAATAGCGTTTTACAACTCCTTCCGTTTTGGATGTCTTCCTTAACATCTCCAAAAAACTCATGTGATATTCTGCCTTTAATATGTCTTTTTAGAGGTCAGTAGTTAAGTACATATTAATTTATCTTGATAAATTTTATCAGCGGCTACCATTTTTCTGACCAAATTATTAAATATGTTCTCTTTCATTAGCGAGCGGTTTATCCTATAACAAAATTCGTTAAGGTAA
>JAUSOY010000023.1 GCA_030656615.1 Bacteroidales bacterium | reverse complement strand
AGGGTCAAGTCGTTGAATAGTTTCATAATGCCTGTATCTTTAATACTAAGATACTTATTCTTCTTATACCCAAAATATTTTTATCGTTAAGTTATTATATTAGTTATCAACAATTTAAGTTTAAAGACAGACTCTATTTAGTTTTTGTGATTGTTTAACCAAATTTTCAGAGTCTATTTTGAATAACGTTAAAAATAATCAATCCTTGTCCACATTTCCAGTTTTTGTCAGCCAATGCACAAAAAGGGCAACGATAAACTCGTTTTGATTATCAATAATTTCACTATTCAAATAATCCTTTGTCAACCTATTTCAGGACAAGATCATATAGCATTGAGACTTATTCTTTTATTTTCGTGTGTCATCTCACAATTTATTTGTCATTATTATGCCCAATTTTGAGATGAGTATAATACACAAAAAAATGTATTTATCATTTGTTTATTTTTTTAAACTTGAAATATCAACTACTGATAATAAGCATTTTTGATCTTCGAATGTAACAATACCTTCAATATAAGTATAACACAATTGATTATTTTCATAACCAAGCATCACTTCGCACGATTCTTTTTCATTGCTTGAGTACACTTTACTTAAAAAATTATTAAATATTGGTTTTGAATCTTCGTAAATAAATAGCTTGATATTAACATTTATTAATGAAAATCGTTTTTCATGAAGCATTTCAGCACCTGAAAAGTTCAGATCATGGATTACACCGTCCTGATCGAGTGTAAAATAGCCCATTGGAGAATAATCGTACAACATCGTGTATTTTTTTAGGGCTTGTTCAGTAGTTTCGTATGCCTGGCGCAATTCTTCGTTTTGCATTTCTAATTCTATCTGATGTACCTGCAATTCATGTACTAGCTTTTTAATATCAGCTTCAATAATTTTCTTGCCTTTTTTATTTTGTTTTTTTTCCAGCAGTTCTTCAGCTTTCTTACGTAGCATTTTAGCATTTGTAAAATCCAATTCTTCTGTAGTCATAGCTTTATTATTTTTGGTTTAACATTTTATATATTAACTTCTTTCTTTTTAGTTATTAGAATCAATCCTGCCGGCTTTTTTAAATTGTTTAACAGCGTATTTATTGACCATTCAATATCAGTTATTTTACCTCCAGATGCCGTTACCTGCATTTGATATTTGGAATTCAGGGTCTCATTCATTATTTTATTCAAATCTTTAACAACCTTTTTTTGTTTTGGTTCAGGAATAAATAGCTGAATAAAATTTTTATTAAGTGTTGATTTATGTTTTTTACCGAAGAATTTTTCTGCTTGAGGATTAAACTCCAGTACTTTCATTTCGGTTGATAATCGAACGATAACATCTGATGATGAATTTAAGATCAAACGATGCATTTGTTCAGTTTCGATTAATTCCCCTTCCAATCGCTTAATATCGGAATTATTAACAAAAGTGATTACCAAACCATCTATTCTATCATCAAAAGTGCGATAGGGCATAATGCGAATTGAAAACCATCGATTATCTTTGGTAGGAATCTGTTTTTGGATATAAACAAGAGTCCGCAATACTTCGAGTGCATCATCAGCCAGTTCTGGATAAGAAAGGTGAGATACCAAATCGGTAAAAGGCCGCCCTATATCACTTTTTATTAGTTTAAAAATTTTGGTTGCTTCATTTGTGTAACGACGAATATTTAACTCTTTATCGAGGAATAGTGTAGCAATATCGGTACTATTCAGCAAGTTTTTCATATCATTGTTTATCCTCAAAAACTCATCAACCTTTGATTGTAGTTCAGCATTTACCGTTTGAAGTTCTTCATTCAAACTTTGCATTTCTTCTTTTGATGTTGTAAGCTCTTCGTTGGTTGATTGCAACTCTTCGTTGGTTGATTGCAATTCTTCATTTGTAGATTTTTGTTCTTCCTGAGCAGTTTGCATTTCTTCGAGGTTGTTCTGCATCTCTTCACGTGCATGTTGCAACTCTTCTTCCAGTTCTGCTTGTTTAATACTATGTAAATTTTTGTCTTCCTTTTTCGTCTTTAATTTAATTTCGTCGGTTTTAGGCAAATCAAGAAAAACGATCATGATCATGCCATTTAAATTATCAGGCTTGTCAATCCACTGAATTTTAACATCTACGTTTTGTATACTACCATTTGTACCTACATTTAAACGATGTAAAATTACAGGTTCTTTTGTTTTTAAAGCTTTACGAAATGCAGTAGGAAATTCGTTGCGCAAACCTTCGCGCAGCATTGCAAAAATATTCATGTTAGCTTTACCAACCGATGGTTCCAGATATTTTCCCGTACGCCCGCTTATATATATGATGTCGCCTTTTTCATTTACCAAAACGCCCGGAGGTGAATAATGCTGCAATAACAGTTGATCGGCTAAAGATTGGATATTTATATATGATTTTTGGGGTACTTCATTTTTAATATGCGTTGGAGAAGTTCGGGAAAATGAAGATGGAAAATCGAATAATTCAGATACTTGTGTATTAGATGAATGCTTGAAAATTTTAAGTTTGGCATCAACTGTTGAAAATAAATAATTTTGAGTACCAAGTGTTTCAGCACTTCCCAAAACTATAATTCCATTGGAATTAAGACTATATGAGAATAGTCCAATAATTTTCTTTTGTAACTCGGGATCCATATATATAAGCATATTGCGGCACGAAACAATATCTATTTTGGTAAAAGGAGCATGCATAATAATGTTGTGTTTTGCGAACACCACCATTTCCCTTATTTCAGTTTTAACGCGATAGCCTTCTTCTGTTTTAACAAAAAAGCGACTCAAACGTTTTGGTGATACAGTGGCTGAAATATTTTCAGCAAAAACTCCTTTTCTTGCTGCATCTATTGCTTCATTGTCGAGATCGGTTGCAAATATCTGTAATGAAATACCATCCTGAGGATTCTTTTTTTCAATAGCTTCTTTAAATACCATGGCTAATGAGTAAGCCTCTTCGCCGGTTGAACATCCCGGTACCCATGCTCGTAATATGGAACCTTCTTGCAGGTTATTAAGCAAATTTGGAATAACTGTTTCTTTTAGTTTTTCCCATAAGTCGGGATCACGGAAAAAACTAGTCACCCCAATCAATAGTTCTTTAAAAAGAATATCAACTTCCTTTGGGTTTTCTTGCAGAAATCGAACATATGAGTTTATTTTATCAATTTTATGAACACCCATACGCCTTTCAACTCGACGATATACTGTGTTTTTTTTGTACATCGAAAAGTCATTACCAGTATGCGATCGTAGTAAAATAATTATTTTTTCGTGAGAACTTTTGTCTTTAATATCAATTTCATGATCTGACTTGAGAATCGGAATTCGTT
Organism: Bacteroidales bacterium; assembly: GCA_030656615.1. Classification (GTDB taxonomy): domain Bacteria; phylum Bacteroidota; class Bacteroidia; order Bacteroidales; family TTA-H9; genus JAUSOY01. Next base: position 4,674 of record JAUSOY010000023.1, on the reverse strand, counting down.
TGAAAAAATCATTAAGTCGCAAGGGTAATTCATTTGCAGGGGCAACAATATCAACAATCACAGATTCTATGGCATTTTGGGGCATACTGTCGAATTTTGCTGAGGAAGGTTCCTGAACCATTACGATGCCATTTTGTTCTTTAATACTGCGAATACCTATACTTCCATCAGAGCCCATACCTGAAAGAATAACTCCTACTGCATGTTCATGTTGGTCATCGGCCAGAGATTTTAAAAAATAATCGATGGGAAGTCGTAATCCTCTTGCTTCAATTGGGTCAAAAAGGTGAAGAACACCTTTTAATATAGACATGGTCTTATTTGGTGGAATTACATAAACGATGTTTTGTTTTACAGGCATTCGGTCTTTAACCTGCAAAACTTTCATTTTGGTAATTCGTTGTAGCAGTTCAGGTAACATCCCTTTTTGTGTAGGGTCGAGATGTTGGATAACAATGTATGCCATACCGCTGTTTGCAGGTACATTTTCAAGATATTGCTCTAATGCTTCTAACCCACCGGCAGATGCTCCAATACAAACAATTGGAAAATGGCTGGTAACTGTACCAGATTTTTTATCTTTTGGAGTTTCTTTCATTTCAGCTTCTTAGTTTTCAATGGTATCTTTTTTTATGACAGAATTATGTAATACCCTATTTATCAAAACAAATTTAACGAGAAACAATCACTTGCTAAAATCAAATATTTACTCTTTAAAATCGGAATTTCACTAGCGTTGCGTCTTAGCTTGATAAGAATACTTGAAATCCCCTGATAATGAGGGATCCAAGAGATTATATACAAGCAACGATTTGAAATTAATTTAGCATTTTTTGAATTGTAACTAATTGATTTAAAGCCATGAACTTCTTCGAATTTATAAAGACGCAACGCTAGTGTCGGAATTTACTTACTAAAAACTATTTTAGTACATAACAAAAAAATAAATAGCTGATTATCAGTAAAAAAAACATTGAAGTATTTGGATAATACTCTAAATTTCAGTATTTTACAAGAAATATCAACATTCCAAAGTAAGAATAATGATACCCAGAGTAGAGACCAAAAGCAGCAAATTTATTTCCATCTTCCATGAGCAATCAGGTTGGAATTTGGCAGGTGCTAAGTTCTTTGTTTTATGGTTAATTCACTTTGAAAAGTACAAACTGTTGGCTTTGAAAAACTAGCTAAAGCATCCAATTAGAAGTTCCAGCTCTAGTTTGTCGCTACGATGAATACAAAGGTTTATGGCTTCTTATTTTATGGACAAAGATTTGATTGCACAATTAATAATCAAGCTATTGCTTCACAAACCACCTTTCCGCCTGACATTAGAGCGCACGAACCGATAGTTTGGATAGCAGAATATCAATGTATTGGTCTTCGCAGCTGTTTATCAATTTACCGCTAAATGCTTGTTGGGTAAAACAAAAAATTGTGTCACTAAACGAACAACGATACTATCTCTCAGCCTCCAAAGGAAAAGACAAAGATCGTAAACATGAATCGCAGACTGTTATTTCGATTAACAAACCTGAAAATGCTCTTGAAATTTGCAAAGAACGATGGCAAATAGTACTGCTCTCAGAGCTTTTAAAACAAGTGATTTCAAAATATTGAAGATAATCCTTTGACAAATCTGAAGAATTGAAAAATTATTTGCACTGGTGATGGTTGCTTTTATCTGGACATATCTGGTAGGTGACTATTTGAAGAGATATATCAAACCAATCCCAATTGAAAAGCATGGAAATATTGCTAAAAGCCTATTCAAGCATGGGCTTACTTATATCGCAAAGTTCTTTTAAACGCTTATTTTCAAGATGATATCGATATCTTTAAATTTTTGTCATATACTTAGTGCAAATCATGTGTTTTGACATTGTGTGAAAGATGTAACTCTTACCTTTTATTATGTAATACTTCCCTGAACCACCTGGTGTAATTTCATCCATCAATGTGAAGACAAGTTTTTGCTACGGAAATATCAGCGCTTTTAATTAATAATTGTCCTGAAAATAATATGTTCTAGCAAAAATTTTAACATAATAATTATACAATTATATAATGGATTTACTTATAAACAAATCAAACTGGAAAGAGCTTCAAAGCAAGCTCAGTCTAAGATATCCAGACCTTACCGAAAATGATTTAAGCTTTATTGATGGGAAGGAACAAGATATGTTAAGAATGATTGAATATAAACTTGGAATGTCGAAACAAGAAATGTCAAATATTCTGGCTGAATTAGGTTTTGAAGTCTCTGAAAACAAAACACTTACTTAGAAGAAAGGAAAACAAAATGAATTATCCGCATTAAAAATTTCCGATCTGTAATGTTTTGATAAATACAATCGAGAGATGGCAGGAATTAACCTTTTAACCAAAAATTTTAAAATAATAAACATGAAAAAGATCTTAATGAAAAAAGTATTAATAGCACTTGATTATGATCCAACCGCACAAAAAGTAGCAGAAGTTGGTTTTTCTTTAGCGAAAACTATGGGCGCTGAAGTAACATTACTTCATGTAATATCAGATCCGGTTATATATCCTGCTCCTGAACATGTTACAATTATTGGTTTTACCAATCAACAGGATACTAATGTATTGCAAATGGATTCCGTTGATGGTTTGAAAAATGCAGCTCAAACGTATCTTGATAAAACAAAGCTACATCTTGGAGATAAAACTATTCAAATATTGATAAAGGAAGGTTATTTTGCTGAATCTATTTTAATGGCTGCAAAGAAAATGCACGCTGATGTTATTGTTATGGGGTCACACAGCCAGAAATGGTTGGAAAATATCCTTATGGGAAGTGTTACTGAAAAAGTTTTAAGGAGTACCTCTGTACCCCTGTTCATCGTTCCAACTAAAAAGCACTAAGTATTATAAATTTACATTTACTAAATGACTTTTGTAGATTATTATAAAGTATTAGGAATTGCCAAAACGGCCACCCCGTCGGATATTAAAAATGCCTACCGGAAACTAGCCAAAAAGCATCACCCCGATTTGAATCCGAAAGATGCAAATGCTATCAAGAATTTTCAGCAAATCAATGAGGCGAATGAAGTATTGAGTGATCCCGAAAAACGTAAGAAATACGACCAATACGGAAAGGATTGGCAACATGCCGGGGAATTTGAAAAAGCCACAAAGAATCAGAGGCAATCGGCAAATGCCCGTGGACAAAGATATTCAAACTCACAATCGGAAGGCGATTTTTCCGACTTTTTTGAATCAATGTTTGGTGGTGCTGCAAATCAGGGAAGAAATCAGCAAGTAAAATACCGGGGACAGGATTATACTGTGGAATTAAATCTCAACCTGATTGATGCATATAAAACCCATCAGCAAACTTTAACGGTGAATGGGAAAAAAATTCGTATTACCATTCCTGCCGGAATCGAAAATGGGCAAACCCTAAAAGTTTCCGGGCATGGAGGACCTGGTATAAACGGTGGACCAAACGGTGATCTGCATATTACTTTTAGTGTGTCTAATGATATAAATATTAAACGATTGGGTGAGAATTTATATACAAATGTTGATTTGGATCTATATACAGCCGTGCTTGGAGGGGAAATCACTATTAAAACCTTAAATGGAAAAGTGAGGCTTAAGGTAAAACCTGAAACACAAAACGGAACTAAAATAAAACTAAAGGGCAAAGGATTTCCTGTTTATAAGAAGGAAGGTCAGTATGGAGATTTGCAAGTGACATACTCCGTTAAAATTCCTTCGAATTTAACAGAAAAACAAAAAGCATTATTTACAGAATTGTCCAAAACGTAATTTTAAATTTTAAACCATGCGAACAGATAGTTTAATAGCTGTAAAGGATTTCTGTATCAACCACAATATTGAAATTTCATTTATTAGTTCATTGCAACAAAGCGGACTGATTGAAATTACCACGGTTGAACAAACAGAATTTATTAATGCTGACCAGCTTCCGCACTTAGAGAAAATAACCCGATTATATTTTGAACTGGATATTAACCTGGAAGGTATTGAGACCATAAGCTATCTGCTAAATAGAATATGTATGTTGCAGGATGAAATTGTTGCACTCAGGAATAATCTTCTACTCTACGAAACAAGTGAATTTATTTAAAACTTTTCGAGTGTTTCTCATAAAGTAATATAAGCATTTACGCAACATTCAGCAAATCAATAACTTATTAATCGGATACAAAAACCAGATTTCCCCAAATCCGTTGCTTCAATATTCCCAGCGCTTTTAGTTGATGTGTGAATGATACAACTAATTTGAAAAGTTGTGTAACACATTTCGCAATTCATAAATTTACCTTTATGCTGTGAAAATCTCATCTCAATTAATAGCTATTGTTATACATCTAAATAAATAAAGTGGATTTTCAGTTGCAAACAACTTATCAGAAATAGGATATGAGTAAAAAAAAGAAATTGGGTGAATTAATCACTGATAATAAAGAAAATGCCGAAAAGTTAGATGCTGCGGATATAAAAGTTGCCTTCGATAAGGATAAGATAGAAAAAAAACTATCTAGTGTCTGTCCATAAAGTCCTTCATTTCATGATTTCTGATAATTTTTTTCAATGCGTGAAGAATTTTTTACTTCGAAAAAATATTCGATAACGCTTACGCAGCGATCAGGTGTTTATATCTTGCCCAAATTTGTT
>JAUSOY010000019.1 GCA_030656615.1 Bacteroidales bacterium | reverse complement strand
AATTCAAAAATTGCGACATTTTAAAGTGCGAATTATAGGGATTTGTCCTTCATTTGAATGTCGTTTTCGCAAGATATCGTAACGGGTTCTTGATATCTTTCCGAAAATTTTGAAAAAAATGAATTTTTAGAACCCCCCTAAAGCACTTTACATTTTATCGCTTCTTTTTTTAACTTCGCCCAATTTTTAATTCCTGTCAATTCATGTATAAAGGAATCAGCACCATAATCTTACTGGTAATATCAAACACATTCATGACACTCGCCTGGTACGGTCATTTAAAATTCCTTGAATTAAAATGGTTTTCCAAGCTTGGGTTATTTTCTGTAATTCTGATCAGCTGGGGTATCGCCCTTTTTGAATATATCTTTCAGGTTCCTGCCAATCGTATTGGCTACAGCCAGAATGGAGGCCCCTTCTCTCTGGTCGAATTAAAAGTCATACAAGAAGTTATTACGCTGATTGTATTTTCAGCATTCACACTCCTGCTTTTTAAAACAGAAAGTCTGAAACTAAATCATTTTATTGGTTTTGTATTTTTGGTCCTCGCAGTCTATTTTATTTTTAAAAAATAAAAATCAGAATGGTATAAACTGATTATGAGGTAATAATCCATTTTTTGATACTCATTAAAAGCCTCAGCCTGCAAATATCAATAAATTGCAGGCTGAATACTAAATTTCTACTTTACAAGCGAGTGACTGTGAAATCCGGAAGTTTACGATGATGTTTAAGAATATCAACGCTATTAAATTATAAACTATTATAGATGAATGGGTTGATCCACTGCACTAAATCCTGCTTCCATAAATACTTCACTAATGGTTGGATGGGCATGAATGGTTTTAGCCACATCATAAATGGTTGATTCCACCTGCATGAAAGCTGCGGCTTCGGCTATCATATCGGTGGCATTGGGAGCCACTATCTGAACGCCAAGAACTTCGCCATACTTCACTTCAGAAAGCATACGGACAAAACCTTCGGTATGCCCTTCGGCCATCGCCTTTCCATTGGCTGACAAAGGAAACTCACTTACCTTATAATCAAGATTCATTTCTTTCAGTTGCTGTTCGGTATATCCGATTTGTGCAATTTCAGGATTGGAATACATATTCATGGGATATTTCGAAAAATCAACTTCTTCGCGAATTCCTTTGATATAATTCACCACAAAAAGTCCCTGGGCGGAACCTACATGTGCAAACTGACTATGTCCGTTTACATCTCCGATAGCAAAAATGCCGGGTATATTGGTTTCGAATGACTTAGTACAGGTAACAAATCCATCACGAATCTCAAGATTTATATCATTGGGAGGTACAATTCCGACTCTGTTTTTTGAATTAATAACCATATCGCAAGGCACATCGTTTTTACCAACCTTAAGAATACCATTGGCATAGGCTGCATCCGCGGCAAAAACTCCTGCATCAAAAATCACATTGATTTTATCTTTACGCAATTTTCTTAGCATCCAGGCTGCTAAATAATCGTCAGCCAATGGCATAATGCGGGCACCGGGAACTACCAAACTGACATTTTTTCCAATAAGGTTAAACATCTGCGCCAATTCAACAGCGATAGAACTTTCACCCACTAAAACGATATTTTGCGGAATTTCTTTCAGTTGGAAAAGCTGATGTAATTCCACAACAAGTCCATCGGGCAAATTGGCTTTAATGGGTACATGATAGGAACCCGTAGCAATAACAATATTTTTGGCACTGATATTCCGGTTATTAACACTTACATTATTTGTTGCTGTAATATGGGCTGAACCCTGGATAATATCGACGCCATTTTTCTTTAAAAGAAAAGAAACTCCATTGGTAAGCCGTTTCACAATTTGCTCAGCACGTCCGGTTGCTTTATGCCAGTTAAATCTTAAAGCACTGTTCTCAATTCCTTCAATACCAAAAACGGGAGCATCATGAAGTATACGCCGGTACAATTTTGCACTTTCAATTACGGCTTTTGAAGGAATACATCCCCAGTTAAGGCACATTCCACCAATCTGGTTTTTTTCGATAACGGCCGTTTTGAGTCCCAGCTGACCAGCTCTTATGGCTGCTACATAACCGGCAGGGCCGGCTCCAATAATTATTATATCGTAATCCATTTGATAATTCTTTTTAGGTTAATCCATAATCATACGAAGGGGATCAGACAAAAGACCGAGCATTCGATTGAGGAAGCGTGTAACGTCTCCTCCATCGATAATTCGATGGTCCACCGAAAGAGAAAGCGGTAATACGCTGCCTTTCACAATCGCATCATTGCGGATAATCGGTTTCTCTACAATACGTCCTATACCAAGAATGGCAGCCTGAGGATAATTAATCACCGGTACGGCATATTGTCCACCGATGGAACCATAATTGGTTATTGTAAATGTACCATCCTTCATATCCTCCATGGTCAATTTGCGATCGCGGGCCTTGTCAGCCATAATGGTAATTTGTGATGCAATTTCGCGAATGCTTAGCTTATCAACATCACGAATCACCGGAACCACAAGACCGTCTTCTGTATCCACAGCAATTCCAATGTTGTAATATTTTTTAAGAATTAAGCGATTATTATCCAAATCGAGCTGAGAATTCAGTGAGGGATGATGTTGTAAGGCATTACCGAGGGCTTTAAGAATAAACGGAAGATAACTTAGCTTAATACCCTGATTTTTGAATTCGTCTTTAAATCGCGCCCTTAATTGTATCAATTCACCGATTTCGGTTTCATCAAAAACAGTCATATGAGCCGCATTATGTTTCGACTGAATCATATTACGGGCAATCGTTTTCCGAATCTGACTCAGTGGCTGATATTCTACTCTTGCTCCCTGACTTACAACTGTCGTCGTTGAAACCGAAGCTGCAGTAGTGGCTTTTGCGACATAATTCTGAAGATCAGCGGTACTGACGCGTCCGGCTGGTCCTGTACCCGACACCTGATTAATATCAACTCCCAGATCTTTAGCCATGGCACGAGCTACGGGTGTGGCCAGGGCTTTTTTATGGGATTTCTTTTCAACGGATTCAGGGGAAGCCGATGAAGTTCCTTCAGAACTGGACGGCAGATAAGCTGAGTTTCCTGCAATTTCGAGCGTTCCAACAACTCCTGCACCCTCTTCTTCCACCATTTCAATCTTATTGGCTTCTTCAACAGCAGCGGCACCTTCGATGCCTTCCATTTCGATTTCTACGAGAGGCGAACCAACATGTATGGTTTCGCCAACAGCACCATACGTAGCCACAATGGTACCGCTTTTTGGAGAAGGTATATCAGTTACCACCTTATCGGTTTCCATATTGACCAGTGGATCGCCCGATTCTATCTTCTGGCCTTTCTGAACATACCATTCGATGATGGTTCCTTCGTCCAGTCCTTCACCTATATCAGGAAAATTAAAAATATATCTCATAAGGTTTCTTTTTATTCAAAATTTAGAAGCATTAAAACCGTGCTGTTTTCATCAGTTCGAAATGAATGCGTTCGGGTGTAATAATATAATGATGCTCACCCCTTGGAAGTGGAACAATGGTATCGAATCCGGTAACCCTTTTAACAGGAGCTTCAAGGCTGAGAAAAGAATCTTCGTTAACAATGGCCGTAAGTTCTGCAGCGACACCGAAAGTGGTTGGGCCTTCATGAACAACAACCAGTCGGCCGGTCTTTTTAACGGAGTTAACAATTGTTTCCCTATCGATGGGATAAATCGTCCTTAAGTCAATTAATTCTACAGAAACATTTTCTTTTTTAGCCAGAGCAACGGCTTTCTGGGCCTCACGAACCATAGCACCATAGGCAACTAATGTAACATCGGTACCTGCATTCAATACCTTGGCTTTACCAATTTCAATACTGAATTTTTCTTCGGGCACTTCCTGTTTAATAGCCCTGTATATCCTTTTGGGCTCCATAAATATTATGGTATCATCACTTTCAATGGCCGAGATCAATAATCCTTTTGCATCATAAGGAGTTGAGGGGATAACCACCTTTAGTCCGGGAATATGGCCGTACAGGGCTTCCATGCTTTCGCTATGATGTTCCAAAGCATTGATACCGCCACCATAGGGCATTCGTATAACCATTGGAGTGGTATACCGGCCACGGGTACGATTACGCATTCGGGCAGCATGACTAATCATTTGATTAAATCCGGGGTATGCAAATCCGGAAAACTGCATTTCTACCACAGGGCGTAAACCGTTCATACACATACCAACGGCAGTTCCTATGATGGCTGATTCGGCCAAAGGACTGTCAAAAACACGGGCTTCGCCGTACTTTTGTTGTAAGCCCTCGGTCACACGAAAAACACCACCTTCTACCCCAACATCTTCCCCAAAAACAACGACATTAGGGTCTTCACTTAATTTTATATCGATGGCCTGATTAATGGCCGTCACTAAATTCATTACTTTCATTATTTCTCAATTGATTGTTTATGGTACAATGGAACTCCCATTTTTTATAATTCCTTCATTTATTTGAATTGTTACAGAAATAAAGTTTCCTCTATTTCCTGGCTTCCTTCCATTGAAGAAATTTTTCATATTCAACCTGTTGTCTTCTAAGATCGGCAGGCATATCGGCATAATGAAATTTAAAAACGTCGTCCAGTGCATAAGCGGGGTAGTTTTCTGCCTCTTCAAATTGCCGGTCAATCTCTTTTTTAAATTGTGCTAGCAATGCTTCTTCACTATCTTCATTCCAAAGTTTTTTTGAGACAAGATATTTTCGAAGCCTGTCAATGGGATCTGCCAGTGCCCATGTTTCTTCTTCCTCCTTCGTACGGTATTTCGTTGGATCATCAGAGGTCGTGTGGGCACCACGCCGATATGTAAGTGCTTCTATCAGTACCGGCTTTCCTTCACCGGCCAGTTTTGCTGCTTCCTGGAGTGCTTTAACCATGGCAAACAGATCGTTGCCGTCCACCTTAATACATTCCATTCCGTATGCAATTCCTTTAACGGCAATATTTATAGAACGGGTTTGCTTTTTAAATGGAACCGAGATAGCAAATTGATTATTCTGAACGATGAATACAACCGGAGCATCCCACACCGCTGCAAAATTGAGGGCTTCATGAAAATCACCCGTAGATGTACCACCATCGCCAACAATGGCATAAACGACCGAATCCAGTTTTCGATATTTAATGGCATAGCCAATTCCGACTGCATGCAGTAATTGAGAAGCTATAGGAACAGCAATGGGAGTGATGTTTTTTGCATCTTTAAAAACCGTACCATCTTCGTATCCCATAAAATACAGAAAGATTTCTTTTAAACTGGCACCTTTAGCCAGCCATGCGCCCAATTCCCGGAAAGCAGGGACCAGCCAGTCCTGGTCACGCATTACTACGGCCAGACCGCCAGAAATTGCTTCCTGGCCAAAATTGGGTGGATAGGTAAACATTCGACCCTGCCGTTGATATGATACTGCCATCATATCGGCTGTGCGGGCAAAAAGCATATCGTTGAAGGCTTGAATCACTCGCTCGTCACTAATATCAGGCATATGTTTTTTTGCCAGGATTTTACCATCCTTATCAATTACCTGAAAAAGTTTGTCGTCTAATGGATTATATTCTTTGAACATTTTACTTAATTTGAATTTCCTTATAGAAGGATAAAAAATAAGGTTCTGAACAAATCAGAACCAAGACTATAACAAACTATCGTAAGGGATGTTCAAAGCAAAGTTATATGTGTACAGACGAATAGAACAGATTATTATGTCGTGCAATCGACTATATCAATCACACCCAATTATGACTATTACGACACAATATGAAAATTGATTGGAATAATCTGCTGAAACATATGCAACGATCATGGAATCCATTGTCAAACCATGATTAGGCAATATAAGTAATCCATCTTCAAATTCAGGCGGTAAACGCAAAAATATGATTCCCTGAAGGCGTCTCAAGGATGGCATCGCTGGCACTATCTCCGCATGCTTCCACTTCATATGAAACCGGAATATCAAGCGTTTTAATGAGGTTTATCCGATCCTTCATATCCTTCTCAAAATAGGTGATGGCAGGCGAACGGAAAGGATGTCCGACGGTATCTTTACGATAAAATCCGATTTTCATAAAATCATCGGCCAGGGTTACCCAATTGCCATCGCGTTCACCGTAAATTATTTCAAATCCGAGCTTTTCCCAGTACTCAACTGTAGCTTCGTGATTTTTAGTTTCTACACTAATTTCGAAAAAGGTACCCAATAATCCAATGGGTTTTCCTCCAATAGCCTGGCATGAAAAAGCGGGTAACTCGATGAGTGTGACATGCGTTCCGGATGGGCCACTTAGCATTGGAAACATACCATCGGATGGCTGATATCCCGATTGAGCAACAGCCAATTTCATATCCTCCATTTTTTCACCCGCCAGTAGTATTCCTGTTGAAATTCCATTCTCAGGTCCAATACTTAGCCGTAAGGCACCGTCTGAAATTACGGTCAATCCATCCATCGGCGAATTTAATGGTTCAAATCCCAAACTTGAAAAGTAAGCGGTTTCTGCCATAACATCTCTGGCAGCTATGTGAAAAAAAACAGTATGAAATGTATTGCGTTTCATTTGATTCTATTAATTGTGATTTCTTTAAAGGCCAATTCTATTCATGCAAGTTAAACATTTTTTTCGATTCTGAAATACGCTGCCAGGATTCCCTGATTCGGGATTCGGGGATCTCCCCCTCATGTATCAATTGAAGGATACACTGTATAGCACTGCTGGCAATTTTATCGTCATAGGTCTTTATGTTATTCGAGAAAACAAGCACATCCACTCCAGCCATAATAGACTGTTTGATGGCTACTTTTAAAGAATATATATCTGCTATAGCACCCATCATCATATCATCGGAAAAAATAAGCCCCTCAAAACCCAATTTACCGCGTAACAATTCAGTATTTACTGCATATGAAAGCGTTGCAGGCCATATGGAATCGAGGTTTGCATTATATACATGTGCCGTCATGATGGCTTCGCACTGGTGCTGATTTATCAGCGTCGTATATGGATCGAGTTCCAGACTGCTCCATGTTGCTGTGATATCCGTGAATCCCTTATGTGAATCGGTACGCGAAGAACCGTGCCCCGGAAAATGTTTATTTACAGTCAGTATATTTTTGGCTTTTTGTTCTTCATAAAAAATAGCTGCCTGATTGATAACTACATCCGGGCAATACGAAAATGATCGACCCAATTTCCCAATGACCGGACATTCAGGATTTACATTGATATCGAGCACCGGAGCAAAATTTACATTAATGCCCGATTTTTTCAGCGTTTCCGCTGTTAATGAAGCATAATAACGTGTACTGTCGCCATTATTCAATTCTCCCAGGTATGCGGCTTCTACACTCCTTGGAAAACCATACCGTGTTTTTAAACGGTTCACCTTCCCTCCTTCCTGATCAATCGCTATAAAAAGTGGAATTTCGGCATGTGATTGCAAATCGGAAACAAGATTTTTCAGCTGGTTGGCGGAAACAATATTCCGAGGCCGGCTTGCTGAAGGAACATCATAATCGTACAAAATAACCCCTCCGATTTTCTGCGATTCTATATCTTTAATGATGGGTGAGTCTGGTGATAACACTGTCCCTCTAAAGCCCACCAATACCATTTGTGCCACCATATCCTTTAACTCCACCCTGCTTTGAGCCTTTAAAGGCATTCCATTAATAAGCAGCAGGCTAATGTTCAAAAAAACCAGACAAATCAAATCCTTTCTCATACAATTGCTTTTTATTTTGTTGATAAAAACGCTTTAGCTTTTCGGTGGAAATTACGTGCGTTATCCCATAATTAATATCCCTCCTTATGCCAACAAAAATTTCTTCTTCGTAAGGCAGATATGGATTGTAAACTATCTCATGCCGCTGATGAGCAGGTTTTAAAAAATACTCATGCGTCGCAGAAACTGAACGGCCCAGCCCAACCAGTTCAAAATTAGGTACACCATCTTTGATGGCCATTACTACACCTCCACTAAATCCTGTATTCAATATGGCATCGATTAGAAAACTCCCCTTATTATCATAATCAGGATTACTCACAATGCCTTTGGTTATCATCGGATAACCCATAGGATATCCCATCACATACACAAAACTACCCCACTCCAATGATTTTGAATGCCCCAGAGGATATGAAAACACAGGAATTTTACGATCTTTCTGTTGAATTTTCTGACCCAGAATAGCAATATCTTCTTCTGTATCCATGGCAAGAATTTCGAGATTCGCCCTTTCAGGAAAATCGCGTACGAATATGATATACGAAGTTTTGATAGCAAGACTATACACGTATTTTTCGGACTGCTCCTTATTCTCGAAATAAGAAACAATTGTATCCGGAAAATTCACAATATGGGCACAGGTCAGCAAAGCCACATGCCCATCATCCGATTGAATTACAGTAGCCGTGCCACTTAGGCTTTCATTCGAACGGCTCACCTGAATTGCTTTTTGCAATATCTCAGTTTTATGAATATCGGAACGTTTAACCTTATGATTTTCTGAAAAATAATACATACTATAATCAGCATAGGTATTGAGTTTTTTTACAGACTGGCTAATAACAAGTAGCTGGTCTGAGCATGCCCGATATGGAAATTCGCTGTCGTATTTACCATCGTTTAATGTAGGATAAACCATCTGCAAGGTACGACGGCTGCAGGAGAATAATAAAACACACACAAATACAAACAACCATAAATGATTATGGTATTTTTTCCAGCAAATGCTCTTCAGGGTTAACATATAACAGGTATTTATTGACAGGTTTCTTCAGTATTTTTTGCAGATGCGAACTATAGGCCAACAATTGTTCGTGATGAGATTCTGATGGCCTTCCCGTTTTAAAATCAATTACATCGGCATAATGTTCATAAATGATGAGTTTATCGGGTCTGAGAATTTTCTTTTCAGAAGTAATAATTTCAAATTCCGAGTAACTATTGGCAGTGGCTTCGAAAAACGGCAAAATGCGCGGATCGTCAAACAAGTTCTCAAGGGTAATCCGAATCAAATTTGCCATGGTAGGGTATCGCAAACACGCAATTTGAATAGCCTTTTGAGGTGTACAATACCTTCCGATTTTTGCGAGCGTTTCATGAATCACCACACCAAATTCACGTGCGTGAGCGTGAAGATCGTCTTCCCCTCTTCCTGAGATGCGCAGTCGGTCCGTCCATTCATAACTGTTACAGGAAGTAATTTCGGTAGCTTCTTCTTTTTCTTCTTTTACCGATACTTCTACATCCTCACCCAATCTAAAAAAGCCTTCGGCTGAATCCCACTCAAAAGCAGCCATGAGTGCATTATTCACAATATTCTGCAGATGCTCGTCATCTTTTGCCAAATGCTTTGTAAAAATCATCAGCCGTTCTTCTGCACGCGTAAAAGCCACGTATAGAATATTGAGATTATCGAGAAGAATTTTTCGATTCTCTGCAATTATTTGTTCGCCTATGGGTGATTTTTCGAGGTTTTTGACAGGATTCAAATACACGGTCGGTAAAAACGGAATACATTCTTTGGTGTCGTACCAGCGGAAATTATCTTTACGCCCCTTAGATTCCCATACATAAGGGCAGATGACGACCCGGAAGGATAATCCTTTGGATTTATGGATGGTCACTATCTGAACGGCATCGGAAGTTTCTGGAATATCGAGGCTTAGTTTTGATTCATTATCATCCCACCATTGCAGAAAGCCTTCAATCCCTGACTGTTCTTTGGCCGTATAATTCAGAACATTATCGATAAAATATTGTAAATAAACATCGTATTGCGGGTAAAGACCGAACGCACGGCAAAGATGTTCGCATAATTCAAACAAGGGAAGCAATTGGGCTTTTTGAATGGGTAAATCCGGGAAATGCTTCCAAAAAAAAACGGAGCCCATATCCGCTATGCGTGAAAGAACCTCAACCTTATTCTCAAAACCAGGAAATCCTGAGGCATTTAAAAATATGCAAGCGTGAGCCGTTGAAACTTTATCAGCCGGATTATTCAGCATTCGCATAAGCGATATCAAAAAACGAACGCTGTCTGAAGCCGTTAGCTTCATCGAATCGGCCGAAACCACCTTTATATTTTTCGAAAGTAAATATGCTGCAATTTTTCCGGCATGTTTCGCCGTGCGAACCAGAATGGCTATTTCGCCAGCCATATAACCTTTTTGAATTACAGATTGAATATAATCAACAATTCCCTCAAGTTGAGTTACTTCCGTATCTTCATCAGTAAGCAACTGAATTTCAACGCAAGAAAATCCGGCATCCGGTGCAGGCTTTTGTTCAACATCCTTATAAACCTTACGATGTTCTTCGTCCAAAATTTGACTTGCTGCCCGGAAAAAACGGTTATTAAAATCTACGATCGATTTACCAGAGCGCCAGTTTGTATCAAGATGCTTAATTTCAGTCTGATTAATAAAGGCTACCTGAGCATCGATAAATCCAGGTTTATCAGGCATTTGAAATATTTCGGGCAAGGCCTCAAACTGGGCTACTTCGCCACTTCTCCATCGATAAACCGCTTGCTTCCCATCCCCTACTATCAAACTGAAAGAATTTTCCTCTCCATTTGTTAAAGACTCAGAAACCAATGGGATGAGATTCTGCCATTGAGTAACAGAAGTATCCTGAAATTCATCGATTAGAAAAGCCCTGTATTTCTCTCCCAAACGGGCATAAATAAAAGGAACCGGTTCCGATAATACAACTTCTGATATCTTTTTATTAAACTCAGAAATATGAACCATATTTTGCTCCTTTTTGACCGCATGAATGCAATGAAAGACTTCATTCAGCATCGCCGTCACTAGGACAGATTTCAGCAATTGCAAATAGAGATTATAATGACCAGAATCCTTCTGTATCAACGCATATATGTTATGAAGGCATTCAGTCAATTGAGGTTGAATTGCATCAATCTTCGCTTTTATATGGCTGTCGGTCTTTTTAGTATACCATTCGCCCTCCTGTAATACTTTTTCAACATAGCTATTTGGTTCGATTTTGATAAAATCTGATAAAGACAGTTTGGAAAAAAATCCAAAAACTCCCCTCTTACCTTGAATAAAACCCTTTTCATCAAGGCCCTGAGCATGAATAATCATCATGGCTTTCTTAGCCTCAGCATTCAGTGATTTTTCGAAATTCCGACAAAAATCTGCCAGATTTTGTCGAATCTCAAACCATCTGCCGGCCCCGATACTTGCTATCTCCGGAAAATGCTTCATTCCATCCTCCGAGAAAAAAATCCTTGCGAACGATTTAAGGTCAGCATGAAGTTGAAAACTTCCCTCTTCCGAAATTCTGAAATCGATATAGGCAAGCATAAGCGAGGTTAAACTTGGATCCGTACCTGCTTTCTGAAGCAAAAGCGTTAAGGCCTTATCAAGAATAATGCTTTGGTCGAGTTCGACCTCAAAATTATGCGACAAGTGAAGATCAAAAGCGAAAGCCCGCACCACCCGATGCATGAATGAATCGATCGTGCCAATAGCAAATTCTGTATAATGGTGAAGAATATTCTGCAAGGATTTTTTGGCTCTTGCTTCTATTTCTTCGCGCGTAAGTTTTGGCTGACATTCCGATTCTATTACTTTTATCAAAGCCTCGTATGCCCTATTGTTACTGTGTTTTCCGGATGATAATAATTCCAGATTGGATAAAATCCGTTCCTTCATCTCATTAGCAGCCTTATTGGTAAATGTAATGGCAAGTATATGTCTGAAATTTGATGGATTTCGTAGAAGCAAAAGAATATAATCCTTTGCCAGCGTATAGGTTTTTCCACTTCCTGCCGACGAACGGTATACCAAAAGGTGCATAGGTGTTTTTTAGTTAAAGGTATTAAAAATCCTACTTTGAAATTCATTCACCAATAAAACTTATCTCAAGAAATAGCATAAAGCTCAAAATCTGCATATTGGCGCATAAAACTTCCATCATTGGCTGATGGAATGAGCGATTATCCATAATTTCCAATCGTTGATGAAACGCAATCAATCTGTTATGAATTGTCCACCTGATATTAAATCAATGGCATTTCTATTTACCTTCGTATAAAAGAAAAAAGATGAGTTCACAGGAATATGCTCTGGCCTTTTATGGAATTATGTTATTGAGTATTATAAGTATCCGCCTTCCGCGCATCGGCCGGTTTGCGCGAGTGGCTAATACCATGATCCACGAAAGCGGACATGCTTTTATGGCCTTATTACTGAATGGCAAAGTAATAAGTGTGGAGTTGTTTGATGATACTTCAGGCACAGCGAAAACCTCATCCGGAAAAACAGCCGGATTTTTTATCGCTTTATCCGGCTATATTTTTTCGAGCATGATGGCTTATCTGCTTTTTTTTCTTCTACATCATCAGCTTATCGATCTGATATTATGGCTATTTGGGGGACTGGCCCTGATAAATTTACTATTCTTTGTAAGAAACCGATTTGGGATGTTCTGGCTGTTATGTTTTACAGCACTTCATGCTGCAGCCATTTATTATCCTTTTCAACAATTTAAATGGTTAACAGCCAGCATTTTTAGCATGGTTGTTTTAAGCGATTCGGTTATGTCGACACTGGTATTATTGTACATTAGTTTGACTGATAGAAAAAAAGCAGGAGATGCCTGGATATTACGACAAAAAACATCTATTCCAACAATTATATGGGCTTTGTTGTTTGTAGTAATATCCGGACTGATAGCGTATGTTATTGTAAGTCGGTTTTTCCCTATACCTGAAACTATTTTTTAATGATACAAACAATACTTACACTGGTGATAGTTGGTGCAGCGGCAGCGGTTGCCATATACAAGCTATACCAGTATTTTCATCAACCTGCCGAAAATTGCAATTCCTGCCATTCTTCCGCTTGTGGGGGATGTCCACTCACTGAGTTAAAAAATCCAAAGAAATAAAACACTGCTAATAACTCAAAACTTATAAACTTTTTCTTCCTGAGCCCAAAAAAAAACTATTTTTGGATACGGAAAGTTATTCCAATTACAATACAAAAAGCATACATCCATGATCGACAGGGCAACATTTACGGGTATGTACGAAAACTTTGACAAAGAAGTAGTCGTAGAAATTATTGACATTTTTATTAACGAATATAACGATCGTATTGCCACACTTCAGGCTAATATTACGGATAATAATACGGATAGTCTGTATAAGAATGCACATTCCATCAAAGGTGTAATAGCAAATTTTTATGATGATGAAGCCCGTGATTTAGCATACAAACTTGAACAAAAAGGGAAAAATGGTGATATGAGCGGCATTACTGAAATATTTGTAAATTTCAAAACGGCCTCAAGAAATTTATTAAATGAGTTAACAGAGCTAAAAGAGTCATATTTATAGCTTCGAAATTAAAGAATTATCATATTTATTCGAAAGAATAATTTTTGACATATCACATATTGCAGGCCATTCTGGTCTGCTTTTTTATTCATAAGCCATAACTCTTGGTGCTCTTGGCTTAAAATTGAAAAATTGTAAAAGATTTATCCCACTAAATTCAAACTGAATGGCTCCCTTTTTTTCAGGTAATCCGGGATAAAATGCTATTCTGAACTGCAATGTTTTTATAACCAGTTTTTCATTCCTTATATTCACACCAAATCCAAAACCAGAATAAAACTTATTATCATAGGCTGGTACATCGGATGCACCTATCCAGGCAAGATTGGCGAAATTAAAAAAGGCCACTTTAAAACCATAAAAGTAGAAAGGAGTATAAATATTGGTATTAAAACTCAAGCAGACCTTTTTTGAACCGGCAAAATGAAGTGTATCGTCCGAATCGAGTCCACTTAGTCCCAACTCACGTACTACATTTACAGATTCACCATGCAATCGGGATAAACCATTTACGTAGCTCAGAGATGCGAAAAACCGGAGTTTAAAAAACCCTGACTTTACAAGATTCGAGAAATAATTGAATTTATAGTTTATTAGACCCTGCTCAAATTCTCCCTGTTTCTGGTAACCAGAAATAGAAAATCGCGAGGACAAATATCCAGTTAACGGATAATAATGCCCCCACCCAAAACTGAGCCCTGTATAGAAGCGATCATAAAACTCGTACCCATCAGGGCCTGCGGTAACCTCGAATATGTATCCGTACGGAATATCTTCCGTTCGGCCAAATTGATAAATATAATTACCGGTATAATACAAATTACGGGAAACACTCAAAGAAAAAAGTACCTGACTACTATTATAAAACAGAAGGTTTGAATCGGGTGAAGAATATGGACGACGGGTGTATAAACGATTACTAACGCTACCACTAAAGGCCAGCGATGTAGGCTTTTCACCCGATATCAAAAGGGCCGATCGACCCAACCAAACTTGTTGTGCATTGTATACAATTTTTTCTGTATATAATGCGGGAAAGTAAAAATTCTTTAATTGTTCGTGATGTGAAAACTCGACTCCTCCGGCATATTTCAGAGAATAAATATAGAACTCGCGGCTTAAACCCGCACTCAACGAAGAATATGCCAGTTCGTTTACTACCCCCAAACGTGCATCGAAAAATGTTCCCATAATATTGGGAATCAGGTATGCGGCCGATGCCACGGAAAAAAAAGGAGAAGCAGAAGCATTGGCAGAAAAATACATTTCTAATCGATGTCCTCTGCCCAAAAAATTTTTATCGAAGATACCCAGATTCCAATGTGATATGGTACGAACGCCTATATCAATACCTAATGAAAAATTGTCCTTAACAAAAATCAGCAAATCTACTTCCTGGGAATCATCTTTCACAGGGATCAATTCAAGATGTACATCATCAAAATATCCTAATCCCCTTAAAAATTGTTCGTTCTCTGCTAATTCCAGAGCATTAATGATATCACCTTCCGAAACGATCAGATTTCGGCTAATTACAGAAGGATGAGTATTGGAATGAATTGAATTTCCAAAACGGCCCAACCAAGAGGTAGATATCGCTTTTGGATCATACAGGTCACTACCAAAAACACTAAATTGCCGAAGACGTATCTTACGAATTTTCTTACCGGAATATTTTCTGAATTTTCTAGCACCCTCGGTCGTTAGTAAATCGGCCTGCACATCTGTAATTGCGTCCTTTTCGCCCGGTACCAGCAAATTGTACATTAGCTTACCTGTTCCTGTTTTATGAGCAAATTTTCGAAGAGAATCGTAAAAAATAGTACTTACCTTATACGGATCATTTAAAATCCGCCACTGTGTTCCGGCTTGAATTGGAAATAAAGTATCCTCTGAATAACGAATCTGTTTTCCGTCTATTTCCATCAACGAACCAGCGCAGATAAATAAGGTATCGCGGAACACAGTATTACAAGGCTGGGATTGAGCATGAAGCAAGCCACCAGCCATTAAAAACAGCATCAATGCGATGAATATTCGCGCAGGATTCATATTTTTCTATGCTACCTGCTATAAAAGTACAACTTAAAGATTTAAGAAACTTTTAATTTTATTCAATTTCAAATCCATCTCCTTTTCCAATGCCTCAAAATCGTTTACACTCCTGAGTGTTCCTTTCAGACCAAAATAAAATTTAATTTTCGGCTCAGTACCAGATGGACGTACCGTAATCTTTGATCCATCTTCCAGAAAAAACTGAATTACATCAGAGGTAGGTAAATCGATGGTCGATTGTGTGTTCGTTTCGATGTTATAGGAAACCGATGCCTGATAATCTTTTACTACATTGATTTTGATTCCAGCTATATGCGTCGGGGTTCTTTTTCGAAAACTTTCCATCATGGCAGCAATCTCTTCCACCCCTTCCCGACCTTTGCGGGTAAGAGACACCAATGATTCCTTAAAATAACCGAACTCCACATAAATTTCCTGTAGCAAATCATACAGACTTTTTCCATGTGAGGAAGCCCAGGCGGCTGTTTCTGCAATCATACAACAGGCACCTATGGCATCTTTATCGCGTACGGCATCACCCACAAGATATCCATAACTTTCTTCTCCGCCGGCAATAAACACTTCTTTTCCCTTCATGCGTTCAATGATATCCGCAATATATTTAAAGCCCGTAAGTACATCATAATATTTAATACCCGATTTTTCAGCGATACGAGCCAGAAGTTCCGTAGTAACAATGGTTTTTACAATAAATTCATTGCCTTTAAGTTTACCCTTTTCTTTCCATAAGCGAGTAACATAGTATATCAGTAAAGATGCGGCCTGATTACCATTGAGTAATACAAATTCATTGTCTTTATTACGAACGGCTATCCCAACACGATCAGCATCAGGGTCGGTAGCCATTACCAGACTTGCACCGCAGGCCATCGCTTTACGGATGGCTAAATCCAGCGCTGCCGGCTCTTCAGGATTTGGAGAGTGAACGGTAGGGAAATTCCCACTAATAACATTTTGCTCTTCTACACCAATAATATTAGTAAAGCCAAAAGCTTTCAAGGCCAAGGGTGCAAGATGAACACCAGTACCATGGATGGGCGTGTATACAATCGTCATATCGCAATACCGGGCAATAATTTCCGGAGATAGCGACAATGATTTCACGCTTTCGATGTATGCTGCATCAACCACCTGGCCTATCATCGTAATCAGTTCATCACGTTTTTCAAACATTACTTCCGATGGACCCGAAATTTTTCGTACTTCCTCTATGATGCCCTTATCATGCGGAGCGATAATCTGACCTCCATCTTCCCAATAGACTTTATAACCATTGTATTCTTTGGGATTATGTGAGGCCGTGATAACAATACCCGACTGACAGCCCAGGTAGCGGATAGCAAATGACAATTCGGGCGTTGGACGCAAATCATCAAAAAGAAATACCCGAATCCCATTAGCAGACATTACTGATGCAACAGTTTCGGCAAAAACTGTATTATTATTACGACAATCGTATGCTACTGCAATTTTTATTTCACTATTTCCATATTGTTTTAACAGATAATTTGCAAGGCCTTGGGTAGCCATACCCACAGTATAATGATTCATGCGATTGGTACCCACACCCATTATTCCACGCAAACCGCCTGTACCAAATTCCAGATCTCTGTAAAAAGATTCGCTCAATTCTTTAGGGTCATTTTCTATTAGATATGATACCCTATCACGGGTTTCCTTGTCAAATCCTGAGCTCAGCCATTGAGTGGCTCTTTCTTTTACACGGGCTTCTATTTCCATCTGTTAATTATATTTATTGTGGCTATTTAGACTGGTGAAATGGTTTAAAAAGCAATTATTTCTTGATTTTTCAATCATTCAGCTTAGATCATAAGCGGGAATAACAATCCCTTAAGCTTTCTGACCAATGCGGAACAGAAATATTGAAATCGCTTTTAATTTTTTCCTTATTCAAAACGCTGTAAAAAGGTCTGGGCGCCGGAAGTGGATACTGATCGCTGGTAATTGGAATAATATTACAGTGTAGCTGTGTATGTGCGATGATAGCTAAGGCAAAATCATACCAACTGCATACTCCTTCATTGGAATAATGATATATGGATACATTCTTGCTTGTATTGCCGGAACTTATCATCTGAAGGATGGTTAGCGCAAGATCTCTGGCATAGGTTGGACTTCCAATCTGATCAAAGACCACCCGCAATTCTTCCTTAAGTGCTCCATGATGAAGTATGGTTTTTAAAAAATTATGGCCAAAAGTTGAATAAAGCCATGAAGTACGAATTATCCAAGCAGTTGCTCCTGAAGCTTTAACTTCCTCTTCACCTTTAAGCTTAGACAAACCATAAAAAGAATCAGGGCCGACCTTATCAGACTCCTTATAGGGTTGAAAAGCTTTTCCATCAAATACATAATCGGTGGAGATATGAATAAGATGACACTGATGTTTGGAACAGGCACGGGCAAGAATTCCCGGAGCGGTGGTATTAACCAGCATTGCCATTTCCTGTTCTGTTTCTGCTTTATCCACTGCCGTAAACGCAGCACAATTCACAAGAAAATCAGGTTTAAAATCATTCAATGCTTTGTCAACGGCAATTACGCTAGTAATATCAAGCTCCGGTAAATCAGTAAACCAGAATTCAAAAACACGATTTGTTTCTGCCAATACACCTAATTCGCTACCCAACTGACCTTTACTTCCACATACCAGAACTTTAAGTTTCTTCATAATAATATCCATTTTCAAAAAACCAATACCA
The DNA here is from genome assembly GCA_030656615.1 of Bacteroidales bacterium. GTDB lineage: Bacteria > Bacteroidota > Bacteroidia > Bacteroidales > TTA-H9 > JAUSOY01. The sequence continues at coordinate 7,079 of JAUSOY010000019.1, read as the reverse complement.
CAAATTAACAAAATTCTCTGGGTAACTATTTATGCACGCAGACAATTGGGGGAATACTAATTCTTTAGTATACTTTCAAAATATGCAATGGTTTTAATGAGGCCTTCATTCAGGTCAATTTTGGGCTCCCAGCCAAGAATTTCACGGGCTTTTGCAATATCGGGCTGGCGCTGCATGGGATCATCAGCCGGCAGTGGCATAAAAATCATTTTAGAAGATGAACCGGTTAACTGTATTATCTTTTCAGCCAATTCACGGATAGTAAATTCACCTGGATTACCAATATTAATAGGCCCAGTAATTTCATCACCGGTATTCATCAACCGGATAGCTCCTTCAATTAAATCATCAACATATTGAAAACTACGGGTCTGGTTACCATCACCATACATCGTAATATCCTCGTTTTTCAATGCCTGAACTATAAAATTAGAAACCACCCGACCATCATTGGGATGCATTTTTGGTCCATATGTATTGAAAATTCGCATGATTTTGATACGAACGTCATTCTGACGGTGATAATTCATGAATAATGCTTCGGCACAACGTTTTCCTTCGTCGTAACAAGCTCTGGGACCAATAGGATTTACATTTCCCCAGTACTCTTCAGTTTGGGGATGAACCTGTGGATCGCCATAAACTTCGCTGGTGCTGGCCTGAAGTATTTTGGCATTGATGCGCTTTGCCAGACCAAGCATATTGACGGCACCCATTACCGAAGTTTTAATCGTTTTTATAGGATTATACTGGTAATGAATGGGTGATGCGGGACAAGCCAAGTTGTATATTTCATCCACTTCAATAAAAAATGGCATGGTTACGTCGTGTCGAATTAATTCAAAATACGGATTATCAAGCAGATGAACCACATTTTGTTTTTGTCCGGTAAAGTAATTGTCGAGACAAATCACCTCATGTCCATCATTAAGGAGGCGTTCACACAGTTGTGATCCAATAAATCCTGCGCCACCTGTGACCAATATTTTTTTTCTCATATCATCGATTGTTTCTTTTGCGAAAATAAATTCACAAAGTTTATGGGTTTATTTCGATATTAAAACAAAAGCACTTCATCCAACAAAAACTCCGAATTAAGATGCCATGCTACAACCGAAGCAAAGAGATCGAAATCCGGAGGATTAATGCAAAACTATATTCCGGTATTAATACCTATACATGCGTAATCAAAACCTTTTGAAACAAGATCTTCAGCATCATAAATATTTCTACCATCAAAAACGACATGATTTTTCATTAACTTTTTAACAACTTCGAAATTGGGGAATTTAAATTCGGGCCATTCGGTAACAATAAGCAATGCATCCACATCTATCAGCGCTTCATATTGATCCTTAGCGTAGGTAATACTATCACCCAAGGTATGCTTTGCTTCGTTCATTGCAACGGGATCATAAGCAACCACGGAGGCGCCTTCGGCCAGAAGTTTGCTAATGATGGTGAGGGATGGAGCTTCACGCATATCATCGGTCTGAGGTTTGAAGGAAAGTCCCCATAAAGCAATTTTTTTACCTTTTAATTCACCTTTAAAATATTTTTTAACCTTGTTAAAAAGAACAGATTTCTGATCATCATTTACATCTTCAACGGCAGTAAGTACCCTGAGATTGTATCCAAATTCCTTCGCTGTTTTTATCAGGGCTTTAACATCTTTTGGAAAGCAACTTCCGCCGTATCCAATGCCCGGATAAATAAACTTTTTACCAATTCGTGTATCGCTTCCTATGCCTTTACGAACCATATTTACATCGGCTCCCACAATTTCGCAAAGATTTGCGATATCATTCATAAAGCTGATTTTTGTAGCTAGCATCGAATTTGCAGCGTACTTTGTCATTTCTGCAGAAGCGATATCCATGAAAATTACCGGATGCCCGTTCAATGTGAAGGGTTTGTAGAGGCGAGTAAATATTTCTTCAGCCCGGTGTGAATTAGTTCCCACAACAATACGGTCTGGTTTCAGGAAATCGTTAACGGCGTCCCCTTCTTTTAAAAACTCAGGATTAGAAGACACATCAAAAGGAAAGCTGACACCACGTTTATCAAGTTCCTCCTGAATTGCTTTACGAACTTTCTCGGCAGTTCCCACGGGTACAGTACTCTTTGTAACAATCAGAACGTAATCGTTCATTACCCGGCCTACCTGGCGTGCAACGGCTATAACATACTGTAAATCTGCACTACCGTCTTCGCCGGGGGGAGTGCCAACGGCACTAAAAATAACATCTGTACCTGCTTTAATTACTTCATCCAAATCGGTAGAAAAATGTAAACGGCCTTTCTCAAAATTTCTAAGAACCATGGGTTCTAAACCGGGCTCATAAATAGGAAGAATTCCCTTTTTAAGGTTATCAATTTTAACCTTATCAATATCAATACACGTAACATCTATACCAACTTCCGCAAAACATGTCCCAGTTACCAGGCCTACATAACCCGTTCCAACAATAGTAATTTTCATAGTTAAAAATTTAAAAAGTCATTTAGGATTTTTATCAATACCAAAGTTACGCAATAATACAGATTATTCAACAAACCAAACAATCAAAAAGTTTATCATATGCCAAAATTGAATTATGTAACAAATACACTTGGAATGAAAATTTTCTTATTTTTGTTTACTGGGAAATCGCCGAAGTTTCCATCAACCTTCTGAACTACAAACAATTTGTTGTTTTTATTATTACATGGGTTTCCGGAATATTAATTACTAAACGAATACTGCATATTATGGAAGTTACAAGAGTCTTTGATCTGCTCGACCGATTTCATGAAAACTTTCCGAAGGCAGATGCCCTAGCTGCGAAAAGGAATAATGAGTGGGTAAAATTCAGCACCGCTGATTACATAGAGTTTTCGAATTATTTTAGTTACGGCATCATGGCACTTGGCTTTTCGAAAGGTGATAAAATTGCCACGATTACCAATAATCGCCCTGAGTGGAATTTTGCTGACATGGGTATGGCCCAGGTTGGCGTAGTACATGTCCCTGTTTACCCAACCCTTAATCCGGAAGATTACAGGTACATTCTTTCGCACGCTGAAGTGAAAGCGGTTTTAATTTCCGAAAAAGCTCTTTACACCAAAATCAAACCCATATGCGATGAAATTGGTATCCAATTGGTTTATACTTTCAATCCGATTGATGGCATCCAAAATTGGAACGAGATTATAAAACTTGGAAAGGATAACGAAGAAAAATATCGCGAATCGCTTTTAAAAATCAAGGCAAGTATAAATCCGGATGATCTCTTTACCATCATATATACTTCAGGTACTACAGGTAGTCCTAAAGGGGTAATGCTTTCCCATAAAAATCTCATTTCAAATTTTATTGCATCGTCAAAACTCCAGCCTTTAGACCACAACCATAAGGTTCTGAGTTTCCTTCCGGTATGCCATGTATACGAACGAATGATAACATATCATTACCAATACAAAGGCATCAGCATCTATTTTGCGGAAAATATGGGAACCATCGCTGCTAATTTGGTTGAAATTAAAGCAGATGGATTTACCACTGTACCTCGTCTTCTCGAAAAGGTTTATGATAAAATTGTATCCAAGGGGAAAGATCTGACTGGTTTTAAAAAACATGTATTTTTCTGGGCTCTGAAACTTAGCCACCGTTATGAATTTAACAGAGCAAATGGGTGGTGGTATGAGCTGCAACGTTCTATCGCCGACAAATTGGTTTATTCAAAATGGCGCGATGCATTAGGAGGAAATGTCAAAGTAATTGTTTCTGGCGGCTCGGCCCTGCAGCCACGACTTGCACGTGTATTCTGGTGTGCCGGATTACGAATCATGGAAGGTTATGGCTTAACGGAAACATCTCCTGTTATTGCAGTAAGCCATGCCTATTGGCCCAACATAAAATTCGGCACAGTAGGGCCAATTCTCGAAGGCGTTATCGTTAAATTTGATGAAGATGGAGAAATTTTAATCAAAGGACCCAATCTGATGTTAGGCTATTACCAGGATCCGGAATATACCGCCTCTGTAATTGATGAGGATGGCTGGTTCCATACAGGCGATGTTGGCATCCTGGAAGACGGAAAATTTCTAAAAATTACGGATCGCAAAAAAGAAATTTTCAAACTTTCTGCCGGAAAATATATTGCGCCTCAAGTTCTTGAAAACAAGTTCAAAGAATCAATATTTATAGAACAAATCGTAGTTGTTGGGGAAAATGAGAAATTTGCCAGTGGACTGATTTCTCCTAACTTCAACCACCTTCATTATTGGGCCATGAAACATAAGATTCATTTTAGAGATAATGAAGAGTTGATAACGATAAAAGATGTGTACAATCGTATTGAGAGGGAAGTTGAAAAAGTTAATAAAACGCTGAGCCCACATGAACAAATAAAGCGATTCCGTTTGGTTTCAGAAGAATGGACTCCTCAGACTGGTGAGCTTAGCCCCACATTAAAACTCCGCAGAAATATTCTGTATCAGAAATACAGTGGGCTGCTCGAAGAAATTTTTGGGCACCCTCATATGCTAAAACAAACATCAGCAGCCTCCGGTAGTGCGCCTATCATTAACCTGAATGTGAATATTAAAGATAAACTCATGAAAAATCTTGGTGGTATCTTTAAAGCAGATGAAGAGGAACCGCCCAAAAGCAACGAATAAAACATAAAAAAAGCCGGGTAGTCCGGCTTTTTTTTATTTCAATCGGTTAAGACCTTCAATGGCTTTTGGATAATTGGGTTTAATACCTAATACCTTTTTGTAATCTACTTCCGCTTTTTCATATTCTCCCAAACGTTCAAAACAATATCCCCGGTTCATTATTGCTTCTATATAGTTCGCATCAATCATAATGGCTTTTTCGTAATACTCAATGGCTTTGCCAAAATCAAATATTTCACTCATCTGAATATAACCCAAATTATACCAGGCATCACGGTATTTTGGATTAATTACCAGCAAAGCATCGTATGTACTGATTGCTTTATCTGCTTGTCCGTTTTCCTGATAAAACAAGGCAAGAAAATAGTGAGCCGCCTGATCACCGGGCTTAATCCGAAGTGCATTTTTGAAATATCCTTCGGCAAGTTTTTCATGTTTTGTCGAGTATAGAATTCCCAATCGGATGTATGAATCGAAGTGGTTTTGATTAATTTCGGTCGCACTCAGGAAATTCTTAATAGCACTAAGTGTATCGCCCTTTTCCATGTACGTAAAACCGGCAAGATAATATGCATCCGCATTCATCTTGTCTTTACTAACGACCGTTTGAATAAGATCGAAGGCCTCTTCATAATTCTTGAAAATAATACGAAACTTAGCAAGCCTTAATAAGGCTTTTGCATACCCTGGGTCAATTTTTACCGCTTTAAGATAGGCACTTTCGGAACTGGTATACTTATCTGTAGCTAGATATATATCGCCGAGTGTAACATAAAAATCAGACTTTGTTGAATCTATTGTCAATGCCCGCCGGATATCCTGCAGAGCTTTTGCATTATCAGGCAAATTATGATAATAGGTGGCCCTGTCATTATATAATCCGGCATTTGATGGATCGGATTTGATTTTATTGTTGATTTCAGCCAAAGCAGCAGGAATAGAATCATTGGAGTTGTTGGCATCATTACCTGCCGAACCACAAGACATCCACATTCCCGAAATTATAAGCAAGGAGATAAATACTTCAAAAAATCTGTATTTCTTCATAATTAATATGTATGATCTGCAAAATTAGTGAAAGCCAATGAAAAGCCCACAAAAAAAAGACCCGAACAAGCCGGGTCATATTGTACATTGGGTTATGTTTTATGAAATCACGCCCGTTTTTAGTGCTTCGCGGATCAATTTTTCCAATTCTTCCATCAGTTCCGGATTATCAATAAGAAGCTGGCGTACAGTATCGCGTCCCTGGCCTAGTTTGGTATCCCCATAACTGAACCACGATCCACTCTTTTTAATAATATTCAATTCGACGCCCATATCAATAATTTCACCAGTTTTCGAAATTCCTTGACCGTAAACAATATCAAACTCTGCCTGACGGAAAGGAGGAGCTACTTTATTCTTGACCACTTTCACCTTTACGCGATTACCGGTGACTGTTTCCCCATCCTTAATCTGGGCCATGCGTCTGATATCGAGTCTGACCGAAGCATAAAATTTAAGTGCATTACCACCGGTGGTAGTTTCAGGATTACCGAACACTATACCGATTTTTTCGCGCAACTGATTTATAAAAATACAACAGGTTTTCGTCCGGCTAATATTTGCGGTGAGTTTGCGTAATGCCTGCGACATCAGCCGAGCATGGAGTCCCATCTTGGAATCGCCCATCTCTCCTTCAATTTCGCTTTTGGGAGTTAGTGCTGCTACCGAATCGATGACAATAATATCAATAGCATTGGAACGGATAAGGTTATCGGTAATTTCGAGCGCCTGTTCTCCAAAATCAGGTTGCGATACTAATAGTTCATTGATATTAACCCCCAGTTTTTGCGCATAAAACCTGTCAAATGCATGCTCAGCATCTATAAAGGCAGCAATACCACCCATTTTCTGGGCTTCAGCAATTGCATGAATGGCCAGGGTAGTTTTTCCTGATGATTCGGGACCATAGATTTCGATGACCCGGCCTTTGGGAAGCCCACCGACACCCAATGCCACATCAAGCGCAATGGAACCCGTAGATATTACCGGCAACTCTTCTATAGCAGAATCACCGAGACGCATAATAGCGCCTTTTCCATGATTTTTTTCAATGTTGACAATGGTAGCTTCCAGCGCTTTTAGCTTGGCAGCTCTGTCATTATTTTCAGTAGTATTATTTGCCATTGGTTATTATATGATGAGAAATGATTAAAATCTAAACAATTTGTTGGCATTAAAAATAGTGAATTCCTGACGTAATTTTACGTTAATTGATAGAATAATTGAAGTTTAAACCCAATTAATTCATTAAGCTAAGTAAGAAAATTCGAAACCATTGCTATATTTACAATAGTGTAAAAATATTGATTTCACCCATAGGATGAAAGGATTACCATACAATTATACAGACAAAGCAGTCTCGCCATGGG
>JAUSOY010000013.1 GCA_030656615.1 Bacteroidales bacterium | reverse complement strand
GGGTCAAGTCGTTGAATAGTTTCATAATGCCTGTATCTTTAATACTAAGATACTTATTCTTCTTATACCCAAAATATTTTTATCGTTAAGTTATTATATTAGTTATCAACAATTTAAGTTTAAAGACAGACTCTAATTAGTAAGGAAGGTTTTAAGACGAAGGGGCGTTGGCAACAAGGCGAGGGAACAGCACTGTTTTAATTTCAGTGTTAAACTTAAATAGAGTACGCCCTTATTTAAGATAATTACAAAATACTTAAACAAGGGTTATCTTTGTTTAAAAAACATAAAAATGAAACAATTCAAATCTGGTCATTATATCAATCAAGGATATTATAAAAGCTTCCAACCTACATTGATTAATCGTCAATGGAAAGTAGAAAGTATGGAAGTTTTACAATTACTTAGTCAAGCAGATAGAGAATTAGGTAGACTGGACATGTATTCGAACTACATTCCCAATATTGAATTGTTTATCAGTATGCATGTACTTAAAGAAGCCACTCAAAGCAGCAAGATAGAAGGAACGCAAACTAATATGGAAGAGGCGTTGCTTGACAGAGACGATATTCCTTTGGATAAACGTGATGATTGGGAGGAAGTTCAGAATTATATAAAAGCGATGGAATTGGCAATAGATGCATTAGAAAAATTGCCCTTTTCATCAAGACTGATTCGTGAAACACACCAAGTACTATTACAAGGCGTAAGAGGACAGAAAAAGCAACCAGGTGAATTTAGAAATAGTCAAAATTGGATTGGGGGAGCAACTATTAATGACGCTCTTTTTGTACCCCCTGTCCATACAACAGTTCCTGAATTAATGAGTGATATTGAGAAATTTCTCCATAATGAAAACATTTATTTCCCAGAATTGCTAAAAATCGCATTGGTGCATTACCAATTTGAAACCATCCACCCATTCCTTGATGGTAATGGAAGAGTTGGTCGTTTACTTATTCCACTTTACCTTGTTAACAAAGGTATTCTTAAAAAGCCAATTCTCTATCTTTCTGATTTTATGGAAAATCACAGGAAATTATATTATGAAAACCTGATGAATGTTAGGGACAAAAATGACATGACTCAATGGTTTAAATTCTTCTTGGTTGGAATCATAGAAACTGCAAAAAAAGGAATAAGAACCTTTGACAGCATATTACAATTACAAAAACAAAACGAACTTACGTTTCAAATTTTAGGAAGCAGGGCAGGGAATGCACAAAAGGTTGTGAATTATTTATATCAAAGACCTGTGATTAATGCTGAGAAAGTCTGTAGTACGACAGGTCTTTCGATGCCATCATCATATAAACTTATTGAACTACTTGAAAAAGCAGAAATATTAAAAGAAGTTACCGGTGGACAGAGGGGTCGAATGTATGTATTTGATAATTATTTAAAACTATTTAGATAATGATAAATTATGAACGCTCAGTTGGTAACAAATAGGACTCTGAGTGGTCTGCATTGCTTGTCCTGAAAGGAACCCGTTCGGCTCAGGCATTGCCTGAGTCGGTTTATGAAAACAGGCTGTGCCTGTTTATCGCTGCAAAAATGCAGCATCAAAAAATATCCGGAATAGCACATCAATTTTTATTTTGTATTCAAAACTAGCATGTATTTGATACACAGGCATTTTATAAGAAGGGTTTAAGACGAACTGGCGTTAAACATTATTTTTCAACACCTTGCGCATTTTTAGATTTTATGTTTATATTTGTGACAGGAGGATGAATAAAACACTATAAGGTTAGCAAATATTTAGTCAGGATTTCATATGAAAATAAGAATTACACTTCTGGCATTTATCATATCATTTACCGTTAATGCTCAAATTGTAAATTATCTTGAGAATAGTCCAAAATGGAGGCAGGAAATGTGGTTTGGTGGCAATGGGAGCTGTCTTGAGATAAATAACTACATGTATTATATAAATGGTGATACTACAATTGGCAATTATAATTATAAAAAAGTATTCGATAGGCATAGAATTAATTACAGTTGGATGGCGTCCCCGCCTTCATATATGTGTGAAGGTTCAACATTTTACGATAGATTTAGCATTCTGATACGCCAGGAAAACAATAAAATGTATGTGAATAATCAAGGTTGGGAGGATTTACTGTATGATTTTGACTTAAATGTAGGAGATACTTTACCTTTGACATATAATAATCGGAATGATGGTATAATCGTTACAAGCATCGACAGTATTCTTGTTGGAGGTAGTTTTAGGAAAATTTTTAACCTGAGCGAGGGCAATTGTGGCTCTGGATTACTAATTGAAGGTGTTGGATTTAACAGTGGCTTACTTGAAACATTCCCAAACGCTGAATTTCCTGCAGAATTGTTATGTTTTACACTGAATGATACAGCATATTATCCTTATTATGGTTACAAATGCGATTTATCCTTAGGCTTAACTTCACAGAAATCACGTTTAAGTATAAAGACATTTCCCAATCCAATTATTGACCAATTGGCGATTGAAATGAATTCTTCTGATATCATTGACCAAATTATGGTCTGTGATATGCTAGGGAATAAGCGTAAATTGAAGTTTCTACAATATACAGGTGGAAGCATAAAAGTTGACTTTTCGGATATGAGGGCTGGGATATATCTTTTACAATTGATGAATAGAAAAGCAGCACTAACTACTATTAAAGTCATCAAAAAATAACAAACGTTTGCTAATAAGTAAGACTTCATGCGAAGAGTCGTAAGGGCTTCCAGCTTTATTCCGCCAAATACCTGTAGTACGAAATTGGGTAGTCCTTGCCGGTATGCGGCGATGGTTATACCATTCTCCTGTTAAACATTATTTTTCAACATCTTGAGGATTTAAACCATTCTGTTTATATTTGTGTCAGGACGATGAATAAAAACCAGAGCACACACATGAAGGGAAATCGGAATACAAAGCTATTAATATAAAATAGTTCGATATGAACAAAAAACAATGGTACGAATCGCTGTTCGAAAATTATGGACAGAAATACGACAATGAAAATTTCACACAAGGAACTATTGGCGAGTGCGATTTTATTGAAACTGAATTAAAATTTGACAAATCACAAAAAGTTTTAGATGTCGGCTGCGGCACTGGGAGGCACTCAATAGAATTAACAAAGCGGGGATATTCTGTAACAGGTATTGATTTGTCAGAAACACAACTTCAAAAAGCCAAAGAAAAAGCAGATCGTAATAATTTAACAATAGACTTCCAGCAACAGGATGCCAGAAAACTAACTTTCAACAATGAGTTCGATATTGCAATAATGCTTTGTGAAGGAGGATTCCCATTAATGGAAACCGATGAAATGAATTTTGAGATACTAAAAAACGTTACAAAATCATTAAATGAACATGGCAAGTTCATATTCACAACCTTAAATGGACTATTCCCCTTGTATCATTCTGTTGAGGAGTTTTGTTCATCAGCAACAGAAGAGGGCAATGCAACTTATCGGAGCAACACCTTTGATTTAATGACATTCCGCGATTACAATGTAACTGAATTTGAAGATGATTTTGGAAACAAAAAAGTTCTCGAATGTAACGAAAGATACTATATTCCATGCGAAATCACGTGGTTATTAAAATCGCTTGGGTACAAAAAGATTGAAATTTTTGGAGCCAAGCTTGGGGAGTTTTCGAGAAACGACAAGTTAACGACAGAAGATTTCGAAATGCTTGTTATAGCCGAAAAATGACAGATAATAAAGCACGAATACGCAACATACCACGCAATAAAATCTATATTGAGTAAAAATCATCACTGGAAATAAAATTATGAATACTACAAGTATTGCCCCATGTGGTGTAATTTGTGATATTTGTTTGGGTTTTCAACGAGACAAAAATAAATGTGTGGGCTGTAATCATACTGGTAATAAGCCATATCATTGTACCGTTTGTAGTATAAAATCATGCGCCGAAAAGAAAGGTAACGACAAATTACTTTGCTATGATTGTACTAAATTTCCTTGTAGGCGAATTAAAAATTTGGATAAGCGGTATATAAGCAAATATGGAGAAAGTCCAATTCAAAACCTTGAAAAAATAAAAGAAATTGGATTAGACTCATTCATTATTCGTGAAAAAGAAAAATGGAAATGTTCTGAGTGTGGCCATTTATTATGTGTTCATCGAGCGATTTGTTTAAAATGTGGAAGCAAGAATGAATATTACCCGGTCTATTTTCAAAAATAACAGTATTTAATTGATACACAGTAATTACAAAAGAAGGTTTTTAGACAGCTTGCCCCGTTTTAACGGGGAACTGCCATTATGTGGCATTTTAAATCAACAAAGAGAATTTGATACAGACAATAGCCAATTAAATTAATTAGAAAAAGTAAAATCAAACGGCAATGAAAAATATTTCTAGAATTTTAACCGTGTTGACTATCTTGACAATTTATTCGTGCGGACAAAAACAAGAATATAAAGGGGCATCGACAGACCTTGCTATACAAGAGTCTCCTCAGACAAATCAGAAGCCTGCTGAAAAAATTGAGGGTGTGGTTGACAGAAAAATCATCAAGGAAGGAGAAATTAGTTTTGAGACAACAAACATCAACGAGACAAATTCTTTAATCTCAAAGACAGTTCAGGAATTAAATGGCTACATTTCAAAAGACAATGTTAATGACTATTCCGACAGACTTGAACATCGTATAGTTATTCGTGTCCCTTCCCAGCATTTCGATTTACTTCTGAAAACAATTTCCGAAAGTGCGGACAAACTTGACAGTAAAAATATTGATGTTCTTGATGTGACTGCGGAGTACATTGATATTGACGCAAGAATAAAAACTAAAAAAGAACTTGAAGACAGGTATAAAGAACTTTTAAAACAAGCGACAAAGGTTGACGAAATCCTTACCATTGAAAAAGAAATTGGGCAATTGCGAACGGAAATTGAATCGGTTGAAGGGCAAATGAAATATTTAAAGGACAGAATATCATTCAGCACCTTGACAGCAACTTACTACCAAAAGACAACTTCTGCATTTCGTTTTACAACCAAATTCGGACAAGCAATCAAGGGCGGTTGGGACGGCTTCTTATGGTTTCTCATCGGACTGACACATCTTTGGACATTTATTCTCATCGGACTTGTGACAGTTTATTTAATCATAAGACGACGAAGAAATAAAAAGAAAAACGCCACATAATCGATTAGGCTGCCCTGAGATGTAAGCATCTCAGGAAAAATACTTCGACAAACTCCCCAACCGACAGGCTATTCAATAAACAATATTTGGTAGAAAGCGCTATACCATCTCCGGTTCTGCTGGTATATTTTCAGTATGTTTTCAGTATATCTACATAGACATGATCCGGAGCAGATCCCCGGAAAGTTCATTTTGAATAAAAATGCAAATTTCGTTGTGGAAACTTGTGTGATTACAGCCAAAATCGCAGGGGTATCGACTGCCAAAAACCACAATGAGTCACAAAACCACTTTTTTGAAGCACCCTGTTCGGCTCAGGCTGTGCCGGTTTATCGCTGCAAAAATACAGCATTAAAATTACCCGAAATATCACATCAATTTCCATTCTATTTTCAATAAACAGAATATCTTTGATACACAGTAATTATATGGGTTGGTTTTAAACCCAACTGACTTTGTGCATCGTGGTGAAAGATAAATCGAACATTTAAACAACCATTAAAAAGGATAGCTTGTGGAAAATTATTTTGAAAAACAATTTGAGCTGAGATATTTCGAAATGAATAATTTCGGAGAGGCTGCACCGACTACTATTTTAACCTTACTTGAAGAAACAGCTGCAGACCATTGTTATTCAATAAATCATAGTTTATATGATCTCGAAAATCAAAATATTGGATGGGTATTACTTTCTGGAATTTTGAAAATGCATCGCTATCCCAGCTATAAGGAAAAAATCATCATTAGAACATGGTTGTCCAGTTATTCGCTGGTTAAAGGAATTAGGGAAAACATTATTTATGATGAAAAACGAAATATTATAGGACAAGCTAAAGGTTTATGGGTTTTCTTTGATATTATGAGGAGAAGGCCTGTTGGAATATTTGATTCAATTAAGGAAAGATGGTCTTACGATATTGATGAAAGTATAAATTATGACATTACTAAAAAAATTAAACCAATTGACTCTGAAATACACATCAAGGCGTTTAATGTCAATCGGTATGATGTTGATACAAACCAGCATGTAAACAATATTAGATATTTGCAATGGCTAATAGAGTCAATTCCAGATCATATTATTGATAATTATTATTTGCATTCAATCGATGGACGATTTATTGCTGAGGCTCAATATGGTGATGAAATTTTGTCTTTTACTGAAAGGGATATAAATGATAACTCCTTTATCCATACCATTAAGACTCAAAAGAACAATAAAGTTTGTGCAACGGCAAAAACATTATGGAAGGAAAGAATATGAAAGCCCGAATGCACAATAAAAACTATCTGTACTGCAGCTTTCAGTGAATATTTCAACCGCAGAACCTCGCAATCCCGAATGACACCTATCCAATAATTGTCTTTATCAGCACCCCTGCAAACGTGACAAATTAAAGCCATTACCGCTTTCGGCTCAGGCTGCGCCTGAGTTCCCGCTGCAAAAATGCAGCATTAGAATTATCCGAAATATCGTATCACTTTCTATTTTGTTTTCAAAAACAGCATATATTTGATACACAGTAATTACAAAAGAAGGTTTTAAGACGAACTGATTGTTGTGGTATGCTTTATTGCTGATTTGTGCTAAAAATGGGAAGCTTACACAGCCCTTTACAACCAATGGTTAAAAAACGACTTACATGAAAATGAATTTTAAAATTACACCGACACTACCATTTTATCTATTTGTAATAGGAATATTTTTAATAATAGCAAGCCCAAACTTATTATCAGATGGTATGTTTATGGATGGATTGATTTATTCGACCGTAGCACATAATTTATCAAATGGAATTGGCTCATTCTGGAATCCGCATTTTACAGCCACTTGCATGACAGATTTTCGTGGACAACCACCACTTGCATTTGGAATACAAAGCATATTCTTTACCCTTTTTGGAGAGAGTCGGTTTATCGATAAACTTTATTCTATTATAACATTCGTACTCGTAGGATATATTATTTTGAAAATTTGGGCAATTTTAAAATTTAAACATGGTTGGATTCCTTTATTATTTTGGCTTATAACACCTCTCGTTATTTGGGCTTGTAGTAATAATCTACTCGAAAACACATTATCTGTTTTTACTTCACTTTCGATTTTATTTTATTTAAAAAGCCAAATTAGCAAAAAATACATTTTTATTTTCCTATCCGGATTTATGCTTTCGTTGGGATTTCTCACCAAAGGATTTGTCGCTTTTTTCCCATGGACATTTCCGTTTTTATTATGGCTTTTATTAAGGCAAATGTCATTTCGTAAAATGACTGCTGACTGTATTGGGGTATTTATATCTACCATGGCTCCATTAATATTATTAGTGATATTATTCCCTAATGCAGAATTACGTCTTCTCAAATATATTGATACACAAGTAATACATAGTATTAAAAACGTTACAACAATTGATTCGCGTTTTTTTATAATAGAACGATTGCTTTCTGAATTGATACCTGCTTTTGGTTTGTTTGTGCTTTTTCTGATTTGGGGATGGCGTAAGAAGCTTTCTATAAATTCAATGATAGGAAACACTAAGTTAGCATTAGTATTTATTTTACTTGGGCTTACAGGGGTATTACCAATTATGATTAGCATGAAACAAAGTGGGTTTTACATACTTGCTACCTTTCCATTCTTTGCGATAGGTACAGGTCTTTTAATAAACCCTTTGATAGATTCCCTTTTTAATAATATAAATTATCAATCAAAAGGATTTTTGTTTTTTAAATGGGCATCATATAGTATTCTTTTCATAGGTATAATACTATCATTTTATTTCTCGAATCATATTGGACGAGAAGAAAATAAAATTAAAGACACTTATAAAATTCTTTCAGTATTGCCTGAAGGAAGTATAATTAATATTTATCCAAATATGTGGCAAGAGTGGACTTTACATGGATATTTTGGACGATATAAAAATGTTAGTTTAGACCCGGATAAGAACAACAAAAGGGAATATTTATTAATTCGAAAGGATGATTATTCAGACACGATTAATCAAGATTATATAATAATAGAATTACAGACAACTGACTATATGTTGTTAAAAAAGAAATAGCTACATGTGGTAATGTATCGGCCTCTTCGCACACTACATGCCTGTCAAGCAGCGGGAATCCACCAGCGCACCGAAACCATCCTTTTTTCCGTATCCCGTTCGGCTCAGGCTGCGCCTGAGTCGGCTTATGAAAATAGGCTGTGCCTGAGTTCCCGCTGTAAAAATGCAGCATTAAAAATTATCCGGAATATCACATCAACTTCCATTCTATTTTCAATAAACAGCATATCTTTGATACACAGGAATTACAAAAGATAGTTTTAAGATGAACTGCAGTTAGCGGTAACCGTAAGCCATATGAGAAAGGCGCTACATATATTGACAATTGGATTTTTTCTGGCAATTTGTTCATTTGGACAGAATATTGGTAATCAACGAATTAAACAAATCGACGATGAGACCCGAATCGACAGTTTGCGGCTTGACAATGTGCTGAAAGATGCGATGAAACTTGCAAAAGCAAATATTCAATCGGACAATTACTTTAAAGAATATAAAACACAGCTGGACGATAGTTCTTATGTTGTGACTGTAAATCTCACAATTGGACATTTGTTCTCAAATAGCCAAAGGCACTTGTTAATACGAAGACAAGTCCCGTGGTGTGAGTATATTGACATGTATCTTATTGCGGACCATAACTTAAAACATGTAATTTCTCGAGAACAAGGCAGTCTGACATACATTAACGATATAATAAGAGACGTAAACGGAGACGGCTTCAATGATTTTTTGGTTCACTGGTATCCATCATCTGGCTGTTGCAGACGAGATGTTTATAGTGTATATCTAAACCTATCAGACAATGGAAATTTTACAAGTGACTACAAATTTATAAACCCGACATTTTCTCCAACAGAGAAAATAATTCGTGGAGTTGAGTATGGGCATCCTGGAGAAGTTGGTCTTTACAAATACAAATGGAATGGATTGCAGGTGGACACAATAGAATTTATCTACCCTGACGTTAGCAAAAAGGGCCAGTTTATAAAAACAAAGAAGGGTTTCTACAGACCGACTGAAAAGAACGGTGAGAAATTGAATGCAGTTCCAACGGAGTATCTCAAAATAGAAAGCTATGAATGGTTTGCTGAATTTTAATATTGTGAGAAAAGAACGGCTAACAGCTAACAGCAAAATACCCGCAAGTCGGGTTTCGGTGCTTCATTGACAGGAAAGTAGTCCTGATAGCTATCGGGATGAAAAGCAATTCTTCGTAGGACGTTCATCGGGAAACTCCAACAATGCACGTATTTGCGGAACGCGTTATGCAACATGCTAAAAAGACTGCTGAAATAAAAAATGTATGAAAAATCATGCAAGCTTGACATATATAGCGAACAATAAATGATATTTCATTCAATATTTTGTTTTTTAAAAATATTTGATATCTTTGCATGAAATAGAATGCATATGCCTTAATAATCAATCAACATGAATGATAAATCATACATAAAGTGGGAAGCAATGACTGATAAATCGCTAATGGAAACCATTGGAAATTTTATTCAATCACATCGTCTGAATCAAAACAAAACACAAGACCAGGTAGCAACAGACGCCGGGATAAGTCGTTCCACCTTAAGTTTATTGGAAAGGGGCGAGAAAATCAGAATAGATAGTCTTATTCAGGTATTGCGGGTACTGAGTTTACTATACATAATGGATATATTCAAGATTCAAGAGCAAATTAGCCCAATTGAATACGCCAAATTAAAAAAGAAACAAAGAAAACAGGCTTCGCCTCAAAAAAGAAACAACATTAACAACAAGGATTCAGGATGGTAGATGTAGCTGAAATTAAAATATGGGGCGAATTAGTTGGAGCTGTTCGCTGGGATGAATCACAGCAATTGGGATATTTTCAATTCGATTCTAAATTTATTCAAAGAGGATGGGATTTATCGCCTATCAAAATGCCTGTTTCTCAAGGTGCACAAACCTATAGTTTTCCTGAACTAAGAAAAGGACGCAACGAAACAGAAGACACATTCAAGGGCCTGCCTGGATTATTATCTGATGCTTTACCTGATAAATATGGAAACAGACTCATTAACACTTGGTTAGTCCAACAAGGAAGGGCTGAAAATAGCATGAATCCGGTAGAAAAATTGTGCTTTATAGGCATGAGAGGAATGGGTGCTTTAGAATTTGAACCAGCGCAGATTAAAACAAATACAAGAACTTTCTCTTTGGAATTAGATGGACTTATTGAGGTAGCAAAAAAGATGCTTAATGAGCGGGAAGCCTTTTTAAGCAAGCTAAATAAAGATGAAGAAAAGGCAATGATGGAAGTCTTGAAAACAGGAACTTCGGCAGGTGGTGCTCGACCAAAGGCAGTAATTGCATATAATTCCATAACAGGAGAAGTAAAATCAGGACAAGGAAATGTACCTAAAGGCTTTGAGCATTGGCTGCTTAAATTAGATGGTGTTAGTAGTGAACAGTTTGGCGAAAGCTCGGGCTGGGGGCGTGTAGAATATGCGTACTATCTCATGGCAAAAGATTGTAACATAACCATAAGCGAATGTCGCATGTTAGAAGAAAACGGAAGAGCACATTTTATGACCAGGCGTTTTGATAGAGATGGGAATACGAAACATCATATTCAATCCTTGTGTGGTCTACAACATTATGATTTCAATGATATGTATGGGTATAGTTATGAGCAAGTTTTTCAAACAATGCGAATATTGCGACTGACTTATCCTGAAGCCGAACAAATGTTTCGAAGAATGGTGTTTAACGTAATAGCTACCAATTATGATGACCACACAAAAAACTTTTCTTTCATTTTAAAAAAAGATGAAAATTGGAGATTAGCCCCAGCTTATGACCTATGCTTTTCTTTCGACCCAAGTAATCACTGGGTAAGTAAACAAACGCTAAGTATAAATGGAAAAAGACTTGGTATAACAAAAGAAGATTTAATGACTATTGCAAAAAATAATAGCATCAAAAAAGGAGATAAAATTATTGCTGAAATTAACGCTGTGGTAAAATCCTGGAATAAATACGCCACGCAAGCTAAGGTGACTGACGATTTACAAGAAAAAATTAATCTGCACCTAAATGTGTACTAAAAAGCACAATTGCACAGGCAAGTAGGCTATTCAACAAACAATAATTAGTATTAAACGCTATACCATCTCCGGTTCCGTTGGTATATTTTCAGTGTATTTACCGTATATATACATAGACATGATCCGGAGCAGATCCCCGGAAAGTTCATCTTGAGTAAAAATGCAGATTTCGTTGTGGAAACTTGTGGGATTACAGCCAAAATCGTACGGGTATCGCTGCCAAAAGCCACAATGAGTCACAAAACCACTTTTTTAAAGCACTCCAAAAAACTTCCACAAAAAAATCATCAAGAATACCACATCAACTTCTATTTTATTTTCAAAAAACAGCATATATTTGATAGACAGTAATTACAAAAGAAAGTTTTAGGACGAATTGGCGTTATAGCCAAGTGTAAAAGACAGGCACACAGAACCATTTAGTTAAAAATAATAGACTTGAATAATATCTGACATTTGACCGATTTTTGATAAGTATAGACCTTAAAAGTAAGCAAAATGAAATCGGATGAAATAAAACATCTATTCTTCCAATTTGAATCCGCTGCATAGCGTTTGAAGGCGTTGAATGCTGGAGTACCCGAGAATTACAAGACTTATTGGGATATAGCAAATGGGAGAACTTTGAAAAAGTTATCCAAAAAGCAAAGGATGCATGTACAAATGCAGGAGAATTATTAGAAAACCATTTTCCTGACATCAGGAAGATGGTTGAGATAGGTTCAAAGACCGAAAGACCAGTAGATGATATTGCTTTAACTCGATACGCCTGTTATTTAATCGCTCAAAATGGAGATAGTAGGAAAGAGCAAATTGCCTTTGCTCAAAACTATTTTGCCGTACAAACCCGTAGAGCTGAAATGGTTGAACAGCGTATTTTGGCCTATGAACGGGTGAAAGCGCGTGAGAAATTAAGCCAGACAGAAAAACAACTTTCGGGTATTCTTTATGAACGTGGTGTTGATAGCCAAGGATTTGCAGTAATTCGAAGTAAAGGTGATCAGGCATTATTCAGGTTAAACACTCAAATGCTTAAACGTAAAATGGGTGTGCCTGATAGTAGACCTCTTGCAGATTTTCTTCCAACAATCAGTATTAAAGCCAAAGATTTAGCTGCCGAAATGACCGGGCTGAATGTTCAAAATAAGGATTTAAAAGGTCATACTAAAATCGAAAAAGAACATATCGACAATAACCTTGCCGTTAGAAATATGCTTACACAAAGAGGAATCCTGCCAGAAAACCTTCCAGCGGCTGAAGATGTAAAGAAACAACAACGGAAACTTGATGGTGAAGAGAAAAAACTATTGAAAAATCCTAAAAAGAAAAATTAATTTTGATGACAGCAATTTTATAGAAAGGCTATAAGAAGATGGCTGTTAGCACTCATACAATGACAAAGACACTAGTCGGAATTATTATTTTCTTTCTAACAATCTGTTCAGTTAATGGCCAGACTAATTTCCATGATCGACTAGCAGACTCTACGCTCGTTTTGATAAAACAAAAGGTCAAATACGATCCTTCATATTTTAGAATAAACTACCCAAATGGCGACGTACCGAAAGGCAAAGGGGTTTGCACTGATGTTATAATACGGGCATACAGAAAACTGGGAATCGACCTGCAAAAAGAAGTTCATGAAGACATGAAGGTTAATTTTAAAAAGTATCCAAAAAAATGGGGACTTTCATCTCCGGACAAAAATATTGACCACAGGCGGGTACCAAATTTAATGACCTTTTTTACCCGATACGGAACGGTAAAGAAAATATCGCAAGACCCTAATGACTACAAACCTGGTGATATCCTTTGTTGGAATCTGGGCGGCGACGTAACTCATATTGGAATAGTCGTAAAGAAAAAATCTCTGGACGGAAAAAGACATTTAATCGTTCACAACATCGGAGCAGGCCAGGTTTTGGAAGACTGTTTATTCAGTTTTAAAATAATTGGTCATTATGTATATGACAAATAAAATTGGACTATCTTGTATGTAAGCGGTATTTGGTAGAATATTACCAATAGATTTATGGAACCTATCTCAGTTATTAATACCCACCCCGAGGCAGAATTAGAATTCCAGCAGCGAATTGTAACCATCCTTTTTTCCGTATTTTTGCCCTAAACACGAAAGCGAGTACATCATGGCTAAATCACGGAAAATTCCCCATACCTACGTCATTGTTTTTTACATTATTGTAGTTGCAGCCATTGTAACCTGGCTGGTTCCCGGTGGGAGTTTTGAGCGGCATAAAGTGGAGGTCAACGGAATTGAACGGGAAGTGATAAAAAATCAATCCTTTCAGTTTGGCGAAAGTCATCCTCAGACCTGGCAGGTTTTTTCAGCCATTTTTGATGGTTTTGTAGATAAGGCCGATATCATCGTTTTCATTCTTTTAATCGGTGGTGCTTTCTGGATTATGAACGAAAGTAAGGCCATTGATACCGGAATCCTTTCTTTTTTACGATGGACCAAACGCATCGAACACTGGAGGTTTCTAAAATTCCTTGGTATAGAAAATATCATCATTGCCCTGATTATGATCGTTTTCAGTCTGTTCGGGGCAATTTTTGGCATGAGCGAAGAAACCATCGCTTTCACCATCGTTTTCATTCCGCTTGCCATTCGTATGGGTTACGATTCCATCGTTGGAGTGGCTATGTGTTACGTAGGTGCCCACATCGGTTTTGCGGGTGCTTTGCTTAATCCATTTACCATAGGCATTGCTCAGGGAATAAGTAATTTGCCCTTGTTTTCGGGCATCGAATACCGTTTATTTTGCTGGGTAGTTATCACCATCACCGGCATTGCCTTTGTGCTTTGGTATGCCAACAAGGTAAAGAAAAATCCAAAAGTCAGCAGTGTTTATGAGGAAGATAAATACTGGAGAAAAGCAGGCAGCGATGAAAGTCATGAAATAAATACAAAGGCTCCTCTTTCAGCATGGATTACCTGGGGACTTCTTTCGGCCGCACTTATGGCATATGCTGTTATTTACCCCATATCAAGCCTCAGCATCGGAAACAGTACATCCAGCGTCCCGGCCTTGCCAATACTGGCCGCTTTGTTTTTAATCTCCGGCTTTTTTGCCTTGAGAAAAGGAGTACAGTTTTTTATTCTTAACTTATTGATGTTCACCATTTTTTACCTGATAACCGGTGTCATGGGATACGGTTGGTATGTGATGGAAATTGCCACTTTATTTTTTGTGATGGGATTGGCTTCGGGGATTTCTATGGGATATTCGCCTAATGCCATTACCAAAAGCTTTCTTGCCGGTGTAAACGATATTTTACCGGCAGCCATGGTTGTTGGACTAGCAGGAGGAATTATTATTGTACTCAAAAACGGTGGTGTCATTGATACCTTATTGTATTATGCCAGTTCAGGTATGGAGGAAACGGGTAAAACGGGCACCATCGGAATTATGTATGCCTTGCAGACCGGTATCAACATCATCATTCCTTCCGGTTCGGCCAAGGCGGCTTTAACCATGCCTATTATGTCGCAGTTCAGCGATTTGGTGGGGCTATCGCGTCAGGCTACTGTAATGGCCTTTCAATTTGGCGATGGATTCACGAATATGATAACACCAACTTCGGGTGTTTTGATTGGTGTCTTAGGAATCGCCCGAATTCCATACAGCAAATGGGTAAAATGGATTTTTCCTTTTATCCTCGGACTATTTATCCTCGGATTCTTACTCCTTTTACCGACGGTTTATATGAATCTGAATGGATTTTAATCGTTTACTGCTCTTTTCCGCCAATATTGATTAAAAATTCATTGATATACAGGCCCATTTTATTCGTGAGTTGATGGATGGTTTTCAGGTTATCCATATCCTCCTGCATATCATATGCTTCATTGCCTTTTTTACGTAAAATGTCCTTTTCAAGAATTTCGCCCATTTTCTTGGTTGATAAATAAATCACCCGGGCTTCGTCGAGGGTGAGCATCAGTGGTTTTTCGCCTTTTTCCATGATTCAATTTTTATTTGTTTCCCTTTGAGGAATTCATCTTCCATAATTGTCTGAGATGGCGTACAATATCCGTATTATCAAGATATGCGTCAAATAAATGACTTCCTGCTCCAATAGCCATCAATGGCACCGGAGTTCCGGTATGCGACCAACTGGTCCAGCCTATACCTGCTTTTTGATTCAGAATTTTTATGGCAGTATTACTCAATGGATCGTTACTTCCCCATATTGCATCGTTCAGTTTTTTATCGGCATACGGCATGGATTTGTAAATTGATGCTTTGAAGGCAGTCCAAATCATATCCTTTTCAGCCTCATTCAGACTATCCGGATGAAGTCCGAGCACCGGATAAAAATGTTTTAAAACATCATCATAGCTGCATCCCTTCTTACAATATTCAGAATAATAGGCTTTAAAAGCATTTTCCAGTTCATAATGAGATGCCTTTTGAGTAGCCAGAAGGTTGAGGTTGAGAGCATATTTTTTCCCGGCCCATCCTAAAGCCAATCCTCCGGTTTCGTGATCGGCAGTTACAATAATTAAGGTTTCTCGTGGATGTTTCAGGTAAAAGCGGTAGGCAACATCAACAGCATTATCCAAGTCCATTACTTCATGAATAATGGTTGCTGCATCGTTTGAATGTCCGGCCCAATCTATCATTCCGCCTTCAATCATCATAAAAAACCCTTTTGGATTATTCAGGTATTCTATGGCTTTTGAGGTAATATCAGCAAGACTAAAATCAATGCAGGTGTCGCGGTCGATGGTGTAGGGCATTTCAGCTCCTTTGCCAAGGCGGGTATTCATTACAAATACTTTACCGTTGGTTGGTTTCAGATTTTTTAGTTCTCTTTTTCCGGTCAACAGGGAATATCCCGAGGCTTTGAGACTTTCAAAAACATCTGGTAAGTCCTTGTTTTTTCCCTTTGGCTGATAGAGGCCACCTCCACCAAAAAACTCGAACCCCGAAGCCGGAATTTCCGAGGCAATTTCGTAATACAAATCCCTCTCGGGCTGATGGGCATAAAAGGCAGCCGGCGTGGCATGGTTCAAACTGACTGTTGAAATAATGCCCACCTTCATTCCTTTTTGATGAGCCATTTCAGCAATGGATATTAATGGTTTCTTTTTTGCTGAATCCATTCCAATGGTATTAATGCTGGTTTTAAAACCACTGGCAATGGCTGTTCCGGCAGCAGCCGAGCCTGTAATATTGCGATTTAACGCGTATGTGGTCATAAGCGACTGAACTGGAAAGGTGTTCATGCGGAGTTTTTTATCTCCAATTTTACCCTTCATAGATTCCATAAACACTTCCGTCGTATGAACTTGTGCTAATCCCATGCCATCACCAATAAACAAGAAAACATATTTAGGCGTATTATTTTGGGCCGATACGAGTAAGATGGAAAAACTGAAATAAATGATAAACCCTATAATTCGATGAATGGAGATAGAAAGCTTCATTTATGATTATTATTTAATTGAGTCTGCAAAAGTACAATACCTGAGCGAAGTCGTGTTAAAACCATATGAACTTTTACTACAATTCCGTAATAAAACTGACCATTTTCCGATATGGATAGTTAAATCGGTATAGGCCATTATTGAAGAACGCAATATATTTGCTTTCTACTATTGACTTATGCTGGCGAGGGTCTTAAACAATTTGACCAATGCTTCAAACAACTTGGTTATTTTTTTTATCACCTAAAAATTACTGTAATACCATCTGTATGATTAACAAATTACTGCAAAAAAAATCTCTTCCCATTGTGCTGAAATTAGTGATGCTTCCTGTTTTTATTGGTTTGATGGTGATTGGTTTTATGGCGCATTCAACCGATGCAGCTATTCTAAAAGAACTTAGAAATACTAATTTGGCCAATTTACTTGTTTGGTCGTATTGGTGGCCTTTAATAATTCTTTCAGCGATAGTCTTTGGTAGAATTTGGTGTATGGTTTGCCCTGCTGAACTCATAACCAGCTTTTTTTCGAAAAACGGTCTCCGGTTAAGGCGCCCTCAATGGCTTCTTTCGGGCTGGGCTATTTCCATATTCTATCTAATAATTCTTATTATAGGCTTAAATATCTTTGCGATACACCGTAATCCGGCCTATATGGCGGCATACTTATCAGCGATTATGCTCAGTGCGATCATCATTGGATTTTTATTTGAGAAAAATACATTTTGCGCATACGTTTGTCCGGTTGGTTACCTGCTTGGAGTTTATGCCCGAATTGCTCCCTGGGGCTGGAGGGTGAAAAATGCATCGGTTTGCGAAAGCTGCATCGATAAATCATGCATCAGCAAAGATTACCATTATGCAATGAATGTAAAGAGTTGTGGTGTTGACCTTTATCCGCCTAAAATTAGTGATAATTCTGAATGTATTCTGTGTGCCGGCTGCTTGAAAAGTTGTAAAGAACACCAATCGGAAACCCACGCTGAACGACCGAATCCCGGATTCGTAAAAGTGGGTTTCGCCGATGGCTTGTATAAAGGACAAATACTCCATATGGCCGAATGGTTTTTTCTTTTTATCGTCAGTGGTTTTGTTATCTATGAGATTCTGTCTGAATTTAAAGCAGCTAAAGCTCTGTTATTGTTTATTCCTGATTTTGTGAGCAATAGTTTGGGAATTAAAAGTGCAATTATGAGTAGTATAATACAATCTTTGTATTTATTCTTTTTTCTTCCGGCGATATTCTGGTTTTTTCCCTACCTGATTCTGCGAATGGGAAAGACAAGAATCAGCTTGAATCACTATTTAAGATATTTTGGCTTAGCGTTTATTCCACTGGTGGCAGCGGCTCATGTGTGTAAATCCATCCTCAAGGCCGTTTCAAGGATTCCCTATTTCGAGCACCTCTCTGTTGATTATACCGGCAAAGTGACCACTCAGCTTCTTCTTCAAAAGGATATTGTACTAAGTCCCCTGCCTGCCTGGACTGATTTGTTAATTAGTATTGTATTAACCATGGTTTTGATGGCCGGATTTTTATTGAGCCTGAAGGTGATAAAACGGGTGATGAAACGCCTGAGCCCTCAAGCCACCGGTAATGCCTGGTTATGGATAAGCTTGCCCTATTTTTTAGTGTTTTTTATATGTATCATCTTGTGGAGGTGGCTATAGACGACGTTAGTTTATTTACTGACCCTCAAAAGCTTCTATCGCCACAGGCCTAAAGATTCAGAAAGCTGCTTACCTTTGCTAAAAACATTCTATGGTTTATACATTGGGTGAGACGGTACTGGATATTATCATCGGAAGTTCAGGAGAAACTCATTCCACTGCAGGAGGCTCCATGCTTAATGCTTCTGTTAGTTTGTCAAGGCTCGGGCTTGGTGTTGAGTTTATTTCTGAGGTGGGCAATGATAATGCCGGACAACAAATTATCCAATTTCTTCATCAAAATGCAGTGTCCACAAATTTTCTTACGCAATATAAGCACGAGAAAACACATCTGGCTCTGGCGCATCTTGATGAATATGCCCGTCCGTCGTATTCTTTTTATAGAATTCCACCTTTAGAGCCTGCCAGCCACAAGCTTCCTGACTTTACATCCAATGATTTTCTGCTTTTTGGGTCATTTTTTGCCATCGAAGACCGTCAGTATGACGAAGTTAAACGCATCCGCGATTATGCAAAAAGCATGAAAGCCTGCCTTGTTTATGATCCGAATTTTCGCACGCCTCATTTGAAAGATCTGTCTGATCTCAAACCACGCATCATTAATCATATGCGTAATGCTGACATTGTAAAAGGCTCCGACGAGGATTTTCTAAATATTTTTGAAACGAAAACTGCCACAGAAACCTGGAACCATCTTAAAAATGAAGGTGTTGATATTCTGATTTATACCATGGGAAAAGAGGGGGCCGCCTTGTTTACGAAGAAGTGTCAACTGACATTCGCTGCACCCGCGGTTGAAGTAAAAAGTACTATTGGCGCGGGAGATAATTTTAATGCAGGACTTCTGACCGCCTTGCAATATCTCAAAAAATCACCGATTGAAATCAGTGAAAGCGAATGGAAAAAGATCATTCCATTGGCCTTGGATTGCGCCTCCGAAGTATGTACCATCCACGAAAATTACATTCCTGAAGCCTTCGCCCGAAATATCCTCCAAAAGCATCTTACCGGAAAAACCTAAAACACTAACTTTGTGAGCTAAACTTTCGCTGACAAAATCAAAAACAAAACGAATGAATTACAAATTTATCCCCCTGATGGCCATGAGCATTTTGCTCTTTACGGCCTGCAAAACCCAACCAAAAATGGACAATCCATTCTTTACGGAGTATACCACCCCTTTTGAGGTTCCTCCTTTCGACAAAATCGATACCTCGCATTATATGCCTGCCTTTATTGAAGGCATGAAACAGCACATGGCCGAAGTGGATGCCATTGCCAACGGTACCGAAGAACCAAGCTTCGAAAATACCATACTCGCTTTTGACAAATCCGGAAAGTTGCTGAGTAAGGTTAGTAATGTTTTCTTCAATGTTAATGAGGCTCATACCAATGATTTCCTACAGAATCTGGCTGAAAAATTAAGCCCGCTGATGTCGAAACACGGCGATGATATTTCGATGAACCCAAAACTTTTTGCCCGCATCAAGGCGATTTACGAAAAACGCAACGATTTGGGTCTGGATGAACAACAAATCCGTGTTATTGAAAAATACTACCGCGATTTTGAACGTCAGGGTGCCAATCTCAATACCGACGATCAAACCAAACTTCGCAAACTCAACGAAGATCTATCGATGCTTACCCTTAAATTTGGTCAGAATCTTTTGGCTGAAAATAATAATTTCAAGCTCATCATTGAAAATAATGCTGACCTCAATGGATTACCCCAAAGTGTTATTGATGCTGCTGCCGAAGCCGCTAAAAATGCTGGTAAAGAAGGTCAATGGATGTTTGGTCTCGACAAACCCAGCCTTATCCCCTTCCTTCAGTATGCAAATAACCGTGAACTGCGCGAAAAAATATACAAAGGATATTATATGCGTGGTAACAACGATAACGAATTTGATAATAAAGAAATCGTTGCAAAAATCACCAAGCTGCGTGTAGAACGTGCAAAACTTCTTGGTTACGAAAATTATGCTTCATACGTTATTGACGTTAACATGGCTAAAACCCCGGCTACCGTTGATGAATTCCTGATGAAACTTTGGAATGCTGCACTTCCCATAGCAAAAGCAGAAGTAAAAGAAATGCAAAACATTATCGATCGTGATGGCGGAAACTTTAAACTGGCCTCATGGGATTGGTGGTATTATTCAGAAATCGTTCGCAAAGAAAAATACGATATCGACGAAAACGAACTGAAGCCTTATTTCAGTCTTGAGCAGGTGAATGATGGAATGTTTTATGTTGCTAACAAACTCTACGGTATTACTTTCACCAAACAAACAGATCTTCCTGTATATCAGAAAGATGTAATTGTTTATGAAGTGAAGGAAGCCGATGGCAGCCATTTGGGAATTCTTTATTTCGATTTTTATCCCCGTGCTGAAAAACGTGGCGGAGCATGGTGTACCTCTTTCCGCGAAGCCGGATGGGAAAACGGAAAACGTGTTGACCCAGTCGTTTCTATCGTTTGCAACTTCACCCCACCTAACGGCGATACTCCCGCATTACTGAACTGGGATGAGGTTACCACAAATTTTCATGAATTTGGTCATGCCTTACACGGATTATTTACTCAGGGAAAATACAGCCGAACAGCCGGTAATGTTCCCCGCGATTATGTTGAACTTCCTTCACAAATCATGGAAAACTGGGCCGGCGAACCCGAAGTGCTTCGCTATTATGCCAAACATTATGAAACAGGCGAAGTAATTCCTGAAGCACTTATCGAAAAAATTTCCAAATCAGGCCTCTTTAACCAGGGCTTCGAAACAGTAGAATATCTGGCCGCTTCCATTCTTGACCTTGATTATCAAAAAATGACCGAAGCAACAGACATTAATACCCTTGAATTTGAAAAAGCAGCGATGACAAAAATCGGTCTTATCGATGAAATTATCCCCCGCTATCGCTCTACCTATTTTGCTCACGTATTCAGTGGTGGATATGCTGCCGGATACTATGTGTATATTTGGGCTGCTGTTTTGGATGCCGATGCTTTTGACGCTTTCAAACAGAGTGGTGATATTTATAATCCTGAACTGGCTGCCAAATTTCGTAAAAACTGCCTGGCCGAATGTGGCGATGATGCAGGAATGGTTCAGTACGAAAAATTCCGTGGTCAGGCTCCTTCCATCGATCCTTTGCTTAAACGCCGCGGATTGAAATAATACAATCCGATAATATTCTGAAAACGCCGGGCTGCAATAGTCCGGCGTTTTTTATTTGATTATCAATCAGCTTCTTAACTTTCCTTATCGAATAATACCAAATCTTTGTAACATTTGGTATTCAATAGCATTCATCGCCGATGTGAATTATTTTTATACCTCTGTAGAATCGATAATAAAACATTTTAACTTTACATTCCTTAGAATTAAATGTCGATCCGTCGATTAATACTACTCGCCGGCGATATTTTTGAACCACATCCCTAACTGCCAGGGAATTCTTCTACAGGTCTGAAAACCTGTGGTTATTTTTTGTTGAGCGATTGAAAAACTTAAAAACATAAGACTTCAGCAATCTGCTAATTGTTCTTACTACTCACATACAGGAGGGTATTAACAAGAATTCCGGTGCGGGATTTTTGTCCTTCACCAACGAACCACAAAACAATCATCAACAATCATCAAATGTGCGGCCTCAGCACCTTAATCACCAACATTTAAATCATGAAAAAAATCCTTGTCCTCTTAAGTGCCATTCTTATCCTTGTAATAAGCGGCTGTGGTAAAGACGATTCAGAAACCACCCCCAACAATGAAGCCATCATTGCGGAAGTTTTTAAAGCTGGCATGTCCTGGAACACACAGAAACTACTAGCTCAAAAATCAACTATCCCAATCAATATTCAGGTGGAAAATACGGTAGTCGGTCCCGAAGGCGGAAGCATACATGTGCTGGGCAGCATTACCGGTTCCATGACCATTGATGACCAAACAGGAGCCATGCTTGGAGGCATCATGCTTCTCGGGCTCACCGAAACCATCAACGATTATGCATTTTTAGTGGATGGTAAAAAATACACCATGAATGGTGCGCCCTATTTATCACTTACCGGAACCTTTACTCTGCTCCCGGGAGGTGCTACGTTCGGAACAGCTTCCAGTATGCAATATGCTGGTGGAATCAGGGTTATTGGGCCCGCATTTGACCAAACCATCAATATCCAAATCACCATCATTATTAATACCAATGGAACGGGTGGTACAGTAAGCGGTACCATTGATGGTAAATCGGTGAATTATACCTTCTAAGCTCAATTAATCCGAGGATATTGTTTGAATAAAAATAATCGCTGGAATGTTATTATTTAAGTCAAATTCACCGATTTAGATATAATGTTCCAGCGATTCTGCTAATGTACCCCTTGTAACAAATCGTATCGTAAAAAAAAAGATAATCGCTTCCAATTATTTCATTTCGTATCCCGTTGGGCCCATCTTATAATTTGTAGCATCTAACCACACTGATGGATATCCAATCATTCTTGGGTCCACTGCTTCTTTTGGATCGGATTTATTATCCGGCAAATTGATATAACCATCCGAATACTTGGCAATAATTACATCTGCCAAAACCCACCAGCTTTTAAAAATAAGGGAAGAATTTTCAAAACACCACCTATTTATTTGATTCAAAGCGTCTTCCTTCGCTAAAGTATTCAATTTTTCATCCAACTCTTTTACACCATTGGTAAGCCCTTGTTCCATTTTTGACTGAAGTGGTTTTATATCACTCTTAGTAATTTGCTGAAAATTGAGCCGTGACCAATTATTTACAAAATTAAAAACCCACCAGGCAGATGTACGATCAAATTGTTGAGGATTACCAGATTGAAAGGAAGGATTTAACTCAGTACATTTCGAGAAAAAGGGCACAAAACAGGTGGTACTCGAAACATCTGGTCCAAACCAAACTAAACCTTGTGTCATTTCGGGCGCATCCGGTCTCACCTGGCAGACAAATGTATATCCCTGATAAAAAACAGAAACAGGACGTTCCCAGGCACCATACATTTTCTTTCCGATGGTAACATCATTTTGGTTTCCATCGTAGGGACCAACAAAGCGGGTTGGATCGCCATAAGGACCAGCACCGATACCCTTTGTCATATCAAACGGAGTACCTTCATAATGATCGCGGTAAAGTGAAAACACATCAAGATGTGTCAATTTTGATTTGGGTTTTACAGAGAATGGATAGGCAAATGTAAATCCATTTTCAACCCAGGGCGAAAGGCCCAAATCAGGATTCACCCTATCCAAAACTCTCCATACTCGCCGTAATGAATAATACGGATGATTATATTCTCCCGGGCTGATTGCCTTAAGCCAGTCAATTGGACCATTTTTGACTTCATCCCACCATCCCAGTTTTTTTAGTCCTGGTATTAGGTATTGAGAGTACAGAAAATCGGTTGGATTATTTTTTTCGATATAACGAATCCGAAATTCATTTGCCGCAACAAAAAATTCACCATCCGGAACTCTTTTAGCCACCCAAACGGAATGATACTTATTGTCGGGTAAGGCACACATTTCAAAAACCCAGGATTCATTTACATCACCTACCAATAGCGTTTCCCCAGTGGAATAATACCCGAATTTTTCGATCAGGGCACCCATAAAAACAATCGCTTCGCGTGCTGTTTTGCAATTTTCAAGAGCCAATCGGGATAACTCAGATGTATAAAAAACGCGCAGTGGTTTTCCCTCCTCCCGATTTGCATTCGGTTCGGGCTCATACTTACCCGCATTTGTGCATTCACCAATCATTAAATTGTATTCATTCATAATGCCGTAGTTGCCATCATAATAAGCATATGAATTAGGGTTCTCTCGTCCAAGAATTTTCCAAACTTCTTTATAATCAAGTAAATATAATACCGGAGTAAGAGGAAAATCAGCCGTATAATATCCATTCCCTCTGTCTGTAGTATTGATTCTTGGATATCGGTAATGTTCGGCATAAACCTTACGAAAACCTCTTTGTTGATGCGAAGGAACCAGAATCATCCTTTGGTCTCCCAGTTCATCATCGTCTGAATGTGCTATCATCATCGAACCATCTGCACTGGCCCCTTTGGTAATAATCATCGTGGTACAGGAATAAGCTGGACTATTCGATATGGTCCAAATTATCATCAAGCTAAGAAAACACAGATAAAGATTTTTCATTCGAATTGATTTATGTTAAGCAATAATTTTACGGACTTATTACAAGCTTTTATTCACTCAGAAAACTTAAAACCGAAATTTTTTCGAGGAAATATTATAGAACATTCCGAACCCAATAATATCTTCTCTTCCAGGACTTCCATCCATATTAAAACTATCATCCAATTTGATTTCTACAAACAAATTGATCTTTTCGTTGAAGGTGTATGAACTACCAATGACCAGGTATTGTAAAAGATAATCTCCAGCCATATCCTTATCAGGCTTAAGGTAGTTACCACCGGCATGCACTTCCCAATTAGAATTGATATTATAAGCAGCGAATAATTCAAGCCCCCACCCATCAAAGTAATTTCCGGCATCATCCGTCATATGGTTTTTTGACTTACTATATGTAGTTGCCAAACGGAATCGTTTACCTTGATATTTAACTCCAAAAACTGCCGATTCATCATTTTTATTAGGATCAAATTCTGTTGGATTTGTTATCCCATCACGCACTTTATTGTATGAAGCACCTATGGTAAAACCAGCTACATCTTTGATTAATAGGGCGGCCGCATAAGTATTAGGATACAGCTCAACATCTGTGATGTCTCTATGCTGAATCTGCAATGCTAACTGAACGACGCTTTTTGTAAGCGTATAATTAAAAGCACTCGATGCTCTGCCTGTTCCGGATATACCACCATCAGTCAAATCAGGAAATGCACCGGAGGCTTCACCTCCAAAGCAAAAAAACTGGTCGGTAAAACCAGCAATCAGGTAATACGGTGACCATTGCTTTCCCCAGGTAATGCTTCCATAATCACTCTCAAATCCAACATAACCAATATGCGAAGAAAATACATTGTCAATTTGACCGACACCAATTCCCGGATCCCCATGAAATATTAATTGCTGTGAAGTACCAACCAATCCTACCCCAACCTCAAGACAACCTACCGCTTTGACACCGGGAACAATTTGTGTGCGTGACAAGAACCCTAAATTGGAGGCATTATTACGAATAGCAAAGGTGTTTTTAGAAGAAAATCCACCAACAAACCTCAAATTACTGTACAATTGAATTTCATCTGTTTCAGTATTTGTGCTGGTATCCTTTTCCAGGAATATTGGCTGCTCTCTCATTGAAATATTCACATCCAAACAAAATGCATTTGTAAATGAATATTGAAGGAGAACAATTAGGAGTATCCGTATAGATATTCTCATATTTTTCTTGTAAAAATAGAAAATTATATTAAACACAAGGAGTTTCTTATAATGTTTGAAAAATATATTATCCGACTAAGAAGACCTAGGCAAGCATTCGGTGTTTTTTAAACAGACATGGGTTGATCGAACTTGGTTATATCACTTTCGCTTGTTAGTATCACAAATCATACGATTATTTCCAGAAGGAACTTATTAAAAATGCATTCTATAAAATATTTTCTGACCAACTTCATAAAAACCCGCAATAAAGGTTTCTTTCCCAATCAATTCTATTCGCATTATTTTTATATTTGTATGAGTCTGACGGGGTTTTATGTTCCCCTGTTTCTAAAACAAGCAACCCATGAACAACTATTTCATTAATTCATTCAAAAGAAAAATTGCCCGCCGCATCACTAAAAAATACCCCGCACGAATCGATGCATTCGAAGTTGGAACGTACGGAACGGTAGAATTTGCCAATTGGGAAAATCCACTGGTGGAACCCAAAAGCATTACCATCGACCGAATTCGGTTTTTTGAAAAGTTTCTGAAAGATGGTGATTTTGCAATTGATATCGGTGCTAACATCGGACAAATGACCGTTTCACTGGCTCTTGTCACCGGAAAAAATGGACTAACTCTGGGTTTTGATCCAAACACGTATGTTTTTGAAATTTTATCAGAAAACACAAAACTCAATTCCTGCAAAACAAATATCATTGCTTACAATTATGCGATAACCGAGGAGAATGGAACATTTTATTACACTTCTTCCGAAGCTTCTTTCAATAATGGAGGGATTTCAAGCGAGGAAAAAAACCGTCATGGTAAATATACCCTCGAAACAAAAATCAAAGGAATACAACTTGAAACCTTCTTGCAAACCCATCACGCCGATAAATTATCCACATTAAAATTCATTAAAATAGATACCGAAGGCTATGATAAAGAGATTATCCGATCCATTTCCAATCTTCTTTTACAGTTTAAACCCACAGTAATTACCGAATGTTTTGGGAAAAACTCATCCGAAGAGCGATTTGAGCAGTTCGAGCTCTTGCATTCCCTCGGGTACCATTTGTACTATTTTTCCGATTTTAGTATCAATGCTGACATTATTCCCATAAAGGTAAAAGAAGACATGTTAAACTGGAAGCATTTTGATTTATTTGCCGTTGCAGAATGATGGTTCCAAAAAAAAATTATCCGGTATAAGCAATTTTCAAAAATTATTGTTTAGAAGCTAAATCCAAATCATTAAAACATCCTATTGGGTCAAAGTTGGTTTATAAAAACAATTATTAAAATTCAAAAAACACAATATGTCTTCCCTTCGAATAGCAATGGCTCAGTTGTCGCCGGTATGGCTCAACAAAGTGGAAACCACTAAAAAAATTATTTCATTTCTGCACGAGGCAGGCAAAAAACAATGCCAGCTAATTGTTTTCGGTGAAGCTCTTCTCCCGGGTTACCCATTCTGGCTGTCGTTGACACACGGTACTGAATGGAATTCTCCGGTTCAAAAAGAAATTCATGCACATTATGTTCGCAATGCTGTTCAAGCCGAAGCAGGCGATTTGGATGAAATTTGTCAGATTGCCCGACAATATTCCATGGCAATATACCTTGGAATAGTCGAAAGGGCTGCCAATCGGGGCGGACACAGTTTGTATTGCTCTCTGGTGTATATTAATTCATTGGGAGAAATAGTATCCGTTCACCGAAAGCTCCAGCCCACCTACGATGAACGCCTTACCTGGTCGCCGGGCGATGGGAACGGATTAGTAGTCCATGCCCTTGGTCCGTTTACCGTAGGCGGTCTCAATTGCTGGGAAAACTGGATGCCTCTGGCCCGGACTGCATTGTATGCCCAGGGCGAAAATCTCCACATTGCCGTATGGCCCGGCAGTGAGCATAATACATCCGACATAAGCTGTTTTATAGCCAAAGAATCCCGCTCGTATGTGGTATCCGTGGGAGCGCTGATGAGAAAAGAAGATTTTCCGGAAAACACGCCGCATTATTCAGAAATCATTAAAAACGCTCCGGAAATATTGTGCAACGGTGGCTCCTGCATTGCCGGTCCCGATGGCGAATGGATAATACCACCTGTAAAAGACAAAGAAGGTTTAATATGGGCCGATATCGATTTCAACCGGATTTTGGAAGAGCGGATGAATTTTGACGTATGCGGACATTACTCAAGGCCTGATGTAACCCAGTTAATCGTTAATCGTCAAAGGCAGTCCATAGCCTGCTTTTCTGATGAAAAATAAATGGAATAGTATCCGTTACGGTTAACCCTCGCGAAGGACATTTATATAGTCTGGCCGATATTTTAATACCATAAAAACCCAAATACCCTACCTTTGTAAAATATCTTTATCAAAAAAAACGGGTATCAAATTTGAGAACATGACCGAAGAAGAAAACGTTTTTCCACTTGTAGCCAAAACCATGTCGGGACTGGAAGAGGTGCTTTCAGCCGAACTTACCGATTTGGGAGCAGGCAATATCGAAATCCTGAAAAGGGCAGTCAAATTTACAGGTAATCTAAAAGTGCTGTATAATGTAAACTATCGCTGCCGTACAGCTTTGCGGATACTTATGCCCATTGCCTCTTTCCGAATTTATAAAGAAGATGATTTCTACCATCGGATTTCGAAAATCAAATGGGAAGAATATCTATCGGTTGACCAGACATTTGCCGTTGACGCCACTGTAAATAATTCAGTTTTCTCTCACTCCCAGTTTGTAGCCCTTCGGTGCAAAGATGCCATTGTTGATCGTTTCCGTGCCCGCATGGGTCAACGGCCTTCCGTGGAATTAAAGCAACCCAACCTCCGCATCGATATTCATCTTTCTCATAATGAGTGCAGTGTTTCACTCGACAGTTCGGGCGATTCTCTTCATAAAAGAGGATACCACATCCGACTCAGCGAGGCACCCATTAGTGAAGTCCTGGCTGCGGGCATGATAGCCCTCAGCGGTTGGGATAAAAAAACCGATTTCATGGATTTTATGTGTGGTTCAGGCACCATTCCCATAGAAGCCACCATGATTGCTTCTAATATTCCGGCCGGTTATTATCGTGATTCATACGGCTTTATGAAATGGAAAAACTTCGACAAAACTCTATGGGATGAAGTGAAACAGGAAGCCGATAGTTTGATTTGTGAAATGGAGGGAAGTGTTTATGCTTCGGATAATTCAGAAGAAGCCATTTCTATTGCCGCCATCAACATCAAAAACGCCAAACTGCATCACGATATTCAGCTCGAGCAGAAGGAAATGTCGGAACAAAAACCCAGAGACGGTAAATGCTTCATTATTTGCAATCCACCCTATGGTGAACGTATAAAGCCTGAAAATATCGTCGAATTATACAAGAGTATCGGCGACACTTTCAAACAAAACTTTGCTGGCTGCCAGGCATGGATTATCAGCTCGGCACCCGAAGCACTGAAGTTTGTCGGCTTAAAACCATCGCGTAAACTAGTCCTTTTCAATGGGCCTTTAGAATGTCGCTTCGTAAAATTTGAAATGTACGAGGGTAGTAAAAAAGCGAAATACGACCCAAATTATAAAAAACCTGCATTATGAGTTTTTTAGGAAATATTATCTGGTTGGTTTTTGGAGGAATTATTATCGCAATAGAGTATTTTGTAGCAAGTTTATTGCTGATGATAACCATTGTAGGCATTCCATTCGGATTACAAACCCTTAAACTAGCCACGGTGGCATTATGGCCTTTCGGAAGTCAGATTCAGCATAAAAAATCAAATCCCGGCTGCCTGTCTACCTTCATGAATCTTATCTGGTTACTTTTCGGAGGAATATGGATTAGTCTTACTCATTTGTTTTTTGGAATACTGCTGGCCATAACCATCATAGGCATTCCGTTTGCCAGACAGCATTTTAAACTGGCCTCGCTGGCACTTTCTCCATTTGGAAGAGAAATTGTGTAAGAATAAAACACAATCATCCGAATAGAACAAACCCATACTCAAGTTCTAGGCTGTTTATGTCTTCCATAAAAGGTGCAGAATATCTCGCCTTCGGTTGGGATTTGATGTATTTTCTCTACTTTTGATCTTTACAGTATCACTTCCTGCGAATTAATATTTGTTATGGGAAACTCAAAAGGCATAGCAGTACTAAAGCCTATACGCGCTGAAATGGCTCGAATAGCAAGCTATTTATGGGAAAAAGGTTGGGCTGAACGCAACGCAGGAAATTTTTCAATCCGCATTACGGAAGACATTCCTCTGATTCAAATCATTACAGATAAAGCCATCAAGGCAACACCGCTGGAAATGCCTTTTCCTGATTTAGCAGGAGAGCTTATCCTCATAAGTAATAGTGGCTCACGAATGCGAGAATTCAGTAAAAAACCCGCCAAATTCAGCTGTCTAATTAAAATAGAAAGCAAAGGTGAAGCCTACCGGATTATTCGGGAAGAAGGCCGGCCGCAGGGCATTCCGACTTCTGAATTATTGTCGCATCTGGCCATTCATGATATGCTGATGAAAAACAAACCCCATGACCGGGCGGTAATTCATTCTCATGTAACAGAACTCATTGCACTGAGTCATATGTCGGAAGTACATTCTTCTGAAAGTCTCAGTCGTTTGCTTTGGAGTATGCATCCCGAAATATTGATGTTTCTTCCATTAGGCATGGGATTTCTTCCCTTTCAATTGCCCGGAACCATTGAATTGGCGAAAGCCTCTGCTGAAAAACTTGAAAAGTATCCGGCACTACTATGGGAAAAGCATGGATGTATAAGTACAGCAGCATCCATTTCTGAAGCATTTGATATTATGGATATGGCCGCTAAAGCAGCTAAGATTTATTTTATGGCCTCCAGCAGCGGACAACGTCCTGACGGGCTGGGGCTTTTACATATCGACCAAATTAAAGAACACTATTTCAAAAAAAAATAGCCACGCAAAATGTTTAAAAAATTCATTCTATTTCTGCTAATTCCTGCCGGACTCATGGTTCAGGCGCAGGAAATACATCAACGGATTAAAAATGCCGGCACTGCCAAAGAATTTCCAACGGATAAATCACTCACCATTTTTGACAGCACCCGGGTAAAAATGGAAGCCAGCGGATTGAGTCATGTTTATATGCATCAATTGTATAAAATATTGAAAAAGCAGGGAGCCATTGAAAAGAGAGTTTACACGCTGGGTTATGACCCTTTGTCGGCTTACGTAGAAATTCAAAAAGTAAATATTTATAGGGCCAATGGCGATATTATCCGTATAAATCCTTCCACAGTAAAGGATTATGCAGCCCCGGCTCGTGCCATTTACTGGGGAGCCCGCGAAAAGAGCATTGAAGTGGGCAGACTGGAACCCGGTGATGCCGTGGAAGTATTCTCATACCGTAAGGGTTTTACCTATGCACTGCTGGCAAAAGATGACGATGACCAATATATCCCTCCCATGCGTGGACATTTCTACGATATTGTTCCTTTTTGGAGTCATGAGCCCATACTCGAAAAAGTTTATTCGGTGGAAGTGCCCGTTGGAAAAGAACTTCAATACGAATTTTATAATGGAGAAATACAATCTGCCATTAAAAAGACAGCGTATGGATGGCAATACTTCTTCGCTAAAAAGAATATCCTGCCGCAAAAAGCGGAGCCACATATGGTTTCCTGGTCAGATGTTTCTCCAAAACTTCTGCTTTCGACCAGTCCTAACTGGGAAGCAAAATCAACCTGGTTTTATGGAGTAAACGAGGATTTTGGCAGTTTTAAAACCACGCCCGCCATTACAAAAAAGACAAATGAAATTCTCAAGGGTGCTTCCTGCGAAATGGATTCCATTGCACAACTTACCCATTGGGTTGCTGATGAAATTCGATATTCCGGAATTTCGATGGGCCCGGGTGAAGGTTTTACCCTTCATAGCGGTGAGATGAATTTTGCTGATCGCTGTGGAGTTTGCAAAGACAAGGCAGGCATGCTTATTACTATGTTACGTGCTGCCGGTTTTAAATCCTATGCTGCCATGACCATGGCTGGCGAGCGCATCGATCGTATTCCAGCTGACCAGTTTAACCACAGCGTTACCATCGTTCAAAGGCGAAATGGCGAATACATGATTCTCGATCCAACCTGGGTGCCTTTTAACCGCGAATTATGGTCGAGCCTGGAACAACAGCAAAACTACCTCATGGGCTTGCCCGATGGAGCTGATTTAATGGAAACCCCCATTTCTGCCCCGGAAAACCACTTTCTTAGAATCAGCGGTCAGTCCAAGATTTTAGAAAATGGAACATTGGAAGGCGAATTCACCATTACCGGTGAAGGACAATCCGAATCTGCCGTCAGAGGTGTTTTTACGCATGCTGCCCGCGACGACTGGGAGAATAATCTGGAACGCGAACTGCTTCGTATGGCGCCACAAGCCCGTATCATCGAAAAACGTTACACCAATCCGGATGAATATGCTACCCAGCCCATCATTATTCATATAAAGTATGAAATACCCAATTATGCGATTATTGGGAAAAATGAGATTCTGATTAAACCCATCCTATTATCAGGAATATTCAGAAGGGCACAGCCACAACTAGGGATGAATACAACTGCCGATAGCAAAGCATACCCCTTCCGCGATCGTTGCTCACGCGTTGTTGAAATTGATGAATTTATTGATTTGCCTGAGGGATATAGCCTGGCTACTGCCAATCTTTCTAAAAAACTCGTTGGCGACGTTGCCTCTTATCAGCTACAGATCAGTGAATCAAACAGTAATATTCATTTTAGACAAAAGGCAAGCTACAGCAAACGGATTTATCAGGCGAATGAATGGCCCAACTTCCGGGAGATTGTTAAAGCCGAAAATACATTTATCAATACGCCATTAGTATTCAAAAAAAATTAGACATCAAAGCACTCTGACAATTAATAACCAAAATCATTACCTATGAATTATTACGTTACGATTGCTGCTTTTCTGGCGGTAGCTGCAACCCTTGGCCATTTTATGATAGGCTGCAAACAGTTTATGCAACCCGTTCTGGATTCGGAAGTGGATATTATTCCTAAAAAAGTGATGCACAGCCTGTTTCATTACATGAGTATGTATATGATTATTACCAGTATAGCGTTGTTATCGTTTGCCTTTTGCCCGTACATTAAGCTACGATTTTCGATGGATATCGTGTTTTTTATAGGTATTAGCTATGCCGGATTTGCTATTGCTCAGTTTTTCATTGCGCTGACTTCAGGAATACCCGGTGGTGTTTTCAAACTCTTTCAATGGGTTTTTTGGTTGCTGATTGCATTTTTCAGTCTTTGGGCTACCTGTTAAAAGTTGATTAAAAACGATGGTTATCCGGTTAATGTTTTTTTAGCAATGAGCCGAACTTACACTAAACCAACATCATAATTATTCAAGAAAATGAAAACCCAGCGAATCCATTAACAAAAACCTTTACAGGCATTCATTTCATCGAAACAACCTTGCCCGCTGATTCTTACGTTTTTCTCAGAATACTATGGTTTTTTTCACAGGCATTGAAAAAAAAATCCCCGCTATCTCAAGATAGACGGGGATTTAACTATTAGTATGAAGAACTTATTCTACAACATTCATTTCTTCGATAAGGCGATGACATTCGCCCAACTTCTCAATAATGAAAAGCACATAACGGGTATCAACACAAATGGTCCGTTGCAATTCGGGTTCGAAGGCAATATCGCCACTCATGGCTTCCCAGTTACCATCAAAAGCAAGACCAATCAAGTGGCCATCGGCATTAATAACCGGGCTTCCAGAATTACCCCCGGTAATATCGTTGGTAGTTAAGAAGCAGGTTACCACATCCATTTTACCATTGATATTGGTTCCATATCTGCCAAAATCCTTCTTTTCATACAGCGCTTTCAGTTTTGGATCAACAACAAACTCCATATTCTGTGGATCTTCCTTTTCCATTACACCACTCAGGGTAGTAATATAATCGTAATGCATGGCATCAGCGGGGTAATAATCAAGAACTTTACCATAGCTTAAACGCATGGTTGAGTTGGCATCGGGGCCATAAACCTTTTCAGGATTCATTTCACGCAGACCTGCAATGTAGAGTCGGTTACCCTTTTCGAGGTCCGATTCTGATGAGCCCTGCATTCCATAAAGTTCCATTGCAAAAGCACGAACAGTTGCAGCTAAATCAAACATGGGGTCTTTAGCCATTTTTTTGGAAGAAGGCTTATTAAAAAATGCATCCAGTCTTTCAGGGGTAGCGTAGAATGATTTACTATACAGTTTTTCGGCCATACGTTTCACATCACCTTTGAATTTTTTGTTGAGTTCGCGGAAAGCTTCGGGTTGCATTTCAGCCGGAACATCATTCAAATACATAGCGATAAGTCCTTCAAATAACTTCTGATCGGTAGATACATTAAAATCTTTATAGAAATCATCGGCACGCTTTTTAAAACGGGCGATGGCTGCATCTACTGCTTTTTGAGCAGCTTCCTTATCTTTTTTATCTGCTTTTTCAAGTTTCTCCAACGCTGATTTTATTGATAAACTTCTTACAGCAAACAGTATTAATTCGGGTCCTTGAAATAGCGCTTCGTTGAGATAGGTGAGTGGAACTACTGATTTGGATTGTTCAGCATAAGCCTGACTAATTAAATTCATTGTTTCGCCATATTTGGCCTGACGTTCTGATGACTCATTGACCCAGTTCATAAATGAATCTTCCTGAGCTTTCTTTTTATCAAGAATATTCAGACGTTTCAGTCCACGGGTTTGTCCGATAAAATATTTCCAGTAGTTCGCTGTTCCAGCATGTTTTGCGGCATACATCAAATTTACTTTGGGATCGGCATTCATGTCTTCTTTCATGATTTTCAATTTCAAATCACGAATTTTAACGGTAGAAGGATTTGACATATTAATGGCCTGATCCACACCATAAGAGGTGAGATAACGATCGGTGGAACCGGGGTATCCCCATATCATGGCATAATCATCTTTCTGAACACCTTTTACCGAAACAGGAAGAAAATGCTTGGGTTTCATAGGCACATTATCTTTGCTGTACTCAGCGGGCGAACCATCCGGGGCAGAATAAACACGGAAGATGGAGAAGTCGCCGGTATGGCGGGGCCACATCCAGTTATCGGTATCGCCACCAAATTTACCAATCGATGAAGGAGGAGTTCCAACTAAACGCACATCTTTATATGTAAGGTATGCGAATAAATAAAACTCATTACCACCAAAGAAGGATTTAACGATGCAATCATATTTACCGTCTTCGGAAGCTTCTTTCTGAAATTTGTGACTGAGTTCATTAATCTTGGCTGAACGAGAATCCTCGCTCATGGTATCCGACAAATGTTCCATGATTTTTGCAGTAACATCTTCCATTCTGTACAGAAAAGAAGCGGTTACGCCCTGCGCTGGCAGTTCCTCATCAAGTTTCATTGCCCAGAAACCATTGGTGAGGTAGTCGTGATCCATGGTGCTCAATTCCTGAATCGAATTAAAACCACAATGATGATTCGTAAATAATAATCCTTGATCGGAAACAATTTCACCAGTGCAAAAATAACCTGAGGGAGCACTTCCGCCAGCCAAACCAACAATAGCATCCTTCAAGCTTGAGTTGTTGATGCTATACATTTCAGCAGCAGTAAGTTTGAGACCCATTTTTTGCATATCGGTATAATTCAACCTTTCTACAAACATGGGGAGCCACATTCCTTCGTCAGGAGGAGAGGCTGCTTTTAATACAGGAGCGAAAAACAGTGCCGCTGCTGTGATGGCCAGAGCCATATAACGCGAAAATCTTTTCATGGTTTTAATTAATTACGGGGTGTAATAATAAAAGGATAATTTAATAGTTCGGTCAAAGGGGATTAATCCCACGCCAAAATTATTAAAATATACTTTTTATTTGTTCATTTGTGCTGATTTTTCAAGGAATAGTATGAAATACAACACTGACAGCCGTATTGTGATGACTCTGGATGCCGGAGGAACCAATTTTGTTTTTAATGCCGTTAGAGGCAATAAAGAAATACTTGAACCCCTAAACATCAGTGCGACAGCCTCTTCTGTGGATGATGTTCTGGAGGTCATTCGCAAAGGTTTTGAAAAAGTCCGAATTTCATTGCCACAAGCACCTTCAGCCATTAGTTTTAGTTTTCCTGGCCCTGCAGAGTACGAACTAGGAATAATTGGCGATTTAGCCAATTTACCGGCTTTTAGAGGTGGAGTGGCTTTGGGTCCTTTTCTCAAAAAGCACTTTGATTTGCCTGTCTTTATTAATAATGACGGCGATCTTTTCGCGTATGGTGAAGCCATTGCCGGATTACTGCCAGATATAAATGAAAAGCTTGAAAAAGCCGGAAGCCCAAAACAATTTGCAAGTCTTGCCGGTGTAACTTTCGGAACAGGTTATGGAGGCGGAATGGTATATCGGGGTCAGTTGTTTCACGGTGATAATGCTGCGCCTGCTGAGATTAACCGGATGTGCAACAAACTGTATCCCGGTCATAGCGCCGAAGACAGCGTTAGTATTCGTGGTATTAAAAGGGTTTATGCACGCGAAGCGGGTATTTTAGAAACCGATTGTCCCGAACCCCGCGATATTTATGAAATTATTAATGGAAGCGTGCCCGGCAATAAAAAAGCCGCAATCACGGCTTTCGAAGAAATGGCCATTGTTGCCGGAAATACCATCGCCGATCTTATTACCCTGACAGATGGACTGGTAGTAATTGGTGGCGGACTGGCCGGTGCCTGGCCGGTATATTTACAACGCCTGGTAGACGAGTGCCGAATTGCTTATACATCCTTTGCCGGCA
Source organism: Bacteroidales bacterium (assembly GCA_030656615.1). Classification (GTDB taxonomy): domain Bacteria; phylum Bacteroidota; class Bacteroidia; order Bacteroidales; family TTA-H9; genus JAUSOY01. The sequence goes on along the minus strand of JAUSOY010000013.1, from coordinate 64,276 downwards.
AAGAACTTTCACGACTCGAAATCGATGTTTTTAATCTTGAAAACCCCTTAGAATTAGAACAATTTATTAAAGGTGATACCCGCGAAATTAAAATTCCGGGCTCTTCAGAAACGATTAAATACGATCCGATGAAGCGTGTAGGAATTGGTATTTCGCGTCTGGGAACATCCACCGCTGTTTCTGTAGGAGCCTATGCCTACGCACTGGATAAACTGGATAAAAAAGTCGCGTAGTGCTTGAAGTTTAAGACATACAACGCCCTATACTAAATTACCCTGTTCCGAAAATTTGTCAGAACAGGGTTTTATCGCTCCGGATACAAGTTAATCAAGGTCTACTGAAAAAAGTTTTAGACATTGATAATCAATAGTATAACGGACAATTTGCAAGAATGAAGTGCAAGCATTTTAAAAGGAATACTAAGAAAAGTTTACTCTTGAATTTTCTTTAGCTTAAAAAAATATCCCTGAGGGATAAAATGTTTATAGAAAATGGATAGCACGAGTATGTATTCAACCCCAGCCGGGCTTGTACAAATTCTAATTATCATTTTCTATCCGCCAGCTGGCGGATGACCCCTGCCTGCCGGCAGGCAGGTCGCTGAGGTCGTTTTTACCTTCTCTGAATTTTTCAGCAGAGCCTATTTATACAAATTCATTTCCTCCATGTATTTCCAAACACCGGGGGGAAGAAAAAATCGCATATTTTTTCCCTGACGAATGGCCATGCGTATCATGCTTGAAGAAATTTCCATCAATGGGGCCTCAAATATCCTGACCGACGGGTGTTTCAGAAATTCACCTCCATCAAAGCCGGGTCGTGCATATACCAATAGCGGGAAGCGTTCGAGAATAACTTCCGGATTTTTCCATTTATTAAAACTCTCCAGATTATCACCTCCGACAATTAATGCAAATTTACGTCCTGGATATTTTTCTTCGAGATAGGTAAGTGTGTGAATGGTGTACGAAGGTTTGGGCAAATGGAATTCAATATCGGAGGCTCTGAAACGTGGATCGTCAGCGATGGCAAGATTAACCATTTCTATGCGATGATGATCGGCCAATAATGACACACGCTCTTTTAAAGGATTATGCGGACTTACAACAAACCATAACTCATTAAGTCCGACAAACTCCGCAAAATAATTGGCCAGTACCATATGACCCACATGGATGGGATTAAAAGAGCCAAAAAATAAACCGGTATATTCCTTCCAGTTCATATTCATTTTATATTTGAGAATGTCTGAAACAGTCAATGGTATGGTCGTTAATTACACCCGCGGCCTGTAAAAAAGCATACACAATGGTAGAACCAACAAATTTAAAACCCCGCTGTTTAAGATCCTTGCTTATTTTGTCAGAAAGCTCCGTTTTTACAGGAATTTCACTCATCGATTTCCAATGGTTTATCAATGGTTTTCGATCCACAAAACTCCAGATATAGGTATTGAAACTTCCAAATTCCTCACGAATATTGATAAAAGCCTTGGCATTTGAAATCGTTGATTCTATCTTAAGCCTGTTTCGGATAATACCGGCATCGTTCATAAGCAATTCAATTTTATCGGAACGATAATCGACAATAATTTCGAAGTTAAAATCATTAAAAGCCTTACGAAAATTTTCACGCTTGTGTAATATGGTTTTCCAACTTAAACCTGCCTGAAAAGCATCAAGCACCAAAAACTCAAACCATTTCTGATCGTCATAAACAGGAACACCCCATTCATTATCATGATATTGTATCATTAATGCATCATCAGAAGGCCAGGAACAACGGTTCATATTCAAGGGTTTTAGCCAAAGGTACATATTTCGTCTATTCGTTCAGAAAACACATCGCCTTTCTTCTTTCCTGTTTATCTGTAATAAAATTAAACAATAAAATTTTTATACGATTTTATTCATGCCTGCTCTAAATAAGGATAAAGAAATAAAATAACAAACCGAAAATTATGAAATCAAAACTATTTTTACTGACAGTTACTGCAGCCATTATAAGCATTTACGCAGTGCAACGAAACATGAAAACAAACATTTTCGATATCAGTGATCCTGAAGAAGGATGTGCCAGCTTTGTGAAATATGCCAATGAAAATGATGATGTATTAGAGGACTTCCTCAGTTCGGACAAGTTTGCCGTTACACTCCAGTACTTTTTGCTGCATGCACAAGTGGAGAACGCTTGGCTTTTCTGGCACAAAAAACAATTCGGATAATATTTTTCTGAAAAACACCCGTGGGGGTGGTTCTACCATAAAACGGATTTTTTTAAATAAGAGCCATCAGATTCCTTCGGTTCCTTTTTTACCCTTTTCGCCTACATCCAATTTTCAATAACTAATTTTTAGCCTGTTATCAAATAATAATTTTCATTTCAATCAATAATATCCTTAAGTTTGGATAGAATTTAAAACTTATGTGCATTTGATTTGTTTTAAATTAGATTACCAAAAAACCAAAACATCATGAAACTTAAAGCGCTGATCTTTACTATCATTACTGCAGGATTATGTGCCTGCGCTGTCCAAAAACAAACAAACTTCTTCGAAATCAGTGTTCCTGAAGAAGGGGGCATCAGTTTTGTAAAATACACCAATGAAAATGATGACGTACTGGGTCCCGTTGTTCTACGGCAAACCGATCAAATCCGTTGGTATGCACCATCGCTCATCTCTGTTTCGCCAAGTGGAGAGCAGCTGGCATTTCTTGCCCGCAAGAATAATACCGATAATATTTTCCTTAAAAACACCAAGGGAGGCGGATCAACCATTCAGAGAACTTTCAGAAACAATGTTTCTGATATGTCATACTCGCCCAGCGGCGAACGCATCGTTTTTACGGACGAAATGGATGGAAATACAAATGTGTATATGATTAATGCCACACAAGGATCAGCAATTCAACAAATAACTTCTACACCTTCCAATGAGTTAGGACCAGCTTTTTCTCCCAATGGAAATGAAATATTTTTTACCAAAGCAGAAGTATCGTATTCGAACAACATTCCGATAACACGCTATTATGTGTGGAGTTATAGCACAGAATCTTCGTTATTGACCCAATATACCGAAGGTTTTACGCCCTCAGTGGCCCCAGATGGTGAAAATCTCATCGTAACCCGCAACAGCAAGGACATTCAGGCCAGAGGGGAGATTTGGATGATAAACCTGAAGACCGGTCAGTCTACTCTTATTCTTGCCGACAAGGATAAAGGATTCAGTAGTCCTCAGGTTTCTCCGGATGGCGAAACCATTGTTTTAGTCGGAGAATCCCCTAAGACCATCAACCGTCGTAAAAATCTGGACATTTACACCATTAAAACAGATGGTACAAAATTTACCCAAATCACTTTCCACCCAGGCGATGACGTATCACCGGTGTGGTCGCCTGATGGTAACTTTCTGTATTTCATTTCTCAAAGAGGAAATGAAAAGGGCGAATGGAATGTTTGGAAAATGAACGTTCGGTAATTATAAATTGACATAATTAAAGCAACATGAAAAAAATCTGTTTAAGCATTATCTCTCTTTTTCTAATTATTCCGCTTTTCGCTCAGGTAACCGGCGGTGGTGTAAAAGAGCAGCCACAGCAAACCCCAAATACTCCACAAAAAAAACCCGAAACTGTTCAGACTGGACTGTTTCCTAAAAAAATGGGATTTATCTCGGTAAGCTCTTTTAAACCCGATTTAAGGGTTGAAAATCCTACAGGCAATCAGGTTGGCTTCAATTTAATAGAAGGAAGTGGCTCAGGTTTAAAGCTTGATTTTGGAGGCTATCGTTATTTTGCAGAAGAGATAGGTAGCCCAAATTTCAATATTGCTCTGTATACAACTTTTGGACTGGCTTTTACTCCGTACAACTGGACCTTAATCGGGCAACCGGAAGATCCTGATATGAGTTCATCGCCATTTGGTTTTATAGATTACAAACTGGGGCCCGCTCTTTCTTTTAATATTATTGAAGGGATTGGTGCTGATGTATATTTTAACCTGGGACCCGTTGTTTCATATGGCTCCAGGCTCAATAGCGACGAAGTTTATCCTGATAAAATTTCTTTTGGCATTAAAACGGGAATGGGAATTAACTTCCGCTTGTATAAGCTTCTTGTTGGAATACATAAAGACATGGGCAAAATGAAGTATTCCTATACTGACGATGTTAATACCTTCGAACCAGAACTAAGTCTTTCACAAACACGCTTTAGTCTGGGAATAGTATTCTAATCTTCGGATGATAAAGATGCAACAGGCCATTTCTTGAAAAAGAGTGGCCTGTTTTTATTTGTCTAAATCAGAACTACTCTGATAAAAAGCACAATTCTCTTTCAAACACTCTTTATTATGCTCAACAAAATGGCATATTATGTCAGGGTTGATGGGTAAGACAACCCTTAAAAGCTCTTCCAAAAATTCAGCTGCAGAACGAATCGCAATAAAAGTATCTCTTTTACAACAGCGTGGTCCACCCGATCGAGCAATGATATCCAAACTACGGGCCGTCATCAGGTTGCTTAATTTCCATTCTTCTGCGGCCAGAGGCGTAGAACCTGTAATAATACTAATGAATATTCCGGTCCCGATTCCGGCACCACAGGCGCCATGTAATCCACAAAAGCCACCGGGAACCTTTTCGGCCCTTTCACGGGCAATTTTTACAGACTTTTCCTTTGCAACAAAATCACTCTGAAGATTATAATACGATGCTAATAATGCTGCCGGCACTAAAAAGTGATGCTCGGGGCCGTGCATTTTAACCGTTGAATGATGCATGATTTCATTAACAATTAAAACCGGATCGGTATGCTTCGTATTCAGACAATAGGAATAAATATAATCGTTCGCATTCGATTGATGGCAGGAATCACAAACGAAGTGACCATTTTCACACTGAACCTGTGCAGTAAACTCATTTCCACAACAATAGCATATAAACGACTCTTCAATAACCGTGTAGGCCAATGATTTTCCACAAACTGTACATCCTGTTTTATGTTCCATAGCGATTGATTCAAAAAAAACCAGACTTTGCATTTTTCGACGGTAAATGTACATAATCTGAAAGAAATCATTGACACTTCCCTCTGTTCTTAAGAAAACATCCGGTATAGAACTCGCGCAAAAATTATTGGAGTTTCCATCAATAAAGCCAATAAATGTGATTATTCTGAAAATTAATAATCCCCCGTCTAAAACAAAAACATTTTTTATTTGTTTGATTATAGGTTATTTATGACGAATTGCATATCTATTTTAATACGTATGTGTTTTTGATTTTATTTATATCTTTGACCCAAATACAACCTTATGAATACGATGCGAGTTTTCGATGTACTCAAAAATCTATCAGAAAATCCAAATACACAAAAGACCTTTTGTATATCTGGCAAAGAAGATGGTGCCTGGCGACAATATTTTCTCGATGAATATATAGGTCTGGCAAACGCAGTAAGCCTGGGTTTAATGGCGCTTGGCTATAAAAAGGGCGATAAAATCGCAACGATTACCAATAATCGGCCCGAATGGAATTTCATTGAAATGGGAGCCGCTCAAACCGGAGTAGTTCATGTACCTATTCATCCAACACTTTCTGAATCTGATATCCTGTATATTTTAAACCATAGTGAAGCGAAGGTTGTGATTGTTAATGATTTGAACCTGTATCAAATCGTTAATACTAACAGAAATGAACTGCCTTTTATTGAGCATGTTTTTACTTTCAATTCATACGAAAACGTGCCCCATTGGTCTTTTATCACCGAAAATGCGATAGATACTGACCTCGCCAATCTGAATAAAATTAAAGATTCCATTTTAGCGGATGATTTACTGACTTTGATATATACTTCCGGAACCACCGGCGTTTCAAAGGGGGTAATGCTGAGTCATACCAATTTATTAAGCAATGCCCAGGCCTCGAGTGATAAACTTCATCTGGATCACCGTCATAAAGCACTGAGTTTTTTGCCTTTATCTCATATTTTTGAACATATGGTAAACTATATGTGGCATATGAGTGGGGTAAGTATTTATTATGCTGAAAACCTCGGGACTATCGCCAAAGATATGAATGAACTTCAGGTTGAAGGTTTTATTACCGTACCCCGACTGCTGGAATCGATCTTCGAAAAAATAATTTCAAAAGCCCGTACGCTGAGTCCTGTTAAGCGAATGATTTTCCGGTGGGCCTTACACGTTGGTAATAAATACGAACCTTATACCTATAAAAATCCGCTCTACCGGCTTAGCCATAAAATTGTTGACGTTTTGGTATTTAAAAAATGGCGTCAGGCATTAAGTATGAAAATACAATTCATCGGATGTGGCGGAGCGGCACTTCAGCCAAGACTGGCAAGGCTTTTCTGGGCTGCCGGATTACCCGTTTTTGAAGGATATGGCCTTACAGAAACATCTCCGATAATTTCTGTTAATTATTGGAAAAAGGATGGTGTAAAACTGGGTAGTGTAGGTCCTATTTTAGAAGGAGTCTCCGTAAAGATTGCTGATGATGGTGAAATACTTGCCAAAGGACCCAATATCATGCTTGGATATTATAAAGATGAAGAGCATACCGCTGAAATGAAAAACGAAGAAGGTTGGTTCTGTACCGGAGATATTGGAGAAATTGTTAATGGACGCTTTTTACGAATTACTGACCGTAAGAAGGAAATTTTTAAAATGTCGAACGGAAAATACATTGCTCCCCAACAGATCGAAAACAAACTTAAAGAAAGTTTTCTGATACAGCAAACCATGGTTGTTGGTGAAAATCAAAAATTCGCATCCGCCATAATACTTCCCAATTTTTCTGAATTGAATGACTGGTGCAAAAAACACGGTATTAATGCCACTTCTAATCTCGAAACCATTAAAATACCACAGGTTATTAAACATTTCGAACACGAAATTAAAAAGCTGAATAAGCATTTTGGTTCGTTTGAGCAGATAAAAAAAATTGCCCTGGTTGCTGACGAATGGAGCCCTGTTACCGGTGAATTATCTCCTTCCTTGAAACTTAAACGTAAGGTAATATTCGAGAAATACCGCAGTCTGGTAGATAATTTATATCTGCAGAAGACTCAGGCACAATCCATACCAGTGTCTAAAAAGTAAAAAAAGGCCGGAAAATTTCCGGCCTTTTTTAATAAAAATTCTTTCTGTCTAAACAAAACGAGGATTCCGATTTGCAAATTTTTGAGGATACGATTTACTTTTTCCAGCGATTCAATTTAGAAATATGCATGGTGTAAAACCAACGCTTTAATGGTCCAATGCCACTCTCTTTTAAGTGTTCTTTTACAAAATGCACCATTTGGGCAGAATGAGTGAACTTATCATTGAATTTACCATTGGTATAACAATGGCTGCAATAAACCGAATTTGTACTACCGTCGGCATTGGTACCGCCACCCTTTTCATCCATCGCGCGTGGCATTCCACAACTCTGACAAAAACGATCAAATTTTCCCATGATTAAATAAGTTTATTTTGGGCAAATATAACGAAACAGATGAACATCGGGTTTCCTCCATCAAATGAGTTCTTACGCAAAAAAGCCCTATTTAGGGCTTTTTTACAAACAAAACTAAACTACATAAATCAATCACTCAAAACTAAAGACTTTTAATCTCCATCACGAGCTTTTGCAGACTTGCCTTTGCATCACCAAAAAGCATACGGTTCTTCGGATGATAGAAAAGATTGTTTTCAATAGCTGCGTAACCCTTGCCCATGCTCCGTTTCATTACAATTACATTTTTTGCTTCCCAAGCTCTGATAACGGGCATGCCATAAATCGGGCTGGATGGATCATCTTCAGCAGCGGGGTTCACAACATCATTTGCCCCGATAACAATAACGACATCCGTTGAATTCATTTCCCCGTTCGCATCCTCTGCCTCCACAAGTTTTTCATAGGGCACATCTGCTTCAGCAAGTAGAACATTCATATGACCCGGCATGCGTCCTGCAACGGGATGAATAGCATATTTTACCTCAACCCCTTTACTGGCCAACAACTGATCGAGCTCATGACACAGATGCTGAGCCTGGGCAACGGCCAATCCATAACCCGGCACTATGTAAACTTTCTGTGAATAACTAAGCAAAACGGAAGCATCTGAGAGCGAAATTTCCTTTACGATTTTATCCGGATCCTCAACACCTCCAGCGGCATTACCACCAAACGCTCCGATAATTACATTTAAGAGCGAACGATTCATTGCTTTGCACATCAGGATGGTTAAGATGGTACCTGCCGAACCTACAAGGATTCCACCGGTAAGCATTGCCCGGTTACCATATAAAAATCCTCCCATAGCGGCGGCTACACCCGTAAATGAATTCAAAAGCGAAATGACCACAGGCATATCCGCTCCACCAATGGGCATCACGAAAGTGACACCATATATCAATGCCAGCAGAGCAAAAATGTATATGATCCCCATTCCGGGATATGCGGGTAATAAAACAACATAGACAAACAAACCTACAAGTAAAGCAAGCAATCCCAGATTAAAATATCGCAATAAGGGGCTTTTAACATCGCCAATTCTATCATCCAGCTTACCAAAGGCTATCATACTACCAGCAAAAGATACTGATCCAATCATTAATCCCAACATAACAGAAATGGTATAACCATTCAACATTCCGTGGGCTTGAACCAATTCATGCGGCACATGCTGAAATTCCATGAAGGATATTAAAGCCGCACATGCACCACCCATTCCATTAAAAATGGAAACCATTTGAGGCATTGCCGTCATTTTTACTTTCACAGCCATCACCCATCCTATTGCTGTTCCAATGGCCAACGCACCTAATATCCATTCGACATTACCAATTCCTTCGTAGGTACCATCCTCCATTTTTACTTTATGAAAAAGAATGGTAAACAGTATGGCCATAAACATTCCGGCTGAGGCCCACAGATTTCCATTTCGGGCGGTAGCCGGATGACTCAATCGTTTTAGTCCGATAATAAAAAGGACAGAAGCCAGAAAATATGATATTTCCAGCACGGAGAATTCTTGTGAAAACTCTATAATTTTTGTAATCTGTTCCATAGAGCCTCCTTAATTTTTCTTTTTCTTTTTGAACATTTCAAGCATGCGATCGGTAACCACAAACCCTCCTACTACATTGAGTGTTCCAAGAATTACCGCTATAAATCCAAGCACCATAGGCAAGGTTTCTTTCGCATGTCCCATTACGATGATGGAGCCGATAATCACCACTCCATGTATCGCATTTGCCCCCGACATCAGGGGGGTATGCAATACTGCCGGCACATTCGAAATAACTTCGATGCCCAGAAATATTGAAAGGATTATTATAAAAATTTCATCCTTGTATTCGAAAATAAATCTTAATGCTTCTTCCATATTACACAGATTTCATAAATGATAATACACGTTCGTGAACAATATTGCCGTCGTGGGTTACGCAGGTACCTTTCACCAAATCATCTTCCCAGTTAAGGTGTAGATTTCCTTCTTTGGTAATAAGGAGTTTAAGAAAATTCAAAACGTTTTTGCCAAACATTTGGCTTGCGTCCGTAGGCATGTCCGTAGGGAAGTCGGAATTCCCAATAATTTTAATTCCTTTATGGATTATTGTTTGGGCATTTTGTGTAAAGGCACTATTTCCTCCGCCGGAGGCAGCCAAATCAATAATCACCGAACCGGGCTTCATGGCTTCCACTGTTTCTTTTTGAATCAACAAGGGAGCTTTTCGTCCGGGTATCTGGGCTGTGCAGATTATTACATCGGAACGAACCGCATGATCATGAATCGCCTGGGCCTGACGCTTTTTAAAATCATCTGATTGTTCTACGGCATATCCACCAGCCGCTTTATCATCTGTAGCACCTTCTACTTCTACAAACTTCGCTCCCAAACCCATTACTTCTTCCTTTACAGCGGCCCGCACGTCAAACACTTCTACCACGGCACCCAACTTCCGGGCAGTGGCAATGCTTTGAAGTCCGGCTACACCGGCACCTAAAATTAGAAGTTTGGCAGGTTTAATTGTTCCTGCAGCTGTCATGAACATCGGGAAAAATTTTGGCAGTTCCAGCGCAGCCGTTAAAACAGCTCTATATCCAGCAACTGTGGCCATCGACGACAAAATATCCATAGCCTGTGCACGAGTAGTCCGGGGTATTACGTCAAGACTAAAACTACTAATTTTGCTTTTTGCCAATTGCTTCACCAACTCATGCTCAAAAAGGGGATTCAATACAGATAATAGCGATTTTCCTTCTTCAAGATTTTCTATTTCGGTGGAAGATGGAGGTTGAATTGATATCAGCAATCCGGCTGAGGAAAGAATAGTGCTCCGTTCTTCAATTTTAGCACCTGCGGCGAGATATTGTTCGTCTGTAAAGAAAGCTCTGCTTCCGGCACCTGTTTCAACCAGAATTTCAATTCCAAAGTCTTTAAGAATTAATATATTATCTGGTATCAGGGCCACCCTTTTTTCAAAATCGGGTTCTTTTAATAATCCAAGTATCATAGGCTAAATTATTTAACTTCAAATATATCAAACTTACTCAATTATATGCAGTTTTTTACAAGGAGAATAAGAAAACGCAATGAAACGGTATGAATATGGTCTTATAAACAAAACAATCGGATACTTGTTGAGCCCAAGCCAAAACTAAACGTATTTTTGCACCATGGCCAGAAAAGATCACAATGCGGCGAAACGCTACGTTATCATCACTATTTTTTTAGTGGTGGCCTCTGTATTTCTACTCCGGCTCTTTTATATTCAGGTGATAAGCGATAAATACTCCTTTCTTGCCGAAAGCAACGTCAGGCGTATCATTACTCAATATCCGCCCCGTGGAGTCATTTATGATCGTAATGGCAAGAAGATGGTCACGAATGAGGCCGCCTACGATTTAATGATCATTCCAAGGCAGGTGAAAGATCTTGATACGACAGAATTATGCCATTTGCTTGATCTGGATCGTTCTTCTTTCGATACCCGATTAAAAAAAGCCCGCGAATTTTCATTGTACAAATCTTCCATTTTTTTGGAGCAGATTTCACAACGTTCCTACGGTTATCTTCAGGAAAAACTATTCCGGTTTCCTGGATTTTTTGTTCAGCCACGAACCTTACGTCAGTATCCCTACCCTGCTGCTGCGCATCTGCTAGGATATGTTGGTGAAGTAAATCAGAAAGAAATAGACAAAGACACCTATTACAAATCTGGCGACTATATCGGAAAAGGTGGAATTGAAAAATTCTATGAGGAATCTCTTCGGGGTGTTAAAGGAGAAAAAATTATTTTGGTCGATGTATTTAACCGCGAAAAGGGCAGTTTTGAGAATGGCCGATTTGATAAACCTCAGGTTCCGGGGTTAGATTTAACATCAACACTGGATATAGAATTGCAGGTGTATGGTGAGGCTTTAATGAGTAATAAAAGAGGAAGTATTGTAGCGATAGAGCCTGCTACCGGCGAAATTCTTGCATTGGTTTCGAGTCCAACATACGATCCCAATCTGCTCATTGGAAGAATACGTTCAAAAAACTTTGCCTTGCTAGCCGCCGACCCTTTAAAACCACTTTTCAACAGGGCCACCCAGGCTGCTTACCCTACAGGTTCCACGTTTAAAATGATTAATGGCCTTGTTGGCCTCCAAATGGGCGTTATTATTCCACAAACCCGTTTTGGCTGTTCAGGAAAAGGAAGCAGCCCTATTGCCTGTAGCCATAGCCATGCCACTCCGCTTGATTTAGTAGGTGCCATTGAGCAATCCTGCAATCCGTATTTTTGGAATACTTTTCGTGCAATAATCGAAAGAGGTGGTGAAGGCGGAACCAACGCCAATTATGTTAAATGGCGTGAGCATGTTATGAGTTTCGGATTCGGTGAACGTTTCGATTCAGATCTTCCGGCACATTCAAAAGGAAATATCCCATCCGAAAATTATTATAACAAGATATATGGCCCAAAGGGATGGAAGTCCATGACGATTCGCTCTCTTTCGATTGGCCAGGGTGAGTTATTGATAACCCCCCTTCAACTGGCTAATCAGGCTGTAATTATTGCCAATAAAGGTTTTTACATCACTCCACATATCGTGAAAAAAGTGGAGGACCATGTTCTTGAATTTCCTAAAAAAACCACCAATATAAAACCCGAGTATTTTGACCCCGTCATCGAAGGGATGTATGAAGTATTTCAGGGTTCGCATGGGACTGCCCGATGGTATATGATGGAAGGGATTACCGCCTGTGGAAAAACCGGCACCGTAGAAAATCCGCATGGTAAAGATCATAGCTTATTCATTGCTTATGCCCCGGCCGAAAATCCGAAAATAGCCATTGCCATTGTGGTGGAAAATGCAGGTTTTGGTGCCACATGGGCTGTTCCAATGGCCACGCTAATGATGGAAAAATATCTGAAGGGGAAAGTTTCAAGACCAGAAAAGGAAGAAGAAATTAAATCTGCTAATTTACTCTGATGCCCAGACCGTCAAAAAATATATTTCAAAATACTGACCGTACACTCATATGGTTGTACGCAATTCTGGTGATTGCTGGCTGGTTTAATATATACGCTGCTGTATACGATGAAAAACATTCCAGTATTTTTGATATTGATGTTAATTATGGCAAACAGCTTATCTGGATAGTAACTTCCAGCGTTTTGATTTTTGTAATCATGATGACCGACCCCAAGTTTTTTCAGACTTTTTCGTATCCCATTTATGGTTTGGTTATGATTGCCCTTGTTGCTGTAATATTCATGGGGCGCGAAATTTCAGGATCAAAATCATGGTTTCAGATAGGTGGATTTTCATTACAGCCTGCTGAATTTGCAAAACTGGCAACCAGTCTGGTTGTTGCTACCTACCTTGGGAATATTAAGCGAAATCTCGAACGATTTAGTACAAAAGTAATCGTCATCTTGTTAATTCTGGTTCCTTGTGTCATTATTCTGGCTCAAAACGAAACCGGTTCTGCACTCGTTTTTGGAGCATTTGTTCTTGTGCTTTTCCGGGAAGGGCTATCTGGTGTAATACTCATACTGGGTCTTGTTGCAATAATCCTTTTTATACTTACCCTTCTGTTTCATAAATTTATAGTCATCGCACTGATAGCGACCCTATTAGTGGTTATCTATTACTATTTCCGGAAAAAGAAGCCAAAAATCTTTCTGTTTATTGCGCTCTTCACTGTTACTTCCGGATTTGTTTATAGTGTTGACTATGCCTTCGAAAAGGTTCTTCAGCCTCACCAAAAAACCCGTATCAACGTTTTATTGGGAAAAGAAACTGATCTCCGCGGGGCGGGATATAATGTACACCAATCCTTAATTGCTATAGGCAGTGGTGGGTTTTGGGGAAAAGGATACCTAAACGGAACTCAAACAAAATATAATTACGTTCCTGAACAAAGCACTGATTTCATTTTTTGCACAGTGGGAGAAGAATGGGGATTTATCGGAAGCCTTCTTGTTATTGGCGCATATATCTTCTTGTTAATCCGCATAATACAACTAGCTGAACGACAACGCTCGGCATTTAGCCGAATTTATGGATATAGTGTGGCTTCCATAATGTTTGTCCACTTTATGATAAACATTGGAATGACCATTGGGCTAATGCCGGTTATAGGAATTCCATTACCGTTTTTTAGTTATGGGGGCAGTTCACTTTGGGGTTTCACTCTCCTTCTTTTCGTTTTTATCAAACTCGATTCACTCCGTCACGATTTGATATAATTATAAAGGGATGGGCTACAACTCTTATGAAGCCCATCACTCAGGCTGATATTACCAGAGTTCATCATATTTTGTCCAAAGATGATCGCCTAATAACCAGGCCTCATCAACTGCTTTATTACCCCAATCGATGCTGTATTTTGTAAGTAGGGCAATGGCTTCCTTGGTTTTTCCTGATTTCAGAAGTTCCTGAGCCTGCTTTTCAATAATTGGCTGATTTATGAATAAACCCAACTGCATGGGTTTCCATACATCGGATACATCTTTTCGCATATCGCCCCAGCGGTGTGCTGCCAAAGTTCCCAAACGGTTAAAAGCCCACCAGGCTGCTTTTTTAGAGAAACCAGTTTGTCGTCCGTCTGTCTTGTAAGTTTCAGGAAGATCGGTGACGGAACAATAAACGGGAATATATACCGAGCTAGCCACATTGTCCAAAGCAAGCCAGGTTACACCACCCACTTCATCAGGCAACCAGTGGCGGCACTGAATAATGGTAGCATACATTGTATACCAGCGGGCAATATTTCGCTCGCCGCGCCAGCCCCATCCACCATTAATCCTTAACATCTTATTCATATCATAAGGCATTTGCGGATTTGCCAGGGGTGATATGGTCGTTTTTCCATCCTTATCGGTCACCGTCAGGTTTTTTGTCATGTCAAAATCGGTGCCTTCATAAGAATCACCAAAAATGGTTACCAACTTTTCGAGGCTGATTTTATCATCTGGCTTAACAGAAAAGGGATAATTTTCGGCATTTGGGTCGAGTTTTAAAGATGGAGCAACAAGATCAAAAACCCTCCATTCTCTGCGCCTTGAAGCCAAAGAAGTGCGACTTTCCGGAGCATATGCATAACAAAAACGGAAGGTTTCTCCATCGTTCCACCAGCCCATTTCGCGTGCAAGACTGTATACATTCCCGGATGCCATAAAATAGTCGGAATTGGTGAGATCAATCTCCTTGATCGTACTCGCATTGGCATTTACAGAAATATGGTCATCAGGAACGCGTTGAGCAGCCCATACCGCACCAATTTTGTCTTTACCCGGTCCCAAAACCTCAAAGTGCCATACTTCTTTTGGATCGGCAATGGTGAGACACTCTCCTGAATCATTCCAACCATACGCTTCCAAAAGCTCACCAGCCATTTTAATTGCCTGACGTGCCGTTGTGCATCTTTCGAGCATCAATTGACACAGACGCTGGCAATCAATCAGTCCTTTATCAGAAATTAATTCTTCATGTCCTCCAAAAGTTGACTCACCCATAGCGAGTTGTTTTTCGTTTTGGCAGGGATATGCGGAGTTGATAAAAGCGTACGTCTGCTCTACCTGTGGTATTTCTCCAATTTTATGATGTCTGTAAACAGGCATAGGAAGTGTATCGAAGGCTTTTCTTGTATACATAGGTGCCATACTGCCTTTCTTATGCTTTTTAGCCGCAGTGATAAGAATATTGGAACGGGTACGATGACTATCATCTGTATGCGATGTAATTACGCTCCCATCAACTGTAGCAGATTTACCGCATGTTATACTCGTGCAAGCTTCCGGAAATCCTCCTTCCCAATCCGATCGATCTACCTGAGCCAATGCAAAGTATGATGTGAAAATGGCGAAAATTACAAGAATAATGTTTTGATTTTTCATAGATGAAATTGCTTTAGGATTTCAAAGATACTCAAACCTTAAAAAACAGGACGTCAATAAGCAACTTACCTCCGACTGAAAAATCGTACCTTTGTACAATCTTAACCTCCCATTTTCAATTTCATGAGCGATCAAATCAAGCATGAATGTGGTATTGCCCTTATCAGGCTTCTTAAACCACTCGAATTTTACCTTTCAAAGTACGGTACAGCCTTCTACGGCTTAAACAAATTGCAGCTACTGATGGAGAAGCAGCATAACCGTGGACAGGATGGTGCCGGAATTGCTTCCATCAAATTTGATATGGAACCGGGGAAAAAATACATTAACCGGATACGATCGAATTCTGCCAACCCAATAAAAGATGTGTTTAGCCAAGCTTTTGAGCCGATTCGGAAAATTCAGGAAAAAAATCCAGACCGATTAAAAGATACCGATTGGCTAAAGCAGAATATTGATCTTTCGGCTGAATTATACCTTGGTCATTTACGCTATGGCACCTTTGGCCAGAATACCATACTTAGCCTACATCCTTTTGTAAGGGAAAATAACTGGAAAACCAGAAATCTGGTTCTAGCCGGAAACTTTAATCTGACCAATGTTGAAGATTTATTTAACAAACTCGTCGACTTAGGTCAATATCCGGTAGAAACTTCGGATACGGTAACCATCCTGGAAAAAATTGGCCATTTTCTTGACGAAGAAAATGAGGCTCAATTCAAAATATACAAATCACAAGCATACTCGAAAAAGGAAATCAGTCCGCTTATTGCTGAAAATCTTGATATACAACGAATTTTAAAATGTTCTGCGGATGATTGGGATGGTGGTTATGTCATGGCAGGATTACTCGGACATGGAGATGCATTTGTTCTCCGCGATCCTTCAGGCAT
The DNA here is from genome assembly GCA_030656615.1 of Bacteroidales bacterium. Lineage (GTDB taxonomy): Bacteria > Bacteroidota > Bacteroidia > Bacteroidales > TTA-H9 > JAUSOY01. Next base: position 47,981 of record JAUSOY010000013.1, on the reverse strand, counting down.
ACGGCCAGCATTCTATTATACAAATGACGAAGTAGCTGTGGTTGCTTCCGAAAGGGCTGTGATTCAGACCACTATGAATGTTCTTTCGCATGAAATTCATGAGGTTACTCCCGGCCACGCACTTATCATCAAGAAAAACGGAAATATCAGTATGAAAGAGTGTACTGAGAAAAGAGAGAAAAAATCCTGCTCTTTTGAACGTATATATTTTTCGAGAGGTTCGGATGAAGATATTTATAAGGAACGGAAAAATTTAGGAAAGGTTCTTACACCTGCCATTTTAAAAGCGGTGGATTACGATCTGGCGAATACAGTTTTTGCTTACATTCCTAATACCGCCTCCGTGGCCTATCAAGGGCTGATGGAAGAATTACATACGTTTTGCGATAAGGTAAAAGCAGAAAAAATTTATGCATTGGGGGACACATCCGATATAAAGGCCATTGAAAAAATACTTACCATCCGTCCCAGGATGGAGCAGGTGGCTGTAAAAGATATAAAACTTCGGACTTTTATTACGGAGGACTCTAAACGCGATGATTTGGTAGCCCACGTTTACGATATCACCTACGGCAGTCTGAGAAGAAATCAGGATAATCTGGTTGTAATTGATGATAGCATCGTTCGTGGAACGACTCTGCGGCAGAGCATTCTGCGGATATTGGATCGGTTGGGACCTAAAAAAATTGTTATTGCATCCTCGGCTCCTCAAATCCGTTATCCGGATTGCTACGGCATCGACATGGCTAAACTTACAGATTTTGTGGCTTTTAAAGCAGCGATTGACTTACTAAAGGAAACCGGTCGTCAGCATATCATCAACGAAGTATATCAAAAATGTAAGGCTCAGGAAAACCTGCCTATGGAGATGATAATCAATTATGTTAAAGATATTTATGCTCCTTTCACCGATGAGCAAATATCCGACAAGATTGCTGCACTATTGACACCGGAAGGGATTAATGCTGAAGTATTTATTGTTTATCAAAGTATCGCAGGACTACATGAAGCGATTCCGGATCATACTGGTGATTGGTATTTCTCGGGTAATTACCCAACACCTGGCGGGAATAAAGTAGTGAATAAAAGCTTTATCAACTATATAGAAGGACGAAACGTAAGAGCCTACTAAAATAATAAGACGTCCTATCAAAGGGCGCCTTTTCCATTTTATTCTACTGCATTTCGAATGCTAGCGGCTGTGGATGCCAGTTCTTCTGCGGATGGGTTCAGTTTGGGTTGCTTAAAATCGATGTCATACAACGAATTAAGCGGTATCAAGTGAATATGAGCATGAGGTACTTCCAGACCTATTACAGCAACCCCGACACGCTTACATGGAATTGCTTTATCAATGGCTTTCGCCACTTTTTTAGCAAACACCATAAGGCCTGCTAATTCTTCATCTTCAATGCTAAAAAGGTAATCTGTTTCCAGTTTAGGGATTACTAAAACATGCCCACGGCATAAAGGATTGATATCAAGAAATGCCAGATACTTTTCGCTCTCAGCCACCTTGTGGCAGGGAATTTCTCCCAGGGCAATACGAGAAAAAATGCTGGCCATGATTATCGGATTTAACGTGAGATTTCTATAACTTCGAAGAGTACTATTCCGGCCGGAACGGTAATTTCAACCTGATCGCCCACTTTTTTGCCTAACAAACCTTTTGCAATGGGTGAGGTGACAGAAATCTTGCCGGATTTCAGATTCGCTTCACTTTCTGGCACGAGTGTGTAAGCCATAATAGCACCATTGGTCAAATTTCGGATTTTTACTGAGGACAGTATCAGTACTTTGGACGCATCAATTTTAGATTCGTCGATGATACGGGCATTCATAACAAGCGTTTGCTGCTTCGAAATTTTCAATTCGAGCAATCCTTGATATTCTTTGGCCGCATCGTATTCGGCATTTTCAGAAAGATCGCCTTTATCACGTGCTTCTGCAATCATCTGAGAGATTTTCGGCCGCTCAATGTTCATAAGATGGTCGAGCTGGTCTTTTAATGCCTGCAAACCTTCTTTGGTATAATACTTAATATCTCCCATGATATCGGATAATTAAAATTTTATAAAGAAAGAAGACCCTTTACTTAAAAAGGGCCCTCTTTCAAAATCGGGTGTAAAGTTACTACGAATCGGTTTACAATGCAATTCGGGCACCAATCGAATGGGTGCCATCGAAATGCTCGGTAGAGCGATACGAATAGTCTATAGAAATAACAGAACCTTTTTCCTTGTTCATTGGAATCTGCACGCTAAAACCTGCAGAAAGTCCTTTGGAAGCATTGATTTTCAAACCGCTTTCGATATCGTCTGAAATCCCTTCCTCATAGGTGTAAGCAGCTCTGAGGAGAACGTAATCTCTAAATGAGAACTCGCCACCAGCCATAAACTGATCGTTTGAGAACGCATTTGACTGGAAATTACCGGCCATCGTAAAGCGTGATCTATCAAAGAGGAAATCGTAGGATGCTCCAATTGACAAACAGGTTGGTAACTCAAACTCTGCTTGACGCTGAGTTAAAGTAAAAGAACTTTCCTGTCCGGGAATCGTAACTTTGGTAGCAAAACCATCGCCGGAGAATGTCATACGGGGACCTATATTTCGTAAGGTAATACCGAACTTAATGTTTTCTTCTTCACCGGTTATATATTGAATACCGGCATCCAGAGAAACACCTCCGGCAGAAATATCGGCAATGGATTCATTCACAACTCTCATCAGAAGTCCGCCATAAATGCTATTGGAAAAAGCTTTTGAATAAGCCAATGCCACATTCATAAGGCTGGGTGAGTAGGTTCCAACACCACCTTCGGGAAGTTCCGTGGTGGTGATGGGAATTTTACCCATCGACATGGAAGTAATACTAACCCCAAAAACTCCTGTTTCACTAACGCGCTGCGTAAAACCAAAGGCAGAGATGGTTACGTCTGATCCTTTGAGCCACTGCGTTTGCGAAAAGACAAGTTCTGTTTTACCCGTAAGAGCAACACCAGCCACATTTCCGAACATGGCTTCCAGTCCTCTAACTGATGCGGTATTAACGCCACCCCATCCACTGCTCCGAGCCCAGGGATTAATCAGCAACTCTGAAGCTCCTGACTGACCGGAACGGTCGCGGTTGCCCGCAGTAAGGTCAAGGCTGGGAATTGTAATCAATCCTGTGAAGACTATTGCGATCAAGTATCTTGTTATATTTTTCATACCTAATGTTTTAATGTTCTTTTTCATAATCAAAACTTATGCACGTTTAGAAGGTATTGAGATCAACAGGTCGCAATGCTCCAAACCATTTGATAATTCTTTCACCTGCTTCACTCTTGATATGGATAAGATAGAAGCCGCCCGCAACGGGAATACCGGCAAAATTCTTTATATCCCAATCAATAGAGGTAATAGGATCATCTTTGGTAAACTGACGGACGAGCGTGCCACTCATGTTATAAATGGTGATGGTACACTTCTTAGGCAGGTTCGTAATTTTAATCCGGTTATCCAATGCATTGCGTTCGTATGCCGAATATGCATAATAAGGATTGGGTACTACATTAATAAGGTCGAGATCAGACTGTGCTTTCACGGGATCATTAAATGTAGGTTCCAGACCGGCGGTATTAATTCCATAAACCGGGTAGTTATTATTAAGTGAGTCAGGATGACCCGCGGGTAAAGGAGCTGAATAATGGCGACTGTAAGGAACAGCAACCCTTAATCGGAAACGAACATCATTCGACATCCAAAGATCAGCATTAGCTGAGCTCTTTATTGGCATTCCTACCCACATACAGCTTGCGAAAACAGCAGGTCCCCATAACTGAATAGGTGAAGTGTTAAGTCCTTTATAAAGGGCTGCACAACCATCATACGCAGGGAATGAGAAAACTGAACTCTGCAGGGTTATAGAAGTGTGATTCATTACATAAACATAATGCTTGCCGCCAAACACCGGTGAACCATAGTTGTAAACTGCTGAGGTAGGATTCCAAAGCATATCACGACCATTTTGACCAGCCAGCCAGCTATCTTCACCAAACATAATATTCAGACGCTCTCCGGTTTCTACATTAATCGCGTATCCGGGGAACCATCCCATACCGACTTCCGAAATGAAATTCGCATCATTGGGATTGGTACTTACACCAGAACCAGCGACTGCTTTATTTCCATCCTTGTCAAGCGAGGGCGATCTACGAATGTTAAAACGTTCTGCATTGCCTTCGGTAAGTACTTTATCCGATCCCATTTCAAGAACAATAGACCGGGTCCATTTTGATTTATCGGGAGTAAGCACGATATCGACACTGCTTGTAAGGGCAAAACGGTTAGTATTACGGGCAATTTTACTATAACCGGGTCCAACAGAGTTTTCTTCGTTAGGAGCTACCATTTGATAAGGAGCCCACATACCACCAATATACTTTTCGTAGTATTCGCCCGCATCAAAAGGCTTGGCAGGTTCCGGCGCCATGTTCCAGTCATTAAAATTGGGATTTTCATCATCCTTATAGGTACCCGAACGAATCCAGTTTGAAGGACTGCTGGGAACATTATTATCATATACACCACTAATCCAGCGTTTTGAACTGTCAGCATAAAGAATCGCTGATTCAAGGGCTGAATTGTTTATTGCACCAGCTTCACCCGCTGCAAAAACCTGATTTATTGTGAAACCTAGGCCAAGGTCAAAGAAGAGCTTTTCATTATTGACATCAATAGTAGTGTCTGATTGATAGGTTTTTCCATCTTCGGCAACCAGACGCCATGCTGCAGATGAAATGAGTCCACTAGCATTCGCAACATTCCTTATGAACGATAATGTAAACTTGCCTTTTTTAACATTTAAAGGATCAATAACACGGATATTTAACGGACCCATGCCTTTTTTGTATACGGGGTTGTATGCAATCGGATAATTCTCACTACCGAATTTGTTATCCAGAGTATCAGCAATAGGCTTACTTAAGATTTCAGCGATGGTAGCTTCGGTAAGTTCCAGATTCATTCCACCATTACCAGAACCCTGGAGACGTGTAATCTCGGGACCACTGTTGTAATCCGAATTTAGCACAGCGCCGTTCATTGTTTTATGAGGGATACCCGTATAGAGTTTGATATTCTTACGTCCGGCCAGGAATGGCTTCTTTTGTCCGTTTAAGCCCGTTGGGTTACCCGGATCAACTAGATACTTTTCGTATTCGTTGTATGAATAGGCGATAGCCAGAAAATAATATTGCTTATGGTTCACAAGAGCGCGGTCACCAGCGGCAAAAGCGTCTTCGGTAATCTTGAATGAATGGACGATTCCGTTATCGCCACCAACCACTTCAACAACAGGAACACTATAACCAATGCTTTGATCCAAATTATGGTTTACCAGTTTGGTAACACCGTTTCGAACATCGCACTGCATAATAAGGCGTGCCTGAGCAGGATCACTTGTGCTTTCAGCAGATACCGAAGCACTTGCCAGTTGATATACCAGATACCCTTCGAAACGATAAAGCGAATCACCGGTTTTAATCGTGATATCCTTTTCTGAATACCTTTCGTTAAAGTTATTCGATGTCTTTTTATTGGTAAGATATACGATGAGTTCTTTATCGAGTTCCTGAATTGTCATATCCGGAGCATCAGGACCATCGAGCACTTTAAAACAGTTGTCGAATAAAGCCTGACATTTATCATCCACAACGCGCAGTAATTCAACAGATGCCCAAGGTCCGCCAGAAATGGCGCGAGCCCAGGGAACACCAAAGGTGATGTAGTTTACAGCACCAGGAACCAGTGTAAATGGACCAGCTGATTGCATGAAACGACGATCTCCAGGATTATTATTAGCCTGTTGTTCAGTCCAGTATAAACCATTCTGGTTAAAGCCACCATTCGGAGGAAGACCATTGGTTCCCCAGTTACAGGGATCCGAATCGCCGGGGAACATAAAGTCGGTCTGAGGACCTACCGCACCGGAGGTTGTATGAGCATTACCGCCATACATCATTTTTGTGCCGTCTTTCCATATACCACGTAGCATATTGTAATATTCAGGAGCAATACCAGGATCAGACATATAAGCAGCACCACCATTGTTATGATAAACAAATCGACGCATACCAAAACGTTCGTCATCCACGATTCCATTTCCAAAGTTCACACCATTGATGGCTTCGGAACGAACGAGGAAAGAACCTGTTAATTCGTTATCCTTACCGTATCTCATGGTAATAATAGTGGAATCGAAATTCACTATGGAACAATCGCCGTTAAATGAGGGACCAGCAATACCATTGGCCAGGAAACCAGGATTATCATAACCATCGGGATCGAGGTAAGGGCCCTGGAAAAAGTCAATACCAATTGCAGGAGGCTGATTACCATACGCTTCAATTTCTCCGGCACCATCAATGGCTTTACCATTGTAGCAATAACCCATACCACGGAGTACATCGCAACCGACATAGTCATCCCATGCATATCCAAGATCCGTATCACTCCAGGGAGAGAAATACGTCTGGGTAAGAGTGAAGGTAGAACGGTTGATGATTTCATACGAATAGAAAGTCATATTGTTGATTTCGTCATTGGTGGTAAATGCAAACGCCTGAGCACGAATTTCGAGACCAATAGCAGAACCCTTTGTTTCTGTATGAATATTTCCTTTATCGTTAAAAACCCACCAGAAGGTTTTATCACCTTTAATAACCTGGTCGGCAAGAATACCGCCAAGAACAATACCGTTGATGCCTTCGAGGGTTTGTTTATCGCTATGACAGAGTTCATTACTAATATCGTAATATGGATAATCCCCTTTATTGGGATCATATTCACCATCACCGTCCAAATCATAAAAAGGTGCGAGATAGTACGAATGTTGTTTGGCAATATCGCCATGTGCAGGCCAGTCCATAATGGATTTAGGAATGGTATAACCGGCAAATTCTTCCGCTTTGTTTTCACTGTTCCAATATGCGAGGAACTCATCAACTTCGGCTCGTGAAACAGGGAAGAATTTATCGTAATCTGCACAAACTTCAGCATCTACTGAGGCCGTACCGTCAATAGCCAGAGGTCCCGGCCAGTAGTCGTTACCAACCTGACGATAACGCAATGCAGCCAATTTCAGCTGGTCATTTACGTCGAGGCCACCGATCCATAATGAACCGGAGAAAAGGGAAGTTTTGGTAGTATTACCGGGGATGTAGTACTGGCCACCGGCGCCGGCACCTAAATCCCACCACATATCACCACCGGTATTAATACGTACGCGGCAGTTGTTGATGTCGAGGAAAGCGTAGCCCGATGCTGCAGAACATCCGGCCGTGCTAGATTTTACTGTTTTCGACTGTTTCGTTTTGTCATCTACCGATACCAAAGCCGAGGCCGTGGTACTGATAAAAGCAGTGAGAATTGAAACCAGTAATATGCGATGATATATCTTCATAATTATTGAGTTTTTTTTCATTTCAAGCTCCATTTGGCATTATAATCAAATAACTATTAGAAGTTAAAGGTCAAACCGGCCCTAATGTAACGAGGACGGCTATAGTTACCTGGATTATTCACATAAATGCTGTAAAGATCTCTGAACGACTGAGGATCGAGCTGTTCGTTGATCTGTCTCTGCCACTCGGCAGCAGCCAGATAGCCATCATCATCAGGGTTACCAGTAGCAGGATAAACGCCCATAATGTTTTCAAAGTTGAAAAGATTGAGAACTTCAACATAAACATTAAGGATGGAGGTTTTTTTCTTATCACCGTCTTTTTTCCAGGTGATGGTAATGTCTCTGTCGAGACGTGCATCAACTTTAAACTGCCATGGGATACGTGAACCGTAATATGAACCTTTCAGTAGTTGGGTTCCACCAGTCAAAGCAGATACGATATTCGATGAACGGGTATAAGGAGTTCCCGATCCACCAGTAACAGTAAAGTTGATACCGGTATTTTTCAATAGATCAATTGGTCCTTTTTCCTTCCTGTTAATTCTGGGTCCATCGTACAATTTTCCGTCAGCAAAACGGAAATCAACACTTAAGTTAACCGAATGGCGTCTGTCCCATGCGAGTGGGTTGGTGGTACGTAAGTTTGGAAGACCAGCGGCAATAAGAGCGGCAGCAGTAGTAGTACTTGAACCAGTACCATCGGCAAACTGTAGGGTATAAGAAGCTCTCATACTCAGATTACCAGTACGGCGAAGGTCATAAGCTACAGTAAAACCTTTGGTAGTTCCAAAGTCAATATTATTATACGAAACATAATCTCTTGGATAGGATCCCGAGAAGCGGAAAACCTGGATATCATCACGCATTTCTTTGTAATAAGCAGATAATGACAGAGCCGATGATACGGTTAAGCGCTGTTTGAAACCAAGTTCATAATCGATGGTTTTTGTAGGTTTCAGACTAGGATTTTCGATGATTCCAGTACGGGTATCAAAGTAATAATAATCTGTAACATCAAAGCGGGAATTACTGGTTGGTCTCTGTGTGAGAATATCATAATGGGCATAGAAAAGAGCTTCCTCCGAAATGGGGAAAGAGAAGGATATACGGGGCATAATAGCCACCTGAGGATCATAATCCTTCAGAGCATCTCTACTAAGTGTTTTATTCTCAGGATTATAGATGTACGGTGATACTCCTGTTCCAGCATCCAGAACGCTGGGGTCAGCTATTTCGACACCTTCGGCATTAAACCAGGTGCTTCCATTGCGGTATCCCATAATGTTTCCTGGATTGGTAACATTATCAACATAAACAACATAATCGCTACCCATGTTTCCTGGATGCTGATAAGCTGCTCCATTAAACACATCCACTTCCTGAACTGTACGAGCTGAATATAAGGGAGAGAATGGATCTTTAAGTGTGAGCTGGTTAGCGTCAAAACGGTCAACACGTACACCAACATTAAAAATAAGATCTTTAAATGAGAATTTATCCTGAATATATCCGCCCATATAAATGGGTTCGAAAGCTGGAAGGTTACGGGTAAAAACTCCGTTCTCATCTTTTTCATTCAGGAAATCATCAATTGTTGGCTTCGCATTCAATTTGTTTCCTTTGTAATCGTAGCCATAATAACCTACATAAGAATTTCCATCATTCAGAAGTTCATCAGCGCTAAAGAGACTAATATCGAAAAGATCTTCGCCAAGGCTAATGGTCTTCATATTACCTTCATTATCATAGTAATTAATGGTACGTGAAGTAAAATCGTATGAATCAACATTGATAAAGTCTGTACCGTTGGTAGGCAGACCTAACCTTCTGCGAAGATTAATATCAAAAGTCTGTTGCGATCCGGCATCATATTTACGGTTAAAATATATGGTATCCTGAAAAATGCCATTATTCAACACCAACTGAGGATCGTTTACGTCAAGCTCCTTAATATGATAATTGGTAAGACCATCCATCAACCACCAGAATCCCTGAGGTGAAACATTATACGATCTTTCGGTCCGTTTTTCGTATTGCAGACCAAACTGTACTTCATGATTACCGATATCTGCAGACATCATGGCATTTAAACCAAGTTGTTGTGCATTGTATTTCGAATAGCCATTATACTGAGTGCCTGGTGCCTGCCACATGCCATAAACGGAACCTGGTGAGTCGCCATTAACCAGACCACCACCAAGAAGAACCTGGTCACGATTTTCGTAATTACCAGCGGCACTGTTATAAAAATCATAATACATTTCGGTATAACGTGCTATTTCGCGGTTAAAATCGGCAGCCTCGAATGCATAAAGGGTATCGCGGTAGCCATTATGTAACCAAATATTATTATAATTCTGGCCATTAACGCTTACCGAACCAAGTTCATAGGAACGTACAGTGCTGGTGGTGAATTTTCCGATATAGCCAATTTTGAAAAGTTCATCACCAAAGTTGGGGTTGGTAACTTTCTGATCAAAGTTCGAAAAGTCGGCTTGCAAACTGTAATAAATATTTTTTATGAACGCATCGGTGTTTTTATCGGCTTCAAAGCGCTGCGTAAGACGAGCGTAGGTACGATAGGTGAGGTTTTCAACTTCGGCATTGTTATCCCAGTTCATCATTGAACGTGAATAATTAAAACTCTTGTTTTTTCCATAGTTGAAAGAACCGCCCAGAGTAAAGTTCAGTGTTGTAGTCAATTTAAAATCAAGCTTTCCTGTAAGGTTAGCACTCATCGATTTTGCATTCATCGAATTATTGACGTGCTCCAAATCATTCTTATACAAGAAATTATAATTTTCATAGATTCCAAATCCCATACCGGTTGGTCTAACTGGATTTTCTTTGAGGAATTCCAGTTTCTCGTCGGTAACTTTCCATCTTCCAATATTCGAAGGATTGTTATCCTTTTGATAAAGAAGGTCAGCGGCCAAGAAGAATCCCATAACGGAGCGGGATGTACCAGCCTCTACATTCTTTTTACGGATAATGGGTCCCATAAGGTTAAATCCAGCACGGCTATAACCGAATTTATCAAGGCCTTCTGAGGTTTGAAGCTCCACACCACCATTATACTGGTTAGAGGGACCTTTTGTAATAACGTTAATTACACCAGAAGTAGCATCACCATATTGGGCAGGAACACCGGAGATGATTACTGAAACCTGTTCAATAGCAGAAGGAGGAAGACTGGATGAACCAGAACTAACCTTTATACCATCAATATAAGTAGCTGTAGCATCACTACGGGCACCGCGCACACTACCCCGTTCTCCATCAGATGAAAACACACCCCCTACAGTCGTAGCAACAGCTGTTGCAGACCTTCCTGGCATTTTATCAATCTGATCAGAGGTGACCGTTGCACCAGATGAAGTTTCATCCTTTCTGAACACCGGAACCTTATAATCTACGATTTCGAATGCTTCGAGATTCACAGAGGTTGATTCCAATAACACATCTAAAAATTCAATTTTACCGGAACCAACTACTAATCCTCTAACCATCAACGGTTTAAAACCAACGAAAGTGGCTTTAACATCGTACTTACCGGGGTTAATTGGTTTAATAATATAATTTCCATCAAAATCGGAAGTGGCTCCACCGGCCTGCACCCCGTTCATCTCGATAACGATGTTGGCAAAGGGGACAGGTTCTTTTGTTTCCTTATCCAAAACTCTGCCCTTAAGGGTTCCCGTAGCCTGGGAGAATACTAGCATATGAGATGCCAATATGATTCCTAAGGTTAACAGTACATTTCTAATCATACCAGATAGATTTATGTAAGATTTATTTAGCGCACACTAAAAAAGTCCGTAAAGTTAAAAACAAATATTCTAAATCTCCAAATAAAATGAATGCCTCAGAAGGTTGATTTATCCACTATTTGTAGGGCCTTTCGAGAATTACCGAATAAATTAGTGCTTTTTTTAAGTCAAACTCATCGGCACTTATAAGGGGTTCTCGATCGTCCACTTCAACAACATTGTCCGTCGAACTTATTTTAATATTTTGATATTCAATTGATTCGTAGCTTTTTTTCATGCCATCCAGCATACTTTTGGGCTTTATTTCATCTACGCCCATGCCTTCTGAAAAACCTGGTTTTGGCAATACTTCAACTTTTTTTGGTGGGACAGGAATTCCAAATATTTCACTTAAAACATCGCCATAATCAGAAGATTCTTCTTTTTGCTCGTAAACCGGTTCAGGATTATCTGAAGGCATAGCACCTTTACCAGCTTTTTCTCTGGCATTGGCTTTCTTCTTGTAATTCTGAAAAAAACTAAACCCAATCCAAGCAATTATAGCGAGTATATATAAAAATTCATCCATGTCTTTCACTAAATTGTCGTAAAAATAAGCCAAGATCCTGAGAAAATCAAACCTCTAAGAAAAATTCCGACTTATTTACAATCAGGTCCTTCCTTTTTACCAAATAAACGGCTCCAGAAACCCTGTTTACTGCCCTGACGTTCATCCAGATTTTTTCGGTGTTGCTGAGCATTCTCCAAACGAGCTTTGCCACTCGGACCCTGCTTCTTCTTGTGTCTTTCAAGAGCCGCCTCATATTTAGCAGAAGCAACGTCACTTTCGCGGGCTTTCCTTTTCTCAATCGCTTTTTGCTGCTTCTGTGCCTTACTCCCCTGTGTCTTACAGGAGGAAGTAAATGTCAGCATTAGAATTAAAAATCCAAATAATAGTACAATCCTTTTCATTGCCACTTTGTTTCGAAACCTTACTTATAATTAATGTATATGCAGTCTTCAACGCGGCACTAAAATACTCAATTCTCCGAAATTGAATTACTTTTGTACACATCGATTTATTATCCTCGTATCATGAAAAATATTAAACTGGGTGTTATACTGTTTTTTATTCTTTTCGTATTACCCTTCGGCTGTAGCGATTCTGAAGACTCACCCATTCCAACGGTTTACGTAAATTTCACGATTAATCCGGCATCAATACAATATAACAATTTGAATATACCCGGTAACTATGCAACATTAAACGGAGGATATCGAGGAATAATTGTTTTCCATTTTATACAGGACCAATACATTGCCTATGAAAGAACCTGTACTTTCGATTCTGAAAAAGCCTGCTCAAAACTCATTGTAGACAATTCTGGTTTAATTGCCGAAGACACCTGTTGTGGTTCAAAATTTCTATTGACCGATGGAAGTCCGCTTGAAGGTTCTCCTGCTACCCGTGCGTTAAAACGATATAACACATCCTACGACGCATATCACTCGTTACTGCATATTTATAACTAAATCTGATATTAAAAGAGCGGGGTCAGTATGGATTTTTCAAAATCCATACTGACCCCGCTCTTAATTTTTAGATATAGGTTCTAGTACCTGTAATGATCGGGTTTGTACGGACCATTTGCAGGAACTCCAATATATGCCGACTGTTCCGGTGTTAGCGTGGTAAGTTTAACACCCAGCTGAGCAAGATGTAAACGGGCAACTTCTTCATCCAGATGTTTTGGGAGGCGATATACATCCACATCCATATTTTTCGTCCAAAGTTCAATCTGAGCTAAGGTTTGATTCGTAAATGAATTACTCATCACGAAAGAAGGATGTCCGGTGGCACATCCCAGATTAACCAATCGGCCTTCGGCCAGAAGGAAGAAAGAATGTCCATCGGGGAAAAAATACTGATCAACCTGAGGTTTAACAGTAATTTTCTTGATGTCGGATGCAGCATCCAAAGCATCAACCTGTATTTCATTATCGAAATGACCAATATTACATACTATCGCCTGATCTTTCATTTTCCTCATATGCTCCAGGGTAATAACATCCTTGTTCCCCGTTGTGGTAACATAAATGTTTGTTTCGGGAAGAGCATCTTCAATGGTGGTAACTTCAAAGCCTTCCATAGCTGCCTGCAGTGCACAGATGGGATCAATTTCGGTAACCAGTACACGGGCTCCGTATGCACGCATCGATTTTGCTGAACCTTTACCAACATCACCATATCCGCAAACCAAAACGACTTTACCGGCAATCATAACATCGGTGGCACGTTTGATACCATCTGCCAATGATTCGCGACATCCATACAGATTATCAAATTTTGATTTTGTAACGCTGTCGTTAACATTGATGGCGGGGATAAGCAATTCTCCTGCTTCTTTCATCTGATACAAACGATGAACACCTGTAGTTGTTTCTTCTGAAACACCTTTCCAGTTGGCAACCGTACGATGCCAACGCTGTGGATCGCTCTTAAGAATATCTTTTAGAAGCTGAAGGATAACGCCTTCTTCACGACTTCCCGGTTTAATATCGAGTAAGGAAGCATCCTTTTCGGCATAATACCCTTTATGAATCAGCAAAGTGGCATCACCGCCATCGTCGACGATAAGCTGGGGCCCTAAACCACCGGGGAACTGAAGCGCTTTGTTGGTTGCCCACCAATACTCATCAAGGGTTTCACCTTTCCAGGCAAATACCGGTACCTTGGTGTCACGAACCACTGCCGCTGCTGCATGATCCTGAGTGGAAAATATATTACAACTGGCCCAGCGAACATTGGCTCCGAGGGCTACTAAAGTTTCGATAAGAACAGCTGTTTGAACTGTCATATGTAATGAACCGGTTATTCTTACATCCTTAAGAATCTGCTGAGCAGCAAATTTCTCACGGATGGCCATTAGACCCGGCATTTCTTTTTCTGCAATAACGATTTCCTTACGGCCCCATTCGGCCAGACTCATATCCTTTACCTTATACTCGAATCCGAGATCAGGAAGAACGTCAACTTCTGTTAGCTTCATTTTTTGAAATTTTTTTAGGCCACAAAGTTAATTAAATCTTTGCTCTATCTGATTTTCAGTACCCATTATATCCGAAAGCTTGGTATTTTTGCCACAAATAAGCTTTATGCCTGTACTCGAAATCCGACATATTTCCGATAACAACATACTGGGAATCTGGAAAATACAAGAGGAGCCTGAAGAACTTCTGAAGATAGTCAGACTAAATTCCGATGAAAAGGAATATTATTCATCCTTTACAAATGCACTCAGAAGAAAGCACTGGTTAAGTTACCGTATGTTAATACAGGAGATGACCAAAGGAAAATGTGGCAGTTTGTATTATGATGAAAATGGGAAATTGTTTCCCGGCGATAGAAACTTTCATTTATCGGTAAGCCATTCCGGTGATTATTCCACTGTTATAATCAACAGAGCAAATTCTACGGGAATTGATATTGAAAAAATAAGCCCCAGAATTCTGAAAATCGCTCCCCGATTCATGTCGGATTATGAAATGACCTCATGTCCTCCGGAAAACGCGGAAGCTTATCTTTGCACCTGTTGGGCCATCAAAGAAGCCATTTATAAATATCACGGGAAAAAAGGCATTGATTTTAAAACTCAAATTCGAATCGAAAACTTTACATACAATTTGGTGGGTCAAACAAGCGTATCCATCCTGAATAGCAATCCGGTAGATATTCAATTCGAAACCGTAAACGATTACGTACTGGCCTTTACCCTTTAAAAGTTCATTATGAAAAGAATACCTGTTTTTATTCTTACCGTTTACTTTCTGCAAACATTCATTTCCTGTCGCCCTCATTCACCAAAGGACGGAAGCGGAATTGAATTTGTTACGAACAATACACAGGCGGTATTTCTTGTCATGACCGAAATTGTTCCCGAAGGGTCTTTTTCATGCGATACCATTTTAATTTCCCCGGATAAAAATACTTTTTATGGCCATGATGACTCCTGCAGCGCACTTTTTACACTGAATATTGATGAAACTCAGCAATGGATCATCTTAAACCCCGGCGACCGTTTAAAATATACGCTCGATTCCAAAATCATCATCGGATCATTAGAAAGTGAAAAATTCAACCATGCTTTTAATAAGGTGCAACTTAACAATGAAAAAGCCATTCAACTCATAGAACAATATGTGAATTATGATGCACATATTCACAGCGAAAATTATCGGGATTCAATACTTCACCATGTACAGCAGCTCAAAGAAAATATTCATGCCACATCTTTGGAATTTATTCACGCGTATCCATCCTCTCCTGCTACTCAAATTTTATTATTCGGGCGATTCGGTAAAAGCCGTGTTTTTACTCCCCAAACTGACTGGGCTGTATTTCAGATGATCGATAGCATTATCAGACAGCAAAATTGCAAAAGTCGTCATCACCAGTATTTCCAAAATTATTATTTGTCTGCAACCGCCGACATAAAACACATACAACAACTTGAAAAACAAATTAGCGATCACGAAAAGGTCTCTGAAATTCAATTACCCGGTCCTGCCGGACAAATGATTTCATCTAATTCGCTAAAAGGGAAAAACGTATTACTGTTTTTTTGGTCGGCTGCTGACCCTTTCTGTCTTTCCTCTTTGAAACAATTACGAAAACATTATCCGCTAATCAAAAAAAATAATACAGAAATATTAGCCGTTTCATTTGATTATAATCAGGATTTATGGAATACCGTTGTTACACATGCCAAAACTTCCTGGGTAAATGTAAATGAACAAGGATTTCCTGAATCACCAATTGCCCGCACCTTTTGTATTAGCAGTGATTTACCGGTATTTATTGGAATGGATCAAAAAGGGAATTTTACACAAAGATATTCCGATGTTTTCGCCTTTCTAAACACCTTAAAATGAAAAAGCCGGACGATGCCGGCTCTATTCTGTTTTAATTTCTAATTAATACCGCTTAATCGAAAAACTCGATACGGCCGATTCAATTTTAATAAAGACCTTCTTGGTGGTTCCTGAAAAATCAGATGTTTGGTAAAGTCCTTCTGATATTCGGTTGAGTTCTGGTAAGTGACGGCTCGAAAGAACCGATTCAGATTTAAGCTGGCAACCCACCGATTTGGGAATATAAATATCGATGGATGAGACACCCATTTCAAGATTAATATTCAGTGTATCTACCAAATCGCCGATACGAAGATCGAATTTTGACGCTCCGCCCTCCACATCGAGACGACGTATTTTAAAAGCCGATAAATCGAAGTCGAGTTTGGAAGCTCCGGCCGAAATATTCATTTCATATTCCGGAGAAGGATTTAATTTAAGGAAGGCTTCATTTTTGACCCTGCCAGATTTTATCCGAACATCTTCCATCGAAATTTTAATTCTCCGGCCTTCCTGATTATCATAGGAGGTCATATGATACGAACCAACATTTCCGTGGCTTTCGAATTTTACTAAATCCGCGGTGGTGTCTTTCAGATTAAATGTACCGGCAGCAGCATCAATATCAAGAATTACCATTTTAACAGCCGGATCAAATTCTTCCGACAAATCCTGATCACGGGGAACATAACGCGAGTCGGATGAATCGTCGTCGATATAAATATCATTATGCCAGTTTCCCCAACCAAAATCGTAAGCTGGTTTAGGAAGCGCTATCACCAATACGACGGCTGTAATACCAATTGCGGCCGAGACCAACAACTTAATTCCGGGCTTAAAAGGAAGCATTGAAACGCCCCATAAAACCAGAAGCAAAGGCCATAAATCGACTACCGTACGCCAGTTAAAGCTGATGATATCAAAATTTCGGAGGGCAAATAAAACGCCGACAGTCAGCAGTAATACGCCCCAAAATGCATTTTTATAACTCATAGCTTAAAGGTTTAGATTTCCGTTCTGCTGATTGTCATTTTGCTTATTAGAATTGAAGTAGTTACGCAGTAGAAGTCCACCGATAACAATAAGAAGAACTGGCCATAAATCGCCAAAATTAATACTGGGTAGGAATTGATCCAACAGGAATAATAGTCCAAGAGTAATTAGGATGATTCCTGCAAAAAATCCACCATTTTCTTTTTTCTTACGCTTCTGATTCTGAAATTCCTTGTAAGGATCGCGTTCGGGTTTGGGGTTTACATTTTCGTTTTCCATGTCGGGAGGGGGGGTGTTTTTAAAACGTGAATAATAATCGTTTAAACTTTGTTCGGGAAGGATTATCCATAATACGATGTAAATCCATATCCCGGTGCCGAATAAAAAAGTGATAACTACAAACAGAAACCTGACCAATGCGCTGTCCATCTGAAAATATTCGGCCATTCCGCCGGCTACGCCGCCTATCATTTTATCGCTCCGGCTCCTTGCGAGTGCTTTATACATAATTTAGTGATTTAGATTTCTGCACTTTTTGACGCATAAAAAAACTTTGGGTTACAAGTGAACCGCTTTTTGCTATTTTTGTTAGTGCGTATATCGAATTATATACATACCAAAAATACAATCACCAAATGCAAAAAATTGACGTACTAAATCCTGTAGTTGAGCTCGACGGGGATGAAATGACCCGAATAATATGGACGCAAATTAAAGAAAAGCTGATATTTCCATATCTCGATCTTGATATTAAATACTACGATCTTGGTATGGAACACCGTGATAATACGGATGATAAAGTCACCGTGGATGCAGCCGAAGCTATAAAAAAGTATAACGTGGGTATTAAATGTGCCACAATAACTCCTGACGAAAAGCGTGTAGAAGAATTTGGGCTTAAAAAAATGTGGAAATCGCCCAATGGTACGATTCGAAATATTCTGGGAGGAACCGTATTCAGGGAACCCATACTCATTAATAATGTACCCCGACTTGTTCCAGGATGGAAAAAACCCATCATCATCGGACGTCATGCCTTTGGCGATCAGTATCGAGCCACCGATTTTGTTGTAAAAGGAAAAGGAAAACTCACCCTTAGTTTTACATCGGAAAGCGGAGAAACAGAAAGTTATGAAGTGTATGATTTTGAAGGTGGTGGAGTTGCCATGGCCATGTATAATACCGATGAGTCCATTCGTGGTTTTGCCCATTCCTGTTTTAATATGGCCCTGAGTAAATCATGGCCGCTATACCTTTCCACCAAAAACACCATACTAAAAAAATATGACGGAAGGTTCAAAGACATTTTCGAGGAGATTTATGAGTCGGATTACCGTACCAAATTCGAAACAGCCGGTATTATATATGAGCACCGTTTGATAGACGATATGGTAGCCGCCGCTTTAAAGTGGGACGGTGGTTTTGTTTGGGCATGTAAGAATTATGATGGAGATGTGCAATCCGATACACTGGCCCAGGGCTTTGGCTCCTTGGGATTAATGACTTCTGTTCTAATTACACCCGATGGCAAAACCGTGGAAGCCGAAGCAGCTCATGGCACCGTAACCCGTCATTTTCGCCAGCATCAGCAGGGAAAACCAACCTCCACCAACCCAATCGCCAGCATTTTCGCTTGGACCAGAGGTCTGGCTCACCGCGGGAAACTTGATAATAACCAGGCATTGATACAGTTCTGTCAAACCTTGGAAAGAGCAGTTATTCAAACGGTAGAAGAGGGTAAAATGACAAAAGATCTTGCACTCCTAATTCACGAATCCAGCCTTTCAAAAGAACACTATCTTGATACAGATGGCTTTATGGATGCTATTGTTGAAACTTTAAAAAAATCCATGAATTCATCACAGTAAAACAATTCTATCGAATTCTTTGTTAAGTCTTTAAATAAATCACCACAACCATGTCAAAACTTAAAGAAAAGCTGTACGAAAAGATCCTGGAATGGCGCCCCCGCACCAATCGTCTGGTGAATGAATTTGGGGATGTTCCCGTGGGAACGATAACCATTTCGCAGCTCATCGGAGGAATGCGCGGTGTTCGCTCCCTGGTAACGGATATTTCGTATCTCGACCCATTGGAGGGTATTCGATATCGTGGATACACCCTCCCCGAAGTTTTCGAAAAACTTCCAAAACCCAAAGGAGCAGAAATGCCTTATGTAGAAGGCTTATTCTATCTACTGCTCACCGGAGAAATTCCCAATGAAAGTGAAGTGGCCGATGTGGTGGACGAATTCAGCAAAAGACGCATCCTTCCACGGTACGTATATGAAGTAATCGACTCCTTCCCCTGTTGCAGTCATCCAATGGCAATTTTTTCTGCTGCTATTACTACGATGCAGCGCGAATCATTTTTCTCAAGAAAATACGCTGCCGGACTTAACAAATTAGATTATTGGGATCCTACTTATGAAGATGCTTTAAATCTTCTGGCAAAACTCCCCGAAGTAGCAACCTATATTTATGCAAAACTCTACCGTGACGGTAAACGCATTCAATCAAATCCAAGCCTGGATTTAGGAGCCAATTTTGCTCATATGATGGGGAAACCTTCTCCGTACGACGATGTGTCACGAATGAATTTTATTATTCATGCCGACCATGAAAGTGGAAATGTAAGCGCACATACCGGTCATCTGGTGGCAAGTTCACTGGCAGATATCTATCTGTCAATTTCTTCTATGGTGAATGGACTAGCCGGACCCTTACACGGGCTTGCCAATCAGGAGGTTCTGCGTTGGATCTTAGCTTTTATGGATAAAATGAACGATGAAATTCCTACCGAAGCCGAGGTAAAACAATACGTATGGGATACATTACACTCAGGACTTGTAATACCCGGTTATGGTCATGCCGTATTACGTAAAACAGATCCACGTTATACCATTCAGCGTGAATTCTGTTTGAAAAGATTGCCGGATGATAATGTATTCAAATATGTGGATTTGCTTTATAAAGTGGTGCCCGATATTCTCATCGAACAAGGAAAAGCTAAAAATCCATGGCCCAATCTGGATGCCCAAACAGGCGTAATTCAATGGCATTATGGAATCCGTGAATTCGATTTCTATACCGTACTCTTTGGAATTGGACGATCGATTGGTATCACAGCCAATATAATCTGGGACAGAGCCCTGGGTTATTCGCTCGAAAGACCTAAATCACTTACAACTGAAATGCTCGAAAAAATAGCTTTTGGTACTCTGGGTGATGATGAAATACCTAACGAATAATACAACCCTTAAAACCGTCACAGAATTGTGGCGGTTTTTTTTATTAATCCAGAAATAACCAACCCTAGTTGTGTCGTATCAGGTGGTCGGGAGGAACAGGATGAACCATCAATTCTGCTGTATCTGTGCGAAAGCACCCATTTGAATCACTAACTTTAAGTGTGTAAATCCCTGCGGTATTCACAGTAAAAAATTGCGAATTACCAGCACCTGGCATCCATAAATAGGATGAATATCCACTTCCCCCATCAAATGTATGTGTTTGCCCTTCACAAATACTTGCATCCGGTCCTGCACTTACAGAATAAGAGGGATAATAAGCAAGAGCAATCGTATCGCTAAGAGAACAAAAATTATCAGTTACATCAACGTAATAGCTGCCGGGACTATTAACCCAGATATATCGGGTAATTGCACCGGTATTCCATAAATAGGTATTAAAGCCCTCTCCACCATCAAGACGTATGCTATCACCCTCACATATTTGTTGATCAGGTCCAAGATATAATGAAGAAAAGCCGGAAAAGAATCCATAGCTACACCCACCCCCATAATCACCGATAATTACACCCATATGAAACAAACCGGAATTATTGCTAACAATACAGGTTGTGCCCATTGGGATTTGAGCCAGACTAAATGTTATCCGGGCTGCCAGCCATTGGCCTGCCGTTCCCGGAACCGCCTGAAACGCCGTTGATGGGATTAAGCTTGGATTGCCATTCAAGGTAAAACTAGCCTGATCACCAAGCCGGGTAAAGATAATCAAGCCCAATTGTTGTGCGGTAGTACGGGTAAATGTTACAGATGAAGACCCAGTACATCCAATAGGTGGAATAATTGCCGAACCAAGTTCGCAGCCAAAACCTGTGGTTTGCATCACCAAAACAGGCTGAGTGGTTGAGAGGTGGGTGGAAGCATTAGTAATCAGATAATTATAAACCTGCTTCCGATTGATGCTTGCGGTAGTAGCACCCCCATCAAAACTTAAACCCGTATTATCGGTGAGGCCCAAAACAAAGATGCGCTCACCGCCATTGGTCAAAAAGCCCTGAACGGCTATATATTCATTACCAGCCAAGGCTTCCGGAATCATCTGATCGCCTGTAAGATCAGCGCAACCTGTTATCCCGTGGAGTAAATCATCATTAAGAGTAATTGCGATTGGTTTATCGGAAGTAATCACGGTCCCATGCAAATGATTTGCAGCCAGCTGACTCGTTGCCAACCCAGACCATGTTTGGCCCTTATCCAACAGTATATTAAACGGCGTACCCGCTGCATGACCTAAAATGTTATTGGATGGTAAAATAGTAACCGTTGTGGCATTTTCGGTAGCAACAATATCAAAAGCATTATAAGGCATAGGATTATAGCTTCCGGAATTATTGAAATACGTTTGGCCGGGTAATAGAAACTGAGTACCAAGCGCATTTTTTCCTTTAAGCGTATAGATTTCAGGATTGCAATTGCAATACGTACTGGCTACTTCATAATATACCGTTACCGGATTAGACGCGGTAATAAGGATTCCTTTATCCAGTATGGTATTGGCGGGTTTGTTTTCGATCGTTTCAAGAAAAGGCGACATATCAACTGTTGCGGCGCCATTCGCAGGGATATTGATAATAATAGGCGTAAAAGCAGCATTTGCCGGCATACTGATGTTTATCGTACTCGGATTATTATAATTCGATATCCGGAAATAAATGGGTTCATCAAATCGTTGAGCTCCATTTTTAGAAACCTCCGGAGCAACAAACCAAAAACGATTATCCGTTTGAGATTTAGCCACTATGCTCAGGAGCATAAATACAATAATAATCAGGAAACAAGGCTTTTGATTCATTTTTAATACATTTTTGAACCGACCAATAGAATTTATACACCCATAGGTATTATCAACAGCAAGGTACAAAGTTCTGATAATTGTCCAAAACAAGAATTTCATATTTATTCAAATGCTACAATAACGAAACAATACTAATATCGTAACTTTATGCTCTAAACAGGTACCCCATGGAAAGCTGGATTATTATTCTGACGATAGGCGTCCTCCTAAATATTATTCTTACAATACTATTTAAAGTAAAAAAGGGGAGTAATACTGACGAACTATTACGGAAACTTGAATTACTTCAGATAAACCTTTCACGTATTGAATCTTCACTTCGTGACGATTTCAGAACCAACCGGGAAGAATTATCAAACATTTCCAAAGAAAACCGTACCGAACTCAACTCAAATCTATTTCAATTTAAAGCCGAATTGAGCGAAACGCTTAAAAACATTAATGATCAGGCCAGAGCTGATAGCCAGTTGATGAGAAACAATCTGATAACTTCTTTGAAAGATTTTCAACAAAGTTTCGATGCGAACGTGAAGTCTTTTAATGATTTGCAGAGAGAAAAATTCGGCCAACTCGAAAGCCGGCAAAACGAATTGATTAAAACCACAGAATCCAAGCTCGAGAAGATGCGGGAAACCGTGGAAGAAAAACTTCAGAACACACTCAACGAACGCCTGGGCCAATCGTTTGAGCTTGTCAGCAAACAACTCGAAAATGTACAAAAAGGGCTGGGCGAAATGCAGGTTTTGGCGCAGGATGTGGGTGGACTAAAAAAAGTACTGAGTAATGTTAAAATGCGTGGTGGAATTGGCGAAGTACAACTCGAAATGCTCCTCGAACAGATTCTTGCTCCCGAACAATACGAATCCAATGTAAAAACTAAAAAAGGATCTTCTGAAACCGTAGAATTCGCCATTAAACTTCCAGGAAAAGATGATATCAATCCGGTGGTTTATCTTCCGGTGGATGCTAAATTTCCGAAAGACGCTTATGAACAGGTAGTGGATGCCTACGAAACCTCCGATTTAGCACTCATAGAAACCGCTACACGCAATATGGAAAATGTTATCAAAAAAATGGCAAAAGATATTCATGATAAATACATCGATCCACCGAATACCACTGATTTTGGAATTATGTTTCTTCCATTCGAAGGCATTTACGCGGAAGTTGTCCGTAAAGCAAGTCTGCTGGAGTTATTGCAACGCGATTATAAAATTGTTGTCACAGGGCCTACGACTTTCGCTGCCATTTTGAACAGCTTACAAATGGGCTTCCGAACCATGGCTATACAAAAACGCAGCGGAGAAGTGTGGAATGTTTTGGGTGCGGTTAAAAAGGAATTTGAGAACTTTGGAGGCTTACTCGATAAAGCCCAAAACAATATTCAAACGGGCCTCAACCAATTGGATGATGTAATGGGAAAACGCACCCGTGCCATCCAACGGCGGCTTAAAAATGTGGAAGCTCTGGGCGAAGCAGAAAGCCAAATATTACTGACCGATACTGATAATAAGGAAAACATGGACGAAACAGATGAATAAAACTCCTGTGACGTTTTGGATTTACTTGGAATAAAGCTGACAGAAACACGAATAATTCAGGTCACAGAATATGCGTTCTGTATTGATGCGATGTGATTTTTTACTGATTGGAAGGTTCGTTTTGAATCCTTCTCAAGATCGATTTTTAGTTCCTGACTTTCATTTCTCTTGCACTTATCAACCAATCGTTTCGTGTAAGGCCATCTTCGGCCAACACACTTAAAATAACCGAAGTATCTGATTTCATTTTGATACGTGCTTCTTTTTGTGGTTTATTCTCCAAAAAAGCCAGGGCACCGGGACTAAGCGAATAATTCAGCCGCAGCATTTCGGGCTTTCGGCGGGCCTTGGTCTCCACAAATACCTGCCGGGCTTTATTGTCAATAAAAACCTTCATTCTTTTTCCGGCATGAAGTTCCACTATTTCAGCCTCATTTGAAGGTGTAAAATGTATTTTTAAATTCCATGTTTTTGTGGTTTTGCCATTTCTGGTTTTAACAACAAACTCCACATTCTTAGAAAAATCGAGTTCGGTAAAACCACTGAAAACATATTGAGTTCCAAAAAAAACATCAGACACCGTATCATTCAGTCGAAATTCAGGCTTTAAGAGCATGGCCTTGTGCTTGGGATACGAAATTTGAATGGTTCGCAAAAACACATCTATCTCGGTATTCTGTGTTTGGCCGGGCAAATGAAAGTCGACGAATTCGGCCATCGTATTCACTTTTAACCAATGCTCGGGATGCACCAGAAAAATCACTCTGTCTCCGGTTTTCAAACGACGCCAGTCTGCTTGATCGAAATTCCAATGTCTGCCACCAATAAACTGAGCATCCGAATAATACTTATTATTATCTAAAAAATACGCCTCATAATCCAAATCAAAATCAAGCATTCGACCTTTTTTATAGGTGATGGTCTCATTCCCCAATGCGGCAGAATTTAAATTCACAAAATGCATGAATGGCTCTTTCGAGCAATCCTCAAAAAAATAATAATTGATGTAATGATAACTCTTACAATAGGGTGATCCATGAGCCGCTGAGCCGTATATTCTCAAACCTTGCTGACGCATATAATCCAACTCTTTATGCAGAAAATCTACCGGATCGAGTTTATGTATCAATTGCAAAGTAATCAAATCGCTATGAAATCCGACTTCATGTTTCCAATCATTCTGAAACTGTAAAAACGTTTTATATACCGGTATTATGCGACTATTGGCATCATTGGGATTTGAAAAATAGTACGAAGAAGTATGCAAAAAATAATAAGTGGCAGGAATTCCAAGACGATATTCCACTTTAGCCATATCAACCGAGCGCTGGAGATTGTTATCCACATCATGCTTTAACCCAACAATAATTCGGGAGGTATCCACCGTCTGCCGGAATTGATGTAATGGAACGACCTTATATTTTGTTTCGTCTTTTAACTCCCTGAGAA
The DNA here is from genome assembly GCA_030656615.1 of Bacteroidales bacterium. Lineage (GTDB taxonomy): Bacteria > Bacteroidota > Bacteroidia > Bacteroidales > TTA-H9 > JAUSOY01. Next base: position 22,789 of record JAUSOY010000013.1, on the reverse strand, counting down.
AAGCTTCATATTTTTCAAAGGTAAGGCTTGTATCAGGCACACAAAATTCGGAAGAAAACCCATTAAAACTCATTCCTGAAATTAAAAAAACCATAAAAGCCAAACGCTGTAAAATCACTCTTATAATTCTGTTCTTCAACATATACTATTCTGAATTTTGACGCGGCAAAGGTATATCCTGAAATGCCTCCTACAAAATTCTGATTTCATAATTATTGTTAAAGAAATGGTGAATTTTTACTTATTTCTAAATCCTCTGCTTGGGGAAATATCAACAACAAATCACAATGAACTTCTTTAATTTAAAGTTTTTAACAGATTTTCGAGAAGAATGGTGATGGCGTCAGCCACCAGAATCACCAGGAATCCTGATTCGTTCTTAAGATTATACTTGCCGGTTACAGCAACTAGGCCCAAGAGTAATGTAAAAATGGGCAATAATAAGGTGTTTCCATGCCAATGATTCAGCACCCATACCCAGTATACAAGGATTGACGAGGCTATCAGGAAAATGATGATTCTTGGAATGAAGCCCGTACTTTTAATAATCAAGGAATACAATACAGCCACAGCTACAAACGCCATATATAAATACAATCCTGGCATTCGTAGAGCTGGTATAGGAAGAATAACCATTAAAATTCCAACAACCATTCCGAATGATATTATACCGGGGAAGGTTTTTTTTGTTTTGATTGTCCAAAAAATCGCAAAAAAGGAGGCCAGAATCAATATGGCGATAAGTATCATCATGCGGATAATTCCATTGATTTATTCAAATGTACACCAAAGTCACCAACAATATGGATATTAAACCCATTATTATTGGAGATGTGGGCGGGTATTTTTTACATTTATACTCAAAAACCCATGACCCAACAATATCGCATTACCTTACCACCCTTTAAGCGGGGAATGCATCTGATAACACATTTCATTGAAAAAGAATTGAAAAATCTGCCTGCCTGCGGATTGGTAAATATTTTCCTGTGTCATACCTCCGCCGGGCTGATGTTGAACGAGAATGCCGACCCGAGTGTAATGAAAGATATGCATCGCATTTTTGATGAAATGGTTCCCGAAAATCAGTCTTGGTATACGCATCGTAGCGAAGGTTCAGATGATATGCCGGCTCATGCCAAATCAGCGCTATGCGGTCATTCTCTTAGTATTCCGATTGTAAATGGTCATCTTGGACTGGGTATATGGCAAGGCATCTGTTTATGCGAATTCCGCAATCATGCCTCGGGCAGAACCATTGTTTTGACCGTTATTTCATAAAACCATCAGGAAACTGTTCGGGTAAGATCTTTGGCATATAAATCGGCCAGACTCTGCTCAAAATGGCCGCTCCGGGCTTTAATCCATTGAAATTCAACATAACGGTTCTCTGTCAGCGCATCAAACTGAATCCAGTTTTCGCGGTTTTTTACGCGGCTGCCTTGTATGGTGTACCAATTATTTAAACGCCAATGAATAATCCATTCGGTCAGTCCCTTACGCACATACAGACTATCACTCACAATACGAACCGATTCCTGATCGCTGGTCAGCTTTAAACCCTGAATGGCAGCCAGCAATTCCAGTTGACAGCTTTTATTTTCATTCACTTCAAAGGTTTCGAGACGGTATTTCCCAACAGCAGATTTAATAACGATGGCGATGGCTGCGGCTCCCGTTTCCTGAACAAGACTTCCATCACAGAATATCTCCGTAAGACTGGCGGGTGATTCTTCCTGGGGATAAATAAAATGATTTCCACCGCGCCTGTCTAGGGCAATAATGCGTTTTCGATCGGTAAAAGCCGGCACATCTTTTAATGCCTGAATGCAAAAGCGGATACGAAAACCAGAATAGAAAGTCGACAATCGCTTATTATGCAAAAGTCGGCGTATCTGACTGATATGCAAGGTTAGAATTCCTGAAATTCCATTACCGGGAATTATTTCAAGATTTTTATCGCCGGGCCGGAACCACAGGAATGCTTCATCGGACGCATTACTTACCCTGAACAAAAAACGTCCGTTGTCCTCCCGAATAATTTCCAGATCGAACACAAGCATATTGGCCTGTCCGTTCACTTTAGTTTCTTGATATAACCATTCTGAATCTCAATTCTTCCATCTTTAAACAACATGCCTGCAGCACGTTTAAAGGTTTTTTTACTGATACCCAACAATTCTTTAATTTCTTCCGGGGTACTATCGTCTGAAACATTAATCCGTCCATTATGTTTGTCGAGGGCGGCAATAATTAACCCACCGGCCATAAATAATTCTTCAGCGCCAGGGCGGCGAAGTGTCAGATCGATTCGTCCATCTTCCCGTACATTTTTTACCCAGGCTGTAACTATTGTTCCTGGTACAAGTTGTTTTTGCACCGATTCATGATAGATTAATCCCCAGTATTTATGATCCACAATTATCCGAACACCCAATTCAGATTCCAGAGCAACCAGACCTGTAATCTCATCGCCGGGTTTTATATTTTCGGGTTTATTACGTAAAAACTTATTATAAATCGTGGATCCTACCAGCCTGTTTGTTGTTGGATCTGTATATACGCGTACAATTATTCTTTGTCCTTTTCTGAGCTTGGCATTCATTTCAGAATACGGAATCAGCAAATCTTTTTGTAATCCGATATCCACGAATGCTCCCACGCGATCGGTCGAAACGACTTGTAAAAGAGCAAATTCACCAGACATGGCCAAAGGCTTTTCCATAGTAGCTATTGGACGGTCTTCGGAATCGGTATAAACAAACACATCCAATTCATCCTCTTCTTTAGAATCAGGAGGCAATTGTTTTATGGGGAGTAAAATTCCTTTGTCGCCATCATCAAGATAAGCACCAAATTCTACAAACCTCAGAATCTTTAAGCGATTCATTTTCCCGATCTCAATCATATCCTTCAATCTTTTTCTAATTAATGTCTTCTATTCACGGCATTATCGATAACAAATGCCTTTGCAAAGATACCTGATTTATAGCTTGGTCGGCAATACTACGGTATGTGATTCCCCTTACCTGACAATAAAAAACAAATGAAATCAGGGAAATCGTGGAAATAACATGAAAAAATGTAACATTTCAACATGCTATACGTCACTACATAGTCGGACTATAATAGCCAAAAGCTAATCCGGAGATTACATTATCTTTGTAATTAAGAAAGCAGCTGTTCCACAGTGAAAACCAAAAACCGTATATCCATGAAACACAGATTCAAGATGCTAATTCTGGCACTAACCGTAGCCGGAGGCTCCATGTTTTTTTCGGCTTGCAACCTAAGCAAACCTGAGGCTGCACCTCTCATTCCTTTAAAAGATTTCTTTAAAAATCCGGAGCGTACCTCGTACAAAATTTCTCCGGATGGTAAGTTCTTTAGTTATAAAGCGCCTTATCAAAACCGTATGAACATATTTGTTCAGGAAATTGGTCAGGATTCAGCGGTTAGACTGACTTCTGAAACTGATCGCGACATTGCCGGATACTTCTGGGCAAACGACGGCCGTATTCTTTATCTGAAAGATACTGGTGGTGATGAAAACTTCCGTCTTTATGGCGTAAATGTTGACGGCAGTAACCTGATTTGCTTCACCGATTTTCCGGGTGTGCTTACTCAGGTAATTGACGATTTGGAAGATATTCCCGATGAAGTTATTATCGCTTTAAACAAAAGGGTTCCTGAAGTTTTTGATGCCTATCGTCTGAATATTGTTTCCGGTAAAATGGAAATGATTGCCGAAAATCCCGGTAACATCCAGGGCTGGATTACTGACCACGATGGCAAACTCCGCGCTGCTACAGCCATTGCCGAAGATGGCATCAGTAATCAACTACTCTATCGTGAAACTGAAAACGATCCCTTCAAAGTGGTCATTACAACCAGTTTCAAAGATCAGGTTGGACCACAATTCTTTACCTTCGATAACAAAAATATGTACGTTTCCACCAATCTGGGACGCGATAAAGCAGTTATTGCTGAATTTGATTTAGCTACTGGTAAAGAAATAAAGGTTTTATATGAAAATAAGGATTTTGATGTAGACGGACTCTCATACTCGCGTAAACGCAAGGTCCTGACAACTGCATCGTATGAATCATGGAAAAATGAAAAATATTTCTTTGATGAAACCTCGCAGAAAATTTACGAACGTCTGGCCAAAGACCTGGGTAACTACGAAATAGCTATCACGGGTCTTAACCGTAATGAAGACCGTTTTATCATTCGCACCTATTCCGATCGTTCGCTAGGCGCATATTACATCTATGATTCAAATACGGATAAACTCGATAAAATAGCCGAAGTAAGTCCTTGGATGAATGAAGATGATATGGCAACACAATCACCCATTCAGTATACTACCCGCGATGGATTAACTGTTCACGGATATCTTACTTTACCCAAAGGATATACCATTGAAACCGCTCATAATCTGCCGGTTGTAATCAATCCTCATGGAGGTCCATGGGCCCGCGACAGCTGGGGTTTCAATCCTGAAATTCAGTTTTTGGCCAACCGTGGTTATGCTGTTTTACAGATGAACTTCCGTGGTTCTACCGGTTATGGCAAAGCTTTCTGGACAGCCTCATTCAAGCAGTGGGGTCTTACCATGCAGGACGATATAACCGATGGTGTTAAATGGCTCATCGACAAAAAAATTGCTGACCCTGCACGTATCGCCATTTATGGTGGAAGTTACGGTGGTTATGCTACCCTTCAGGGAATTGTTAAGGATCCCGATCAGTATGCTGCCGCCATTGATTACGTTGGCGTTTCCAATCTTTTTAGTTTTATGGAAACCATTCCTCCTTACTGGAAACCCTTTCTGGATATGATGTATGAAATGGTTGGAAATCCAAAACAGGACAGCTTACAATTGGCACAGACCTCCCCTGCTTTAAATGCTGACAAAATCAAAACCCCGCTGTTTATTGCACAGGGAGCCAATGATCCCCGCGTAAATAAAGCCGAAAGCGATCAGGTGGTTGAAGCACTGAAAGCACGTGGTGTTGAAGTGGAATACATGGTCAAAGACAATGAAGGACATGGCTTCCATAACGAAGAAAACCAGTTTGAGTTCTATGGTGCCATGGAGACATTCCTGGCAACACATCTCAAGAAAGAAGCAAAATAATTATTCTGTTTTTATCAAGTACGGGCGGCCCGAAGGGCCGCCCGTACTCTTTTTATCAAAAAGAAATTATCGACCATTTCCGTTAATACGACAATTCAAATATCTTTGAGACAAAAATGATTCTCGTTACCGGCGGAACCGGCCTCCTCGGTTCACAAGTTTTACTTCAACTAACGAAGCAGGGCCATCATCCAAAGGCTATCATACGCGCTGGAAGCCATTTAAAAATCACCGAGATGATTTTTAAAGATTCCGGGAATGAAGAATTTCTAAAAAATATTCATTGGATAAAGGGCGATGTTCTTAATATGCCTTCTCTATTGGATGCTTTATCTGACGTTAAAAAAGTATATCACTGCGCAGCACTGGTTTCTTACCGCAAAAAAGATCGTCAGCAAATGCTCGATATGAATATCCGCGGAACCGCCAATATTGTCAACGCCTGTTTGCACCATAAGATTGAAAAACTCTGCCATGTGAGTTCCATCGCTGCATTGGGCGGAAAAAAAGACGCTGAAGGAATGACCATTGAAGGAAAAGCCTGGGAAGAGCCTGAAAAACCATCCGCGTATGCCTTAAGTAAGTGGAAATCAGAATTGGAGGTTTGGAGAGGTATGGCTGAAGGTTTAAATGCGGTTATAGTAAATCCCTCCATTATTATCGGGCCTGGAAATTGGAATACCGGGTCGGCCCAGCTTTTTAGTACCATTTACAAAGGTTTGAAATTCTTTACCTCAGGAATTACCGGTTATGTAGATGCCCGTGATGTTGCTGCCGCAATGATTCTTCTAATGGATAGCGAAATCCATAACGAACGCTTTATCCTCAATTCAGAAAACATCTCCTTCAAAACCTTGTTTGATAATATTGCGACGGCACTTCAAAAACCCATCCCAACCGTTCATATTACTCCCTTGATGGGTGAAGTGGCCTGGAGAATTTTTTGGGCGATTTCCCTTTTCAGCCGTAAAAATCCCATCATCACCCGTGAAACAGCACATTCGGCACAAAATGTTTACCGTTATTCCGGTGAAAAAATTAGTAAACTCACTGGTTTTCAATACAGATCCATTAAAGAAAGCATCGCTTATACCGCTGGTATATTTTTAAAAAATGTGAGTGAAAACGAGGGCAGTAGATGAGGAGATTTGGAGATTGGAGGAAGACGAGAAAGGGAGAATATTTGTATAATTTGCTTATTATCAATCTAATAAACAATTATCAATAATCAATAATGCATTGATGAATCACCCTCCCCTAAAATCTATCCCAGCGTCCATTTTTTCAGGCAGTCAGGACACAGACAATCCAGATATTTGGCTTCCAACGCTGCACGCTTTTCATCGGTAAGCTGATATTCCATACACCAACAACGGGCTGAGGCCGAGCAATAAAATTCATTGCCACAGGCTTCGCATTTTTTCATATCGAGCAGTGGTTTTCCCTCCGGACGATTATCGGCGTGATTACAATTCAATTTCAGCAGAGTTTAATGAAACACTAACGCTTTCCATTTTCCCACCCAAAGGTGGATTCATCTTGGAGATTTTAACATCCGCAAATTCAACCTGTGGATATCGCCCGTGAAGTTTAACAAGAATCCTTCGTGCTATATGTTCCAACAGATGCGATTTTTGTGCCATCTCCTCTTTAACCATCAGATAAACATCCTGATAATTAATTGTTTCGGAGAGATGATCACTTTCCGATGCGTTTGTAATATCGGCATCAAAGCTCAGGTTAACCCTGAAATGTGTACCTATCACGCGTTCGGCATCAAAGCAACCGTGATAGGCATAAAATTCCATATTATCGAGGCTGATGGTTCCCATAAAAAGTATTAGGTTTTAATGGTTTCTATCGCTTTACGAATGCGAAGCAAGGTATTTTCTTTTCCAACAACAGACAGAATATCAGCCAGATGAGGCCCCATTCCTCCACCGACCATACATAATCGGAGAGCATTCATTATGGCACCCATACCCAACTCATTTTCCGTTAAAAAGCTTTTTATTTCTTCGTCTATGGCTTCCGGCGAAAACGTTTTCATGGCTTCAAAACCTTCAGCAAGTTTCGCCATATGGGCTGCGGTATCGGCCTTCCAGCGCTTTTTAATGACCGCCTCATCATAGGCATCAGGAATTTGGAAAAAGAAAGACGACTGTTCCCATAAATCTTTTACAAAAACGGCTCTGTCTTTTACGAGACCTGCCACATTTACGGCGGTATCTTCATCGGTTTCAATGCCTTTTTCTCTGGCAATATTTTGGAGAGCTTTCCCGAGTTCTATGTCGCTCATCATTCGTAAATACTGCTGATTGAACCACTTTGCCTTTTCCGGATCAAATTTGGAGCCTGATTTCCCGACTCTATCGAGCGAAAAAGCGGCTATCAGTTCGTCCATATCGAAAATTTCCTGCTCCGTTCCGGGATTCCAACCCAGGAGTGCGAGCATATTTACAAAAGCCGGAGCAATATAGCCTGACTCGCGATAGCCCGAGGATATTTCATTGGTTTTCGGATCGACCCAGCGTAGCGGAAAAACAGGAAATCCCAAACGATCGCCATCGCGCTTGCTTAGTTTACCGTTGCCATCAGGCTTTAACAACAGTGGCAAATGCGCAAATTCAGGAGCCTGCCATCCGAAGAAACGATATAATAGAACATGTAAGGGAGCCGAAGGAAGCCATTCTTCGCCACGGATAACATGCGTAATTTCCATCAAATGATCATCCACGATGTTAGCCAGATGATAGGTTGGCATTCCATCCGATTTAAATAAAACCTTATCGTCCAGGGTAGAAGTATTCACTTTTACTTCGCCACGGATATGATCCACCACCACAACTTCTTCATCGGCCGGAATAAGGGCTCGTATTACATAATGATTTCCTGACTCAATCAATTCCTTTACTTCACTGGCCAATAAAGTCAGGCTATTGTTAAGTTCGAGGCGGGTTGAGGAATCGTATTGAAAATTGGATTGAGTTTTACGCATTTCCTCCAATTCCTCCGCTGTATCAAAGGCGTAGTATGCGTTGCCAGATTCGATAAGGATATCGGCATACTGTTTATACATTTCCTTGCGATCCGACTGCCGGTAGGGTCCAAAAGGCCCACCCACATGAACGCCTTCATCGAATTGTATGCCGCACCATTGCAGTGATTCAATAATATATTCTTCGGCACCCGGAACGAAGCGCCCCTGATCGGTATCTTCAATGCGTAAAATCATGCTGCCACCCAGCTGGCGGGCAAAAAGATAATTATACAATGCGGTGCGTACACCTCCAATATGTAAAGGTCCGGTAGGGCTTGGGGCAAATCGTACTCTGGGTTTCATAGTATTCATTTTCATTCAGAGGGCAAAGGTACGAACATCGGATAAGGTACGAAGAATATTCAAACTTGAATTATACGATTCATTTGTATCGAAGTCCGTGTCAGCGTTTCTGAGATGCCATGATTAGTTAAAAATACAGAAGTTATTTACCATTCAAAAAAAGGTTGTTTCAATCCGATTATCCTTTCCAGACTCCTTTTTTTCTCTGATTGAACTTTTTCTGTTTTTGATTGTATCTTTGCCATAGTTCTTTAATATCTGGCTTATCAAGAAAGGTGGAGGGATTAGGCCCTGAGAAACCTTGGCAACCTGTTATGTAACAAGGTGCCAACTCCTACCCGTTAGGGAAAGATAAGTGAATATTCACTTTTTGAATATATTCACATCACCGGTCTTTTCTTGCAGGTCGGTTTTTTTATTTCTTCTTCAACCTTCTGTATTTCACCTTGTTTCTTTATAAGCCAAAAACATTTTAGCAATGAAGAAAGCTTGTATTTATAAGGAAATTAAAAACAGGGTACTGGTACTTGATGGCGCCATGGGCACCATGATACAGCGCTATCAACTGAAAGAACGCGATTTCAGGGGAGAAGAATTTCTTTTGCATCCGAACGATTTGCAAGGAAATAATGATATTCTCAGCATCACCCGCCCTCATATCATTCAGGAAATTCATGAAGCATATCTGGCAGCCGGTGCCGACATCATCGAAACCAACACCTTTAATGCCACATCCATATCGCAGGCCGATTATCATATGCAGGCCGAATGCCACAAAATGAATTTCGAGGCAGCCCGCATAGCACGTGCCGCAGCCGATAAACATTCCACTCACGAAAAACCACGATTTGTTGCAGGAGCTATGGGACCCACCAATAAAACGGCTTCCATGTCGCCCGATGTCAATCAGCCGGCCTATCGGGCTGTGCATTTCGACGATTTGGTTGAAGCTTATTCAGAGCAGGCCGAAGCCTTGCTGGATGGTGGTGTGGATATTCTTCTGGTTGAAACGGTTTTTGACACACTTAACGCCAAAGCCGCCCTTTTTGCCATCGAAAAAGTCTTACAAAAAAAGAATCTCCATACAATAAAATCTTCTGACGGAAACGAACATCCTTTCCCGGTGATGGTTTCGGTAACGGTAACCGATGCCAGCGGCAGAACCCTTTCGGGCCAAACCGTGGAGGCTTTTTTGAACTCTTTATCCCATGCACCATTGCTCAGTATCGGGCTCAACTGCGCTTTGGGTGCCGAAGAAATGCGCCCCTATCTGAAAGAATTATCCGACAAGGCGCCCATGTATATCAGTGCTTATCCAAATGCCGGCCTGCCCGATCAGTTTGGCGAATATACCCAGTCACCGGAAATTATGGGAAAACACATTCATGATTTTTTAATTCATGGAATGAGTAATATTGTGGGTGGATGCTGCGGAACCACACCGGAACATATCCGGCATTTTGCAAAACTGGCCGAGACTTCCCGCGTACGGAATCCGGCAACAGATCAGCCCAATCTTCGCCTGAGCGGATTGGAAGCTCTTAAAATATTTAAAGGAAGTAATTTTATTAATATTGGGGAAAGGACCAACGTCAGCGGTTCACGGAAATTTGCCCGACTCATTCGGGAAGAAAAGTATGAGGAGGCTCTGCAAATTGCGCGTTTACAGGTAGAGAACGGTGCGCAGGTCATCGACGTTAATATGGATGATGCCATGCTTGATTCCAAAGAATGTATGACTACTTTTCTGCATTATTTGATGGCCGAACCTTCCATTGCCCGTGTCCCTATTATGATTGACTCATCTAAATGGGAAGTGATAGAAGCCGGACTTAAATGCCTGCAAGGAAAAGCCATTGTTAATTCCATCAGCCTTAAAGACGGAGAAGAAGCCTTCCTAGAAAAAGCACGATTAATACGTCAGTACGGTGCCGCCACCGTTGTTATGGCTTTTGATGAAAAAGGTCAGGCCGATACCTTTGAAAGAAGAATCGAAATTTGCAGCAGAGCCTATGCCTTGCTAACCGAAAAAGTGCATTTTCCTGCTGCGGATATTATTTTCGACGCCAATGTAATGGCCATAGCCACCGGAATGACCGAGCATAATCGCTATGCCATCGACTACATCAATGCCCTCAAGTGGATAAAGGCCAATCTACCCTATGCCGGCACCAGTGGTGGCATCAGCAATCTGAGTTTTAGTTTCAGAGGCAATGAAGCCCTACGCGGAACCATGCATTCTGTGTTTCTGTACTATGCCATCCAGGCAGGACTCGATATGGGCATCGTTAATGCGGGCGATATTCCTCCATATACCGATATAGAACCGGAACTTTTAAAGCTTTGTGAGGATGTTTTGTTTGATAAACACGAAAATGCTACGGAACTTCTGGTTACCTACGCTTCCACAGTAAAAACGGATGTTAAAAAGGAACAGGCAAAGGAAGTCTGGCGCGAATTGCCGGTGAACGAACGTTTATCACATGCTCTGGTTCATGGCATTACTCAATTCATAGAAACCGATGTGGAAGAATCGCGGCAATTGTTTCCTTCGGCCTTATTGGTCATCGAAGGACCTTTGATGGATGGGATGAATATTGTTGGCGAACTTTTTGGTTCCGGCAAAATGTTTCTTCCGCAGGTGGTAAAGAGTGCCCGGGTGATGAAGCAGGCCGTGGCTTACCTTCATCCATTTATTGAGGCGGAAAAGAAGCGTGGCGACCAGCAGCAGAACAGAGGAAAAATTGTAATGGCCACCGTTAAAGGCGATGTTCACGATATCGGGAAAAACATTGTAGGTGTGATACTGGCTTGTAATAATTACGAAGTCGTTGATTTGGGCGTGATGGTTCCTGCTTCCCGCATTTTGGAAGCTGCTGTCGATCAGGGTGCTGATATTATCGGACTCAGTGGTTTGATAACGCCCTCGCTGGATGAAATGGTTCAGGTTGCCAAGGAGATGGAAAGGCGTGGGATGAATATTCCACTTCTGATTGGTGGTGCCACCACCTCCGAAGTACATACCGCAGTAAAAATAGCACCGGGATATTCGCAGGCGGTCATCCATGTGCGCGATGCTTCACTGGTTTCAGGCGTTCTCAGCAAATTGCTGTCCGACCAAAAAGAGGCTTATATGCTGCAAACCAGTCAACACTACGATGCCATCAGAGAAAAATACCAACCCGGACAGCATCCCGATAAATACATCAGCCTTTCCGAAGCCCGAAAAAACCGCTTGAAAATTCCATGGGATGCATCGCATACATATCCTCCCAAAAAATTGGGTATTTTCCATATTCAAAATCAGGATTTAGCTAAATTAAGTAATTATATCGACTGGACTTTCTTTTTCCACTCATGGAAAATTGGCGGAAAATATCCGGCGATATTTTCGGATGCTCTGAAAGGTGAGGAAGCCAAAAAACTTTATGATGATGCCCAAGGTATGCTTGACCGTATTATCAACGAAAAGATGCTGGAGGCCAATGCCAGCTGGTTTATTTTACCCGCCGAATCGGATGATGACGACCTTAATGTTTTTATGGATGAAGCCCGAAAACAGAAGGCGGCTCAATTCTATTTCCTTCGCAATCAGGAACGCAAAGAAGAAGGCATACCCAATTTATGCCTGGCCGATTTTGTGGCACCCAAAGGAAGTGGAGTAAATGATTATCTGGGTGGATTTGCCGTAACAGCAGGCATAGGCATCGAAAAATGGGTAGAAGACTTTGAAAAACGTAACGATGATTATTCGGCCATCATGATGAAAATTCTGGCCGACAGACTGGCCGAAGCTTTTGCTGAAATGCTCCACCATAAAGTCCGTACCGAATTTTGGGGCTACAGCCCCGATGAAAAATTAAGCATCGAACAGATACTTCGCGAAAACTATCAGGGCATTCGCCCGGCACCGGGTTATCCAGCATGCCCGGAACACAGCGATAAAAAAACACTGTTTGATCTGTTGCAGGCCGAAAAAAGCCAAATACAACTTACCTCTCATTATGCTATGTATCCGGCTGCTTCGGTCAGTGGTTTCTACTTTGCTCATCCACTCTCGCAATACTTTGGATTGGCGAAAATCAGTGCCGATCAGGTGGCCGATTATGCAAAGAGGAAAAACCTGAGTGTTTCTGAAGTAGAAAAACTATTGCCCGTCAATCTCAATTATGAACCCAAAACCTCCTGAATTATGCATATCAACGATATTTTAAATACGGCTCAAAAAACCCTGTTTTCCTTCGAAATTCTTCCTCCACTCAAAGGCGGAACCTTTGACGAAATTTATCAAAGTATTAAGCCCTTGCTCGAGTTTGAACCTCCCTACATCAATGTTACCTATCATCAGGAAGAGGTCATTTATAAAAATCATGAAAGTGGTTTACTCGAAAAGAAAACGGTAAGAAAAAGGCCCGGAACGGTTGGAATAGCTGCCGCTTTGCAATATTATTGTAAGGTAAATGTGGTGCCTCATATTATTTGTGGAGGTTTTTCGAAAGAAGAAACAGAGAATGCCCTTATTGATTTGCATTTTCTGGGCGTTCATAATGTGTTGGCGGTAAGGGGCGATGCCGAGCGTTCTCAAAAAGAGTTTATTCCCGAACCCGACGGACATTCTCATGCCGTTGATTTGGTAAAACAAATCATAGCACTGAATGAGGGAAATTATCTGGACGAAGATTTACAAAACAGCACTGCCACCAATTTTAGTGTGGGTGTGGCCGGATATCCCGAAAAACACTCCGAGGCACCAAATATGCTTTCCGATATCCGTTACCTCAAACAAAAAGTGGATGCCGGAGCCAGTTATATTGTTACTCAACTGTTTTTCGACAATCAGAAATACTTTGATTTTGTAAAACTCTGCCGTGATAATGATATTCATGTACCCATTATCGCCGGTATTAAACCCATCTCACTAAAAAACCATTTACAGGTTTTGCCCAAAATATTTCATACCGAAATACCCGATGAACTGGTCAGGGAAGTCGAAAAATGCAAGGATAATAAAGCAGTACGCCAGGTGGGTGTGGAATGGGGAATCAGGCAAAGCCGCGAATTGATAGAGGTGGGCGTGCCTGCCGTACATTTTTACACCATGGGAAAATCAGACAATATTTACCAAATTGCCAGGGCTTGTTTTTAATTCAGATAGTATAATACGGTGCTACGCACCTTGACTTCTTCATCCGATGTTTTCTACAAATATGCCGGTGCTACGCACCTAAAAGTTGACGATTTTTATTAAATTCAACGACATTGAAAATTCAATAATCTCGGCAATAAATGAATTTGGTGGTGCGTAGCGCCCGCCTACCGGTATATAAAACATCCGGAATATTTTTAGAGGTGCAGCGCACCGCTATATCGGTAGATTAAAAACCACAATGATTTTGGCAAGGTGCAGCGCACCGATTTATGAACAACATCCATAATTTTTAAAAAAACAATTCGGTGAAAACATAATACGGTGCTATGCACCTGAATTCCCTCATTTGGTGGTGTGTACCGCCGACCTATCTTTGGATTTTAATCAATTTAAAATCGAATAAACGGAAAAAATACCGGGGTATTTTTGATGTATTCTTCATAACACGGCTTACTCGTTTTCATACTTTTTTCGAGCATAACCACCCCCGAAACTTTCATCAATAAAAAGGTCATAAGTAAAGGGCTAAAAACCGTCCACCACAGTCCACAGGAGGCAGCCATCATCCAGAAACCCCACCATATCATGGCATCACCAAAATAATTCGGATGCCGGCTAAGTCTCCATAAACCGCTTGTCAGTAATTTGCCTTTGTTAGCATGATTTGCTTTAAAACGCATTAATTGCCAGTCGCCTACGGTTTCAAAAACAAAGCCCGTTAACCACAGGATGAGGCCGGGAAATGCAAGCCAAAGGTTGAATGCTCTTTCCGGATTTCCCAGCAACATGACCAAAGGAGAGATAACAATCCAAAGAATAACTCCCTGTAACATAAACACCTGAAAAAAACTTATCCACCAGTAGTGTTTTGCCCCAAAATTTTTACGGAATTGCTGATACCTGAAATCCTCGCCTTTACCAAGGTTGCGAAAAAGTAAATGTGCACTCAGCCGCAGACCCCAGACCATCAACAGAGCCATCACCAGCAACCCGAAATCTGAATTATTTTTCCCTTCAAAAAAAACATATAAGCCAGTAATCACAAATCCGGTGCCCCAAAATGGATCAACAATAGAAGCATTTTTGAGTATTATGCTTACAATCCAAAGCAAACTCATCATGATTAAAATCATCTTTGCACTTTGAAACCAGATATTTATATCCATGTTGATCTTTGTTTTTAATTAAAACAGTATTCCACGCCAAGGGTTCAAAGCTTTTAATGCTATACTCTGCTGGTGTTTTTAATAAAAGATCAATGAGTAGCCATTGAATTCCGGCTCCAATCTTGAATCTCGAATGCGTATCATTATTGTATTACAAGCTTCCCATGGATATTTTGTAACGGATACTGTAAAATACAGAAGTACACCCCCCGCCTTATGTTGCTGACATCAAGGGTGCTTTGATGGTTGACGAGCTGTTGGCTCAGTACTGTCCTACCTGAAACATCGCTAATCTGTATATTTACCGGGAGTTGAACGTTTGCCGGTATTTCTATGTTGAGGTGGGTTTTTGCAGGGTTGGGCCATATTTTCAATCCGTTGAGGGAGTGGGTACTGATACCGGCACAGGTTTCTACCTGAGTATAGATTGGCGGTGACCAGGCGGATGCTCCGCAATCGTTTATCCCTCTGGCAGAAATGGCTACCGTACCTTCATAGCCGTTAGACCAGTAGATTAGTAAACTGTCTTTACCCGTAATAATGCTCCCTGCATCTGACGGCTCCAGCTTCCATTCGGTGGTTTGGTTGGTTATATTTGGTACGGTATAAACGCCTGGGTTTGGCGAAGCCGAGCAGGCATTGGCCGGGCCGGCGGGTGTTGAGGGGGTGGTGGGGGCGTAATATGTGCAGTCTTTGATTTCGAAGAGCCAGATGTCATCATTCCCATATGTGGCACATGTCACGTCTCCATCATTAAAACGGGATGTAACCGCTATTGTATAATCAAAATCTCCGCTTCTGGCTATGGAATTTCCATTAAAGAAAGTCTCCCAACCCGTGCTTCCAAAACACTTGCTACTCAAAATATTTCCTAATGAATCCAAGGCTAAAATCCATACATCCGTTGTCGCTCCATACCCGTGCTGGTTAACTACATCCCCGTCTTTAGAACTTGAATTACCAATAACAACAAATCCACCATTAGCAACTGTATCAATATAAACAGGCCATTCTCTTCCTGAACCTCCATAAGTTCTTTGCCAGATAATTTCACCAGCCTGATTGCATCTTACCACCCATATTGCATTACCTTTGGTATTACCAGATACGTCAAAATCTGAAGAAGCAGAACTAGCCACGAAGACAAATCCATCGGGTAAAGAAATAAAATCTTTACCCAAATCCGAATCACTACCCCCATAACATTGATGCCAAAGAAGATTACCTCCTCTGTCTATTTCATAGACAATAACGTCCTGCCCATAAGAAGGAGAAACATGGCAACCAACCATTCCGCCACTATACTCACTACTACCAATGATGTAATAAGTTTCGACAGGGTCGGTTCTCCCTTTTTTAATCTTGATGGCATTATCATTGTACTGGTTACCTAGTGTTTTCTCCCACTCCATCTCACCATCCGCGCCAAACTTGCAGACCCAGATATCATACATACCAAATGCAACACTAACATTATAGCCGGCAGCATATACACGGGCTAGGGTAATAACACCGCCATCAGAAGTTAAAATAGCATCACGCACCTCTTCAGGAGCTGGACTACCGAAAGCGCGCTGCCAAATTATATTAAATTCACTATCTACTTTAACAAGCCACAAGTCATTCATGCCCTGAATTGGCGTATTTAAGTCGCCATCCTCAGAGGATGACGAACCAAAAAGATAATATGTACCATCACTACATTCTAGAATTTTTACAAATTCTGACTCAGTTCTGGTACCCCCAAAACATTTATGCCATAAAAAATTGCCTAAACTGTCTGTGGCTATAACCCAGGCATCACTGCCACCATGATAACCTGGTATCTGAAGTTCATTATTCGATGCTGAAGCACTTAATAAATACCCATAATCTGACTTCAAAATTGCGCCTATGTAGTCATTTGAACTTGCACCGTAACATGACTGCCATGTAAGTTCAGGGGTTTGGGAGTAAAGTACTGAAGCGTATATTATAAAAACCAATAATATTGTCTTTTTCATAGTCTCTGGTTTTTTAATGAAGGGAACACCGGGCTGTCCAGTGTTCCCTGAATACAACTAGCCTATTTAACAATTATTTTACCACTTACGGTATTATTTGCAGCCCGTATTGTGTAAAAATATACACCACTACTGGTAATACGTGTATCCCAGAGTTTTTGGCTACGATTACGATTCAGTTCAAATGTTTTTACTACTTTACCCTGGATGTCTGTTATCGTAATGGTTCCTGTATTAATACCCACAGGAAGCAAATAATCAAATGTTACCCATATTGAGGCAGGATTTGGAAATGCTCTAACCTCAATTGTATTTGGCCAGTTTTGATTTTTTACTGACCGACCGGATTTTATCCATGAAGCATGAGTACCGCTAATACAATGACAATAATTATCGCCATAAACCCATTCAAGAATACCCTTGGCCATGCTCGCGGCTTTCCCTGTTGAGTTATTTGCAATATGATAAATAAACTCTACTTCGGAAGTATCCAAATTATATAGTGTCCTCCCTTCAGTGGCTAAATTCATTTGGAGGATAACCATCGTCCTATAGTCATTGTACTCTGTCAACTCTTGGCCAGTCAGGTTATACTTATTTGGAATCAAATCAAGCAAAACTAATGCAGAGTCTATCTTATGCTCAGAAATGTTTATTAATACCGTTTGTTGATCCGCAGATAGAGCGTTTAATTTTGCTAGCCAGTTTTTGACATAAGTATTATCAGTAATTGTATCCAGCAACGAATTCCGTATAAGAGCCTGTACCGTATGTATTTTTAATGTATTGTAAAAATCCATCTGGTTTAGCAGCGCTGTTTTAGCTGTAGCCCCGGCAGCTAAACCTTCGAGTATGGAAATCATATATTCGGGCAGAGGATTGGACATTTCTTTAATATAGGTAATCAGGGTTTCCTTCTTTAATTCATCCGGATTGGCTGCTAAAATATCGAACAAGGCAGCATGAGGTATCACATCATTTCGATTCGCTGCTTCTATTAGAACCTCTTCAGAAAGGTAAGGAGATTTTGTAAGCAGGTTTGTTACCAACTCCCACATGTTTTGTGGCCAAACATATTCTATTTCAGCTAAGGTTCCTGGTGTGTCGCCACCATCTTTCAAATTATTAAAAATGGATATCAAACTGGCGTAATCGTCAGAATATTGAATATACTCCTGCTCTTTCTGAATCCGTTCGATTTCACTTAACAATGGTAAGCCATTTTCTTCAAAACCACCTCCACCCATAAAATGTGAGGGGCAGGTGTTTTGCGGAGCAGAATACCAATAAAAATACTTATCAGTTTCCACAGTATATACTTTCGAAGGTAATGGATATTCGTTTGCGTATCCATAATGGAACCAATTAATGTTTTGTTTGCCTTCATTTCTAAAATGCCATGAAGCAGTTGACGAAAAGGTATTGCCTGAAGCAGCATTATAATACCCGTGATTGCCATTTATCATTGCTTTCAAATCATTTTCCCCAGTTACCCTGAAATCTACTGCATTACTTGAATTTAGATTACAAATGTACCTGATACCTGTGGCATCATCTCCGTCATCTGAACGGTTTACACCAAAACTATAATTACCAACACTCAGCCCACTAAAAGTATTTTTGTATATCACATCCAAGGGGCTTTTACAATCAACCACAGCAATGCCAATGTATTCACCGGTAGGGGCACTCAAGCCTTTAGAAAAGGAATTCTCCTCGATAGTGAAATTTATACTCTGCGTTAAATAAATTCCGTACCCAGCAGCTCCGCCTTCTTCACATCCAGCCTCCTCTATTGCCGATGCCTTACCGATGTTAAAGGTACTGTTGATGATTGTTGCATAGTTTGAGTTTTGAAGGTTAACACCCCGGCTGTTGCTGTTAAACAGTGCGTTATTTACATAGAGTGTATAACTTCCGCTATTCAACAGGTTTATCCCCTTGGCAAAATTTGTAAAACTTGTTCGGGTAGTAAACTGTGCCGGACAGGGTACAACAGCCTCTGAACAAAGGCTCTCTACCCTGAATCCGGAACCCCATGCATTTATTCCATGACCCTGAGGATTGGCAGTCTGGTTTAAAAACTGACATCCACGGATTTTTACTCCCATAACATCATACATGTGTACATGGGCATCAAACCCGTTACCGCCCCTGTACTCATTGTTAATCATGAAGGAACAATCGGTAAGGTCACTTAGATTTGACACCTCCTTACCGTAATAGATATTATGATATGTCCAAAACCGAACTCCATAGCTGTTATTTATAAACTTAGCACCAAAAGTACCCGGATTTCCATCGTTTTCCGTTTTTATTATACCTCCGGATTTATTATATAAAAATGTGCCACTTGCATTTCTGGATGTCAATAAAACAGCAATTTCTGCATGTGAAATAGTTGCCCCGTTGCGCATAATCAGTTGCCCCTGTGAATTGGTTCCGTTCTCGGTATTATATTGATGTGCATAGCGGTTTCCCCAAACCTCCACGCCTTTCCACATTACTCCGGGACAGGCGGTAAATACGGTATTGTTCATCACCAGTTTGCCACCGGGTTCTACAATTACTTTGGCATCCTGATAAAATGTATAATTGCAGTTATTAAGGGTAAGGGTTTTGCCGGTTTTAACCATCAATCCTTCCTTAAATGCTCTGGTTTGCCCGCTCACTGTGCCTTCCATCTCCTGCATGGTACTGGCTACGGCATTGGGGTCAGTGGTAATATTAACCAATACCTCGAGTACGAAACCCCATGCATCGGTAATAATGCACTTGTACTGGCCTGCTATAAGATTTTGAGCAGTGGAACTGGTATAGCCGATCATGGCAGTCCATGGAAGCGCGCTATACCATTGATAGGTATATGGTGGAGTACCGCCATTTACGGTAAGTGTGGCTGAACCTGTAGCATCGCCGCAGGAACCGGTAAATGTAGTTTGTGATGTTGCCGTTAAGGGGTTGGCGGGTCTGCTATCATCGGGCAAATAATAGTAGTTGTTTCCGGTTGTGGCCGGAATGGTATAATAACTATTCAGACTGTTTCCACCGGCAAAAATGTGAGCATTGGCTTGAAACTGACCATTTGTCTGGTTAATCCGGCCAAGGGCTTTTCCATCGTTTCTCACGGCATAAATATGCCCGTCTGGCGCTTTTTTAAGCCAGGTACGGTTATAGAGCGTTGAACTGGCACCAAAATAGCTGGTTACCGAACCAGTGGTGTAGTTAAGTTTATATACACCTGCCGGATTTTGTGCTGAGCCTTCACACGAAAGGTATAATATATTTGATTCCACCTCCGAGAATGCTACGCCGTTTATTGGTCCAAGATTGGGCATGTATTGTGTCTCCTGCCCGTTAACCACAAGGTTTAGGTGAGATCTTCTGTCAGGATAAGATGGATTGGATGTGAAACCAGATGAGTTGCACCAGGCAAGTGCATCTACTCCAAAGCCCTCCTTCGACTTTGCTAACTGCCATGCAAAAAAATCTGTATCTGCAAAAGACAACCCGGGAGTAGAAATTGTGGTTAAGGAATTCTGATCAAGACCATTATTATCAATACTATAACTATACAACGCCATTTGGCTGCTTCCTGTACCATGACCCTTACATACATATAGGGTATAATTCCCCTGTGAGCCAGAAGTAACCGTAAAAGCCGAAAAACGATAATTCGGTGAAGGCATAAAAAATGGGTATTCTACAAGACCCAATTGTTTTATTGTACCCCAAACCAATAAGCCATTAATTAACTCGAGAGTCCGAGAGGTAAGAACGTAGCGATGTGTTTCATGATCTATTGCTGCGGAAATAAATTCAAATTTCGTACCTGATGAATTCAAAGGCAAAATTCTTACACTTGACAGGAAATTAGTGTTACTACAATTAATAATACCCAACCAATTGTAGGACTGACCGTTATAAAACAAATCTTGGCCAAGTATGTAAAATTTTAAATCATTGAAATTAGGGGTATATCCTCCACCAAATATTCCAATTTCATCATAGGGTTTTTCAAAAGGTAATTGATTCTCGGTAAATGTAGGGTTATTGGGTTCAAAAACCAATTCGATTGTTTTGTTATACCCGATGTAAGATAACGGTAAAACCCACTTACCAGTTGATTGAGCGATACTGCACGTCGCAGTAATCAAAACCACTAATGTTATATATATTTGTTTTTTCATTTTACTTCTTTTTTGTATTTTTGCCGGCAATAAGTAGCCGGTTGATTTTGATTTTTGATAATTCGTGAGAAGGTTGCCAGAAATTTAATCTTTCCGGCTGCTTATTTATCGATGCCCAGGCTCGAAATAGGCATTCTAAATGCCAAACAATGTGCCCCGGAACTTCTAAAAAGTAACTGACTTTGTGGTTTTAATATTACAGCTGAGGGTATTTCTTCAATTTTAAGATAGTTAAAACATAGCCCACACTGACTGCTTCTACAAATCGCTGTTAATTTGTTTTCGAAACACCGCTGCGGAATTTTCCAATGTTTATTACAGTGTTCACGTGTAACCTCACAAAAAGCATTTGCATTCCAAACGAAATTGGACAAATGTCTTCCGTGAGTTTTGACACGATTTAATGTAAAAGGCCATACACCAGCCATAAAATACTGAATTGCTGTTAACTTTTGTTTTTGCTTGAGACAAATATAATGCTGTATTACTATTAATCCCAATTAATTCATTAAGCTAAGTAAGAAAATTCGAAACCATTGCTATATTTACAATAGTGTAAAAATATTGATTTCACCCATAGGATGAAAGGATTACCATACAATTATACAGACAAAGCAGTCTCGCCATGGGGCGATTTACGCCTGATCGAGGAGACCTATCGCCGAAGCGGTCTTAAACGATATCTTGAGGATGAGTGCCAGTATTTGCCAACTATTGGATCAAATCGTGGGTATTGTCCGGTGGATCTTGCTGAAGGATTTATGGTAAGTACCATTTTGGGTGCTACCCGGCTTGCTCACTCAGGTACCTTACGTAACGATGAGGTCGTTCAACGTATTTTCGGCTGGGGAAAAGGCATGGCAAGCCAAAGTACATTTAGCCGGTTTTTCCGGAAGTTTGATCAGGAACGTAACGACATGTTATTCCCTGCTATTAATCGTTTCTGGTTTTCTCAGCTGCAATTAGAAAAGATGACCATTGACCTTGATTCCACAGTTATCACACGTCATGGCAGTCAGGAAGGAGTTGTAAAAGGTTATAACCCTAAGCGACATGGCAGAGGGTCACACCACCCATTGATTGCCTTTGTTGCCGAGGCAAAGATGGTTGCAAATGCTTGGATGCGAACTGGTGACAGCCACTCTAGCACAGATTTTACGGAGTTTTTCGATGAGTTGCAAACCATTATACCTGTTGAAAAAATTGGACTGTTCCGGGCAGACAGTGGTTTTTGCAATGAGACAATTATGGATAGACTCGAACATGAAGGCATCAACTACATTATGGCTACCCGAATGACGGGGCCATTGGTCAGACGAATTTTTGAGCATACGAAGTGGTTCCCGGTTGAAAATGGCTACTGGACAGGGTCATTCGTTTACCAGGCAAAAGGCTGGTCAAGACCACGCCGAATGGTGATTGTTCGCAAGGATACAGGAACTCACCCAAATACTGGCGGGAAACTTTTGTTCCCGGAGATTGAAGAGTTTGAAAGATACAAGTACACCGCTTTTGCTACAAATGTTGAATTTTCTGACTTACTGGTTTGGCAGTTGTATAATCAACGTGCAGATTGTGAAAATCGTATCCGGGAACTGAAATATGATTACGGAATCGAGGGCTTTTGTATGGAGGATTTTTACGCAACAGAAGCTGCTTTTCGCTGGACAATGGTAGCGCACAATCTAATGAGTCTGTTTCGGTTGCAAGCTCTCAACCATAAACACCATCCTGTTTTATCCACAATGAGGTTCCAATGCATTGCAATAGGATCTTATCTGGTTAAAACTGGCCG
>JAUSOY010000009.1 GCA_030656615.1 Bacteroidales bacterium | reverse complement strand
CAATAAAAATCAAGTTGCCAATTAGTGGAAATACGATGGATAAAACAATGCTCATAACCCAACGACACAAAACAATTGCTTTGCTTTTTGATGAAAATTTTTGGAAAAACTTTTAGGGTGGCGCATTGTCGAAGTCAGGAGCCGGCTTTTTTTGTTCGATTACGGACACCAACTTGTGCGTTATGATACAGATAAAAATATTGATTCTTACTATTTTACTAATAGTCAACTATATAAGTCTGGCATAAATTTAGCCCTTCATTTTCTGCTTTTCATTTAGCTATATTTGTAAATCCCGGTCAGGCAAAGAAAAGGAACAGCTGAGCCTGACCGGATTTTTTTAAAAAAAACCATAACATTTTATATCATGAAAAAACTCTTGCTTATAATGCTTCTAGGCCTTGGCAGTGTCCTGACAGTCAGTGCCCAGGAAGCACGTTTACTCCGTTTTCCTGCTATTTATGGAAATCAAATCGTTTTCAGTTATGCAGGTGATTTATATTCTGTAACTGCCGAGGGCGGCTTGGCACGTAAAATTACCACCGATGCAATGGGTTACGAAATGTTTCCACGGTTCTCACCGGATGGAAAACAACTTGCTTTTACCGCTCAATATGATGGAAACACAGAAGTTTACCTCATCCCTTCTGAAGGTGGTTTACCTAAAAGACTAACCTATACAGCTACCTTAAATCGTGACGACATTTCGGATCGTATGGGACCCAACAATATCGTTATGTGCTGGAAAAATAAAAATCAAATCGTTTATCGTTCACGCAAACAAAGTTTTAATGATTTCAAGGGCCAGTTATTTACCGTTGATTCCCAAGGTGGAATGAGTCAGGAACTTCCATTACCCGATGGCGGATTTTGCAGCTTTTCTGCCGATGGAAATAAAATGGCATATAACCGGGTTTTTCGTGAATTCCGTACCTGGAAATACTATCAGGGCGGGATGGCCGACGACATCTGGATTCATGATTTCAAAACCCATAAAACAGAAAATATAACCAATAACGTTCATCAGGATATTTTCCCGATGTGGTACGGTGATGTGGTTTATTTCCTGTCTGACCGCGACCGTATTATGAATTTGTTTTCATATGATATTAAAACAAAAGAAACAAAAAAGTTAACCGATTTTAAAGACTATGATATCAAATTTCCATCGCTGGGAAATGAATCCATCGTTTTTGAACAAGGAGGATATATCTGGAATTATAAATTTTCCGAAGCAAAAGCTGTTAAGGTAAATATTCGCATTACTGAAGATTTTACTTCATCGAGAAGTACCTGGAAAGACGCCTCGAAAAGCATCAATTCCTACGACCTTTCTCCCGATGGAAAACGCGTCGTTTTCGGTGCCCGTGGAGATATTTGGTCGGTGCCGTCAAAAACAGGCATAACTACCAATTTAAGTGAAACATCCGGCGTACACGAACGCAATGTTGGTTGGTCGCCCGACGGTCTTTGGATCGCCTTCGTATCCGATCTTAATGGAGAAGACGAAATCTATATTCAAAAATCAGATGGCAGTGAAGTAGCTCAACGAATTACAAATCAGGCCGATACCTATAAATATGACATTCAATGGTCACCCGACAGTAAAAAAATTCTGTGGTCAGATAAATTACAACGACTTTTATATGTTGATATCAGTACCAAAAAAATAGTCGAAGTAGAAAAAACATTGCAAGGCGAATTAAGAAGTTTTGCATGGTCGCCCGATAGCAAATGGATTGCATATTCGTTTCCGGTTAAAAGCGGTTCCGATCGCATCATGATTTATAACTTATTATCTACTGAAAAGAAATTCGTTACCGACGAATGGTATCAGGCATCCGATCCTTCCTTTAGTGATGATGGAAAATACCTGTTTTTCACCTCTTCGAGGGAATTTAAACCCATATACAGTTGGACCGAATGGAACCATGCATATAACGATATGCTTAAAGTTTGTTTCATTCCATTGCAAAAATCAACTCCTTCTCCTTTTGCACCAAAAAATGATGTAGTGAGTGTAAGCCTGGGTGAAAAAAACGATACCGCGAAACCTGCGGTCGAAAAAAGCACTGACAAAGATGTAAAAATCGACTTTGATGGCATCGAAGAGCGCTCCATTGCCCTCCCGGTTGAAGGCGCTGCCTATTGGAACATTAAAGTCATTGGAAAAAGCGTGTATTATGTTCGTTCTGCAACCAAAGACGATAAACCCAGTCTTCGCTTATTTGATCTGGAAACAAAAAAAGAAAGCACTTTAGGAGATTATTCATCCTACGTAATTTCTTCAGACAGTAAAAAAATGATGCTTTCATCGGGTGGAAAGTATGCAGTTATAGATTTACCCAAATCTAAAGCCGGCATGGATGAACCTGTGGATCTGAGCGGTATGAAAGTATTTGTTGATTTAAAAGCCGAATGGTTACAAATCTTAAATGAATCATGGCGTCAGATGCGTGATTTCTTCTACGATCCAGCCATGCATGGCGTTGACTGGAAAGCCATCCATAATAAATATAATCCTCTGGTTGGGTATGTTAATAACCGCAATGATTTGAATTATGTGATCGGTGAAATGATAGGAGAGCTAACCACGGGTCACTCGTATGTTGGAGGTGGCGACAAAGCAAAACCTGAACGCATTAAAATGGGAATGCTTGGAGCAAAAATCAGTAAGTATTCCTCGGGATATTTCCGCATCGACGAAATTCTGAAAGGCGAAAACTGGAATCCGTCTTTACGTTCACCATTAACCGAAGCCGGTGTTGATGTTGCCAAAGGCGACTTTATTGTGAGCATCAATGGAAAAAGCACCATTAATCTCAACGATATTTATTCAGTTCTTGTAAATCAGGCTGGGAAGCAAATCGAAATCGGTGTATCGGCAAAAGCCGATGGAAGCAATGTCCGTAAATCTCTTGTAATTCCTATAGATGATGAAGCCGGACTGTATTATTACACCTGGGTGCAGGGCAATATCGAGAAGGTCAGCAAAGCGACGGATGGCGAAGTAGGCTACATTCATATACCTGATATGATGGCTGAAGGTCTTAATGAATTTATAAAATATTACTATCCTCAGCTCAATAAAAAAGCGTTAATTATCGATGACCGTGGAAATGGAGGTGGAAATGTTTCACCAATGATCATTGAGCGCTTAAGACGCGAATTGGCCACGTATTCAGTGCAGCGAAATGGCCCTGTTACTACACGTCCGGGCTCTATGATGCTTGGTCCCAAAGTCATTTTACTTGATAGGTATTCGGCGTCAGACGGTGATCTTTTCCCCTATCAGTTTAAGCAACATAAAATCGGGAAAGCCATTGGAATGCGCTCATGGGGAGGTGTTGTAGGAATTCGGGGAAGTTTACCTTTGATTGACGGAGGAATTCTCAACAAACCGGAATTCGCGCCCTTTGATACGGAAGCAAAAGAATTCGTTATTGAAGGCCATGGTGTAGACCCAGATATTATTATCGATAATGACCCCGCAAAAGAATATGCCGGCGAAGACGAGCAACTCAATAAAGCCATTGAAGTAATTAAAGAAGAACTGAAGACCTGGCCTGTTCAGTGGCCACCAGTTCCTCCCTACCCGATTAAAAACAAATAAACAGTAAATCAAGCCCGGCAAAAGTGTCCGGGCTTTTTCTTTATAGAATACCTAACATTATTGCAATCGTTGCTGTAGTTTGAGAAAATCCGGATGGGCGTGAAAATGGAACTTCTTGCTTCGCCGCTGTCATGACTATTTCCGAAACCCACAAGACTACTTTTGCTGTGGATTCACAGTTAATATATTCAACATCATCAAATTGCGTATGATATTGCGGATGGATACCACTGGTAAAATATATCACCGGAATTTGGTATTTTAAAAATGGAAACTGATCGGATACTTCTGGTGCACCTTTTTGAAATGATAGCTTTGTAAAATTTTGTGGTACTGATTTAATAATTGTTTTCCAACGTGATGAAGATCCCATTCCAAGGACCAAAAGTTTATTTGAACTCACACCCAAACGGCCAATCATATCAAAATTAAGCATAAACAAAACTTTTTCCATTGGTATCAATGGATGTCGGGAATAATGATAGCTTCCAAAAAGTCCCTTTTCTTCGCCAGAAAAAGCAATAAATAAGTAATTTACAGATGAATCAGAAGAAGCAGATAAAATGCGGGCCAACTCAATTATTCCGGCAGTACCACTGGCATTATCATCGGCACCATTCATTATTATACCAGAGGAATTGATTCCCAAATGATCGAAATGTGCTCCGATAATCACCGTTTTTTCAGCCTTTTTATCGAGGAAACCAGCCACATTCATCATTTCATAGGACTGCATTTTTATGACCGCCTCCAAAATTACTAAACAGTCTGTTTTACTACGAAGTTTTGAGACTAATTTATCCGATGCAAATGCAACCGGAATAGTCAAGCGTCTGGAGGAATTATAACTAAATAATGATCGATAATATGCAGAATTCATATTATAAAAAACGACTGCTTTAGCTCCAGCTTTTTGTGCTTCAAGAGCACGGTAATATGGATGGAGGTCATTTGATTCTTTCTTATTGATTCTGGAACCTGAATTCATTAAAACGATATGCCCCTGATATCCGTCATCCTTGATGCCCAGCGTGTCTTTCGGACCATAATCGGCATCATACATTTTCCCTTCAGCACTCTTATTTCCTGAAAAGGCAATAATGCTGAAATCTTTTTTATAAACCGCCGTGTCACTACCAAAAACAAACTTTCCCTTATACTGTACATTATAATTCACCGTAAAACCTTGAGAAAAAGAAGAATCCGATGAAAGCGGCTTTAAACCACAGTCGACGAAACGGGCGGAAATATAATTTGCAGCATTTTTCTCATAAATACTCCCAGCCTCACGTCCTCCGAGGCTGTCATTTGCCAACACAGCAATATCATTACAAATCCGTTTACCTACCGCTTCATTTTCAAAAGAAATGGACTGAGAAAAACTTACAAGAGGAATAATGACAAAGATGATTAGTAATGCTTTCATTGAATGAGGTATTAATCAGAATTTATATATGAATGTATAGACGTGCAGAACAAAACTCTCAAAAAAAACCATTTATCGATTAATCTTAGCAAAACTAATCATACGTCTTAGAATCAGAAAACATTTCCAAAAAAAATGTAGGTTTGTATGGTATTATTTGATTTCTGGTAACTAATCAGTGTGACATGATTTTATTTGTTTTCTAAAAATAAGGTGTTATTAACAAATATTTCAAGCTATTAACAGGGTTTTTCTCGGAAGTTGTGAGTGTTTTAAAAAAAGAACGGATATTAACAAAAACTTTTGGTTGTTCTTAATAAAAAACATTGTAAATACTTGATATAAAGGATATTTTGTGCTTCATTTGTATAATAAAAAGCACATTTTGGATAAAGACCTAATCATACAAGAACTCCTTCATAAAATAGATGAACTCGTTAAGGAAGTTCAATATTTAAAACAACGTCTGGCTAAATACGAACATCCAAAAAACAGCAATAACAGTTCTATTCCTCCTTCAAAAGATGAAAACCGTCCGAAACGCAACCAGAGTTTACGAGATAAAACAGGCCGTAATCCCGGAGGGCAACTTGGCCGCAAAGGAAATACATTAAAAATGGTTGAAACTCCTGATCTTATTGAAAAGCACATTCCTGGTTATTGTAGTTGTTGCGGAAAGGATATGAGTAGTATCCCTTTTGAAGCGGCAGGTAAACGTCAAGTCGTAGATATTCCCAAAATAGAACTTTGCATAACCGAGCATCAAATATTCAGCAGGATCTGTAGTTGTGGACATAAAACCACAAGTAAATTTCCTAACCAAGCAAATGCTCCTGTAAGTTATGGCAATAATATTGAGAGTTTAATCGGTTATTTTCATACAAGACAATATATTCCTTTTAGACGAATGAAGGAGTTTTTTAACGATGTCTTTCACCTACCAATAAGTGAAGGAGGCATCCATTATTTATTGAACAAATTGGCAAAAAAAGCAGAACCTGCCTATGAGTTGATTAAACAAAAACTTCTAACTTCAAACCTTCGTGCTATTGGCGCAGACGAAACAGGAGTAAAAGTTGCGGGTGCTAAACATTGGGCTTGGGTATGGCAAAACGATGATGCCACATTTATTACAATAACCGATAACAGAGCTCAGAGAAGCATTACCTCAAATTTTGAAAAAGGATTTGAAAATGCTGTATTGGTACACGATTGCTGGAGAAGTCATTTTAACACAAATGCTTTGTCACACCAGATTTGTATAGCTCATTTATTAAGGGAATTGAATTATCTGAACGAAAAGTACGACCATAAATGGAGTAAGGTTTGTAAGACACTTTTTATAACGGCTTTAGATTTAAAAAGACAAATGAATCCGGTAGATTATTATATCCGCAATCCTAAACGTAAAAATATAGAAAAACGATTGGACAGATTATTAAATTACTCGTTACCTACAAATCATAAGGAACTCATTACCTTTCAAAAAAGGATGGTAAAATACCGAGATTATATTTTCACCTTTCTCCAAATGCCCAATGTGCCGCCTGATAATAATTCATCAGAAAGAGCAATAAGAAATATCAAAGTGAAACAAAAGGTCTCAGGCCAGTTTAAATCACCAA
Organism: Bacteroidales bacterium; assembly: GCA_030656615.1. GTDB lineage: Bacteria > Bacteroidota > Bacteroidia > Bacteroidales > TTA-H9 > JAUSOY01. The sequence continues at coordinate 6,570 of JAUSOY010000009.1, read as the reverse complement.
ACGGAGCTTTTATATTTGCTGTTCTCAGGTCGATCACAGATACAATAATCAAAAATGACCAAAATGTTGTTAGCTCTCTAAATGTTATTGCTAACTTGCACACTGATTAGTTACGATTTCTGAAAGTTATAATAAATTTTATCTGTCGATTGTATAATTCAACTCACCATGAGAACTATATTTTCTTTTGCTGTCAGCATCATTTTAACAATTTCTATCATGGATAGCTCTGCACAAAACATGCGTCTGGGCAATTTTCAGAAAATGACCCAAAAAGGCAAACGAATCCAGATTCAAAGCAGTTCAGGCATCGTGGAAATCCAATTCTATTCTGAAAACATTATCAGAATTCACATCGACCAACAAAAGCTTCAACCAGACTTTTCATATTCTGTAAATGTACAGCCTTCTAATCCTGACATACAAAAAACAGAGTCAGCTAAAGAACTCATACTCAAAACAAGTGCTGTAACGTTAAAAATTATTAAAACACCATTATCCTTTTCTTTTTATACACCGGACGGGAAATTAATCAATGCCGATGACCCGGCCTTCGGCACATCTTGGAATAATTCAGAAGTTACCACATACAAAACGCTTCAGGATGGAGAAAAATTCATTGGGTTGGGAGAAAAAACCGGTAATCTTGACAGGCGTGGTTCGTCCTTCATAAACTGGAATACTGATAATCCTCATTACGAAAACCATACTGACCCAATTTATTCAAGTATTCCATTTTATATTGGCCTGCATCATCAACTCGCCTATGGAATATTTTTTGACAACACTTATAAATCCTATTTCAATTTTGGTGCATCACAAGAGCGGTTTTCCAGTTTTGGTGCCGATGCTGGTGCAATGGATTACTATTTCATTTATGATAAAAATGTTGAAAAAATTATAGAACACTATACCTGGCTTACAGGAAGAACTCCTTTGCCTCCCGTTTGGGCTTTGGGTTATCAGCAATGTCGGTGGAGTTATTACCCGGATACGGAAGTCCTGAATATTGCAGAAACATTTCGTGCAAAAAAAATCCCTGCGGATGTTATTTACCTCGATATTCATTACATGGATAATTACAAGGTGTTTACCTGGCACCCGAGCTTTTTCCCTAAACCGGAAGAATTATTGAATAAATTGAAAGACCTTGGATTCAATACAACTGTAATTATAGATCCGGGGATAAAAATTGAAAAAGGATACGCGGCGTACGAGGACGGATTAAAAAAAGATGTATTCATCAAATACCCTGATGGAACACTTTATAAAGGTCAGGTGTGGCCCGGATGGTGTCATTTTACGGATTATACCAAACCTTCTGCCAGGCAGTGGTGGGGCGAACAGTTTTCTTCACTAGCAAAATTAGGCGTACATGGTTTTTGGAACGATATGAACGAGATTGCAACCTGGGGCCAGGCCACTCCATCCTTGGTTGAGTTTGATTGGGATGGACAAAAAAGCACATATCGACAGGCTAAAAACATGTATGGAATGCAAATGGCCAGAGCTACTTTTGAAGGTGCTAAAAAAGCCCTGAATGGAGATAGACCGCTCATTATAACAAGGGCTGGCTTTGCCGGATTGCAGCGATACACATCCATTTGGACAGGTGATAATCAGGCACATGACGACCATATGCTTTTAGGCGTAAGACTTGTGAATAGTCTTGGAATGTCGGGCGTGGCTTTTAGTGGTTATGATGTTGGTGGTTTCGGTGGAAACGCCAGTCCTGAATTATTCGCCCGTTGGATAAGTCTTGGAACCTTTTCACCATTTTTCCGGACCCATTCAGCCTTTAACACCCTTCCCTCAGAACCTTGGTCATACGGTGATAACACTGAAAACATTGTAAGAAATTATATCAATTTTAGATATAAAATGCTTCCTTATATGTATTCAAATATGTTTGCTGCCACTCAATCCGGAATACCTGTTCAACGCAGTCTGGCCATAGATTATTCCTGGGATCCACGGGTATTTTACTACCAATTTCAGAACCAATACCTATTTGGTCCGTCATTCCTGGTAATTCCTGCAAAAAGCAACGATAAGATTGTAAAAGCGTATTTGCCTGAAGGAAATTGGTACCATCTGTATTCAGGCAAAAAAATGGAAGGAAATCAGGAAATATTAATAGAATCACCGTTAGAACGCTTGCCGGTATTTGTGAAAGAAGGTAGTATTCTTCCACTTCAAAAAGTAATTCAACACACTGGTATTGACCCCGGAGATACCTTGAATATTCACGTCTTCTTTTCTTTGGATAAGAACAGTTTTACGTATTATGAAGACGATGGAATAACCTACAAATTTGAAAAAAAGGAATATTACAAACGGAATATTGCGCTTGATTTCAGTGCCAGAACCTTAAGTTTTAGTGAAGTGGAAGGAACATTCCAGAGTAAATTCAAATATATCAGAATTGTACTTCATGATTTTCCGGCACCCATTGGCTTTGTTAAATCGACGATCGGGATTTTTGATGATCAGCAAGATTGGGAACATAATTGTTACGAAACAACAAAAGCCTTAAGTAATGATGCCTTTATTATCAGTTTAAACGAGGGCCGGTTAGATTAGGTAATGGATATTCTGAAAATCAATATGAAAGCGGAGTCGAAATTATAAATTATTGTTTCTCTTAATTAAATCCATTCTAAATTACTTTATCTGAGAGGCTTTTAAGGTGGTAATATACGGATTGATACCATTAAAATCAGTAATTTCGTTGGCCGGAATGAAACCATAAAAATTCTGTAAAAATTAATATATGGCTAAAGTAGTAGGAGACATTATTATCGACATTGAACGTTGCAAAGGATGCGAGGTTTGCAATGCCGCATGTCCGAACGACGTTTTAGAAATGTCGCAGGAAGTGAACGGTAAGGGTTATCATTATGTAATCAAGGTTAATGCTGATTGCATTGGTTGCTCAAATTGTGCTGTTGTATGTCCTGATGCAGTTATCACTGTTTACCGGGCGAAAGTTTAAAAAAGAATTAATGCAATAAAATATTCAACAGGCATGAAAGAACTCAAGTTAATGAAGGGCAACGAAGCAATTGCAGAAGCTGCGATTCGCGCCGGAGCCGATGCCTATTTCGGTTATCCCATCACGCCACAGAGCGAGATATTGGAATACCTCATGATGGAAAAACCTCATGAACGTACCGGAATGGTTGTTTTACAAGCTGAGAGCGAAGTAGCTGCTATCAATATGGTTTATGGTGGTGCAGCATGTGGCAAAAAAGTTTTAACGTCCTCATCAAGTCCGGGCATTTCGCTTAAACAAGAAGGAATTTCATATATCGCAGGAGCTGAACTTCCTTGCGTTATTGTAAATGTAGTACGTGGTGGCCCTGGTCTTGGAACCATTCAACCATCACAATCCGACTATTTTCAATCGGTAAAAGGTGGTGGTCATGGCGATTATCGCCTCCTTGTTTTGGCTCCTGCTTCGGTTCAGGAAATGGCTGATCATGTTGGTCTCGGTTTCGACCTGGCTTTTAAATATCGTAACCCGGTTCTCATTCTCTCTGATGGAGTAATCGGGCAAATGATGGAAAAAGTTGAACTCGCAGAACAGACACCTCGTCTTTCCAATGAAGAACTTGCAGAAAAATATCCATGGGCTACTTTAGGGAAACGTGATGGGGAACCACGACACATCATTACCTCACTTGAATTGGAATCCTCCAAACAAGAAATTCACAACCTTAAACTTCAGGCTAAGTACAAAAGGATGAACGAAGAAGAAGTCAGATACGAAGCAATCCAGTGTGATGATGCCGAATATCTGATGGTTGCTTTTGGATCATCGGCACGTATTGCTCAAAAGGTGGTAAGTATGGCCCGCGAAAAAGGTATAAAAGTTGGATTATTACGTCCCATAACCTTATATCCTTTCCCATCGGAAATCATTCATAAACTAGCCGGTCAGGTTAAGGGAATTTTATCCGTTGAAATGAATGCCGGTCAAATGATTGAAGATGTTAAACTAGCAGTATGTGGCAAAGTAAAAGTAGAGCATTTCGGCAGATATGGCGGTATGATCCCCACTCCCACCGAAGTATTCAACGCACTTGAACAAAAAATTATTGGAGGATAATCATGGCTCAGACATTCGACAGACCCGAAATACAAACTCCCGAGAATCTGGTATATTCTAAAACCACATGTCTCACCGATAATGTAATGCACTATTGTCCTGGCTGCGGCCATGGCACAGCACATCGTCTTGTGGCTGAAGTTATCGAAGAAATGGGCATACAATCCGAAACTATTGGTGTTGCACCCGTAGGATGCTCGGTATTGGCCTATAACTATTTCAATTTTGATGTACAGCAAGCAGCTCATGGTCGCGCACCAGCCGTTGCCACTGCCATCAAACGCTTATTGCCGGAAAAATACGTATTTACGTATCAGGGTGATGGCGATTTGGCTGCCATTGGCACCGCCGAAACCATACACGCATGTAACCGCGGCGAAAACATCGTTATTGTTTTTATTAATAACGGTATATATGGAATGACTGGTGGTCAGATGGCTCCCACGACCCTTCCAGGCATGCCGACTTCAACCTCACCATACGGTCGTGATGTGGAAACCATGGGAAATCCTCTAAAAATTACTGAGATAGTAGCCATGTTACCAGGAACTCATTTTGTTACTCGTCAGGCAGTTCATACGCCTGCAGCTGTAAGAAAAACGAAAAAATCGCTCCGTATGGCCTTCGAAAACCAAAAGCTTAATAAAGGATTAAGCTTTGTTGAGATTCTTTCGAATTGCAATTCCGGATGGAAATTAAGCCCTGTAAAAGCAAATAAGTGGATGGTGGATAATATGTTTCCATTCTACGAATTAGGCGATCTTAAAGTAAATGGGGAAATGATTAATAAGGATTAAAAAAACATAAAGCTATGACCGAAGAAATCATCATTGCCGGATTTGGCGGACAGGGCGTACTTTCGATGGGTAAAATCCTGGCTTATTCTGGCGTAATGCAAAACCAGGAAGTTAGTTGGATGCCATCCTATGGCCCCGAAATGAGAGGTGGTACAGCAAATGTAACTGTAATCCTCAGCGACGAACGCATCAGTTCCCCAGTAATTAACCTGTTTGATACTGCCATTATTCTGAATCAGCAATCGCTTGACAAGTTCGAGAAATCTGTTAAGCCTGGAGGTACTTTGTTATACGATCCCAATGGAATAACACGCCACCCAGTTCGTACCGATATCAACATTTATAAAGTTGAAGCTGCTGAAGAGGCCGCAAAAATGGACTCAGCTAAAACATACAACATGATTGTTTTAGGTTCTTTCCTTAAAGTAAAGCCCATCATTAAGCTGGAAAATATTCAGAAAGGTCTCGAAAAATCGCTTCCCACAAGACACCATAAACTAATTCCAATGAATTTATTAGCGGTGGAACGTGGAATGCTTGTTCTTCAAACCGTTCATACAGTATAAGTTGTAAACTTTTTTTTATAGAAAGCTCCCGATATCGGGGGCTTTTTTTATGTTCAACTACTAATAAAATTATCTGAAACATATACACCTTGTTAAACCATCGAATAGATGGTTTTGAAATGAAAATAACATCAACTCCGCAAATTATTGTTTCCGATATAATCAACATTTCATAGATTTGTGTTTTTAAATTATTCTGAGAAAATGGAATTCCTGAATCAATTGACAAAAAATCAACAGCTAGCATTTCTCGAACATCTCAATCAATTTGTTAATACTGAACGTAAGAAAAAGTTCGATAAACTTGTTGAATTACGTACACGTTATCTTACCATCGTGCTGGAAGATATCTTTCAACCCCATAATGCCAGCGCTGTTTTACGCTCATGCGATTGTTTTGGGATTCAGGATGTTCATATTATCGAAAATAGAAATAAATATCAAGTAAATCGTGATGTAGCCCTAGGTTCACCCAAGTGGCTTGATTTAAAACGATACAATTCTTCGGATTTCAATACTCCTGAAGCCTATGAAGTATTAAAGCAAAGAGGATACACGATCGTAGCGACATCTCCTCATAAAAACGACTGCAGTATTGAAGAATTGCCATTAGATAAACCAGTAGCCATTGTATTTGGAACAGAAAAGGTAGGCCTGACGCAATACGCCATCAATAACGCGGATGCTTGGGTTAAAATTCCTATGGTAGGCTTTACAGAAAGTCTAAATATTTCGGTATCAGCCGCTATAACTTTATACACACTTACTCAACGACTTTACAACGAAAATATTCCGTGGCAGATGAATCCGTCTGAGAAGGTTGAAGTCCTGATACACTGGGCCATGAATACGCTCAATAAATCGGAATCAGTAGCACGAAATTTCGTAAACAATCTTATGCAATTATCGCAACAGTCATAATCGTATTGCAACATATTTTATTGCTATATTAAACTTATAGAGGTCAGTAGTTAAGTACATATTAATTTATCTTGATAAATTTTATCAGCGGCTACCATTTTTCTGACCAAATTATTAAATATGTTCTCTTTCATTAGCGAGCGGTTTATCCTATAACAAAATTCGTTAAGGTAAC
>JAUSOY010000085.1 GCA_030656615.1 Bacteroidales bacterium | reverse complement strand
ACTAAGGCCGCTTTGCTCCCATTGATTAACCAGGGATATCATTTGTTCGTTTTTGTCCTGACGGTTCATGGTTTAAATTTTAGCAGCAAATTTCTAATGAAAATATCTCATAGAAAAGATGCACATGGCCGTAGGGTTACAAACCTTCTTTTATAATTACTGTGTATCAAATATATGCTGTTTTTTTAAAATAGTGCAAATTGATGTGATATTCCGGATATTTTTTGATGTTGAATTTTTGCACCGGATATTGCACTTGAATGACGAATAAAAACAATAATCCAACCGGATATTATTTTCGATTTTATTCTTTCCCCTGGTTTTAAAATCTTGGGTATCCTGGCAGAATTCAGGCACAGCTTGTGTTAATAATCAGGCTCAGGAAGAGCATGAGCTGTACAAGTGAATCGAGAGGTTCACGTACAGCTTGCCCCGAACGCTTTCGGGGGTTCTGTGAGAGGTTTAGGAGTGAAACTTCTCTTTACCTACTCGACTAGCATGTCGTTATTTTAGAAATGCTTGAAGTCTAAGGGTCTTTTCTGAAAATGCGTGAATATTGTGTTCATTATATTCCACTTCCTTCAATTTGGTCTTACCTTTTCTATTGAACTCCTTTATTGAAATTTTTCGATTTACAATACTAAAATTCTTCTTGTGAACACGATTAACAGTAGCCAACGTATAATCTGAAAAACAAACTCCCGCTTCTAGCTGTGGATTGGTACTTTCACTGCCTTTCTTTAGTTCAATAGAGAGTGCGTATAATTGACCTGCTTTTTCAGAGAAAATTATATAATCACATACTTTACAAACTCCACTTTCTCCTCTATTAAAGAAAGGAAACATACCACCTTTGTATGTTTTCCCCAATTGCCTGTCAAATTTAAATATTAATGATGTGCAACCAGTCTTATCAACATTAACTCTCATCTCAACATCAGGTTCCTCTAAAAATGAATTAGAAGATATGAAATCACTATTTAATACGTTTTGGAAATATTCAATTTGACTCATCTTCGCTCTTCCCGTATTTTATTGTATAGAAAAATTCTTCTGATACTTGATTTAAGGTTTCAACAGTTTCATCAATCGTTCTTACATCAAACCCGAACTCATCTACTTCTATATCAGACACTGTTACATTTCTAGAACTAGAATTTTTATAATTAAATAAATATGCTTTGACTATATCTGGAGATAATTTTAAATCATGAGTATACCCAAGTTTTGTCGATAGTTCGGATATTCCATCCCTTGGAGAAGAACTCATTATTAAATTATTTAGTTCCCTAATAACATAATCACTATGAGTACTTATAAGCATTCTAAATCCGCGATTAACTAATTTTGCGAAAATCCGCGTTAAAATAACTTGGTTATTAGGATGTAGATTTAATTCAGGTTCATCTATAATAATTAGTTCATCTTTGGTAGCAATGAACTTTAAATAAAAAACAAGACTAGATAAAGTCTTCACAATTGAAGCACTTAAATGAATAGGAATTTTTTTTGATTTAGCTTTATTTGAACTAAACTGAACATCTCCTTCTTTAGATACAACAACTTTACCGTATAATAATTCTGTTTCAATTTCTTCTGCCAATTCAAACGATTCACTTTTTGTTTTTGACAAATTAGATAAATCTTCTGCAATTTCTAAACCATCTCGAATAGGCATCGGATATCTTGTTGACCTCCTGAAATACCAATGAAACGGGTCTTTGCTTTTTTTAGAACCCAGTTCTTGCGCTTGCTCAAGAAATTCTTGTTTTTGGATTGACAATTCCTTACTGAATGTATAAATTGAATTTCTTTCCACTGGCAAAATATGACTTGAAGTAAATGGAAAGAATGCGATAAGAGAATAAATTTTAGACAATAAAAAAAGACTTAGAACTTCGATTTCACTTTCACTTGTCATATTGCTTTTCAATTCTAGCTGAATTGTTGATTTTTCTTTGTGTTTACTTATTAATACACAGGTGTTTCTTAAATCAACCTCATTTGAAAAGCTCATTATTTTAAATTTCTTAATGAACTCTTCCTTCGTTTCTATAATGCTAATATCAAAATCACCAAATAAATGATTTGTGATATCTTCAGAGATACCATAAATACTATCAAGCGAGTGTTTAATATTTTTTATCTCCTTCTCACGATATTGCCAAATCTTATCGAGGTCAATATTTATTTCTATATTTCCCTTATTTAAAAGTTCGCCTAAGATTTTTGTACCATCTTCATTTCGAAAAAACTTATTACCTGATTTAGTCAAAGCATAAATCATAAATGCAACGTATGTTTTTCCCGAATTATTTGGTCCACAAAAAACAGTAAGTTTTTTGCTTAAATCAAATGATGCTTTATTTATAGCACCTAAATTCTTTATTTCTATTTTCATAAATCAAAGATAATCTTTTCTTAAAAACACAAAAAATGATTGTTTGGTTTTTTTTAGAATGCAAGCTAACGTTTCGGGGGGTTGCGATGGTGGGGATGTTTTAGCACTAAACTTTGTTCGGAGAACAGAACTTCCACCTTGCACAAATGTGTCTGCGAAGCACGACCCCCCTGCTATCGCAAACCCCTTATTAGCAGCAGAAATTCTATTCATTCTCTTGGTATGCAAAGCAGGTTAAACAAGTTTCTTCTCCATCGTAGTCGTGTATAACATTTCCTTTACAGTCGTCCTCTAAGCAGTCTTTACGTGTTACATTAAATTCAGCGTCACAGTTTACACAATGAATAACTTTTGTGTCTGGTTTATTAGGTTTTAAAAATGCCCACTTGCTATCTAACTGTCCGTATTCACGGTCAATAGTTCGCTTACATTCGGGACAAAAGTAACCTCTACCGATAATGTCAGTTTTAAGGTATTTGTTGAGTTTCTTTTTGCCTAAAACATTTAAAGCAAAGTCTAAATAACGATATGAAACAGCGTCCTCAAAGTCCCAGTCGAAATATCCGAAAAGTGGGTTTGTAAAATTGAAGTGCCAAGTTTCTAAAAACCAAGCGTCCTTGCCAAAACATAGAGTGTAAGCTCTTAAAATATTGTCAAGAAGATCTGTTGCCGAAATCGTCACTTTGTTTGCACCGTGAATTACTTCATTTCTTTTTTGTCGAACAGCCTCTATAAATTGAATGAAGTCTTCGTTCACTGTGATGTCTGTCGGAACAGCACAAAATGTTGTTAATAGGGCTTCTCCAGAGATTGTATATAAACAATCAAATTCCTTGTCTGTCCTGGAAGGCAAAGTTGGCCAGTCAGTTCGGGTTTTCTCAATTAGCAAGAGAGGAGTTGTCTTGCAGATTGCGGACTTCATATAAGTTTCAATACCTTGATGAAGAAGTATTAGTGATGTCCGAATTGTCCCTGAATTATGTTCCCAAATTTGTTCTAAAGTAACCTCTGCTCTGATTGTGTCATCGTCATACTCATTGTAGTTTTCGTAAACCTTGTATAACAGATTAAATGCCTGTGTCAAACATTGTTTTGAGACATTCTCAAAGTCGGTATGTGTCGGTAGGTTCTTTATCACGATGCGGTCGTTACATTATTGCTGCTAATGGCAGTTCGTCTTAAAACCTTCTTTTGTAATTACAGTGTATCAAATATATGCTGTTTTCTGTAAACAAAAACTAAAATATGGACGGAAAGTATTTTTCTTTGTCTTTTTAATCAGTAGAAAAAAATCAATTCATATGATAGTAGGGCGCAGGCTTCATCTTTGTATAAAACACAATGCAGGCAGCTACGCGATGATAGCTGCCCTGCAAATACTTTTTCGTAAAATGGCTTGTAAAAAGGAAAATCCTTTGATGGTTTATAATCGCCGAGGAATCATCACCCGCCGGATATTAAATCTCTTTCAGATCGTTTTTCTGTATCCAGCCTGTGCTTCCGTTGGCAATGCGTACTTCTATCCATTCGCCAATGCGTTCGGTAATTCGGACTTTTGTTCCTTCATGGATAACAAATAAATCGGTGCTGCTTTGGTCGGGTGAACTTTTAACGCTCACCGATTGTGTAAATACGATGCCCTGATTGTGATGAATTTTTTCTGCACGTGCCTGCCAGGCAAATCCGGAAGAAATAAAAAATATCAGCATAATGGTCAGTCCGCTCCAGAAACTTAGACGACGCATATTTCCGGAGAACGTCAGGAAGAATAATATCCCAAGACTAAGCATCAGTCCAAAACTGATAAGGCTGATAAATGCCCAACGGTTTCCATTGAAAAGGTTTTTTATTTTGCTCCACCAGCGCTCATAAAACAATTGCGGCACCTCATCTATTTTGTCAACGATACGGCTGTTGGCCACCTTTAGATTAAATTGTATATCGGCATGATTGGGGTCGAGGCGAAGGGCCTTTTCATAATACAGTATGGCGGGCGCCATTTCATTCAGTTTAAACCACGAATTGCCCAGGTTATAGTAAAGTTCTGCGGATTCGAGCTTCATATCCACCACTTTTTGGTAATGCCAGATGGCTTTCTGATAGTTCCCGGCAGTATAGGCCGCCGTGGCTGAATCGAGTTCTGCTGCCGAATTATTTCCCATCATCAGAATAGGAAAGGAAAGCAAAAATATAGCAAGCAATGTCTGTTTCATATTTATTCCTTTATCTGAGTTCTCGTTCAATTCTGCTTATAATGGCAAGGGCCTGCTGGTATATTCCTTCCATATTGGCCGTTTTATCACCCGGAGCAAAGCGTGCAAATTCACAATTATCAAGAGTTTCCCTGAATTGTGCTATGGTTTCTGCCGATACACTCCGTTCAGACAGTGCATCATTAACCGAATCCATCGAGAGCCTTGCCAGCGGAATATTAAATTTATCGCTTAGATAGCCCCATAAAGCAGCGCTGATTTCGTTATAAAATGCTGCTTCCTCGGCTGTTTTAAGATATGCTGCCGCCTTACGTAATCGTTTACGGCTCACTTTATTTGCCCGACGCAATTTCATTTGTCCGGTATTGCCGGCGAGTTTTCTCCGATGTAGCATCCAGAAATACAGAATACTAGCCAAAAAGAACAATCCGCCAAAAATCAGCCAATAAAGCATACTGCCAATCAGTATATTTCCTGATTCGGAAAGGGCGAAGGGAGGAACTTTAATATGGCGGATATCGGAGCCGATATATTGTATATCTTGCTGATTAACACCGCTATAACTTACAGCTGATGTGTTTCCATCGCCTTTGGCCACTTTGAATTTAAATTCGGAAGAAGAACGGCTGAAGTATTTTTTCTGATTGGGATCGTAGTAGCTGAATTCGATGGGTTTAATGGTGAATTCTCCGGCATTGCGGGGAATCAGTAAATATTCAAAGGTCTTGCTGCCTCCCAGTTTTCCGGAGGTGATTTGTGTATGCGTATTGATTTTGGGATCGTAGGTTTCGAAATCGCTCGGAAAAGTGATGTTGAATTTATCTATTAAATCAATATTCCCAATGCCACTGATGGTTATTTTAAGATTGATGGCTTCGTTGGCTTTGAGTTCGGTCCGGTCTACTTTCGCTTCAAAGTTGAAACTGCCGACAGCGCCGCTAAAATCAGAAGGTTTTCCGGCTTCGGGAAGTGCTTGAACATTCAGTCGCACCGCGGGCGAACTAAGTTTTCGTTTTACCTGTTCTACGCTGGTATTGAAAAACGCATCGTTAAAGAAGGAATCGAAGAAGGGATCGCCGGAACTGCTTCGTTTGCGCGTTTTTTGAACTTGAACAATGGCTTCCATTTCGATGGCCGGAATGCTCAGTTCGCCACTTTTTAGCGGGAATAAGGCCACTTTTTGAATTTCTTTGGTTACATAGCGTTCGCCATTGATAATTTCATTGTCTGTTGGAACGTTTGCATTGCGAAGTAAATCAGCAGACCAGAATCCCTGAACCGTTGAAAGGTTGGTTTTTAATTCGAGACTGGAAATGCCAACACGTGTATAAACCTTGGTGGTGGCAGTAATTTGTTCTCCCTGAACCGGATTGGTCTTGCTTACAAAAGTTCGGATAAATGCATCATTCTTGTTGCCGGTGGCATCATCATTATCAGGCGATTGTGTATCCGAGGGCGAGCCGGCAGCCTGTGTTTGCCTTCTGTTTCCGGCATCTCCGGTAACAACGGTTATTTTTAAAGCATTGCTACGGTATGTTTTGCCATCAACTACAATAGAGGCGGAGCCGATGTCAAATGAACCCGGACTTGTGGCATGTATCAGATACGTAAAACTTTGCTGTACCGATTGAGTTACCTTTCCATTTATCATTTGGAAGGAGGAAGATGTACTTGGATTTGGCCCCGACACAACACTAAAACCTTTAAATCCCGGTGCCTGAAAATTATCACCCTGAGCATTCAGCGAAAAGATCACTCTGAAGGTTTCTCCCTGACTAACGGTAGTTTTTGCCTGAGCCGAAAACTCGACTTCGTCGGCAGAAATCGTATTCAGTGGAGCAAGGGCAAAAATAACTCCGGTTATATAGAGTAGTGCTTTTATAAAACCTGACTTCATGTTTCTAGCTTTGGGGTTAAATTTACAAATTTCGTTTGTCAAAATTACCAGTCTTTAACAGAACCTGCAGGAACTGCCACTCCTTTTTTCTTTTGCAGGTTTTCCAGCGTTTTTTGTTCAGCATTTTTCATAGCCTCCAGCATTCGTTGAGCGTCCTGTTTGGATATTTCTTTTGGCTGTGGCTTTTGACCCGGCTCCTGATTCGGCTTTTGATCCTGTGGCTGAGGTTTTTGCTGATCTTCTTTTTTATCCTTTTTTTCTTCTTCCTTCTTATCCTCTTTTTTATCCTTTTTTTGCTCCTGCTCCTCTTTTATTAACATTTGCCGGGCATATTCCAGATTGTATCGTGTGTCGTCATCTTTAGGATTGATTCGCAGGGCATTTTTATAGGCTTCGATGGCTTCCTGATACTTCTTTTGCTCAAGAAATGAATTTCCGGCGTTATGCCACGAAGCGGATCGTAGCGTGCCATCAAGGGCAGAATTTTGCGCAAGGGCAGAATATTGCTTATTGGCTTCCTCATAGTTTTTTTGCATATAGAGTGCATCGCCAAGATTAAAGGAGCTTTTTTCGGAGAATGGATTTTGCTCCAATGCCTTACGGTATTTTACTTCCGCATCGGTATAATTCGATTTTTCGAAAAGTTTATTTCCTCTCCGGATATTTTTATTCTCTTTTTGAGCGAAAATTGGTATCGCAATCAGAAGTGCCACAATGGCTATTAGTGTTTTTTTCATTGCTCAGGCGTTTGATTTTCGGTTTTCGAATAACTTCAGACGTCTTACCCACTTGCTTTTACGCGCAGCGATGAATAATTCGATTAACAGCAGCCCCAGGGCAGGCCACAGAAAATAGTAGAAGCGATCTTCATAATCGGAAAAAATCCGGGTATCATATTCCTGTTTTTCCATGCTATCGATTTCTTCCACTACTTTTTTCAGAGACGCTTGTGTATTCGCCGACCTGACATAAACGCCATTTCCTGAAGATGCTATTTGCTGAAGGATGGTTTCGTTGAGGCTGGAAACAACTGTTTTTCCGTCCTGGTCTTTTTTAAAGCCAACTTTCTGTCCATTGCTATTGAAATCAGGAATTGGAGAACCTTCGGGTGAGCCTATTCCAATCGTAAAAACCCGAATGCCATTTTCTACTGCCTTAGTAGCTTCTTCAATGGCATTGCCTTCATGGTCTTCGCCATCGGTAATAATAATGATGGCTCGGCTATGCTTTTCATCTTTGAATGAACCGGAGGCAAGACTGATGGCATGGGCGATAGCGGTTCCTTGCGATGGTACCAGATTTGGATTGATGGTGCTTAAAAACATTTTAGCAGCAGCGTAATCATTGGTAAGTGGCAATTGTACATAAGCTTTTCCCGCAAAAACAACGATGCCGGTGCGGTCGCCACTCAGATTATCAATGAGTTTGGAAATGGCTCTTTTAGCACTCTCTAAACGATTGGGCGAAATATCCTCGGTTAGCATGCTGTTAGAAACATCGAGGCAAATCATTAAATCGACTCCTTTGCGCTGCGATTTCACCAGCTTGGAACCTATCTGTGGATTGGCAGCACCCAGTATTAATAACGCCCAGGCGAATAAAAGGATAACAAATTTTATATGATGGCGTAACCATGAAATTTCGGGGGTGAGTTTTTCCATCAAAGCGTCATCACCAAATTTCTTCAGCGATTTTTTCTTATGGATGGTCAGGAAAATATATAATAGTATGGCCGCTGGTAATAGTACCAGTCCATAGAGTATTTCCGGATTTTCGAATTTAAACATACTTTTTGTGTGTGTTTATGGAAGGGTTCTTAAAACGGTTCTTGATAAAATAAACTCTACAAAGAGGAATAAAAGAGCAATAAGGGCATAAATGAAAAATTCTTCATTCTTGTTTCGGAATTCGGTAACGTCAATCCTCGATTTTTCCATTTGATCAATTTCCTTGTAAATCTGTTGGAGTTTATTGTTTGAAGTTGCCCTGAAATATTTTCCATCGGTAACGCTTGAAATCTGTTTCAGAAGGTCTTCATCAATATTAACTTCCATATTCTGGTATTGAATACCGAATGGAGTTTTTACCGGGTAAGGAGCAAATCCCTGGGTGCCGACACCAATGGTGTAAACATGTATTCCATATTTTTTGGCAATTTCAGCAGCCGAACCTGGATCAATATTGCCGCGGTTATTTACTCCATCGGTTACAAGAATAATTACTTTGCTAACGGCCTGGCTGGTTGATAAGCGATTTACTGCCGTAGCCAGTCCATCGCCAATAGCTGTACCATCTTCAATCATTCCACATTTGATATCTTCAAACAAGCCGGAAATAACGCCATGGTCAGTCGTTAACGGACATTGGGTAAAAGCCTCGCCGGCAAAAACCACCAGACCAATCCGATCGTTCGGACGCCCGTCTATAAATTCCTGAGCAAGTTTTTTCGATGCCTCCAATCGGTTGGGCTGAAAATCTTCGGCCAGCATACTGGTAGAAATATCCAGGGCCGTTACAATATCAATTCCTTCCACATTCGTTTCTTGTCGGCTGGTGCTGCTTTGTGGGCGCGCTAATGCTATAATAATAAATATGATTGATAGAAGTCGGAGAATAAATGGGAGATGCATCATCCGTTGTTTCCAGGTAGGCTTGAGGCTTCCAAGAAATGAAGTGGAAAAAAACTGAATGTTCGAATTCAACTTGTGATGTCTGTAATAATACCATAGCACCAACAAAGGAATGATGATTAGCAGAAAAAATACCCATGGATGGGCGAAACTGATTTTTACCAGATAAGTACTCATAGTTTGGGATTTTTATCTGTTTTGTTTTCTGTTTCTTCTTCTTTTGAATCTTCAGGAGAAGGAGCTGTTTCTTTAACAAAGTCGATGCAATGCTGCAATGAAAGATCGCTTTCGAGTGGCATAGGCTCCGCTTTGGCAAATTTTACTAAATCGGCAAGTTGAAGCACTTCATGGAGTTTGCTTGATACTTCTTTATTGATGCTCAGTGGTTTGATGTTTGTCATAATCTCTTCGGTTGTCATTTCTACCGCCATAACGTCGAAGCGTCTTTCGATATATAACCGGATTATGTCAGTCATTTCACTGAAGTACAATTTGTAATATCCGTTTTGCCATAGTTTTTTCAGACGAAGGTTTTCAAGGCCGAGCATGGCTTCATCATCAGCCGGCAAACGCACGTTCTTGTTTTGATTTAGCAGGGGTAAACGTCCTTTTTTATAATAATAATAAATTACAAAGACGATTAATACCAGCCCGATAAACGACCATATTCGAATGAGCCAGGGCAGAAGTTCCCAAAAACTTAATGGAGCCGATAGGGGCGATTTGATGGCTTTAATTACCTGCGTGGTGTCAACCTCGGGGGTATTCACCATGATAAGAGCAGCCTCCGTTTCGGTATACATGGCAGTAGAATCGCCCTGCATCAGATACCCGAAGCGAAGAGGAGGAATTACCTGTGGACCCGAATCGAAAGACGTAATGATGTATCGCTGACGAATACTGGTCAGTCCATCGGAGTTTGTAATGGTATCGGCTTTGAGTTTGCGAACAATTTCAATCGTTTTTGTGATGGTATCCGCTTTAAGCGGCCAGTCAATTTTTGAGCCTTTCGGAAAACGATATTCAAGAAGGAGGCTGATTTGCTCTCCTGTGCGAATTTGAGTAGTGTCTATCCTGATATCTGCCCTGGACTGGGCCATAACGACCCCTGTCCACAGGCAGAAAATCAAAACTAACAACCTGATCAAAAAATTTTTCATATATGTTTCACGCATCATATTTACATCAAATTTGTAATAAATCATCTGCGGCCCTGTCTTTTTTTGAACATATTAATCAATGGACGTACATAATCTTCGCCAGTAGCTACAGAAGTATAATCTACGCCCGAGCGCATAAAAAGTTCGCTCAGATAATGTTCGTGTAAAGCCTGATTTCTGCGGTATCGGTTACGAATATCCTTACTGGAAGTATCTGTCCAAATTAATTGTCCGGTTTCGGCATCGCGTAACTGTACCAGACCAATATCCGGCAATTCCCTTTCACGCTGGTCGAAGACTCTGACGGCCACCAGATCATGTTTTTGGCTTGCGATACGAAGGGCATCACCAAAATTTTTATCCTGAAAATCGCTGATAACAAATGCTATTGAGCGTTTTTTGATGGCATTGGTCAGGTATTTTAATCCTTCAGCCACATCGGTTTGCTGACTTTTAGTGCGGAAATCGATTAATTCACGTATGATTCGAAGGATATGCGTAGCTCCCTTTTTTGGCGGAATGAATTTTTCAATCTGATTGCTGAAAAATATTATACCCACCTTATCATTGTTTTGAATGGCAGAAAAGGATAATACAGCAGCAATTTCGGTGATGACATCTTCTTTAAGCGCTGAATGAGTTCCAAATTCGTTCGAACCACTGACGTCAACTAATAGGATTACCGTAAGTTCACGCTCTTCTTCAAAGACCTTAATGTAGGGATGATTGAATCGTGCGGTAACATTCCAGTCGATATTGCGAATGTCGTCGCCATATTGGTATTCGCGCACCTCGCTGAATGCCATACCTCTTCCTTTGAACATACTATGATATTCACCGGAGAAAATCTGATTAGACAGCCCGCGCGTCTTTATTTCTATTTTTCTGACTTTTTTAAAAATTTCGGCAGCATCCATGATATCAATGTTTTAATTCTGAATGAATAGGAGAAGTTTCCGTTTTTTAGGGAACTTCAACGGCGTTCAGAATGGCATTGATGATTTCTTCGGTCGTGATATTTTCGGCTTCGGCCTCATAACTGAGTCCTATCCGATGGCGCATTACGTCGTGGGCAATGGCACGAACATCTTCAGGAATGACATATCCGCGGCGTTTGATAAATGCATACGCTTTGGAAGCCAATGCCAGATTAATGCTGGCTCTGGGCGAACCACCGTAAGAAATCATTCCGGTAAATCGTTCAAGTTTGTATTTTTCGGGATAACGCGATGCAAAAACAATATCGGTAATGTAATTTTCGATTTTTTCATCCAGATAAACCTCTCTTACTACTGCGCGGGCATTCATTATATCGGCGGGTTTCAGAATGGTGGACGTCTTGGGGAATTCATTCTGGATATTCTGTCGAAGAATCATTTTTTCTTCTTCTTTATCGGGATAACTAATCACTACTTTCAGCATAAAACGGTCGATTTGTGCTTCGGGTAGGGGATATGTTCCTTCTTGTTCGATTGGATTTTGGGTGGCCAGTACAAGAAAAGGTTCATCGAGTTTGTATGTAGTATCACCGATGGTTACCTGGCGTTCCTGCATGGCTTCGAGCAAGGCACTCTGAACCTTTGCCGGAGAACGGTTGATTTCATCGGCCAGAATGAAATTAGCGAAAATTGGACCCTTACGAACGATAAATTCTTCCTTCTTCTGACTGTAGATGAGTGTACCCAGTAAATCGGCCGGTAAAAGGTCAGGAGTAAATTGAATGCGGCTGAAACGGGCATCAATAATATTAGCCAGCGACTTGATGGCGAGTGTTTTTGCCAGACCTGGAACACCTTCCAGCAAAATATGTCCGTTAGATAATAAACCTATCATCAAACGGTCAACCATATGCTTTTGTCCGACGATTACTTTGTTCATTTCCAGACGAAGTATATCGACGAAGGCGCTTTCGCGCTGGATTTTTTCGTTTAGTTCTTTAATATCGGTGTGTATCATATCAAACGGTTTTTATTTTACAAAATTAAAAAAGCTCTCCGTAGAGAGCATACTTTTTAGCGTTAATTAGTGTTAGTCAAAGGTTAAGAAGTGTTAAGATTGTGATATGTTACAGATTCTGAACCACTTTTTTCAATTTGAGACTTACTTCTTCGGCCACACACTGCAAATCTTTATTTTCAACCACCGACATGGCAACTGCCGGATTCATAGCAGCCACCTCTGTTTTTCCATCTTCGGTTTCTTGAACAATGACGTTGCAAGGCATGAAAATGCCAATTTTATCTTCTTTTTGTATGGAACGATAAGCCAGCCCCGGATTACAAGCTCCTAAAATCCGGTATTTTCGGAAATCCATTCCAAGTTTTTCCTTGATTTTTTCGTGAAAATTAATCTCGGTAAGAATGCCGAATCCCTCTTTTTCTAGACTGGCACGTGCTCTGCGATCGGCCTCTTCAAAATCACAATCAAGAATGGTACTGAAATAGTATAATTTATTTTTCATGAGACGATTTTTCTATTGTTATCATTGTAATTGCAATAATAACAAACAAAATCCACTTATGATACGATTTAAGAAAAATCTATCAGGAGGTTTCAGGCAGATACTGGAAAGCGGCTTTTCGAAGCCTGTCCATGATGGCAATCCCAATCGATACTTCCGGAACGGCTTCAATAAACATTTGTTTAACATCCGGATTTTCTTCCATATGATGCATCGCACTAAACAAGTTTGCAGCCACCTGAATCAAGTCTCCGTCTTCTGAAAGATAAATTGTGTGATTGCTGGCAGGAACTTTTGAAAATTGAGAAATGGCAATAATACCTGTTTGGTCGTCAACCGTACCGGGAAACATATTATGCAGGTATACAGGTTTTCTCGGCGAATAATGACTTTTTAAAAGTCCCGGGGATTGTAAATTTTTAATGCTTGAGTATTCGCCACTCATCCGGACCTCAGGAATAATTTTACTGATCTGTTGTAAAGTTATCGCTCCCGGACGTAGTATTTCTACAAATCCATTCTGCAATGAAATGACTGTGGATTCTATGCCTATTTGTGTTGCACCTCCATCAAGGATGTAATCAACATCCTGAAGTTGTTTGGCTACATGTGCCGCAGTTGTTGGAGAAAGCTGTCCGAATGTATTTGCTGAAGGTGCTGCAACAGGTATTCCGGCCGTTTCAATAAGTTCCAGTGCCAAGGGATGAGATGGCATACGAATACCAACGGTGGATCCACCGGAAGTAACGATGTCAGGAATGAGATCGGATTTTTTATGTACGATGGTAAGGGGACCTGGCCAGAAAGCTTGTGCCAGTTTAACAACACGTTCGTCGATGGGATTGGCAAGCAGGCGGGGAATTTCGTCTAGTGAGGCGATATGAACAATCAATGGGTCGAATGATGGGCGTTTTTTTGCAGCAAATATTCTTGCCACCGCGATGGGGTCGAGGGCATTTGCGCCCAAACCGTAAACAGTTTCCGTAGGAAAGGCTACCAGCTTGCCTTCCCGCAGGCATTGAGCGGCATAATTGATATTGGATCCGGTTTTATTCATTAGGGTCAGCTTTCGCATAGCAAAGTTAATTCAAAAGGCAGGATTTTTTAACGCATTGATTAATGATGCCCTTGGTTTTATAAAACAAAAAAGCCCATCTGATATTCAGATGAGCTTCTTTTTGTCGGGGTGAATGGATTCGAACCATCGACCCCCTGGTCCCAAACCAGGTACGCTAACCGGACTGCGCTACACCCCGAAGTGTAATTGTTTCTTTACTAATGAAATACCAAAGTACTGCGGTGAGAGGGGGATTCGAACCCCCGGTACAGTTTCCCGTACGGCAGTTTAGCAAACTGCTGGTTTCAGCCACTCACCCATCTCACCGGGCTTTTGGCCGGTAATAATTACCGGTTCATTAAAAAAGGAACTTGTTTCTGCCGACCCTCAATTTAGATGAGGCAAAAACGGAGTGCAAAACTACATAATTCCTGATATTATCCAAAATTTCTTGAAAGATTTATGAACTGTCTGACTTATAATTTGTTAAATGAATAATTAACACATTGTGATTGAGGAATCATGATTTCTTATTGAAATTATACCTAATTTTGCAGCCGTTTTTAACTGAAAATCAATAATCATTGAACCCAACCCGTATTTCGAAAGCTTTTTTGCTTTTACTTTTGTTCCTCGTACTTTTTTTGGTTGCCTGCTCTTCTCAGGAAAATGTTTCGAAACATACTGCTCTATTCCCGCTATTTTTTATCCTTATTCTGATAGATGTTTATCTGTGGAGGAGTAATCGGGCACTAAGTCTAAAAGTTCCCATTGGTCCCAGACTTATTCTTCGTGGCTTGTTCTGGACACCCATGGCCATGCTTTTGGTTTATATTGCATCAGGCTTATTTTTTAAAATTCATGAATGGAATCCTGCCTTTAGAACCTACTTTGTAGCTATTATCTTATTGGGCTATTTTACAAAGTTGTTGCCTGCTGTTTTTCTGGGGATGCGTGATGGCAGAAGGTTGATTCTTCGTTTGTTTAGGAAAAAACCACTGCTTGATAATGAAAATAAAGGCATTTCACGCTCCAAATTTTTCGAGTACGCGGGTTTATTAGGTGGTGGTCTTGTATTTAGCAGTATGCTTACTGGAATGATTCGCTGGGTGTACGATTTTAAAATTTATGAAGAACAAATTCCCATAAAAGGTCTTTCTCCCGAATTCGACGGTTTCAAAATTGTGCAAATTTCTGACTTACATTTGGGAAGTTGGGCCTCTGGCGAGCCTTTGAATGATGCGGTGGATATGATTCTTGATACCGACCCTGATTTGATTGTCTTTACAGGCGATTTAGTGAATTATGCTACCGATGAGGCTTTGCCTTTTGAAGATATTCTTAAACGTTTGTCGGAAAATCATACCGTATTATGCACCCTTGGAAATCATGATTATGGCGAATATTCGAGTTGGGATTCTGATGCGGAGAAGGAAAAAAACATGCTCGATTTGTATGATTTTTACCAACGTATCGGATGGAAATTATTGAACAACGAAAATTTTGTTATCGAAAAAAATGCTGAAAAACTTGCCATTGTAGGTGTCGAAAACTGGGGCGATAAGCTTCGCTTTCCTAAACGTGGCAACCCGGCTGTTGCTCTTCAGGGATTAGAACCTGACGTCCCGAAAATTTTGCTGTCGCACGATCCCAGCCATTGGACATCTGTTATATTACCTGAGTTTCCACAATTTCCACTAACACTGGCAGGGCATACCCACGGTGCTCAGTTTGGGATAGAGACCAGTAAATTAAAATGGAGTCCCGTCCAATATATTTATAAACTCTGGGCAGGTCTCTACGAACAAAATGGACAGTATTTATACGTGAACAGGGGAATTGGTCACATTGGTTATCCTGGGCGGATTGGTATTTTACCCGAAATTACCCTTCTACGACTTCAATCCCATTCATAGGATCAGTATCAGTTAATGCAATAAATCCGGCAAGGGCATCATTGCGGATAATTCCGCGTAAAAGTGGTCGGAAAGCTTCGATGGTTGATACTTTACGGATTCGTCTGAAAGCGGAAGTCCTGTCATCAAAAGTGTAGGATAAATACTGCCAGAGTGCCTTCTGATGATCAAGAATATGTGTTATTTCTTGCTTACGAGCCAACGAATCTTCAAGAATTCCAAAACTAAAATTTTCGAGTGCTGTTCTGCGCTCTTTTTCGGGTAGAAGGCTATTGTATTTAATGGCGTAGGGAAGAAATGGGTTTCTGAGTGCTCCCCGGCCAATCATCCAACGCTTAATGTTCGGGAATCTTGATTTTAGTGAATTAAAATTTTCGGGTGTAAAAATATCGCCATTATAGGCCAATGGGAATGAAGTGCGATGAATACAGGCTTCGAAATCATCAGGCTGAGCAAAGCCTCTGTATAACTGAACTCCGGTTCGAGGATGGATAATAATTTCATCGATGGGGTATTGATTTAATACCTCCATCAATTTGAAGATTTCATCGGGCTCATGATAGCCCACACGTGTTTTTACCGACAAACCGATTGAAATAGCAGGAATAACTTCGTCCATAATTTTTTTGATAAAATCAGGATGAGGAAGCAGTCCCGAGCCCCGCATTTTTTTTGCAACCTGAGGAAACGGGCAGCCCAGATTCCAATTCATCACCTTGTAACCCATTTCGCTGAATTCGTTTGCCATGGTAATCATTTCCACCGCATCTTTTGATAAAATCTGTGGAATGGTTTTTATGGCCTCGTTGTTTTGAGGTAAAAAGTCGCGCAACTTCCGTGGATTGACTTTACCACCCGGAGAGTTGGCCAGATAGGGAGTAAATACAGCATCCAGGCCGCCAAAATGTGTAGCAAAAGCTGAGCGGAATATGTAATCAGTTATTCCCTGAAAGGGTGCAAGATATAGAAGATCAGGATTTGTTTCCATAGCCGACAAAATTACATAAATCAACCCATTGTTTTTGGCAAATCAGGAAATGTGCCATAACAGAATGTGATCTGTTTTTTAGAACCAACGCTGGTGAATACTTTAACCACATTTCGATTTGTCGAGTGATTTGGGTCTGCTGATAAATGTATTAAGTATTGAAATAAATAGTATAGCAGACAATTTACAAGAAAAAAGTGCAAGCATTTTAAAAGGAATACTGAGAAAAGCTTGCACTTGATTTTTTCTTTAGCTCAAAAAAATTTCCCAGAGGGATAAAATGTTTATGGAAAATGGATAGTACGAGTGAATATTCAACCCCAGCCGGGGTTGTACAAATTCTAATCAACATTTTCTATCCGCCAGCTGGCGGATGACCCCTGCCTACCGGCAGGCAGGTCGCTGAGGTCGTTTTTACCTTCTCTGAGTTTTTCAGGAGACCCTAATTAATGAATATCTCAGTTAAACCGAATTAAAAAGAAAGTCCGAATTAAATTAATTCGCTGGCTTCCATACCATCCATTGATAAAGTTGATCCAAAATCTGATTTTTGGTTTCCACGTCGAAATTTCGAATACGAACCGAATGACAGGCATCATCCAAAACGAATTTTAATGCATTCACTTCTTTGCCTGGCATGGCGGCAGAACCGGACCAAGGGTCGTTTTCCCCGTAAATATAGATTATATTATTTCCTTTGTGTTGAATAAAGTCGATTACTGAGCGTGTGAGGGCAGGGGAGAAGTTCATAGGAATTTTTGGCGGGGCCATAACGATATTACTGGCATACCCTCCACGGATGTGTATTAAATCGCCTAAGGCGATGGTGTCAAATCCATAATACCCAATTTCTGTATATGCCTGATAGTGAAAAGGCCAGTAATATGATAATTCTGGTAAAGTGTATGATGAAACAGAAACCGTACGAGTGAGTTTTTTGTACAATGCTACTGAAGAGGAGCCAGCCCGGGGAATATCTGCTGTATCGCCACACCATTGCCAGAAAGAAAAAGGAAATTCAAGTACCAAATAATCGAGGGTAGAATCAGGCGACATCACAGGCGTATAATTTTTCTCAATAATTTCGCTGAGCATCATTTTTTGGATGCTATCACGGTGTTTTAATACCTCCCTCTGAAAATTTTTGATTTTTTTTCGTGATTTGGCATCTTTTACTTTTGACAGAAATTCAATCGGTTTGATGTCTTCTGCTGCCGAATTGAAAGGTGCCACGTAGGCTACGGTTGCTTTTACATCTTGCGGAAAAAACCGTCTGTGATAAATTGCTGTTTGTCCGCCTTTACTAATGCCTGTATTAATCCATGGACCTTTGTATATGTTTTTCAGCATCAGTACTAATTGGTGGTGATCGTTTGCAGCTTGTTCTACCGTAAGGTATTTCCAGGGAATCCCTTCAGGAACCGATTCACCAAAAAAGCGATGTTCTGCTATCACCAGATTGCAGTTAAGTAATTGACTAATTTCTTCGCGATACTTTGGATTTTTTGCATAGGAAGCAGCATAGCCTTCGGTAACAAAAACTACCGGAAGGTCAAATCCGCGGTGAAAAACAAAAAAGCGTTGCTCAAAACTTCCTGCTTCCGGATTTTTATGGTCCAGAGCTTGTTTGATGGTTGACTGAATATGAATTATATTCGAATTTTCTGAATCGAATGCATTGGTTTTTAAGTTTCCATTTTCAGTCAGTTGAGACAGAATTGAAGAGATATTTCCAGAAATTGTCTGTTGATTCTGAGCTTGTACCTGAAAGAAAAGCCCTGCACATATAATTATTGACAATACACTTGTTCTCATGATAATGTGAATTAATTGTTTGCGATATTTTGATGCTCTGTGCGATGAATAATTTCATCCTGAAGGTCTTTCCCCAAATCGTTAAAATAGTCGCTGTAACCTGCTACTCTCACGATTAAGTCGCGATATTTTTCAGGATGTTTCTGAGCATCGCGAAGTGTATCCACATTAACTACATTGAATTGTATGTGATGACCATCCATTCTGAAATATGTTCTTACTAAGGCTGTTATGGCTTTAATCCCATCCTCCTTTTCGAAAAATGATGGACTGAATTTTTGATTCAATAAGGTACCACCGGTTCTTAACTGATCGATTTTTGCAGCTGATTTGAGTACGGCCGTTGGACCCTGAGTATCACTGCCCTGAACCGGACTGATGCCTTCGGATAATGGAGTACCGGCGAGTCGCCCATCGGGAAGAGCTGACGTTTTTTTTCCGAAATAAATATGACAGGTTGTTGGTAGCATATTGATGCGATGCTTCGCGCCTTTTGGACTTGGGCGGTTATCTACGGCTTCATAAAATGCTTCAAAAACCTGAACAGCAAATTGGTCGGCTTCATCATTATCGTTACCCCATTTCGGACTATAATAAATCAATTCATTCCGCATTTCTTCGTACGCTTTAAAATTGACTTTTAAGGCATTCAGAATATCAGTGAATGTGTACCTAGCGGTTTCAAAAACATGATACCGGATGGCCGCCAGGCTGTCGGTAATACTTCCGAGCCCAACGCCTTGTATATAAAGGGTGTTATACCGCGCTCCTCCGCTATTGTAATCTCTTCCTTTTTGAATGCAATCATCAATAAGCAAGGATAAAAAGGGGACAGGAAGGTGGTGTGAAAACAGTTTTTCGATGATGTTATTTCCCTTAATTTTTATATCAATAAAAAATTGAAGCTGTAATTTGAATGCAGCCATTACCTCATCCATACTTTTGAATAAATAGGGATTGCCTGTTTCGAGTCCGATTTTTATACCACTTAAGGGATCAATACCATTATATAGCGTTATTTCGAGGACTTTGGGAAGGTTAAAATAGCCGGTAAGAACGTAGCTTTCGGTACCAAAAGCACCGGATTCGACACAGCCGCTGGCTCCTCCTTTTCGTGCGTCCTGAATTTGTTTGCCCAGACGCGTCAGCTGTTGAATAATTCCGTCCGTATTGAAAATAGATGGCTGCCCGTATCCTGTCTTTATGATTTTTAAGGCTCTGTGAATGAAGTTATCGGGATTTTTACGACTCACCTGAATCATGGAACTGGGCTGCAACAATCGCATTTCTTCAATAACATCCAGGATAAGAAAACTTAATTCATTTACGGCGTCTGAACCATCGGGTTTAAGTCCTCCCAGATTGATGAGCGAAAAATCTGTATACGTGTTACTTTCTTCCGCAGTAACACCAATTTTTGGTGGTGCCGGGTGGTTATTGAATTTTATCCAGAATGCTTGTAAAAGTTCCAGCGCGCTTTCTTTGGTCAGCCTTCCTGATGCTAAATCTCCATTATAAAACGGAAGTAAATGTTGGTCAAGTCTACCTGGATTAAATGAATCCCAGGGATTAAGCTCTGAAATAACCCCTAGATGTACAAACCAGTAGTATTGAATTGCTTCGTGCATGGTACGTGGTGCATGGGCAGGTACCCAACGGCAAATGGCAGCTATTTTAAGTAATTCTTTCTTTCGGTCATCATCGTTTTCATGGATGGCCATTTCATCAAGCAATACAGCATTTCTTTCGGCATACATTATCAGAGCTTCTGCTGTAATTTTCATTGCCTTGAGTTCTTCCGACTTCTCATAGGCTTCAGAATCCTGATAAAAATTCAATTTGGAAAGTTCTGATTCTATATCAGCAATGATATCAAGCATTCCCTTATGATAGATAATATCTCCTAAAACAGTATGTCCCGGAGCCCTTTGTTCCTGAAATTCAGTAAAAATACCTGCTCCATAAGCATTTTTCCAATTTTCATCCATTTGATTCATCAAACGGTCACGGTGCGTCTTGCCAGACCAGTATGGGATAATGCTTTCATCAAATGCCTTTCGTGTTTGTTCAGAAACGACGAATGATACTTTTTCGCGTTTATTAAGAATATCCAAATCCTGAATGCTATGGACGCATATTTCCGGGAATGTCGGGGTGGCTTTTGGCTGTGGACCACGCTCGCCAATGATTAATTCACCGGGTAATATGCAAAGGCTTTTCTCTTCAAAAAATGACCTGAAAGCCATGGCACGCATTACAGGAGTAGAAACACTTTCTTTAATCCCTGATGCGTAAAATCGTGTAATAATCAGTGCTCTTTCTTCGGATAAGGTATTTATTGCGTTCAGGCTATCTTGTCGTAGTTTATATATTCTCTGGTTCATGAGTATTATTTTAAGAGAGGATGCTGATGCCAGCTTTACGAAATAGTTTTTGCGTTCTTAATAGGTCCTCCTGATCAACTTCGGGGATATTACGTATTTCATTTAACATCTGAAGTCTTTCATATTTATTATTAGCGAGTGAATGATAGGGTAATATTTGTACAGACGGTAGATCGCCCGGAAGTTTTTTTATAAACTGAATCATTGCCTTCACATTTTCGGTGCCTGAAGTTAAGCCCGGGATAAATGGAAATCGAATAACAATTTCTTTTCCCAGACTTGCTAGTGTTTTCAGGTTATCGAGAATAATGGCATTGCTTTTTCCTGTGATTTTACGATGTAATTGATCATCCATTTGTTTTAAATCGTACAGAAAAAGGTTGGTTTGAGCCGCAATATCCGTATAGTTTTCTGGTGTTGCGTATCCACAAGTATCTACGGTCGTGTGAATTCCTTCGGCAACACATCGTTCGAGTAGATTTTTTAGAAAAACAATTTGCATCATTGGTTCTCCGCCACTAAATGTGACTCCCCCATGACTTTCTTCACTAAAAATTCGGTCCTTTTTTATTTCTTTAAATACCTCTTCCACTGTCATCAACTGCCCAACCGATAATTTCTTTTTGAATTCGCGACCGTCGAGTCGTGTTTCAGTTTCTATGGCTTCTATTTCAGGACGCTGACTTTCAGGATTATGACACCAGATACACCTCAGTGGGCATCCCTTGAAAAATATCGTGGTACGAATACCTGGTCCATCGTGAATAGTAAACCGTCGGATATCGAAAATCAAACCTTTCATATGAGAAAATAATTAGTCAGTAAAGGAATAAGCAGAAAGAGAAAACGGAAATTTGAATTGCTTAGAGCATCCAGCATGCAAACAGGCCTTTGCCGTTGTTATGGTATAGATTTGATATTACCGATGCTATTTTCATACGAGTGAAGTATGAAACAAAGATAATAAAGAACAGACAGTCTTTATTCAAAACTAGCGGGATTAGGAATAATTTTGTCCGGAATGATTCAGATTGAAAATGCATTCAAATATTTCTCTACGTTTGTGCCAAATTTATTAATGGCAAAATGGAAATCTTGGTAAAGCGGATCTTCATTATTGTATATGCAGGACTACTTGTATTTACATGCATGCTAGCATGTTCAGAGGATGTTTTTTCTCCAGGGTCTGAAGTACATCGGAATTTTGCAATATCCGGTGTGCGAAATGATTATGCTGATATCCCAGTATATTTCGAAAGTACGGACTGCTTTCAATTGTATCAAGGAATTAATACGGAACAATCCAAAAAGCCTGTCGGTAAAATTCGTAAATGGCGGACAGAGAAAAGGAATTCCGCACAGTATTTTATATCAAAAGATATTATAGTTTCTTCGGAGTATCTCCCAGAATGTCATACCCATTATTTAAAACTTCATTTGAGTTATTTGTATTTGTGTAAATTAAGAACATAGAAATGAGGTCGTTGTGTTATTTTTTCTGATCTCAATTTTTAAAACTTAATTTATGAAAAAGATTTTTTTAGCATTTCTTATGCCTTTAATTGCGATGCCCTTAATGGCCGCAGAATCGTATGCCATGCCTCATATTGCTGGTATTCGGCTCGAATTTATTTTATTTGCATTAACACTGATAGGTGTAGCAGTATTTCATCATAAAACCATGTATGTTGCCCTGGCAGGATTAGTGGCAGTATTATTATTCAAATGGATTTTTTCTCCTGATTTTTCGTTGGTAGAGCATATCATTGGCACGGGAGTCCGTGAAGGAGAGTGGCGAATCTTACTAAATCTGGCCGGTTTGTTATTTGGATTTGGGATTTTAGCCAAGCATTTCGAATTGTCACGCATTCCGGAGCTTATGCCACGTTATCTCCCGAATGACTGGAAAGGTGGCTTTGTTCTCTTATTACTTATCATGATTCTTAGCTCGTTTTTAGATAATATCGCTGCCGCAATGATTGGTGGCACAGTAGCTTTTGTTGTGTTTAAAGGCAAAGTACATATCGGTTATATTGCTGCGATTATAGCAGCCAGTAATGCTGGCGGCGCTGGTAGCGTTGTTGGAGATACCACCACTACTTTAATGTGGATCGATGGAGTAAATCCCTTATGGGTAGTTCCAGCATTTATTGCCAGTATTGGAGCTTTCTTGGTATTTGGTATTATAGGTGCGGTACAACAAGACAAATATCAGCGTATTACAAAAGACTCAACACCAGGTATTCTGATAGATCATAAACGATTGTTGGTTGTTGCAGCCATTTTGGCTGGAGCAATCTTTACGAATTATTATTTCGAATTCCCCGCCCTGGGTGTATGGGTCGTAATTTTACTGGGTTCATTTATAAGTAGCACGCCATGGTTTGAATTAAAGCATAGCTGGAGAGGCACAACCTTTTTAGTAGCCCTTGTTACTACGGCATCTCTAATGCCAGTAGAGGACCTTCCGGCTGCTTCCTGGCAATCTGCATTTTCACTTGGTTTTGTCAGTGCTGTTTTTGATAATATACCACTTACTAAATTATGTCTCGAACAAGGGGGTTATGACTGGGGCGTTTTAGCCTACGCTGTTGGATTTGGTGGTTCGATGATATGGTTTGGGTCTTCAGCAGGCGTGGCTTTAACAAATTTGTTTCCTCAGGCCCGTTCGGTTGTTTTATATGTTAAATCGGGTTGGCATGTGATACTGGCGTATATCGTTGGATTTGCTTTATTGTTGGGAGTGGCTGGCTGGCATCCGCATCCCCCGCACAAAAATAATAATACGAATGTACCAGTGCTTTTAAAACCAGCTTCCTGAGTTACAATAATATGAACCAGTGGCTGTTAACTTTTTCAGTGCCCTTTTTCAGTGATTTTTTAATAACAGCCCTGGTTTATTTTATATCTGCATCGGGTATCATGATATCGGCGCTTTGCGCAACCAGAATTCCGGCCAGCATAAGCCCACAACCGGATAAATCGCGAACGGTAAAGGATTCATTAAGTATGAGCCACCCACCGATTACAGCGAAAACACTTTCAAAACTGAGTAGAATGGAGACATATGACGGATGCGCATGTTTTTGGGCAACAACCTGCAGTGTATATGCAATACCAACGGATACCAATCCACCATACAATATTGGGATTCCGGCATTATAGATGTTTTGAGTGGTGGTTTGTTCGGCTTCCGCAAAAATGGTTATAATACCACTTAGGATAGCAACTACTGCAAATTGTAAAGAAGATATTTTGAAGCTGTCATACAAAGGAGAAATCTTAGCTATGATAATTAAATGCAGAGCCCAGAAAAAGGCACTAAAAAGGATTAATAAGTCACCAATTTCGACTGTAAAACCTGATTTGATACTTAATAAATACATTCCAACAAGAGCAAGTATAATTCCCGCCCATACCCTCGGGCCGGTTTTATAACCCGAAAAAATTCCGAGTATCGGGACAAAGATTACATACAATCCAGTAATAAAACCTCCTTTTCCGGCTGTTGTATACACCAGTCCCCATTGTTGAAATACAGCACCCAAAAATAATACGCTTCCAGCCATAGCCGCATGAATGAATATTTTCTTTTCAAAAATGAACGATTTTTTTTGAATTCGGGAAATTATATAAGCAACCAATATTAGCGAAATACTTCCCAGAGCAAAACGGATGGAAGTAAATGCAAAAGGTCCGAGATGCTCCATGCCTGCTCTTTGGGCAACAAAGGCGAATCCCCAAATCATCGCGGTAAAAAGCATCAGAGAATTGGCCTGGCTCTTGGTCATGGGTTGTGTTTTTAGGGTGCGAAGATACTGATTGCTTTTTATGAAATAAAAATGAGAGCTCCCCGGTGGAGCTCTCATGATTCAGACCTTTTATTTTTATAAAACAGACAATAGGTTAGTTTCCGGCTTTAAAGGCTTCGATTCCTGAATCCAAGAATTTTATAAATGTATCAATATTAAGATCGTATGCTTTTGGTGGCACTAAAAGATCGCCGTTAGTGTCCAATAAAACGTAGTATGGCTGTGCATTATTGTTGAATCGGGTTATTTGAAAATTCGCGTTAATCTGCCCAATGGTTTTCTTTGTTTTTCCATCATAACTCGAAACGATCCAGCCACTTTCCGGTAGTTCTTTTTTGTCATCGACATAAAGTGCAACAACAACGAAATTATCACGTAATCTTCGTAAGACTTCAGGATGTGACCAAACCCTGGCTTCCATTTCGCGGCAGTTTACACATCCGTGGCCGGTAAAGTCGATAAAGAGCGGTTTGTTAAGTTTTTTTGCACATACAAGGGCTTGTTCGTATTCAAAATAACCTTCAAGACCATGTGGCAAGTGAAGAAAATCGCCATATTTTGGTTCAATACAGGTAGATTCTGGGGTAACTGCTGTGTTAACACCCGCATTTTTACGAACGATTTCACTGATATCAAAATCCTGAGTGGTTTGCGGTGGCAGGTATCCTGACAATGCTTTCAGCGGGGCACCCCACATTCCGGGAATCATGTACATTACAAACGTGAAGGTAATAATGACCAGAGATAAGCGGAAAATACCAATATGTTTTACGTCTGAATCGTGTTTAAACTTAATTTTTCCGAGAAGATAAAATCCTAATAATGTAAAGATGATTATCCATGATGCCAGATAAATCTCCCGATCGAGGATTCCCCAATGGTAAGTTTGATCTGCAATGCTCAGGAATTTAAGACCTAAGGCAACTTCGATAAAGCCCAGGACTACTTTGACTGAATTTAACCAACCACCTGATTTCGGTAATGAATTAAGCCATGATGGGAAAAGAGCAAAAAGGGTAAAGGGCAGTGCGAATGCCAGAGAAAAGCCTAGCATACCAATGATGGGTTTTAAAATTTCACCACCAGCAGATGCTACCAGAATTGTCCCGACGATGGGTGCGGTGCACGAAAACGATACCAGCACCAAGGTAAAAGCCATAAAAAATGAACCAATAAATCCACCTTTATCTGCTTTTTGATCCGTTTTAGTAATCATCCACGAAGGAAGAGTCATTTCAAATGCTCCAAAGAAAGAAGCTGCAAAAACAAGAAATATCAGAAAGAAGAAAACATTTGGAATCCAGTGGGTACTTAGAAAATTGGCGAAATCAGCTCCTAAAGTTACAGCAACCAAAGTACCGATTAAAGTATAAATTGCAATGATGGACAAACCATAAAAAACGGCGTTCAGTTTTGCTAAGGCTTTGCTTTTTCCATCATTCATAAAAAAGCTTACAGTCATTGGTATCATTGGAAAAACACAGGGTGTAAGAATAGCAATAAATCCACCTAAAATGGCTGCCAGGAAAAAAGCCCATAGATTATTGTTTTCGCCGGTGGTTTCTTCTGATGTTTTTTCATCACCGATCGTATCGCGTTCAGAAGTTAATGCTTCAACATTAAGTTGTTCAACAACGATGGAAGGTTTTGATGAAGTATCAGAAGATGAGGCAATGGGTACCGTATTTACCGCGGTAGTTCCATCATCATTCCCTTTGATAACAAATTCGAAATCAACATAATCGGGGGGCAGGCACTTCTCGTCATCGCAAGTCATAAATTCAAGCGTGCCTTTCACCTTAAAGGTTTTATCGGTGTTCTTTTTAATTTTCTGCTTAAAATCAGCTTTCAAATTAAAATACTGAAGATCCATATTAAAGTTCTTATCGAACTGAGTAATTGGTTTTGGCTCAGAAACCTTACCAATGGCGATATAGTTTTTATTTTTTTCGATTTGAAAACTGGTAGGGATGGGACCGCCTTCAGGGATAAACTGAGAGTATAGATGCCATCCTTTAGCCATTTTCGCTGTCATAACCAGCATAACTTCATCGTTCCCCAAATCCTGCTGAGTGAAACTCCACTTTACTGGTTCATGAATTTGCCCAAAAATGGGAAAAACAATAACCGATAATAAAAATAAGACTAAGTGTTTGATAATTTTATTCATACGATTTTAAAATATTATTTCAGGTGTTTTTCTGCAACCTGAATAATGGCTTCCTTCTCTGTTCCTTCATCATTTCTGTATACAAAAGCGATGATACTGCAATTGTCTGCAACCCAGTTTTCTGATACCGTGTAGGAAATTGTTTTTTCAAAGACATCGCCTTGAATTACAGGGTTTTCGGTATAGATTGATTCTCCCCAAGTACCATTTAATGAACCTCTGAGAATATGTTTGTGAACGTAATTTAAGATATCAGGCGTGGTACCTATTGCCGGAATATTATTTTTTTGTGGTGCAATAATGTTATTTTCAACAATATACAAACATAATTTGTATTCACCGGCATTATCGGTGAGTGATTTTACCTTTACCACAGAGCTTAGTTGACGATTGGCTGTATTATACGTATTATTGATCCGAATGTCGAAGCGCGGACTTTGTGATAATTGAGTATTAACTGCATTTTGCCATACATCCGGTTTGAGGACGCGTTTTCCTAAATAAGTCGTTCGGTTTATTAAACCGGTAGGATTTGATGATATTCCAAAATGAGTATACAGGCTTTCACTTTCGCTACACCGGAAATCGGCTGTATAATTACCTGTTTGGTCTGGTACGGCAAAATATCCGGCGTGAATCGACATGATTATTACTCGATTATTCGATGCAAGCTGAATATTTTGAGCCAAAACGGCGGCTTCAGGACAATTAACACATTTATGGCCCGTAAAATCTTCGATCAGAACCATTTGCATAGGCAAGGTATCATTCCCGCTTAATGTATCGTACGTAGTCCCCAAATATTCGAGATAAGGTTCGTTGACTTTATCGCATGAAATAATTAGCGTTCCGATTAACAGTCCTATTAAAATATGTATGCTTTTCTTCATGACTTTACTATTGAATTTTTTCTAGAAACTACTTGTAACCGTAAGTGTAATTCCATTGGAGGCAGGAACGAAGCGACAAACGCCACCAACACATAAGAGCCCTTCCCGTTGTCTTCCGGCGCTCAGAGCAATGCGGGTAGTGCCTTGTGTATAACCAACGGCTGCATTATAATAGTGGAGTTTATGGTCATCAAGTTTGTTTCCATAATTATACTCGTCAGATATACTGAAAAACCAACTTGGAGCAATGCTGTATTCTGCGGTAATACCAGCCCAATTTCCTTTATCCTGCTCGGTAAAGAGTAATTGCATCTCTAAACGGATGGCGTCAGTTTTACTAAGTTTATAAGTCATATCAGCAACAGCGATGTGAGAATATACCAATCCATACTGATTTACATACCCTTGAACTACATCTTTATTATAGACCTGATAATAATAAGCAAATATGGTTTTTAGTTTCGACGAAATCTTTTTATTGATTTGAATATTCAAATCTTCATAATATAAATCATCACCAAAACTGAAGAAAGGGGAGGAATAACCAAGTGTTCCGGTAGAATCGATCGGGATACCCGGTGCTATATTTTCCTTTTTAATGGAATTAACTCTTGAGTAACTTATACCGAGCGTTGTTCCATAAGCTCCACCCAGCGTTGTATTCCGTGCCATAGTATATTCTATCTGCCCCTGTAAAGCCATTTCTCCATTGGGTTGGGTAGCATAAGGGTACATGGTGGCGAAACTATAATGATGCTGTAGGGTCAGAGGGGGAAGAAAATTGATATCGAGCACATTTTCTTTTTCAGAATTACGGGATTTAAATCCCATATTATCAATCCTTTTAGCCGAAATCTGAGCTCCGAATCCTTTTTGGGAATAACTTAAAACGGAATACAAACCCTGCCCGTTTTTATAAATGTAATTATTAAGGGCTGATGGATTGTTCAGTTTATAAGCATATTCAGACATGAGATTCCATCCTGAACGGGTGATATTAAATCGGCCTGCCCATGCAGCGACATTCTCCGGCAACTGGTACTCATATTTTTCAAATGAGCCTTGATCATCGATTGGTCGGATAAGGATTTTAGGCTCCATTTTTTCGTATTTCGAAACAAAGGATCCACCAAAGCTGATAACTGTTGACGATTCGAAATCCAATAAATCATTCAACATAATTTCGGCGTCTGTCCCTCTCACAAGACCTCTGTTTTCGCCATCATACGAAACCCAACGATCGCGTTGGTAACCTACTAAGGCTTTCAGATAAACCCCTTTAAATGGGTTATATTTTAATCGGATTCCATTGAGTGAGTTGTCATAACCTAAGGCCCATTCTTCATAGGTTCTTAAAATCATACCACTACCAAACTGTTCATAATAGTGCCCTGCAGTGATATCGAGTTTATCGAGAGAGTAATTGAGATACCAATAAGGAACGCCATTTCCTTCATAATCGGGTGTGAATCCGACCATTGGACCTAGAAATGCTTCGTAACGCATACCAGCCGAAAACTTATCGTTGGTATAGTTAACGTTAAGGAAACTATTGGAGGCAAAACGTTTACCATTCAATGATTCGTTTGATATACCCAGCTTGCTGTCATTTAAATAGTATTGTCCATCGGATTGAAAATTTCCGTGGACTTGAGCATTTTGAATGAGATCCTGAGAATAGACAAGAAAAGGAATCAACAGGACAACAGTGGTAATGGAAAGACGATGATAAATATTTGTAGCCATATACTTATTCAATTGATTCACCACGATTTAATTTTCGTACCATTTCAATGAGTTCGAGTTCACTTCCTTCAGAAAAAGAGGTGTGCTGCCAAACGATTTCTCCCTGGCCGTTAATAAGAAAGGTATGAGGAATAAAATTCACGTTCATAGCCCGTTTAAAATCACTGTTCGCATCCAATAACACCTCGTATTCCCATGCTTTTCCATTAACAAAAGGAGCAACTTTGGCACTTGAGCGAGCATCATCAATACTTACGGCATAAATTTTAACTCCCGTTTCTTCAATCCATTCAGGGTATACGTCCGCAATCGTTGTTAATTCTTTAATGCAAGGCTTGCACCAAAGAGCCCAAAAACTAATAATCATTGGTTTGCCATCATTTTGAAGCTGATCTGTACTAATGGTCTTACCGTTCAGCATTTTCACATTTACTGACGGTAATCGCTGACTATTATTCGAATTTTCCTGGGCGGTTATTCCCAAACTAATGCCGACGGTGAAAAAGAGCAGTGTAGCAATGCTTTTCATGATATCTCGATTTGTGATTGGTTTAAAAATTTGTTTTTCCGTACCGTTACTTCAAGGATGATGCCAAAAACAGTAAAAACATAAGGAAGGATGAACTGAAATCTATTCTAACCTGAAAAACAAACAAAGCACTCATATTAACCAAAATTACCTCAGGCAAATCAGTTCATCCATACCTTACATTTCATTGGTTTGTAAATTGTTTTGGTCTCCGTTGCCGGAAAAATTCAAAGAGCATTTTGGTTTTAGCTGAAGCAAAGATAGAGTCTTTTGATAAAATACCTCTGATATTTTAGTCACATCACCTCTACAGGAATGAGTTTATTTGATGTTTTGGACAATGAATACCTCTACAGTGTATACAGTTAATCAGCTTTAAATCAGTAATAAATTTATTTTTTAACCTCTACAGCTATTTTTGCTAATCTCTACGGCCATTATTTTATGAGACCTGGGATTAGAGTTTTTGTAAAAAATCACTCAAAAAGTCATTATTATCCAGATTCAATTTTTTTCTTAATCGGTATCGGCTCATTTCCACTGCTTTAATGCTGATATTGTTTAAAGAGGCAATTTCTTTTGAAGATAGATTTATTCGTAGCAATGCCGATAATTGTTTCTCGTTTTCTGTGATATCCGGGCAAATATTACTGATTTTTTTGAAAAAATCGGTGTTATTCTTTTCAATTTCGAGTTGTAAACGTTCATGTTCCCTTGTCGAACGGTTTTGTTGTGCAAGTTTTAAGAGTAAATCATTGATCCCTTTTTCGCGATCGGTGTCTGATATATTCTTTAATTGTTTTAAGGTTTTCCGAATATCTTCCTGAAAATCGTTTTTTTGACCTATCTGAAGAGCTAGATTAACCAAATTGTTGGCTTTAAATTTTAATTCTTCTTCTAGATGCCGTGTTTCAATATCTTTATTATGCAAATCGGCGGCCATCAATGCTTGTTGCGCCTGGTGTATTGCCAGGTCTGCTTCTTGTTTTTCTTTTTCGTCCTTAATTTTAAGTTTTAGACGGTTAAAACTCATATATCCGATAATGATAACGAGAGTAAAAACTATTATCAGGCTCCAGCGTATAATCTGATTTAGCCGCTTGCTTCTTTCCAGTGCTTTGATATGCTCATTCTGAAGCATATTTTCGTTTCTGTTTTTTTCTAACTCATACGTCGATTGAATTTCAGCAAATTGTCTCGATCTTTTCACACTTTCGAAAGAATCCTTTTGTGAAGTATATAATTTATAATATTGAATTGATTCTGAGAAATTTCCAAGTTTTTCAAGAGAATGTGCCAATCCAAGCGTTGCATCTTTTAATCCTGACGCATCCATTATCCTTCTGGCTGTATTGTATGCAATTTT
Source organism: Bacteroidales bacterium (assembly GCA_030656615.1). GTDB lineage: Bacteria > Bacteroidota > Bacteroidia > Bacteroidales > TTA-H9 > JAUSOY01. The sequence goes on along the minus strand of JAUSOY010000085.1, from coordinate 5,884 downwards.
ATACTCCTGATAGGCTTTCTGGATGTTGCCTGTTTTCGTGTAAAAGGTGCCCAAACTATTATGAATGCTTATGGCATATTCTTCCTGTTGGCTTTCCTTTAAGATTGAAAGGGCTTGTAATAAATATACACGGGCACTCCCCAAATTCCCTTTTTGTAAGGCCACTTCGCCTAGGTTTCTGAGGTTTATTCCTTCCATCAGAGTATTAGTAAGAAGTCGGTTTAAAGCCAGTGATTCTTTAAAATAATATTCGGCAGAATCACTCATTTCTTCTCTACGATACATATCGCCAAGATTATTAAGTGTTTCCGCTAATCCAGCCTTATTACCCATGTTTCTTTGGAGATTTAAAGCCATATAAAAGAATTTATGGGCCTCATTAATGTGACCATGGCTGGTATATACCAACCCAAGTCTCGTATAGGAGGAAGCGATTAAGTGTTTGTCGCCTTGCTCTTCAAAAATCCGTAATGATTTATAATAATAATCAACGGCTTTTTCGGTATTTCCGGAAAAACTATAAACGTCTCCGAGTTCATCATATACGGTAGGAAGCAACTTTTTATCGCCTACTATTACTGCAATGGCTACCGCTTTTAGTTTGAATTCGATTGCCTGATTAAAATCTCCTTTTGTCGAATATACTGAACCTAGCTGGCTCTGAGTCGACGCGATTTGTTTTAATACTTGAGTATATCTGTTTCTGTTGTTTTCGAGACTGCGCAAAAAAGACTCATCAAGTTCGAGTGCTTTACGTAGGTGAAAAATAGATGAATCAGGTAATCCTGCATCTGTATATAGAGCGGCAATTTGCTTATGCGCCTCCGATACTTCACGTCCGCTTTCGGTAATTTTAGCCGTTTGTAGAAACTTGTCTGACCACACAATAGCCGAATCGAGCATTTTATCCTGATAACAGGCAAATGACAAATCCTTATACCATGACAATAATTGCTTTTCTGGCAAGGAATTTTTTGCAAAAAATAGTGATTTTTTCAATGTTTTGTGAGCACGGGCAGGGTCGCCAGTATAAAGGTACACTTTGCCAATATTGCGGTAGGCAAGGGCCATACCTTTATTGTTGTGAAGAAGAATGGCCTTGCGTAATGCCAGGTCGGCATATTTACGGCTCTGACCGAAATCTGTAGTAAGGTAATTAGCGGAAAGTTGATTTAATATTCTGAGTTTTGAGGTATCACTTTTGCTGAGTTTTAATTCCTGAAGCAGTGATTCCGTATCATTACCTGCCCGTAACAATACAGGGAGACCGATGAATACGAGTGACATCAGTCCTGAAATAAGCAAGTATCTAAACAGGTTTAGCTTCATAGGGTATTCAAATTCCTGAACTTTCGAAAGCTAAATTACAAACTTCAATGGATGCATCAGCCGGAATCCCTGATAAAAAAAAGAACCCCACCAAAATGGTGAGGTTCTTAGATGTGACCAAGCTGGGATTCGAACCCAGGACCCCATCCTTAAAAGGGATGTGCTCTACCTACTGAGCTACTTAGTCGACCCTACTCAAATAACGAGGTGCAAAATTAGGCTTATTTCCGAAAATACCAAACCCGTACGCTGTTTTTTTTTCTAAAAAAATCCTCAAAATATCGATTTTGCTATAGATTAGGGAATTAAATGTCGATACTTCCCTTGCCTTCTCTAATTACTTCTATTTCGCCACTAGTGCAATCAAGTATTGTAGATGCTTCATTTCCGCCATATCCCCCATCAATTACTATATCAACCAGTGATTGGTACTTTTCATAGATTAGTTCGGGATCCGTAGTATATTCAATTACATCATCATCGTCATGAATGGATGTTGAGGCCACAGGTCCACCAAATTCTTTTATAATATTCCGGATAATTTCATTATCAGGAATACGAATACCAACAGTTTTCTTTTTACTCTGGAAAATTTTAGGGACAGCATTCGAGGCATTAAGGATAAAGGTATATGGCCCGGGAAGCAGACGTTTCATTAATTTGAAGATCTCATTTTCAATCGGGCGGGTATATGTTGATAATTCACTTAGATCGTAGCAAACGAGTGAAAAATTAGCCTTATCGGGTTTTATTCCTTTAATCTGTGCTAAACGCTCCAATGCTTTATGATTATGGATATCACAGCCAATGGCATAAACAGTATCCGTAGGATAGATAATTACTCCACCATTTTTCAAACAATCAGTAATGGTGTCTATCAGTCGTGGGTTTTGATTTTCCGGGTAGATTTTTATTAGCATGGCGATTTTGTCCGTATGGAAGAAGTAAAATTACGAACAATCTAAGGAAATAGGCCGATTATTATGGATCAATTTGAAAGAGGATCAATGGGGTAGTTTTTCCAGTGGACGTATTTGCCTCCTAAACGTGTTAACATATGACTCCAAAGATTTCCGCATTCCACATTTTTAATGATGTCGGCATTGGTACTGGAAACCAGCCATGCGTTACGATTCAGTTCTGTTTCGAGTTGCTGTGATGACCAACCACTATAACCAACAAAAAACATTATTTCAGAGGGTTTGATTTGTTTTTTTAAGATCATTTCACGGATTTGATCCGCATCACCTCCCCAAAATAATCCGGGAATAATTTTCAGACTTCCTTCGATTATATGACCCAGACTGTGTAAGAAATATACATTATTGACTTTTACCGGACCACCAATAAACACCCGACCGTCAAAATCGGGAAAGCCTTTAACCACGTCTTTAAATGGTAAATCCAAGGGTTTATTCATGATAAGGCCAAAGGAACCTTCTTCCGTATGCTCTGCTAACAAAACAACTGAGCGTTTGAAATAAAAGTCACTTTGGAAAGGCTCACTGATGAGAACTTTTCCAACTGCTGGTTTAATTCCGTTGCTATGTATGCTAAGTATTTTGTCGAGCCTGTTCATGTAGCCTTGAAGTTTGTACTTTTGTGGTTAGTATTTCAGTTTCTCAGTTTCTGTATCTCAAAAACAATACCAGAATGCTATGATGGTGAATAATTTTGAAAAATATAAGCAGTTGATTTTCGATTTTCCGGAGTTTGTTTATCACGACTTTCATTACTTATTTACTGATAATGAGTTACAAATCAGATATCATTTTGAAGTACCGGGCTTAGAAGTTTTTTATCCTGAAATAACTATCCCAATTACTGAGGACATAAAGAAAAACTACGCTACGGATTCTATAATCCGGAATCTGGTTTTCCATATTGGTATGGTCGAATTGATTAGTTATTGGAAATGTGTATGCTCTCCTAAGCTTATTATTTTGCCCGTGTCGCTAACTGAAAACCAGATTTTATGGTGGAAAAACCTTTATTTTCAGGGACTTGGTGAGTTTTTTTATTTGAATAATATTCCGGCCGAAATGTCTGATTTTATGACAATACAGAGCCAGGGTGATATTTTAGCAAAATCAAGCCTTAAAACTGATGCGGATAAAATTCTAGTTCCTGTAGGCGGAGGAAAGGATAGTGTTGTAAGTCTTGAACTCCTTAAATCGCATTTTAATATTCAGCCCTTTATTCTGAATCCTCGACCAGCAAGTCTTCAATGTGTTGAAGCTTCTGGTATTGGAATGGATCGTTGTTTGTTGGCCTACCGAAAAATCGATCCGGCTTTGATTGGATTAAATGAGCGTGGTTTTTTAAATGGCCATACTCCATTTTCAGCATTATTGGCCTTTGTAACTCTTTTGGTTTCGTCATTACATGGAATCCGTTACGTTGCCTTGTCAAATGAATCTTCTGCCAATGAATCAACCACTCGCACTTCCGGAGTTAATCATCAATATTCCAAATCATTTGAATTTGAATCAGATTTCAGGGACTATTATAAAGAATTCGTTTGTAGCGATATTGAGTACTTTAGTTTTTTACGGCCTTTGAGTGAATTACAAATCGCATCACTATTTGCTCGTTATGATCAATATTTTCAAATATTTAAGAGCTGTAATGCCGGAAGTAAAGAAGACAAATGGTGCGGAAAATGTCCTAAATGTCTTTTTGCATATATCATTTTAAGTCCATTTATGCCAATCGATAAACTGAAAAAAGCCTTTGGAACAAATATGTTTGAAAAGGAATTTATGATGAAGGAAATGGATGAACTTACTGGTAAAAATCCTGTAAAGCCTTTTGAATGTGTCGGAACTGTGGAAGAGGTTAATGAAGCACTTCATCGATATATTTTACGATATTCTGATTCTTCAGAGGTTTTACTAAAACATTATATCGATTCGGAGGAATATAATTTGGCCGGAAAACAATTATCGGATATTACTCAGGTATCCGATCTGGCTGGAACCCACTTTCTGGAACCCCGATTTATTAATCTGATAAAAAACGCTTTGCATGGAGATTCTTGAAAGGGCAATTACAGAAAAAAAGAAAATCCTTGTTTTGGGATTTGGCAAAGAAGGTAGGGCAATGACATATTTTCTGCTTGCTGATGTTCGTATTCCTCGGTTTGCTGTAGCAGACATGAACGAGGAAATTATTAATGATGAATTGTTTAAAGATAATCCTAAAATTGAACTCATTACGGGAGATAATTACTTAAAAGCTGTTAATGAATTTGATTTGATTATAAAATCACCCGGAATATCGTCAATGAAGTTAGGACCTTTGAAAAAAGGAGCCATTGTTATTTCGCAAATGGGTTTGTTTCTCGATTCATACTCGCAACAGATAATTGGTATAACAGGTACAAAAGGGAAAAGTACCACATCCAGCCTGATAGCATTTTTGATTTCCGGGATGCAAAAACCAGTGACTCTGGCAGGAAATATTGGCGTACCCGTGTATGAAATTGTTTCCAAAGAATTGAATAACAATACAATTGTTCTTGAAATTTCGTCACATCAGCTTGAAAATTCACCGGCATCACCACATATTGCTGTTTTATTGAACTTGTTTCAGGAACATCTTGATCATTACCCGTCGTTTCTCGACTATCAAATGGCCAAATGGAATATAGCGAAGAACCAAAAACCCAGCGATTTTTTCATTTATCATTACAAAGATTCATTAATTCAATCGTTGTTAAACGATAATCCGATCGAGTCTGGTCTTCTGCCTTTTTCAAATACTGATCATGGCCAGGATGGCTCTTTTGTGAAGCAGGGAAAAATTGTTCATCGAATCGCTGGAGTTGAAAATGATATATGTTCAATCGAAACCGTTAATAAAGTATTACCAGGAAGACATAATTTGCTGAATGTTCAGGCGGCTTTGCTTGCAATTCAAGCCTATGGAATAAATGCTCAAGAGGCGGTAAAAAACATTACTGAATTTACACCTTTGGAGCATCGAATGGAATATGTCGGTTGTATTCAGGGCAAGCATTTTTATAATGATAGCATAGCTACCATTCCGGAAGCAACCCTTCAGGCATTGGAGGCTCTGGGAGATGTCTCAACTTTAATTATCGGAGGTTATGACCGGGGAATTGATTATACGCTTCTTACAGATTATTTATTATCTTCATTTAAAGGGATCGTTTTATATACCGGAGATGCCGGCAAACGAATTATTTCACAATTCCCAATTAATGCTGATATTCATTCCCGTTTATATTACTTCGACGATTTTTCGGCTATGATAGCAATGGCCATAAAAAGTACTCCGGTCGGGGGCATTTGTTTGCTTTCACCAGCTGCTGCGAGTTATGACCAATTCAAAAATTTTGAGGAAAGAGGCCGAATTTATAAGGATTTAGTTATATCCCTCTCAAAATAAGTTTATTGAGGTCAGTAGATAAATGCATATATTAGCATCCAATAAAAACAAGGGATACATGAATTTATTTAAAGGTCAAAACCTGATAGAGTTTGCTGAACGCTTCAAAACGGATGAAGACTGCATTGAATACTTAGCTTAT
>JAUSOY010000047.1 GCA_030656615.1 Bacteroidales bacterium | reverse complement strand
GCAAATTGCGTATCAAACAATCCTTGTTTCCCACTCGTTTTGTAAGACTGCTTTTTAATGCTTTTTGTGTGCTTTTTCATACACAAATATAGCTATATATATTTGAATTACAACAGTTTAATTTATAGAACTCCCCTATAATTACAACTTTAAACAGGGATAAAATATGGCTCGACTATTTCGCAAGTATTTTTGGTTTTATCTTGGTTTTTTTCTGATTATTTCATTGGGGCTCGTTAATTTGATTATTGGTGCAGTTCAGGAACGAAATCTGGAGGTTTCTCAATTTCGTTTGAATGAGTTGGTTGATGATAAACTTATTCAAATGCAGGCTGTTGCAGCGATTTCTGAAAATTCCGAAAAGATATTTTTTAATATTTACGAACATTCACTCTCATGCGATTTTGAGCACATGCATGATTTAGAAGCAAAAACCGAAAGTTTAATCCTTCAAAATTCAAAATTGATTGATAAGGTTGAGACCATGGGGTTTAAAGACACTTCTCTTAAACGGGTATTTTTGAATGTTATCAATATGAGGGAACTCATGCTGGAAAGTACCGAAAATGTCCTTTCAACAAGCCAAACAAGTGATCCGGAAGATACATCCTTTAGGAAAAAATATGCGAGACATAAACAGATTGAAGATCGTTACAGAGTAAGTCTGAATGTGTTTGAAACAGGTCTTCTAAAAAGAACTCGTATTGCGAGTATCTTATATGGAAGGGATATGATCGATTCCGGGAGCGTCATTCAGTTAATCGTCACAATTACAGTAATCCTATTAATACTATCCGTTTTTGTTTTCGGGTTCATTGTACATCGTCTTCGTCTCGATAATACCGTATTGGAGAGCGAAGTTTCACGACGAACCGTTATGGAGGGTCAGTTAAATAAATCACTGGAACATTCAAGTGCTTTACTTTCTGAAATTCATCATCGGGTAAAAAATAATCTTGCAGTCATTTCAGGTCTCATGCAAATAAAAGCGTTTAATTCGAAAGAACCTGCCATTAAGGAAGTTATGATGCGATTTCAAAATCGTGTACATGCCATTGCAAAGGTTCATGAACTGCTTTATCAAAGTGATAATTTTGCTCATATCAGTATGAAAAATTATTTAGAAGCAGTAATTCAGGATTATAGAATCCTTCATTGTGAGGGAGAATGCCCTGAATTTTTAATTAATTGCCCTGAATTCAATCTTGATATGGACAAAGCAATATCATTAGGATTGATAATTAATGAGTTGATAGATAATTCATTAACCCATAGTTCGAAAAGGAACTCTGACCTGATAGTAACGATTAATATTGAAATTCCAGATAAAAACATATGTCATTTGATTTATAAGGATAACGGATTAGGTTTTGATCCAAAATCGTTTGAACATAAAGGATCTACACTGGGTTCAGAAATGATTCGCGCTTTATTGCAACAGATTAAGGCCAGTTATACCTTTGAAAGTCGGAATGGTTTACATTTTGAAGTAAAATTTAATCCATTAAAAATATTGCCATCAGTTAGATAGGGCACTTTCCATTATTAAATGATTAATAAGCATGAAAATATTAACTGTTGAAGATGATTTGATTCAGGCAATGCTTCTTGAGCGCTATATTGAAAATGCAGGACATGAATGTATTGGAAATGCTGTGAATGCACTGGACGCGATACAAATGATAAATTCCCAAATTCCGGACTTAATTCTGTCGGATATTAAGATTGAAGGATCAAAAGACGGAATTATGATGATGGAGGAAATTCGGTCATATTCCGCAATTCCTGTGGTTTTTATTACAGGGAACTCCAATCCGGTCTATATTGAACGGGCGGGTAGAATTATTTTGTCAAGGTTTTTAGTGAAACCCATCCTTTACAATACATTCCTTCGTACAATTCAAAGCCTGGAAAACGAAACAATCTTACCTGATTCTTCAGGAAATCGCTGAAAAAGCTTCTTTAATGCTTTCTGCGTACATGGCACCAAACATTACAATACACCATGCTTTAAGTCGGAGATTTTCTTCCTTGCTTAAAAGTGCTACGAATTTTTTCAATTCATGTGAAAAAAGAAATGGATTAAAGCTGACTTTTATTAAGATTAATTTAGCGTAATCGAACATGTTTTTCTCTTTTTGATTACAACGAAATTACCATCGTTTTATTTTCATGTCAAGACCCATTATCGTTGCTATTACCACCATTCCTTAGTAAATACTACCTTTGCAATGAAATCATAAAAATCCTTAAAAATGGCAATACTCATACATAATATCAAAGAACTGGTAAATATCGAAAATGGTGAAAACCGCATATGGGCTGCAGGCAAAGAAATGGAAAAACTTCTAAGCATTCAGGATGCGTTTCTGTTGATTGAAGATGAGCTTATCATCGATTTTGGAAGTATGAAGGATATTGGCCGTTTGGAAGAAAAACTGGATACTATATCCATGTTAACTGAAATAGATGCTAAGGATCGCATGGTTTTCCCCTCTTTTTGCGATTCGCATACTCATCTTGTTTATGCTGGAAGCCGTGAAATCGAATACGTGGATAAAATTCGTGGTTTATCCTATGAAGAAATTGCCAAAAGGGGTGGTGGGATTCTTAATTCTGCTAAACGATTACAAGAGGCATCCGAAGAACAACTCATCGAAGAAGCTTTACCACGCATCGAAGAAATTATTCAATATGGCACAGGAGCGGTTGAAATAAAAAGTGGATACGGCCTTACACCGGAAGCAGAAATTAAAATGTTACGGGTTGCCCGAAAACTGGGTGAAATAACACCATTAACCATTAAAACAACCTTTCTGGGCGCTCATGCTGTTCCTCTGGAATATAAAGGACGTCAAAACGAATATGTTGATCTGGTAATCAACGACATGATACCTCAGATTGCCGCAGAAGATTTAGCCGATTACATTGATGTGTTCTGTGATAAAGGCTTTTTTACCGTTGAAGAAACAGAAAGAATTCTGATGGCGGGTATTAAGTATGGTCTTCGTCCTAAAATTCATGCGAACGAGCTTGCATATAGCGGAGGTATTCAGGTTGGTGTAAAATATGGGGCTTTATCAGTCGACCATCTTGAATATACAGGGGATGATGAAATTGAGGTTTTATTAGGTACGGAAACCATGCCGACCATTTTACCGGGAGCAGCTTTTTTTCTGAATATGGTACATGCCCCGGCCCGTAAAATGATAGATGCTGGCCTTCCTGTTGCTTTTGCCAGCGATTTTAACCCGGGCTCTTCGCCTTCAGGCAATATGCAATTAGTTCTTTCCATGGCTTGTATTCAATTCAGGCTTACGCCTCAGGAAGCCATTAACGCTACAACCCTTAATACTGCCTATGCAATGGGATTGAGTGATGAGTTAGGAAGCATTGCCATTGGTAAAAAAGCCAATGTTTATATTAGCCGCGAAATGCCTTCCATCGAGTTTTTGCCATATGCATATGGCAGTAATAAAGTGGATGTGGTTATTCTGAATGGTGTCATAATTCAGTAAGTTTTAAGTTTCTTGTAGACTAATCACACACTTTTTGGAGTATAGAATCTGATTATTAGTACTAGTACATTTTAACATGTATATTCATTAATATTTATAGGTAATATTATTTTGATATTCCGTTTAAATTTTGAATCTTAGTGCCAAATTCGATTACTTTGAGAGGTTTATTAATTTTGGTTTTGTATTACGTATGTTCAGGTATTGCATTTTCTCAGGAAATGATTTACCGGCATTACACTACTGATAACGGCTTACAACAAAATCAGGTTACTTGTCTTTTCCAGGATTCAAGAGGTTTTTTGTGGGCTGGTACCAAGGCTGGAATTTCGCGATTCGATGGTAAAACATTTAAAAATTATCGCTATAATAAAGAAATGCCGGCCGTTTCATTCATCAAAATTTTTGAAGACGACAAAGGTGATATTGGTTTTATTAGTCAGCGTTTGGTGTATCAGTTAGTGAATGACACATTTCGGTATATCAGGCCCTTATGGAAAACAAAATTTTCTTCAATATATGCTGACAATATTTATTTTGAAAAGGGTAAATCGTTTTATGCATCCGTTCTGGACACTGAAAATTTATATGCTATTTGGGTAGATCGTAAAACAGGAGACACCGTACATTTCGTATATAAACATAATCAGATGCTTAATGATGATGGTTACATAAGTGTAGTTCATGATAAAGTTTACGTGTATTTGTCAAAAAGCAATAAGGATACAATTATAATTATCAATAAAATTGATAAGAAAATTGAAAGTACCAGCAAACGAAGCCTGAAAATTGGGAGAATATTGAGTGAAAAGCCTTTTGCAATTGATTATGATAATTATGTTTGCCGTTTGAATGGGAAAAAGGTTCAACGCTTGTTTCAGCTTCCTGATGTAGAAATCAGACCAAATCAGATCGAAATCAACGAATTTGAAAATGGTGGGTTTTTAGTTAATTTGTATAATTCTCAAGCTATATTTTTGTACACCCATGATTTTCAATTTAAGGGAAAGGTAATTGTGGAGGCCGCGTCTTGTTCTTTCCGTGATTCACAAAGGAATATTTGGATTGGCGGGGAAAATGGCTTGTATTGCATTAATAATCCTGGAATTCAGCGGATCGAACAAAGCATCCCTTATTTATCAGGTGTATGGAATTTGGTTCCGGAAGGCAATATAATGTGGATTGTAAACTATACTCCACCTTTACTTAGAGTGTATCAGGACGGACAGTGTTATGAAGACCGTTCATATAAAGTATTCGGTGAGGATGGCATTATTAGACCCAGCACCCTATATATGGGTGGGACAACCGACTGGAAAAAGCGACCTGTATTTACGAGCCCTGATATTGGCATTCTCCGAAAGGAAAAAAACGGCTGGACAAAATTTGACTATGGCGATAATTATGATGCCATGTTTGTTTTTAATGACAGCGTAAATCGGCGTACTCTGGCGGGTACAGCAAAAGGATTAATGATCGTGGATGAAAAGGATAATGTTCGTTTTATAGATCCTGAAGTTGTGCATCCGGGTAAACGTAGAATAGTCAGCATTGCAAAAGATTTTTCAGGGAACTATATGCTGGGCGCCTTTTCTTTCCTGCGGTTTTGGGATGGAAAGGATAAAATATGGAGTTTGCCCGATAGTGTTTCCCCTAAAAACATGGGTGCAAATACCATGTGTGCTGATAAACGGGGCGTGTGGATTGGAAACAATCAGGGCTTATATTATTTTTCAGAAGGCAAATTGCAAAAAATACATCATCCGCATCTCGATGATTTTGTAACAGCCTTGCACAAATCAGGAGATAGTTTACTTTTTATAGGATCAATAAAAGGTCTTAGTGTTATTAATCTTAAGACTTTCCACACAAAAAATGGATTGGAGATATACTTTTATGATCGTTGGAATGGGTTTACAGGTAGAGAAGTTCAACAAAACGGTATAGTCTCTGATAGTAAAGGCAGAATCTGGATTGCAACCAATGATAATGTTTTTATCGTTGATACCCGATTTTTACGATTTAATAAAACACCTCCAAAGGTTTTCCTTCAAAGCCTTTCATGGCTAGGTAATGATATGCAATGGGTTGTAACTCACGAAGGTGACAATTTGAATTTAAAATATCACCAAAGAAATATTCGTCTCGATTATCAGGGTATTAATTTTAGTAGCCCTGAGCGAATTACTTACAGTTATTTTCTGGATGGATATGATAAGGGATGGTCAATACTAACTTCAGAAACACATGCAGTATATACCAATTTACCACCCGGAAAATATCAGTTTAAAGTGATATCCTGTAATGAAAATGGCTTCAATTCCGAACAGGCATTGTTAACTGAATTCGAAATTTTACCTGCTATTTGGCAACGATGGTGGTTTTATGGCTTAATAGTACTTTTGATTGCAGGTGTAAGTGTTGCTTTAACTACGTTTATTAATAAAAGAAGAAAAAAAATAAAGGATAGAGAACTACAGATTAATTTGAAAATGATTGATTTGCAACTGCGGTCAATACGCTCACAAATGGATCCGCATTTTACTTTTAATGCCATTAATTCAATTGGTGCAGCCATAATGAAGAATGATAAAAATATGGCACTTAAGTACTTGCAAAGCCTTTCCAAATTAATACGAAGTACACTTGAACATAGTAATAAAATGACTCGTAGCCTGGATCAGGAAATTGAATTTGTGAAGCACTACCTCGAATTGGAAAAGTTCCGTTTTGGCGATCGCTTCGATTATACCATTCATATTCCACCTGATATTTCTACTGATTTAAAAGTTCCTAAAATGATTTTACAAACCTATGTCGAAAATTCACTTAAACATGGAATATTACCCCTAATTGATAAACGCGGGAAGCTTTCTGTTAATATTTCTATGGATCATTTATTATTGAATTTGAGTGTCGAAGACAATGGTGTTGGCCGGGAAGCAGCAGCAGAATATTCTATTGGTAATACTAAGCGTGGTTTAAAAATAATGGATCAGTATTTTGAGATGTTTAAAGAGCGTTTAGGTATAGAAATTACGTCTCAATTCTTCGATTTATATGATGCTAAGGGGCAAGCTATTGGAACCCGTGTTTTAATCAAAATGCCGTTTATTGAATAAAAAACATATGCGATGAGTACTATTAAGGTTTATATTCTGGATGATGAGGTAGGTTCTGTGGAGTACCTGGTCGATTTATTGGAATCCATTCCCGAAGTCGAAATTGCAGGATTTTCATCCAATCCTAAAAAAGCATTGGACGAAGTTTACAATATCAAACCGGAGATTCTTTTCCTCGATTACCACATGCCGGGTCTTGATGGTTTTTCCTTTTATGATGCTTTAACTTTAAAAGGATATTACCCCGTCACTGTTTATGTAACAGCATACGATGATCAAGGGATTGATGCGTGTCGCAGGTCTGCATTCGATTATTTATTGAAGCCTGTTTTATTGAGTGATATTCAACAGGTGATCGATAAATATTCTTCAATGAAGGTGTCACGAAATGTACCTGACAGTCATAAATGTTCAAAACTCAAATTTAACCTGAGGTCAGGTTTTGTACTGATAGATCCTCTCGAAATTGTTTATTGCCGTGCCGAAGGGAACTATACGGATATTTTCCTGTTGGATGGAAGGAAAATAACGATAACCGTCACACTTGGAAAAGTGGCAGAATTGCTGCCCGATAATCAGATTTTTCGAATTAATCGATCGTTTATCATTAATATTCGCTTCTTAGCTTCTGTTGATCGGAAATTCCAGAAGGCGATAATGATGTTTGGTGGCCGTAATTGGGAAGTTCCTATCAACGCGACTCAGACCCGCGAATTAGAAGATTATCTTGAAAATACACTATTAACTACTTGAAATTGTTTTCTTTTTGATGGTTATTTTAATACGATTCGTCGTTCACCATTTGCTCTATTGTGCGAAACCCTGAAATCTTATTTTAGAGTTTTAGTATTAGATATCAGAAGGCTTTCTATGAGACTTTAAGGCATCCGCTTTAAAATTTTATTGAGGTCAGTAGATAAATGCATATATTAGCATCCAATAAAAACAAGGGATACATGAATTTATTTAAAGGTCAAAACCTGATAGAGTTTGCTGAACGCTTCAAAACGGATGAAGACTGCATTGAATACTTAGCTTAT
>JAUSOY010000046.1 GCA_030656615.1 Bacteroidales bacterium | reverse complement strand
CAAATTTGGGCAAGATATAAACACCTGATCGCTGCGTAAGCGTTATCGAATATTTTTTCGAAGTAAAAAATTCTTCACGCATTGAAAAAAATTATCAGAAATCATGAAATGAAGGACTTTATGGACAGACACTAATTAAATGGGAAATAACGATGCCTGCCAAATTGCCATTTTCGGCCCAGGCATCGGCCTGCACAATTTGATAAAGCTTAGGGTCGAACCGATACGGTGCACCACCTACAATAATTTTAATTTTTGATTCGAGCTTATTTTCTTTTAGAATGTTTCGAACTTTAAGACAGCCATTCTCACCGGTCGCTGTATGATACATCATCGAAGAAATGGCTATTACATTGGCTTCATGCAAAACGGCTGCTTCTACAAATTTTTCGGGTGCAACATTTAATCCTAAATCAACGACCTCCATCATATGAGCTTTTAAACAACCCGTTACAATTCTTTTACCTAAGCCGTGAAAATCGCCAGGTGATGTGCCTATAATAACAGCAGACTGATTTTCAGGTGTGCTAACAAATTTTTCTATTAAATTTTCAGTGATTTCTGATGCTATTTGACTGGCAAAAAAGTGTTGAGTTAAATTTACTTCTCCTTTTTCAGCCAATCGAAACATCATTGAGTCCAATGAAGGAATTACAATATTGAAAACAACATCCTCCGGGGTGTACCCTTCTGTCAATGCCAATTCAATAACTTCATTAACCTTAATTTTATTTGTATCAAAAACCGCTTCATTATATGCCTTTATAAAATCGTGTTCCATTATTTAATAAAAATTAAAAGGTAAAACTCAATTTGCACTTACTAATACGTTTTTTGAGTAGATTAAATCCAAAATGGCTTCTAAAGTTACAAATTATATATCTGGTTGAAACTTATTTCAATAAATTTCCTTTACCACCATACTTCTCCATCACAGCTCATTGTTGAGAAAGACATTAAACTAAATATGATTTTCTTTATACAATAGCCATTGCAAGAAGCATTGGCTTAAACGAAATTCCACCTCAAAACCTAACTATGTATCAAATATACGTTGTTTTTTTTGAACATAGAATGCATATTGAAATCGCTTTGAGAAAAATTAATCCTTATTATCCTGCCTGCCACCGGATAAATTCAAACTGCCAACAGTCGGTGCACATCTCTGGATTCCCACGAGCGGGACAGACCGCTCAAACTCCTATTTACTATGCCTAGAATATTATTCTATAATTAGTTTCTGTTGAACTGTCAATGAAGCTCCGTTAATGCGGATAATGTACACTCCTGTTGCAAAAGTACTGATGTCAATAATATTTTTGTTTTTATTCAATTCTCTTTGCAACACAAGTTTCCCAACAATATTATAAACTGATAGACTTAAGTTTTGTCCATCGTTATAGTCAATCGTAATTTGATCATTTGCAGGATTCGGATATAGTTTGATTTTTTCTAAAGAATTATTCTCTCCAAACCCGACGCTATTATCCTTAATGCAGCGTATGCTTAAGCCGTATTTTTTCGGTGTGGGGTTATGGTCGACGCCTGCAAATTGGAACCAAAGATAGGTTGACCAGGCTGATGATGCATTGTAAGCCGTAGTTGTCCACCAAAAGCCATTCTCTCTATAGGAACTGAAAACACCGCTTGGGTCACGCATACCGCCTGGAAGGCCAGTAAATTCGCTACTGTTTGAAGCTCCGAAATTCGGGCTGGCCCAATGGATTGTACCTGCTTCCTTCATTTTGCCTCCTGCAATGCTCGCACCTCCAAGAAATGTTTCCGTTGTTTGCCATTCAGCATTTGAGGATACATGCCATCCTGCGGGGCAAATATTGGGATCTTGTGCAACATACCAATTATATAAGGCGCCATAAACGGAATCGTAAGCCGTAGAATCGTTGTTATAATAACACCTTGCACCTGTTGTCAGGTTAGCCCACGTCGCGATGTCGGTAACATTGGGTATAGGGTTTCCGTTATTGTAATGTGTCACCTTCAGGTTTTGTTTCAGCCAGACCTGTGTACCTATTGTCACAGTATCATAAACATTACCATCATAGTCGATAACTGTCTGCGCTTGGATTTCTAGTGTCAGAAGTGCAAGTCCTGCAAAGAGTAAAATTGATTTTTTCATAATTACTTTTTTAAATGGTTAATCGGATTTTCTTTTATTGCGACTTTCTCTTCGTCTACCTATCAATGCACCAAAATGTGCCATTGGAAATGAAAAAACTACACCTAATCCCACTATTAACCCAAAAGAGATTGACCAGAATGAATCATCAAGTAAAGCAGGAAACATAACGAAGCTATTACAAAGCAGAGGTACAATCCATACC
Source organism: Bacteroidales bacterium (assembly GCA_030656615.1). Classification (GTDB taxonomy): domain Bacteria; phylum Bacteroidota; class Bacteroidia; order Bacteroidales; family TTA-H9; genus JAUSOY01. The sequence goes on along the minus strand of JAUSOY010000046.1, from coordinate 361 downwards.
TGTTTTGGATGAAGAATGCAAATCAGAAAAGAGGCAGAAGCATTCATTAAAATCCAAACGATATACGTTAAAGGTTTGTCAATAAAACCACTAAGAATACCTAGGATCACAAAAGCTAAAAGTGCAGCAATTAAAGAGATTCCCAAGGCTGGAATCGAGGCGATATGTTCTGATATTTTTCCCCTTTTCATAAGGTGGAATTTCGAAAACTCTAAATTAGCTATAGGGGAGTTCTATAAATTAAACTGTTGTAATTCAAATATATATAGCTATATTTGTGTATGAAAAAGCACACAAAAAGCATTAAAAAGCAGTCTTACAAAACGAGTGGGAAACAAGGATTGTTTGATACGCAATTTGC
>JAUSOY010000045.1 GCA_030656615.1 Bacteroidales bacterium | reverse complement strand
TTGTTTCCCACTCGTTTTGTAAGACTGCTTTTTAATGCTTTTTGTGTGCTTTTTCATACACAAATATAGCTATATATATTTGAATTACAACAGTTTAATTTATAGAACTCCCCTATAATGATTATCCCTATGGCATATGGAAAATATCGAACAAAGAAGGCAAACTCATTAAAGAATTGAATTATACCCAGGTAATGAATACGATTACCCAATTGCAGTTGGAAACAGTTTCTCAAATTCCAGATTATAATGCTTCAAATATGGGTGATACATTCATGAAATACGTTAATGAACACTTTCACTACCCGAATCCATTTACTCATGATTTTAAAATTGGTTCTGTATTTGTATCATTTGTAGTTGATGAATCTGGACAGGTTACTTCTGCAAAATTGCTAAATGGTGGTATTTCAAAAGATGTAAATTTTGAGCTTTTAAGATTAATATTGGAGTCTTCATCTCGTTGGAAACCAGCTTTATATAACAATAAACCGATTAAACAAAGAATGCAATACGGAATATACATCAATGAAGAGAATCAAATATTTGAATGGAATAGTCTCGATGTATTAAGTTCTACGGATAATGACTCCTTGCCAGTATTTGTAATTATTGATAATCAGCCTTCTTTCCTGGGCGGTGATGAGAATTATTTCAGAGAATATTGCAAAAATATCATTAAGGAAACCTATCCGGAGATAACCGGCAGTTTTGTACTTGAATTCGTAATCAACAAACGGGGCAGAATGAGGAACGTATCTATACCCAAGGCCTGGCGAATGAAGGATGATGATCAGAAAAAAGTACTACAAAGCCTTAAGAATTTACCCCTTTGGACCCCCTGTAAACAGGGTGAAGAGATTGTTAATCTATTATTTAGAGTAGTTATAAATCTGGATAAATAATAAAAAACCGAATTATTACTTTACCATGCGGTTTATAGCCATTTGATGAAGTACGGGATTTGACACTGGGTTCCAAAATACATATTGGAAAATACAATTTTCAGCTTTAACGAAACTGTGACTTAATATGAATTTTTAATTTTCGGCATAACAAGCAATATTTGAGTAATTTATCATTATACCTCCGATGAATTTTTCTAAGAAAAATAATAAATTTGTTATCTTTTATAAAATAATTGCCGCATCATTTGTGCTATTTTGTGGATGCATGAACCTCCTTGCCTAATAATCCTCAATTGATTAATCGTCATTATTTTAGTCCGTGTAAAATGTCAGTTTGCGACGGCAACTACTCATACCATCGCTTTTTGTACCTTTGCATCCCAAATTCAAAGAATTACTTTTCATGATTGAGAAATTAGAAGCCATATACAAGCGTTGGTTAGACATCGAAATAGAGATGAACGACCCGGATATTATGGCCGACATAAAGCGATATATTAAGCTTAATAAGGATTATAAAGAACTTACTCCCATTGCTGAGATATACAAAGGCTACGGCAGGGTTCTCACAGGGATAGAATCAAGCAAGGAAATCCTCTATAACGAAAAAGATGAGGAAATGCGGGAAATGGCCAAGGATGAAATTGACTCCCTGCTTGCAGAAAAAGAAAAATTTGAGGAAGATATTAAAATCCTTCTTCTACCAAAAGACCCTCAGGACGGCAAAAATGCGGTGATGGAAATACGTGCCGGTTCGGGTGGCGATGAAGCCAGTATATTTGCCGGCGACCTCTATCGGATGTATCAGAAGTTTTGTGAAAAGAAAAACTGGAAAGTTGAAATGGTTGATTTTGCCGACGGTACCGTTGGTGGATATAAAGAAATTATTTTCAACGTGATAGGTGATGAAGTTTACGGAACTCTTAAATACGAATCGGGTGTGCATCGCGTGCAAAGAGTGCCAAAAACCGAAGCTCAGGGACGTATTCATACTTCGGCAGCCAGCGTTGTAGTTTTACCCGAAGCCGATGAATTTGACGTGGATATCAAACTCAGCGATATCCGCAAAGATACTTTCTGCTCTTCCGGTCCCGGCGGGCAAAGTGTTAATACAACCTATTCGGCCGTAAGGCTTACCCACGTTCCTACCGGCATCGTGGTTTCGATGCAGGACGAAAAATCGCAGTTGAAAAACCACGAAAAGGCCATGACGATATTACGTACTCGGATTTTTGAACGCGAGTATCAGAAATATCTCGATGAAGTTTCTTCGAGACGTAAAACGATGGTTTCTTCCGGCGATCGCTCCGCGAAAATCCGGACCTACAATTACCCTCAAGGAAGAGTAACCGACCATCGCATCAATGTTTCGAACTATAATCTTCCGGTTTATATGGATGGCGAAATTCAGGATATGATTGACCAGCTTATGGTTGCCGAAAATGCAGAGCGTTTGAAAGTCGAAAGCATCGATTAATTTGTAAGTATATGAATTACAGTCAACTTCGCGATTTGATTTTTAGAAAAAAATCATTTTTATGTGTTGGTTTGGATAGCGATCTAAACAAAATTCCCAAACACTTATTAAACACTGAAGACCCTGTTTTTGAATTCAATAAAGCCATCATTGATGCTACAATCGACTATTGCGTAGCCTACAAACCCAATCTTGCCTTTTATGAGTCGAGAGGCATTAAAGGATTGCAAAGTCTAGAAAAGACCATGCATTACCTTGAAAATTTCAAGGATGAGGTATTTACCATTGCCGATGCTAAGCGCGGCGATATTGGAAATACCTCCGAAAATTACGCCCTGTCCGTTTTTGATAAAAAATCGTCGGGTTTTGATTTTGATGCAGTTACGGTAGCTCCATATATGGGTGAAGACTCTGTAAAGCCTTTCATGCAATTTGAAAATAAGTGGGTGATTTTACTCGCACTTACATCGAATAAAGGTTCCCTCGATTTTCAACATCTGAGAAACACAGAGAATAATAATCGTTTATTCGAAACAGTACTGCAACAATCATTCACATGGGGCGGTAACGAAGAAAACATGATGTTCGTTATCGGCGCTACGCAGGCAGCAATGTTGACCGAAGTCAGAAAAATAGTGCCAAAGCACTTTTTGCTGGTTCCCGGTGTAGGTGCCCAAGGGGGTAGCCTTTCTGAAGTTGCCAAATATGGAATGACTGCAGATTGTGGATTATTAGTCAACTCATCAAGAGGCATTATTTTTGCCTCTTCTGCAATGGATTTTGCAGATGTAGCCCGGTTAGAAGCTAAAAAACTTCAGATCGAAATGGAACAATTACTAAACGAAATTCTTTAAGTATTTCATTTATAGGCGATTAGTGGATTTGCAGCAGAATTTGTTAATCAATTCTTCTACGATCCATTTATAAGAACGATACCAACTAAGCCCACATCTTTAATAAATTCCTGAATACGGGGAAGCGTCATTCGTTTTATCGGGCATTCTCATTGATTTATCGAATAATAATCCTTTGTTTATAATCTCTGGATGAAGTAGATATTCGTATAATATACATTCCAGCCTTCAAATTGGAGAGGTTTTCGATAAGACTTAAAGAGCCACCTGTTTGCAAACCAGCATCCCTGATATAAACTGTTTTCCCAAACATATCGAAAAGTTCTATAAATACTCTCGATGATTGTTCGAGGTGTAACTGTATATTGATGTTTCCGTGCGTTGGGTTTGGAAATACTGAAAGAACTGATTTTTCAGCAGGCACGGCAATACCAACTGTTGGGAGTGCTGAAGTGGACAAGATAATTCCCGACTGCCCTCCGGCAAATATTTTATTATCTTTTGTTTTTTCAAGGCTCAGGATTACTCCCGGATCGACATCTATTACCGAAGACCATATTATCCCATTATACTTCCATATTTGGCCGTATTCTACCGCATAGCCCAGATCGGGCTGCAAGAAGGTAACACTCGTGTATTCTCCGGCAGCGGTTATTGACCAATCGCTACCATTGTAAAAGAATAATCCGGCAGAGGTTGCAACCCAAATATGTTGAGCATCCAAAACAGAAATATCATTAACGATGCCATTAAACTGCCTCACTTCTGTCCATGAGCTACCATCAAAATGATATATTACACCATTATACATGGGTCCCGAGAGAACACTTCCTCCGGCCCAGCCATTATCGCTTGCACTAAAATCAATGGTATTTAGTTCTGTATTTATAGATAGCGCATGTGTAATCCATTGTGTGCCATCATAAAAGTGAATGTTGTTCATTGCAACAGACCAGCAATGCGTTTCATCGATACAATCAATATCATCAAAATAAGGAGTTGAGGGTTCTTCAGTATAAATTCCTCCCTGATAATGAAAAACGGTCCTTAGTAAAACCCCATCCGAGGCTGAGACCCAACCATTGGATGGAGAAATGAAGCCAAGGCTGAATGGTTCATATTCTGATGGGAAATTCAAATCTTTAACCCAGTGGTCTTTTTCAAAGCGATATACAGCCCCACCGACTCCTTCACCTCCACCAGCGCAGGCAATTCCTGTATCAATTACCGGAAAATAAAAATCACGGAAATCATAATCGCTTAAGGAATTTGTAAGGCTCAATCCGTCGGGTTTCATCTTCCAGATATTACCAAAACGCCCACCCACCAGAGAAATACCATCATTTGATAAACCATGAGCCGATAATGGAATATCTGTTACACGGTTGTTTTCAAATGAATTGCCATTATAAATACCTATCGAGGCCATCTCATCCAAGTCACAATTACCGGCAACTAACACGGAAGATTGATTAAAAGGGGCAATATAATCGACAAAACCAGTACTATTAATTATCCTTTCCCAACCTCCATTCAAATATTTATACATTTTAGGGCCACAATCGAGAGAAATACCACCCATATATCCTGTAAGAGCATCTGTAAATACTAAAGAATGAATAAATACATCTGTATCTCCCAAATCATACGGATCCCATGAACCATTTTCGTATTTATAAAGCAGGCCACCATCACCAGCAGCCCATCCCAAGGAAGGATTCTGAAACCAAACGGTATTAAAGAACTCATTAACATCCGGAACCTTGGCCCAGGAATTACCATCATAATAATAAATTCCAACGCCAACTGCCCAGGCTGAGACCGGAGAAACTGAAAAAACCGCCCGGAATGTGAAATCGGTCATGCTATTGCTTACACTCCAATTCCCATTTTGATATTGAAGCATTGATCCAAATTCACCACAAGCCCAACCATTATCAGGATCTGAAAAATGAATTCCATAAAGATTGTTGTCGGTCAGAGGAGGATATTTTATCCAAATGTCACCATCGTAATAAAGCATTTTACCATGGTCGCCAACTGCCCATGCCGAAGTGGAACTACGCATCCATACTGCATTGATGGCAGAAGCATCGGGATACGGATTATGCCAATAAAATTCATTCTGTGCTGATATTTCCCCGGGGAAAAAGAAAAAAAGCATCATTAACATGACAGCTGCCATACATCTGGTTTTCATAGCCTACTTTTTTAATAGTTTTATTGTAAAGATAGTAAAGTCTATATCGGTTTACAAACAAAAAAAATGCGTCTTCCACATGAAAGACGCATTTTTTTAAATTATTATCACAAAGTTTATTCAATAACATCGACCCAGCCGAATTTATCTTCCTCATCGCCAAACTGTATGCCTTGCAAACGTTTGTAGAGCGCTGTAGATACGGGTCCAGCCTGACCATCTTTACAATATGAAAAAACGGTAGCATAATCACGATCTTCGATTGCACATATCGGAGTAATAACAGCTGCGGTTCCACAAGCTCCGGTTTCTTCAAAGCTTCCCAATTCATCAACAGCAATCGGACGAACCTCTACCTGCATACCCAAATCACGTGCGATATCCTGAAGACTCATATTGGTGATGGAAGGAAGAATTGAACCCGATTTAGGAGTTACATACGTATTATTCTTAATCCCAAAGAAATTGGCGGGTCCAGCTTCGTCGATGTATTTCTTTTCTTTCGCATCAAGGAATAGAGCGGCGGCATAACCATCGCCATGAGCGCGTTCACCGGCACGCAGACTTGCTGCGTAATTTCCTCCTACTTTGAATATTCCTGTACCTAGTGGAGCAGCTCGATCAAAATCACGGGCTATCTGAACTTTAACAGGCTTAAATCCTTCTTTAAAATAGGGACCAACCGGGCCTGCAAATACAAGGAAAAGATATTCACTGGCTGGTTTAACACCAACCTGTGGTCCGGTGCCAATAAGCAAGGGGCGTACATATAAGGATGCACCACTGCCATATGGCGGAACGTATTTCTCATTCAGTTTAACGACATTCCAGACCATTTCTTTGAAAAGATCGGTAGGTACCTCCGCCATGAGTATACCACGCGCCGAATTCTGCAATCGTTTTGCATTTTCTTCCCAGCGAAATATTCTGATTTTGCCATCCTGACCACGGAAGACCTTAAGGCCTTCAAAAGCTTCCTGTCCATAATGCAAGGCCGTTGCTGCCATATGGATACTGATATTTTCGGAAGAGGATATCTCTAGTTTACCCCAGGCGCCATTACGGAAGTAACAACGAACGTTGTAATCGGTTTTAAAATAGGCGAAAGGGAGTTTGCCCCATTCTACATTAATCATAACCAAAGGTTTTAGTAGGTTTAACACTTTGTTTTTTGTAGGGCTAAAGGTATAAAGAAAACCTTAACCTGAAAAATTCCATAATCAGGTTTTACAATAATAATCCTTGTTATTCATGTTTTACTCCGATTATCAAGTACTTCTTCTGTCAGGTTGTACAAATACTGAGTTAAAGACCAAAATTTTCAATTCGAATTCATTATCAATCAGGACCGAAAACCATCTTAATATTGCTTATTAAGCCTTCCCATCCTGCTATTTTCATAGGATTGCATTTTGAAATAATGTAACCTATACATTACTTTTTATAATTTATTCATTGCTTTTTGTAATTTGTGTATTACATTTGTATGAAATTATTAAATCTGACGATTATGAAAACGAAATTTTTATTTCCAAACCAATTCAAACGAATCGGATGGATTTTGCTGATTCCTTCTGCCATCCTTGGAATATTATTCATTATTCTTGATTTTCAATTAAAATTCCTTGATACGGCTGTATTTACATTCTACAGTTCGAATCTCCTGCCAGGCAGTCAGGATGCAAATATATTCAGTCTGATAAAAAACAACGTTACCGATGAAATTGCAGGTGTGGTTTTTATCATCGGGGCAATTCTGGTCGCCTTCTCCAGACAAAAGCATGAGGATGAATTTATTTCAAAAATCAGACTAGAATCCCTGGTATGGGCAACCTATATCAACTATGCAATTCTGATTTTATGCATCCTCTTTTTCTACAACTTTGAATTTCTCTATGTTATGATATTCAACATGTTTACCATTTTGATTTTATTCATCATACGGTTTTACTATATCCTCCACAAATCAAATTCCATTTTAGACCATGAAGAATAATATAAAGGTAGAGCGGGCCATAAAAAATATCACACAAGAGGAGTTATCAAAGCAAATTGGGGTTACGCGTCAGGCGATTAACTCTATTGAGCTCGGGAAGTACGTACCTTCTACTATTTTAGCCCTCAAGCTCTCACAATACTTTGGCAAAGAAGTAAATGAAATCTTCCAGCTCGAAGATGGAGATTAAAATCCTCTTCCTGAGTGTTTTCAGTTTTGATTTTGCTTTAAAGTAAGCTTTAGAAAATCTCTATTTAGTATAATAAGTCACCGTTTTAAGCTTTTCCCAAGCACCACGGGTAAAATCAGGGATCTTTACCGGCATTCCCTGGTTTTCGACTGATCGTTCCGAGAGTTCAATAATGGCTGACCATTCAGCGGCATCGTACACATCCTGATCGAGGGGTAAACCATTTCTAAGGCAATAAATCAAGCGGTAATCCATTACGAAATCCATTCCTCCATGGCCGCCTACTTTCTTCGCCTTTTCTCCAACTTCCTTCGAAATCGGATGTTCGTAAACCTTTAAAAGAGAATCCAATTGAGTTTTTGATAAAAAAGAATGACCATTGGGTTCAAGAGCGATACCTTGTTGAGGCCATTTTTGAGCAAAACCTTTAGTACCACTAATGAGATGAATCCGGCTATACGGTCTGGGATTGGTTACATTATGCTGAATCATAATCGTTTTTCCCTTTTGCGTTTTTACGAGCGTCGTATTCATATCACCATGTTTGTATTCCATTTTTGCATAATCGGATTCCGAGCCGAACTTTTCTTTGGCATATTCTGTCATTCCGAATTGATTGCTCGAAACAGACACGAGGTAATCCATTTTATCGCCCCGATGAATATTCATAATGTGACAAATCGGTCCCAGGCCATGTGTTGGATATAAGTTTCCGTTGCGTTTTTCGTTATGCTTTAAACGCCACATATTCCAGTATCCGGATTTTTCATCGAAATTGAGCCAGCGTAAATCATGAATATAGGCGCCCTCGCAATGAACGATTTCACCAAAAAGTCCATGTTGAGCCATGTTAAGAGTAGCCATTTCGAAAAAATCATAGTTGCAATTTTCCAATTGCATACAGTGTTTTCGTGTTTTTTCAGAGGTATTGACCAATTGCCAGCACTCTTCAATCGTGATAGCTGCAGGAACTTCCAGTGCAACATGTTTGCCGTGTTCCATAGCATATACCGCAATGGGCGTATGTAAATCCCAATGAGTACATACATAAATTAAATCGATATCGTCTCTTTCGCAAATTTTCTTCCAATCGGTTGAATCGGTGTATGCATCTGCATCAGGAAGCCCACTTTCCTGCATAAATTTTTGAGCACTTTCCACATTTTTTGATACTACATCGCAGATGGCTACAATTTTTACACCCTCAATGAACGAATAACGGTAAACTGCCTGTGATCCACGCATTCCCAATCCGATAATAGCAATGCGAACCGTATCAATGGGTTCAGATTTTAACTCGATTACATCACTTTGCCCTTCAGGTCGTATTGGCTCAGGAAATAATTCAATGGCTTTAAAAGATGCCTTTTCCGTTTGCTTTGTAGTTGGTTTACAGCCCAATACACCCACAAGCACAGATATGAGAGCCACAATCAATATTCGTTCGAAAATCTTTTTCATTTCTAGTAAAAGTTTTTTGTTTTGTAAAATTTATTTTGGTGAGATAAAACTACGGAATTCCCCTGAACCAAACTCAATCTGATGTATAGTATTAAACCAAATGGTTAATACGATGATAAAAACGATTTTAACCATCAGATTGCAATGCTTAATAGGAGAAACATCACAGACGCAATTAAAAGGTCTTGAATTTATTGTGCGTGCTGTATCGTGAGCCGGGAGACTGGCATCGTATTTCAACAGCTGAGTTACAGCATTCTTATTTCCTATTGCATTTACCTGAAGACCAAATATGCCGTTTTTAAACTCCTCCTTTTTAATTTCCAGGTTTCCTGGAATCATGAACAATTGCCAGAATTTTTCCTCAGGACTCATTCGTGAAATCAAATCCTTAACCCGTAAATCAACAGCAATGTTTGGATTTTTATAGAGCAAAGACTCCTGGGACCATGAAATATAATGCAGTAACACAAATGCAATTAAAAACAAGCTACCCTTCAGGTTTTTCATGAAACAATTCTTCCCGGGATTAATCATTGTTACGTTAATATATTCCCACCGTCGAAATCAATTGACAGGCTTTAGAATCCAAAATCGCAATCCGTATTTTATCGGTCTATACACCATTCAATTTCAAAATCCTTTTATAGCCAATGGTTATACCGATCGAAATATTTTGCCAATGACCATTGACCCAAGCATCTACTGTAAAGGTTTTCACCCGTTGGCCATTCCATTTGAGATGCTGAAGGAATTGGCATCAAGGGTACTGGAGCATCGGTTTGAGCTATTACCAGATAGTGAATATTAATAAAAATCAATAAAACTAAAATACGCATCACACTGATTTAAAAAATATTGCAGAAATAAACCAACATCCTAATTCTTAGAATTTTCCTTTCAATACCTTCAGCATTTCCGGACAGATATTTAAAAAGGAGAATTGCGAATTACTAAATGACCTTAAAAACAATCTCTAATCGATCGGTTTCCTGAAAAACTCAACCCTGGCATAACAATCCAAAAAACATCCACCGTGAAATAGTGAAAATCAATACTATTTAAAAAGCCAATAAACAAAATAATTATTATTGCTTCTTCCGTTTCAATTGAATGGTAACAATCAGTAAAACAATAAAAATAACCAATCCGATATAGCTCTTTGAATTTTGAGCCCAGCTCAAATCATTAAAGTCGAGTAGACTTATTGATATGGCCATAATCGTTATAGCCAAAATGGATAAAAGAGGAATGTTTTTCATGGGCAATTCATATGCTTTAATCCATTGAAAAGCAATATTTGACAATTTCGATGGAAAATTAATGAAGCAAGTTAAGAAAAAAAGGAAAGTCTGCGACAGATTGTCTGCTAAGCTATTTATTTCGTACCTACCAATAGTTCAATATGATATCTCACCAAGCGTCGCTCTGTACTAGAAGATTGAGACATATAAAATCCCAAACTTTCTGAAACAATGCCCACATTGATTGCATAACGACAATTAAGATACCTTGGATTTCCAGAAAATGTGTAGGGTGGTCTGAATTCATAGGTCGTTTTGACGTTCAGCGTATTAAAAACTCCGGCAGGGGTATTCACCGGTATTTTTTATCGTCCATACGGGTATACATAAAGCCCATAGTATCGAACGTCACAATGTATCGTTCATAAAAAATGCTTGTAAAGTCAAGATGCGAAAAATGAATCATGCCCCGGTGATCTACCAGATAATGCAATGAATCTCTCAACAAAACGTATTTAATGAGTGGCATCAGTGATGGCCGGTACACTTTGAAGTAGACCTTATCGTTGATGCTTGTGTCTTTTGCTACATAGCAACTGTCGTATTTATTGAGCGGCGTGGCAAAGCCCATGCTATCAATGGTATAACGTTGGTAAATCCAATAATTTCCAACTTTTAACTGAGTGTAATCAGTACATCTGATTTCATATTTATCGGGATACGGGTCAATATTATCCTTTCCGCAGGAAAAAAACATGAGACTCGTTAAGGCAAGAAACAAAAAATAAAGGCTGTTTTTCATGTTGTTTTAGATTTTGATTACTATAAAACGAAACATACATGGGATAATTGTATTAACACACCTCTGAATTTAATTTCAGATGCCATAATTCGTTGATACTAATCGGAGACAACAGCCCATGACCAATCAAACATGAAAACCAAAAACAACCTAATCATTTATCTTAAGATTCATTTCCGCCAGACTCTTTGCAGCTGCATGGCGACCGATTTCAACCAACTCTTCTGCCTTAAAAAAATCGAATGTACTGCACGAATCACGTGATACTTTAATCAACAGATCAGGAGCATAATGTTCAATAGACAACTGAGATATCTGATACATCATCAAACTCAGTGTTTTGTCAATCAGATTGAAATAACTCAGATGATCGACTTCCTTTTCTTCAGCATCCTTTTGCAAATAATTATGAAAACGTTTCAGTCTCTTTCTATAAAGGCTTTGAATGGCTGTTTCTTCTTTTTGGGTAAAATCCGGTCGGTATACAGGAATATCTGCATTAACATTAACAGCTATCAGTAAATCACCGGGACTGCGTTTTACATGTTTCAGAGGTATATTATTAATAATACCACCATCTACAAGCAAGGTTTCACCGACCTTAAGTGGTGTAAACACGGTCGGGATGGAAATGGATGCCCGGATTGCTTTATAAATGCTCCCTTCTCTAAAAACCACCTCTTTTTTGTTCAGTATATCGGTGGCAATTGCGGCGTAAGGAATTTTTAAATCTTCAATATTGGTATCCGAAATAATCGCCTTCATTGCATTCAGCACTTTATCACCCTTGACCAGGCCTTGAGTACTAAAAGTAAAATCGATTAACTTGAATACCTTAATTTTGTCGAGTGAACATATCCATTCTTTAAATTCCGGCATTTTACCCAGCGCATAAACGCCACCAACCAATGCCCCCATTGAAGTTCCTGCAATGGATGTAATTAAATATCCCTGCCTTTCCAATTCCTCAATTACGCCAATATGAGCACTACCTCTGGCACCGCCCCCGGATAACACAAGAGATACTTTCTTTTTCATTCTATTGGACTTACAATACAATATTTATTCATCGTATTCGGTAATCCCAAATTTAAACAAAATAAACCCGGCATGGTGCTTTTGAAACGTAAGATTCCATCAATCGTTTTATGGTTTCTGACTTTGAGTAAGTTTACGTAAAGCCACCCATTGTTTCAACATATCACGGGCTTCGGTGGCCGGATATCCCAAAACGGTTTTTCCTGCTTCCACATCATTCATAACGCCTGAACCTGCACCTACCACTGCTCCTGAATGAATTGTAACATGATCTTTTATGGATGCAGAACCGCCAATAATAACTCCATCACCCAATGTCACAGAGCCAGCTAAACCACTATGTCCGGCCATAATGCACGAACGCCCCATGATGCAGTTATGTGCAATCTGAACAAGATTATCAATTTTACATCCATCGCCAATAATTGTAGAACTGAATTTGCCCCGATCGACACAGGAGTTAGCTCCAATTTCTACGGCATTACCAATAACTACATTGCCTATTTGTGGAATTTTTAACAAACCTCTTCCATCTTCCCTTGGTCGATAACCAAATCCATCGGCACCTATGCTGACATTCGAGTGAAAAATACAATAACTACCAATTTCACATCGTTCACGAATTACGGTCCCAGACCATATCAAAGTTCCATTGCCGATTTTGGTTTCGTCGAGAATGGTAACATTGGGGTATAAAATGACGCCATCACCCAAAACGACTTCCTTTCCAATATAACACCCGGCTCCTATTTTGCAGTCTTTACCAATGGACGCAGATGGATGAATAATGGCTGAAGAATGAATCTCCATTTCAAATGCCGGAAGGCCCGGATCAAATATTTCGAGTAGTCTGGCCATAGCCAAATCAGCATTTTTCACTTTGATAATAGCCCGGTTTTCGCCGGGTTCGATCTGAAGATTATCATTGACCACCGCAGCACTGGCTCCTGATTTTTCCCACAGACGTGCATATTTTGAACTTCCAATAAATGTAATATGATTTTTATCAGCCCTTTCGAGTTGTTCAGGACCAGAAATCAGGTGGCTTGAGTTGCCCACTAACTCACCTTTTAGAATTTCATTAAGTTCGGAGATGGAATACGATTTCATTGAATTACAATTTCATTGATTTTCTAAAAAAACAACGGTGAAAATAGAAAAAAATTGGGGGAAGTTTTATCGAATCTATCCCAAAACCGAAAGATTTAAGACTTGGAAAATTGAAATCCTAAGGAATTATGCGTTTTGATGAGATTTACGCGGTTTCAATACCCAAAGTTCCACCAATTCATCAGTCCTCCAATTTTGATCTCTTTTAGTTTTTACTGACGCTGCACCAACATTCTTCTTTATGAACAATTCCTTTTCAAAACGGCCTCCATGTTGTATTTCATCCAAAATAGGATGAATAAAATCCTCATGAGTCAGATGGCCCAAATTAGAAAACAATAATACGATCCGTCCTTCATCGCTCAAATGATTTACGGCTTCATTAAAAAACCGGGGAAATAAATCCCCATCATAATAAATGGCTTTATCTATCCCTTCCGCGTTATGTAATGCCGGAAGCCAGGGAGGATTAAACACAACCAATTCAGCTTTTTCCTGACAACCGGCAAACAAATCCCCATAAAAAAGTTGTAATTCAGAAAATTTAGGAATTTTATTTCGTACTTCATTTAATCCAATGATAGCATTCGGATTCGAATCGCTTCCAAAAACTTTAGCGAAGCCATGCTTATACAATAAAAAGGAAAGGACTCCACTGCCAATACCAACATCAAAAACCGTTTCTCTTTTACCATTATACCTTTTCAACCACTGATCAAAAATATGGAGATGTTCAAAACGAGTAGGGAAATATGTTCCGTAGAATGGATATATCTTCACATCGATTGTTGGTATTGAAATGCCTTTTTTATACCACTGCCATGCACTATTTAATCCCTGTATTTGAGGAAATGGCAATAAAAAGTCGGATAATTCGGGGTACAAAATTTTTAGCCAACCGATGTCAGGAGCTTTTTTTACTTCAAGTTTATGCTCATAAACTACAAGTAATATTCTATTTGAAAGTTCACGAAAGGCATCTCTGAACTCACGCTGTCCCAGAAAAGACTGCTTTGGATATTTATTTTTAATAAGCACTTTAAGCTCATTTAGTAGCAAAAGCCCACTGCTATAAAAATCGGTAACCAATACAAAATTCCCTGCCATAAGAGCGTTAACCGCGACTTTGGGATCACCTTTTCTGGAAAAAATGACCACCTCAATATCACCAATAATTGGTTCAGGCCGATTAACCTTTATTTGCAAATCATTAATCGCTATTTCTAATCCGGTTTCCATATTTAAAAATTCGTAACACAATTTTTACGTTTCCATTTAAAAAGGCAATCCAGCGTAGGCTCCCCATTTTTAGTACAAATCAAAAGTAGGCAATTCTTTTCTTTTTGATTATCCAACAAACTCAATCATGATTCACTGGAAAACCTGATCTTTTCTGCAACGGGCTTTATAAAATCCTTTTCAAACAAAAAATGTACTTTAGCCGTCCTAAAAAATTACTTTTTATATTCGACTTCGCCCAATACCTATACCATGACTCAACTGAAAACTGTTTGGACCGATAACTATAAAGTTCACTGGAGAGATGTACGTATTACCAACACTGCAGGAATTGATAGTTTATGCAATTTTCTACAGGAATCGGCATGGCGTCATGCAACGCATCTGGGTGTAGGATACGAAAAGATGAACCAATCGAACCATATTTGGGTGCTTGTTCGTATGTTAATAGAGATGGAAGAATACCCAAAATGGGATGAAGAAATACAAATAAGTACCTGGCCGGCCGGTTTGGATGGATTGCTGGCTTTTAGGGGATTTAAAATAACTGGTTCGGATGGACGTCCATTGGGAGAAGCCTCACAGGTTTGGATGATCATCGATCAAGTAACCCGGCGACCGCAGAAATTTGAAGGAATTTCAATCCCCGAAGCCAATAACGGACAAAGCCGTTTAAAAATCGACCATGCTGCCCGTATTATTTTACCCTCAAAACTTGAAAAACGTCATTTGCAATCGGTTCAATATACTGATATCGACAGTTATGGTCACACGACCAATGCTCGTTATGCGGCCATGATTATGAACACCTTCGATACCCAGTGGCATGAAGCGCATCATTTAAAAACTTTCGAGATAAACTTTATGCACGAATCACGTTTTGCTGATGAACTTCAAATGAAAGCTTCAAATCCGGACAATGGAAGTTACTTTTTAACCGCTGAACGTCAGGCCGATAATAAAACCATTGTTAATGCCCGCCTCGAATGGGAAAAACGTTGAAAATCACTTTAGTTTTATCCCTTTAATCGATTTCATTTCAGCAGACATTAATAGACTTTTATTCCACCATACCGCATTAAAGTAATTTTAGCCGATTGATATTTAGACTTTATTCAATCACTTAAAATTGTATTTTTGTGCCTTATACCTCAAAATACAGGATGTATGGCTGTTTCTTTAAAAAATTACAGCTATGCCTTCTATTGGTATTCATACAAACGCTAAGGCATGTTCGCATACATTGAAGGTAAATTAACAGAAAAAACCCCGACCCATATCGTTGTGGATGCGCAAGGAGTAGGCTATCTTATGCACATTTCGTTGCATTCATTTGAGAAATTTAAAATGATGGATACGGCGCGCGTTCTCGTTCATTTTATTGTTAGGGAAGATGCTCAGATACTCTATGGCTTTGCCGATGAAGATGAGAGAAAACTTTTCCGTCTTCTTATTTCGGTTTCCGGTGTGGGCGCCAATACAGCCCGAATACTTCTTTCATCGCTTCATCCTTCGGAATTGGTCACCGCCATTTCTTCCGGAAATGAAGGATTGCTGAAAAAAGTTAAAGGTATAGGTGCCAAAACAGCTCAGCGTATCATCGTAGATTTGCGTGATAAGGTTTTAAAAGAGAGTGGCATTTCAGGAAATTTAGACATATCCTACAATACCCGACGCGAAGAAGCGTTATCAGGGTTGGTGGTGCTTGGTTTTGGAAAAGTCGAGGCAGAAAAGGCATTGTCGAAAATTCAGCAGCAGATGGGCATCGAATTGCCTGTGGAGCAGCTAATCAGAGAAGCATTAAAGATTTTATAAACAGGAAAAACGGGCGAACTTGAGACAATCAAAATTCAGTATAGTCTATCCGGTTCTTTTGTATACCGGACTTATTCTGGCAGGAATCATTCCATTTATCATACAGGCAGGACCTGGCAATCAGCCATCCGAATTTTGGCCGTATTCACCTCCTGACACCATTCGCGATTTGCGATTTCCATTCCGTGATCAGGGGAATTACGAACCTGGCGCAGAAGCTCCGCAAGGTGGTATGTACATGAAACGTCCTTCAAATGTTCAATCTGACGTGATATACGATCCGGAAACCAATCAATATGTTTTAACGGATAAAATTGGTGATTTTAATATCCGTCCTCCACGTTACGCCAGTTTTAAAGAATACCAGGACATTGATTCACGTCGTTCACTTCGGAATTACTGGCGTGAGAAATCTCTTGCCAATAAAGGCGGACAAAGTGATGGAATTATTCCTTCGATATACATCGGTGGACAAGCTTTTGATATGATTTTCGGAGGTTCTACCATTGATATTCGTCCAAGCGGTTCTGCCGAACTTATTTTTGGCATTCTGGCTAATAAACGCAATGATCCTACTTTAAATGTTCGTCAACGTTCTACCGTCAACTTCGACTTTCAGGAAAAAATTCAGATGAACGTTATTGCCAAAGTGGGTGATAAGATAGAATTTAAAGCCAATTATAATACCGAATCCACCTTCGATTTCGAAAATCGTCTTCAGTTAAAATATGAAGGCAAAGAAGATGAAATTGTTAAATTGGTTGAAGTAGGTAATGTTAACCTACCGCTGAATTCAACACTGATACAAGGAAGTCAAAGCCTCTTCGGCATAAAAACGAAACTTCAGTTTGGACGAACCACGGTAACTTCTGTCTTTTCTCAGCAGGAAAGCGAAACTTCGAGTATAACGGTTCAGGGTGGTGCACAAACCAGTCAGTTTACACTAAAAGCCGACCAATATGAAGAAAACAAGCATTTTTTCCTGGGGCAATATTTCCGAGATTCCTATAATCAGGCATTATCTTCGCTTCCTCTCGTAAAATCGAACATTAATCTTACGAAAATCGAAGTCTGGGTAACCAATATTGGTGCAGCCGTGACAGAAAACCGAAACATTATTGCTTTTCAGGATTTAGGAGAACGTATACCATATAATATCAACGTTCAGGGAAATATCGGTCAGCCTCCCTATGCCAATAACAGAGCCAATAATTTATTAACTACCCTTAATATCAATCAGGTACGCAATATCAATACGGCCTCCAGCTATCTAAAGAGTCCTCCTTTGAGTTTTGCCGCTGGTACTGATTTCGAAAAAATTGAAAGTGCCCGTAAGCTCAACCCTTCAGAATACACATACAATTCTCAGCTTGGATTTATCTCTCTTAATACGACCCTCAATTCTGATCAAACTCTTGCAGTGGCATATCAGTACACGGTCGTAGGTGATACTGCTGTTTATCAGGTCGGTGAATTTTCGGATGGAGGTATCAGTGCTCCATCCTGTTTGATGGTGAAATTATTGAAAAGTACCAGTCTTAATACCCATATTCCCATATGGAATCTCATGATGAAAAACGTATATGCCATTGGGGCTTATCAGGTTAATCGTCAGGATTTTATATTAAACATACTCTATAGTGGAAATAACAATGGAGTTCCCACAGGTTACTTAACCGAAACAATAATAGCCGGTATACCACTTATTCGTGTGATGGGCCTTGATAATCTTGATCCTTTGTCGAATCCTCCTCCGGATGGTATTTTTGACTTTATCGATAATGCATCTACTCAGGGTGGTACGATTAATTCGAGCAACGGACGTATCTTTTTTCCGGTTCTCGAACCTTTTGGAAAAGATTTACGCATCAAAATCAATGACGATAAACTTGCGGATAAATACTGCTACGATTCGTTGTACACCAATACCAAAGTAGGAGCACAACAATACCCTGAAAAGAATAAATTCGTTCTGGAAGGATTTTTTAAATCATCCTCCAGTAATGAAATATCACTCAATGCGCTCAATGTTCCCCAGGGCTCCGTTAAAGTAACCCATGGTGGCATTCCTTTAACCGAAAACGTAGATTATACCGTTGATTATACCCTGGGCCGTGTTAAAATCATTAACGAAGCGTTGATTAGCTCTGGTACACCAATCAATATCAGTCTGGAAAGCAATTCAATGTTCAGTATCCAGAGCAAAACATATATGGGTACCCATGTTGATTATATGGTGAATAAGGATTTTATGCTTGGTGCTACCATCATTAATTTAACAGAACGGCCACTTACTCAAAAAACCATCCTTGGAGAGGATCCTATCAGTAACACGATTTGGGGTTTCAATTTTAATTATTCTGAAGAATCGCTCCTGCTAACCAAACTGGTTGATAAATTGCCATTTATAGAAACCAATGTTCCCTCCAAAGTAATGGTGAGTGGTGAATTTGCTCACTTTATTCCCGGACATTCAAGTGCCATTGGTAGTTCGGGTACTTCCTACATCGATGATTTTGAAGCAGCAAAATCGAGTATAGATCTGAAATTACAAAGCAACTGGTTTTTAGCCAGCACCCCTCAGGGACAGACCAACCCGGGTCTTTTCCCCGAAGGAGCTATAGGAACCGGACTGGCATACGGATATAACCGCGCAGCCTTATCATGGTATATTATCGACCCATTGTTTTACGATCGTTATGGCAATTTGCGCCCAAAAAACATTACCCCTGACGAGTTATCCAGAAATTCAGTCAGACAGGTACTCGAAAACGAGGTTTTTCCTGCCAAACAAATACCCAATGGCACACCAACCAATATCGCCGTACTAAATGTCGACTATTATCCAAACGAAAGAGGGCCCTACAACTATGATGTTGATGGTGTGGCCGGTTTGTCAAAAGGTTTAAAAGCTGATGGCACGCTCGAGGAACCTCGTTCACGCTGGGGCGGTATCATGCGAAAAATAGAGTCCACCGACTTTGAAGCTACCAATGTTGAATATGTCGAATTCTGGATGATGGATCCTTTCGTCGACAATCCTGATCATCCTGGAGGAGATATGTATTTCCACCTTGGTGATATTTCAGAAGATATTTTACGCGATGGTAAAAAGAGTTTTGAAAATGGCATGCCTATTTCAGGCCAGTCAACGGATGTTGATACAACCATCTGGGGAAGAGTTCCGCGACTTCAGTCATTGGTTAATGCTTTTGATAACAATCCAAATTCAAGACAATATCAGGATATTGGTTACGATGGATTAAGTGATGCCGATGAAAAAGCTTTCTTTGATGGCACATATCTCCAAAAAATTATTGCCCGCCATGGTGCTGGTTCCGATGCCTATACCAAAGCCGCTGAGGATCCATCCGGTGATAATTATCATTATTTCCGGGGTTCTGATTATGACGAGTTGGAAGCATTCTCCAATATAAATGTCCGGTACAAAAAATTCCAGGGCTCGGAAGGTAACTCACCCACGGCCGAACAAGCCGGTGAGGCATACCCCACTTTGGCAACAACCTTACCCAACGTTGAAGACATCAATTACGACAATACCTTATGGGAAGACGAGCGTTATTTCCAATACAAAATCAACCTTAGACCCGACAAAATGATTATTGGCGAAAACTACATCGCTGATATTTATACTGCCCGTGATGTTTATCTGGAAAACGGAAACAGGGGTACCGTACGTTGGTACCAGTTTAAAGTCCCCGTGAGTGACCCCGAAAAAATTGTCGGAAATATTCAGGATTTTAAGTCAATCCGCTTCATGCGTATGATTTACAAAAATTTTGACAGACCCATCATTACTCGTTTTGCAACTTTTGAACTGGTCAGAGGAGACTGGCGCCGGTATAAATATGATTTATTATCAGCCGGAGAATACATTCCCAATGATGAACAAGGCCTGACCAAATTCGAAGTTTCCACCGTTAATATTGAAGAAAACGGCAGTAAACAGCCAGTTCCTTACGTTATTCCTCCTGGGATCGAAAGAGAAATCAATTACGGTACAACCAATTTTACCCGCCTCAACGAACAGGCCATGGTACTTCGGGTTAAAGATTTACAGGATGGCGACGCCCGGGCAGCATATAAAACCACCGGTTTCGATTTCCGCCAGTACAAAACCCTGAAAATGTTTGTACATGCCGAAGACTTGTTCAACAACCAAAAAAACAGCTACGGCGATTTAACCGTATTCATTCGTATGGGGGCCGATTTCACCCAAAACTATTATGAATACGAAATTCCACTGACTTTCACGGCATGGGGAACCACCGCTACCAATCTGGAAGCCATTTGGCCCACTGCCAATGCATTTGATGTAAATCTCGAAAATCTTGTAAATATTAAGCAAGACAGAAATATTACCATGCGGCAAAATGGAACAGCCATCACGCTAAATACTCCTTTTGTTGTTATGGATGGTTTAAATAAAATAACCATTGTGGGTACACCGAGCCTGAGTGATGTACGGGCTATTATGATTGGTATTCGAAATCCAAAACGAAAATCCTTAAATGATCCGGATGATGGCAATCCTAAGAGTGCTGAAATTTGGGTTAACGAACTCCGCTTGTCCGATTTCGACAATAAGTCTGGTTGGGCCGCAACGGGAAGGATTACTGCTAACCTGGCAGATCTCGGAAATGTTGCTTTCTCCGCTTCGCATTCGACTCCCGGTTTCGGAAGCATTGAGAAAAAGGTGAACGAACGTCAAAAAGAAGCCATTACGACTTTTGATTTCGCTACCAATTTACAACTTGGCAAATTCTTCCCCGAAAAATATGGCATTCGCATCCCGATGCACTTCGACTATTCGCAGAATGTAATCAGCCCTGAATATAATCCACTCGATCCCGACGTGAAGCTGGCTGAAGAAATCGCATCCTATAAAACCGATCCGGAAAAAGACTCCATCCGAAGTCTTACACAGGATTTTACTTCTCGTAAAAACCTGAATTTTATGAATGTGAGAAAAGATAGAGTTGGAGCAACTTCACCGCCCAAACCATGGGATGTTGAAAACTTCGATTTTACTTACGCGTATTCTGAGGTGGACGCTCATAACATCGATATAGAATACGACAATAAAACGATGCACAGAGGTGGTGTTGGATATAACTACATGATTCAGCCGCAAAATTATCGGCCTCTATCCAATGTTTCAGCGTTTCAGAAATCGAAATCACTCGCCTTGATTCGTGATTTCAACTTTTACCTGCTTCCTAAGCTTTTCAGCTTCCGAATGGATATGAACCGCGAATACACCGAAAGGAAATTGAGAAATAAAAGTACAGCTCTGGTAATCATTGATCCTTCATACATCAAATCATTTGTATGGACAAGAATGTATGATTTCAAATATGATCTTACTCAAGGCCTTAAATTCGAGTTTAATGCCAACGCGAATGCATTTATTGACGAATTACCCGGCAGTGTTGATAATGATGATTATGGCCATACGGTTGGTGAGAAAAAAGACCGAATCCGTGAAGAAATTCTGGGTTTTGGTACCATGAACCGCTATAATCAGCAGTACACGATTAATTATGCCATTCCCATTAATAAAATTCCTTTGTTTAGTTGGATTAATGCCACAGCAAGGTATCAGGGAACTTATTCATGGAGTGCGTCACCAAAATCCGTTCAGGATATATTGGGTAACAGTATAGAAAACAGCAATTCGAAACAATTAAATGCGAATCTTCGATTTACAACGCTATACAATAAAGTTCCATTCCTGAAAAGAATGCTGGCCAGCGACCGCAGCCCTCAGAAAGGAACAACTCCGGGACGTCCAGAGAACCCACGTAATCCGAGCAAACCAGCTGCAGTGCTTCCGGTAACAGCAAAAGACTCCATCCAGCCGAGTGCATTTGCCAAGTTTATGAGAGGTGCTGGTAAAGCTGCCATTAAACTGGTGCTTAGCTTGCAGGATGGCTCCATCTCTTATACAGAGACCAATGGAACCCTTTTACCCGGTTTTACTAAAACACCGGGCTTGATAGGAAATGATTTTTCGAGTAATGCACCCGGCCTTGGATTCGTATTCGGAAGTCAGAATGATATAAGATACAACGCGGCTGCCGATGGATGGCTTACACAAGATACGCTCTTTAATTCGGCCTATGCCACGAAGTATTCTGCTACTTTTACTGCAAGGATTCAGCTGGAACCTGTAGAAGACCTCCGAATTGAACTTACTGCCAACCGAACACATTCAACGGATCATCAGGAGTATTTTAAGGTAAGAGACAACAACTTCACCTCCTTCTCACCGGTAGATCATGGTAGTTTCAATATTTCATTCATCACGTTTGCTACGGCTTTCAGTGGAACTGCCACGGAAAATAGCTCCTCTACCTTTGATAATATGAAGGATAACCGAATGCAAATAGCTCTTCGTCTGGCTGAACAAAATCCTACCTGGAAAGCAGATCCTCAGTTTAATGATACTACCGGATTTCCTGTTGGTTATGGTCCAACATCACAAGATGTTTTACATTATTCCTTTATAGCCGCTTATTCAGGAAAAACTCCCGGAAGTGTGGCACTTAACGCTTTCCCTCGAATTCCATTACCTAACTGGCGAATCACCTATAAAGGAATCGGCCAGATACCTAAAGTAAAGGAATATTTTAGGGAAGTTACCCTGAACCACAGCTACCGTTCTTCATATAGTGTGGGTAATTACGCCACCAATGTACTATTCTCCGGAATTGATGGACAGCCCGGAACTTATGACGCAATACGAAACTTCATTCCCGAATTCCAAATTTCACAGATCAGTATTTCTGAACAGTTTGTTCCCTTATTCGGAATAGATATGACATGGAAGAACAATGTTCTTTCACGCTTCGAAATCAGGAAATCAAGAGCATTGGCTTTAAGTTTCGTTAATAATCAGCTGACTGAAGTTAGTTCCGATGAAATAGTTATTGGTATTGGTTATCGTTTTAAAGATGTTGAACTCATTTTTAAAGGCGGTGGTGGCGCTGGTCAGAAATTCAAAAGTGATCTGAATTTGAAAGCTGATTTTGCTATTAAAACCAACAAAACATTGCTACGTCGTATTGAAGAAGACGTAAATCAGATTTCGGCCGGACAAAAACAAATATCCGTAAACACTTCAGCTGATTATCAGATGAATCAACGGGTTAGTGTACGATTGTTCGTCGATTGGGCATTCAATAATCCTTTTGTATCGAATCAATACTCGAATTCTAATACAAATGGAGGAATCAGTATCCGATTTACTTTGGCTCAATAAAACGAAATATTTACGGTAGAAAATGAACGAATGGCTCCTTGTTTTTAAAACAAAAACCTAACTTTGCCGTCGAATCACATAATCAAAAAAACCATAAAATGAATATAGTTGAAAATCTGAAGTATACCCCTGACCATGAGTGGATACAAGTGGATGGCAATGTTGCAACGGTTGGTATCACAGATTATGCTCAAAGCCAGTTAGGCGACATCGTGTTTGTAGATGTTCAAACGGAGGGCGAAGATCTGGAAAAAGGTGAAAGCTTCGGTAGCATTGAAGCCGTTAAAACTGTTGAAGACATGTATATGCCCATTTCGGGAACGATTCTTGAATTTAACAATGGCCTCGAAGATACTCCGGACGCTATCAATAAGGATCCATACACATCCGGCTGGGTTATTAAGATCAAACTCAGCAATGCGTCCGAATTGGATTCATTGATGGACGCCACCGCATATAAAGCACATCTGGAAAGTCTGTAATTAGAAATTTATGTTCCGACCGCTGATTCCTGCCATCATCTGGACCATCGTGGTTTTACTGTTGACAGGGATTCCGGGAGGTCTTATGCCCGACGTTCCGAAGTTCATGGATTTACTACAGCCGGATAAACTGGTACACCTCTTTATTTTCGGTTTATGGGTATTTCTATTCGCTCATGGGATTTCGAAATTCAAAAGCCAACATCTCTTTTTGCATAAATCAGGAGTATTTTCAATGTTTTTGGGCATGATTTTTGGAGGTTTTACAGAAGTATTGCAGTACTACGTAATACCCGGACGCAGTGGAAATATTTATGATTTCATTGCAGATGCACTGGGTTGCTACATCGGATACCTTATTTTTGTCCGCTTTAAACAAAAATTATGGTCCCGGGGTTGATTGGTAAGGCAATAGTTAATAATTTAGCGCGTTCAAAATAGAAACAGGCAATAAAATACGATACAATGATTGAGAAAAAATCACCGAAAGCGGATCTCGAAACTAAAAAAGGCACATTCTTCCAATTTGGGATGGTTATTGCCTTATGCCTCGTGCTGTTAGGTTTCGAATGGAAGAGCTACGATAAGATTTCTTTCGATGACATGTCGAAACAAATCGTCGACATTCCTGAGGAAATGGTTCAGATTACTCAGCAGAATACACCACCTCCTGCTCCTATACCTCCTCCACAAACCACTGTTCTCAATATTGTTGAAAACAATGTTGAAATCGAAAATGATCTGAAAATTGATGCCGAAGCCGATCAGCTCACAGAAATTCAGGCCTATGTACCTACGAAAAAGGTTGAGGAAGACATCGTTGAACAAGAAATTTTTACCGTTGTAGAAGCCATGCCTGAATTTCCGGGAGGCGACGCTGCACGTATGAAGTTTCTTCAGGAAAACATGAAATATCCTCAAATGGCCCGTGAGAGTGGCATTCAGGGAACGGTATATG
This sequence comes from Bacteroidales bacterium, assembly GCA_030656615.1. Classification (GTDB taxonomy): domain Bacteria; phylum Bacteroidota; class Bacteroidia; order Bacteroidales; family TTA-H9; genus JAUSOY01. The sequence continues at coordinate 25,563 of JAUSOY010000045.1, read as the reverse complement.
TAACCTTTGTTGTAGAACCTGCCGGCAGTGTTACCGGAGTAAGGGTACTCCGCGGAATTGGTGGCGGTTGCGATGAAGAAGCCATCCGTGTAGTTAAGGCAATGCCCAGGTGGACTCCTGGTAAACAACGTGGAAAACCAGTTAGGGTACAATTTAATATGCCCATCAAATTTACATTACAGTAAAACTTGCTTTTAAAATACTCAGGGCGCCTCAAAATTGAGGCGCCCTTTTTTTTACCCAAAACGATAGAGAGTGCCGTTTAAAACCATGAGGAAAACTTGAAATATATCAAAATTCATTTTTGCATTCAGGTCAAAAATTAAATGAGCGTGTATCAATCATATCAGCAAAAATGAAGTATTAATCCCTTCGCAAACTTCATGTTTAATGCAATATATGATTGTTTATTGCGTTTAATAATAAACGGCTTAAAATATACGACCATGATTGAAAAAAAATCATCGAAAGCCAATCTGGAAACTAAGAAAGGGCTGTTCTTCCAATTTGGAATGATCTTGGCCTTAAGCCTTATGCTTCTGGGTTTCGAATGGAAAAGCTACAACAAGATTATGTTCGAAGACGTTACACGAGTAACGACAAATGTTTTAGAAGACGTAGTCATAACTACAACACAGCCTACCCCTCCTCCTCCCCCCACACCACCTCCGCCTGCTCCAATAATAAAAGAGGTTTCAAATAATTCAAATGTCACTACAGACATTAATGTAAACGCTGAAGCAAATCAGGGTACAGAAAGTCCACCCATTGTCCCAAAAAAAATACCGGAACCGGATATTGAAGAACCGACTCCATTCAAAATAGTACAGGAAATGCCTGAGTTTGTCGGTGGCGAAGAAGCACGCATTAAGTATTTGCGTCAAGCGATGAAGTACCCGACCCTAGCTCGCGAAAATGGCATAAAAGGTACTGTATATCTTAGCTTTATTATAGAACCCGATGGAAGCATCACGCACGAAACCTTACTCCGTGGAATCGGTGGAGGCTGTGATGAAGAAGCCCTTCGGGTCGTAAAAGCCATGCCTAAGTGGATTCCTGGTAAACAACGTGGAATTCCCGTTCGGGTTGAATTCAATATGAGTATAATTTTTACACTACAGTAAATTAATCAAAGTTTAGAAAAGCTGACGGATATTGGCAGCTTTTTTCATGCGTATCAGAAATAAAGTTTAAGTGAAATATGTGAATTAATTGTTTTCGGTATTAATTTTAAACTAAATTTGCGGGCTTTTTAACTATGCATCATGCCAAATACAAAGAAGATTGCAGTCATAGGCATTGGACAATTTGGCGAGGCAATCGCCAAAAATCTGGCAAGAAAAGGCGTTGAGGTTCTAGCCATTGATAAAGACCCCGATACCGTAGAGCGTATCGCTGAGGACGTAGCCTATGCGGTAGCTATGGATGCCACAGACATCAAGGCATTTAAATCTCAGGGCATCCAGGACTTTGATGCTGCCGTTATCGCTATTGGAGAGGATTTTGAAAGCAGGCTACTGTGTGCTTCCATCCTTGTCGATTTAAAAGTAAAACGAATCATTGCCCGGGCAGGAGGTAAAAATCAGCGGATTATTCTTGAAAAAATGGGCGTTGCCGAGTTATGGTCACCGGAAGAAGAATTGGGAGTTCTGGTGGCTGAGCGATTGCTCAATCCTACCATTCTTTCATATCTTCAGCTTCCTGATGACTATCGTATTGTAGAATTACTTACACCCCGCCGATCCGCTGGTCGCTCCTTAGAAGATGTAGACCTTCGCGACCGTTATTCATTATCCCTTGTTACCATTAAAGAAGAATGTCAGGTAAAAAAGAACGGATCTGATTGCCTCGAATACCACGTGGTAGGGGTGCCTGACTCAAAATATATCATTCAGCCGACAGACCGTTTAGTGCTGTTTGGTAAGAATAAAGACCTGGATCGTTTTATCCAAATCAACGAATAAGCAAAAATATGCTCCCGGCTAAAAAAGCCATTAACCGTATCAGAGAAACCATAAACCTTTGGCTTTTCCCTCATAAGAAATTCGTTCTTGGAAGCTTGCGCATGCTGAGTTTTCTTGTGTCGAGTATTGCATTATTCAGTGTTGTGTATTATCACGGATTTCCCCGGGAAGGCGCTTCGGATTATGTGATTTATCTGATTACAAGAGGTAGCCTTTTCTTTTATGTTTTTAAGTATTTAATAAACATAATCTACGATTTCAATCCCCGGGTTTACATGCGGCGAACATGGTTTGAGGGGATTTTAATGTTGATTATTGTCATGTTGGGAATGTTTTCAAGCATTTTTGGCATCGATGGGGTTTACAATTTTTTTATGCAAATCGGATTTCCGGATCTGCCTGCTATTTATATTTTGTTTGTACAATCCTATGTTTTTGTGATTCTGGGGATGGAATTGGCCAAAGCAAGCCAAAAAATAGATCAGATAAATCTTGGTCCTGCCGGTATGCTTACGCTCTCGTTTTCAATTCTTATCCTCACAGGAACCGGCTTGCTAATGCTGCCTGAAATGACAATTTCTGGTGAAATCGGGTTTATTGATGCCTTGTTTACAAGTACCAGTGCCAGTTGTGTTACCGGTTTAATTGTTCACGATACTGCTACTTTTTTCACCACAAAGGGTCATCTGATTATTATGATACTTATACAATTAGGTGGTATCAACATCATATCCTTCGCAACCTTTTTTGCAACTTTTTACGCGACCGGTTCTGGTTTAAAACAACAATCACTTGTTAAGGATTTACTCACTACCGGTGGTCTTTCCGATACCCGTCTGATTCTGCGTCGTGTAATATTTTTTAGTGTAGCCATTGAATTTGCAGTGGCAATCGGTTTATATATTACCTGGCATGAACCACTCAATAATTTCGACTCATGGAATCTGGCGTTCTATTCCATTTTTCACTCCATTTCAGCCTTTAATAATGCAGGTTTTTCGCTTTTTACAGATAATCTGATGGATACCCGGATAGCAAATGCCTGGCTTTCGCATTGGGTGATTATCTTTGCTGTTATTCTCGGGGGATTGGGTTTTGGAGCTCTTCAGGATATTTTTGGTTTAAAAAGCATCCGAAGTCGGCGTGCTAACCCTTGGAAACGTTACAAGGTGCAAACGAGAATCGTTATTTATACTTCAGCCATTCTGATTCTTTTCGGAGCACTCCTTTTTTTCGCATTGGAATCGCATCTGCTACCAAAAGTAGGCTGGTTTGGAAAAATCACCACAGCCATATTCCAAAGTGTAACAGCCCGTACGGCTGGTTTTAATACCATCGATTTTTCGATGCTTAGCCAACCCATGCTGCTGATATTTATTGTACTGATGTTTATTGGTGCCAGCCCGGGATCGACCGGTGGTGGTATAAAAACAACCACATTTCTTACCTTATTCAAATCGGCTATTGCCACAATACGGGGTAAAAAACATATTGAGGTACTAAAACATACGCTTTCGTTTGAAACTGTTGATAAAGCGTACTCTGTCGTTCTCTTTTCCATCGGACTCGTGATACTTTCAACATTCTTTTTAAGTATAACCGAGGAAAATTTTAGTTTTTTGAGTCTTTTATTTGAAGAAATTTCTGCGTTTGCAACCGTGGGTCTGTCAACCGGAATAACCGCTCATTTATCAGAAACCGGCAGACTTATCATTATTCTTTCGATGTTCGTCGGACGTATCGGTACATTAACTCTGGCCATGGCTCTGATGCGGAAAGTCTCTTTTAAAAAATATGCATACCCGCATACGGATTTCACGATTGGGTAATCAACTTTTCTGTTGTTTTTCAAAATAATCGATAATTGCTCGCGAACGGGATTTACCAACGACCTGTTCAAGTTCTTCGGCACTCGCCATTTTAATCCCGTTAACCGACCTAAACTTCTTTAATAAAAGATTTGCTGTAGCTTCCCCAATACTTGCAATGTCTGTCAGTTCCGTTTTTATTGTGCCCTTCTCTCTCTTTTTACGATGATGTGTTATACCGAAACGGTGTGCTTCGTCTCTCAAATGTTGAATTATCTTCAGGCTTTCCGATTTTTTGTCAAGATACATGGGTAATGAATCGCCCGGGTAATAAATCTCTTCGAGCTTTTTCGCGATACCAATAATTGTAATTTTACCCCTCAGCCCAAGCTTTTCGAGACTTTTAACCGCAGACGACAACTGTCCTTTACCTCCATCCACTACAATGAGCTGAGGCAAGTGCTTGCCTTCTTCTGTTAATCGCTTATATCTCCGGTAAATAACTTCCTCCATGGAAGCAAAATCATCCGGACCTTGAACGGTTTTAATATTATAATGACGATATTCTTTTTTATCGGGTTTGCAATTTTTAAATGAAACCATTGCCGCTACGGCATGATCTCCTCCGAGATTTGAGTTATCAAAACACTCAATACGTTCAGGCAATACTTTCATCCGAAGATCTTTCATCAATTGCTCCAGAACCCTTTTGCCTCTTCTTTCCGGATCGACCAACTCCGCTTTTTTCATTTGCTCAAGACGATAGTATCTGGCATTATTCATCGACATATCCAGCAGTTGTTTTTTATCCCCTTTTTGTGGAACCGTAAAAACAATCCCAGGAATTTCCAAATCAATATCAAATGGTAAAATAATTTCACGGGAATCGCTTTGAATACGAATACGAATCTCACCGATCGAAAAAGCCAGAATTTGTTCATCCGATTCATCCAGTTTTTTCCGAACCTCCACGGTATACGCCTGAATAACTGCTCCATCCACCACTTTCATGTAATTTACAAATCCCGACTTTTCGTCGCTAACAACTGTAAATACATCGGCATTGCTCACCGAAGTATTAACGACCGTTGATTTACTTTGATACTGTTCAAGCATAAGCAGTTTATCTTTCAAAAGCTGTGCCTGTTCAAATTCAAATTTATCGGCATGCTGCATCATCATCGAATGAATCGTTGCGGCAACCTGCCTTGTTTGACCCCTGATGATGCTTTTAACCATTTGAATCATTTCGTCATATTCGGCTTCCGACTGTAAATCTTCGCAAGGTCCTTTACAGTTGCCTATATGATACTCGAGACATATCTTATACTTCCGATCCGAAATGGCCTGTTCGCTCAGATTCAGTGAACAAGTACGAAGCGGATAAAGTCGTTTTATAAGGTCAAGCAAATTATACATTAATTTGACGGAAGCGTACGGACCGAAGTACTGTGAGCCATCGCGAATCATATTCCTGGTAGGGAAAATCCGTGGAAACCTTTCCTTTTTAATACATATCCAAGGATACGTTTTATCGTCCTTCAGATTGATATTATACTTGGGTTGATGCTCTTTGATGAGACTGTTTTCGAGAAGCAAGGCCTCCAATTCATTTTTAACGACGATGACACGAATATCTTCAATGCGTTTTACCAACATTAGAAGCTTTCCGCTATGACTTGCATCACGGTTAAAATAAGAAGAAACTCTTTTCTTTAAATCCTTTGCCTTTCCCACGTAAATAATACGACCGTTATCATCAAGGTACTGATAAACACCCGGTTCACTCGGGAGTGACTTAACAATCAACTGAAGCTTCTCGAGGGAGGATGACATATGTTCAGGATTCTTTTCTCATATGATTCCAGCCCTGAGCAGTTAATTCAACGGCACTTCCATCAGTAGTCACCAATAAACAACCACTTTCCTTGTTGGTAATATGACCGATTACAGAAACATGTTCTAATTCCTTAATTTTTTCATGCATATCAATCGGAATTGTAAAGAGCAGTTCGTAATCTTCACCACCGTTTAGTGCAGCCGTAAGAGGAGAAATATTAAAACTCTCTGCAAAATCAGAAGTCACAAAATCAATTGGGATTTTTTCGGCATAAATGGCACAGCCCTTTTCAGAATCGGTGCAGATGTGGAGAATTTCAGACGCCAGGCCGTCAGAAATATCAATCATAGATGTGGGCATAATACCCGCAGCAGCCAACTTTTCGATGGTAATCTTTCCAGCCTCCGGCTTCAGCTGCCGTTCAAGAATATAATCGGCACCCGATAAATCGGGCTGCATGTCGGGATTTGCTTTGAATACATGTTTTTCGCGCTCTAATAATAACAATCCAATGTAAGCTCCCCCCAAATCGCCCGACACACAAATCAAATCATTTTCATTGGCACCATTTCGGTACACTGCTTTTCCAGCTTCTACTTCACCGGTAACGCTTATACTAAGCATAAGGCCACTATGACTGGACGTGGTGTCACCTCCGGCCAAATCAACGCCATATCGTTCGCAGGCAAGTTTCATTCCTTCATAAAGCTCATCGAGTGCTTCGGCCGGGAAACGACTGGAAACTGCCAAACCAACAAACATCTGTTTGGGATGACCATTCATGGCATAAATATCCGAGAAATTTACCACAGCAGCTTTGTACCCCAAATGTTTTAGTGGATAGTATGTCAGGTCAAAATGAACCCCTTCCACCAATAAGTCTGTACTAACCAATACCTGCTTATCTTTAAAATCAAGTACGGCGGCATCATCACCGACGCCTTTTATCGTTGACGAATTTTTAGACGTAATATCGGATGTTAGACGCTTGATAAGGCCAAACTCACCCAGTTCGGATAAATCGGTATGGCTGCTGTCGTTTTTTTCTTCAAACATTATATAAATTTTGGTGCAAAATTACGACAAATCATAAAAAGGCTCATTAATAAGAATTATTCAAACAAAACCCAAAAAAAACTGTTGCTTAGCACAAGCCTTAAAACCTTTGCGTTAATTAGGTATTACAATACTTAATTATGTTTGTAAGAGTCGAAATTGAAGCACAGAAGTATTAAGTAGCTTTAATAAAACACTTATTGTTACTATCTTTGCAGGTGTTTGTTTTTATTTAATCTAAATTATCCGAAATGGGTTCAGATTCCAATAATCTCCTTAACGAAATCACCCAAAGCGATTATAAATACGGTTTTGTAACTGATATAGAAACCGAGTATGCTCCTTTGGGTTTGAGTGAGGATACCGTACGATATATTTCGGCCAAGAAAAATGAACCGGAATTTATGCTGGAATACCGTCTCAAAGCCTATCGCCGATGGCTGGAAATGCCAGCTCCCGAATGGGCACATTTGAAAATACCACCCATCGATTTTCAGTCGATTTACTTTTATGCAGCACCAAAAAAGAAGAAAGAGCTTTCAAGTTTGGATGAAGTGGATCCCGAACTTCTGGCAACTTTTGAAAAACTTGGTATTTCGCTTGACGAGCAAAAACGCTTAAGTGGTGTAGCTGTGGATGCCGTAATTGACAGTGTTTCCGTTAAAACAACCTTTTCTGAAACGCTGGCAAAACACGGAATCATTTTTTGTTCTTTTTCCGATGCATTACAAAATCATCCGGATCTGGTAAAACAGTATATGGGTTCAGTAGTTCCCTACGCAGATAATTACTTTTCGGCATTAAATTCAGCAGTATTCAGCGATGGTTCCTTTGCTTTTATTCCAAAGGGTGTCCGCTGTCCGATAGAGCTCAGTACCTATTTCCGAATTAATGCAGCGAACACCGGCCAATTTGAGCGCACCCTCATCATTGCCGAAGAAGGAGCATATGTAAGCTATATGGAAGGTTGTACAGCACCCATGCGGGATGAAAATCAATTGCATGCTGCAGTCGTTGAAATTATTGCCCTTAAAGATGCTGAGGTAAAATACTCCACCGTACAAAACTGGTATCCTGGTAATAAAAAAGGTGAGGGCGGCATTTATAACTTTGTGACCAAACGTGGCATTTGTAAAGGTGCCGGAAGTAAAATATCCTGGACTCAGGTTGAAACCGGCTCTGCCATCACCTGGAAATATCCTTCCTGCATTTTATTGGGCGATAATTCTGTGGGTGAGTTTTACTCGGTGGCTGTTACAAATAATCACCAACAAGCTGACACAGGTTCTAAAATGATACATTTAGGTAATAATACCAAGAGCACCATCATTTCAAAAGGAATATCAGCCGGGTTTAGTAATAATAGTTATCGTGGACTGGTAAAAATATCAAAACGGGCTGAAAATTCCCGCAATTTTTCACAATGCGATTCCCTATTGCTGGGCGATAAATGCGGAGCACATACATTTCCATATATCGAAACGGCGAACAAATCGTCGATTGTTGAACACGAGGCTACCACTTCTAAAATTTCGGACGATCAACTTTTCTATTGTCAACAACGAGGAATTGATATGGAATCGGCAATCGGCTTAATTGTAAATGGGTACGCCAAAGAAGTACTAAATAAATTACCGATGGAATTTGCCGTTGAGGCTCAAAAGCTGCTTTCGATAAGTCTTGAAGGCAGTGTAGGTTGATTATCAAATAAAAAATTGCAATTATGCTTTTACAGATAAAGAATCTTCATGCATCCATTCAAGGAAAAGAAATCCTGAAGGGAGTAAACCTGGAAGTTAATCGCGGTGAAGTACATGCCATCATGGGGCCCAATGGAACTGGCAAAAGCACTTTAGCTTCCGTAATTGCTGGCCGTGATATTTACGAAGTAACTGCCGGTGAAGTGGTTTTTAACAGTCTTAATTTACTGGATATGCCCGTTGAACAAAGAGCACGGGAAGGCATTTTTCTTGGATTTCAATATCCCGTTGAAATTCCAGGAGTGAGTATTTCAAATTTTTTACGGACGGCCCTCAACGATATCCGCAAATATAAAGGCCTTGAACCGATGCCCGCCACAGAATTTCTGGCCAAAATGGAGGAAAAGAAAAAACTGGTAGAAATTCACAGCAAGCTTACCAATCGAAGTGTAAACGAAGGATTCTCGGGTGGAGAAAAGAAAAAAAACGAAATTTTTCAGATGGCTATGCTGGAGCCCATTTTATCGATACTCGATGAAACCGATTCGGGTCTTGATATTGACGCACTGCGCATCGTTGCCGGCGGAGTTAATTCCTTACGCTCAGAAAAAAACGCCACCATAGTTATCACACATTATCAGCGTTTACTGGAATATATTGTTCCTGATTTTGTACATGTTTTATATGAAGGCCGCATTATCAAATCTGGGGGAAAAGAACTGGCCCTCGAGCTTGAAGAAAAGGGATACGACTGGCTTAAAAATGGAGGTTAAATGCTCCAAAAGCCCATCGTGAATCAATAAAATGAAACCTGAATGATACTATCCGACATAACAAATTTCGACCAAATTTTCAGAGAAAATCTGAAAACCATTGGGCGTAGAGATACTGAAATCGTTTCGGAGTACAGGGCCGATGCCTTAAATCATCTGCTCAGGCTGGGACTTCCCACTTCATCAAATGAACGGTGGAGAAATACTGATATCAGCAAAGCTTTACAGACGGATTATTCCATTTTCTTTGAAGATTTTCAGGATCAACTGAAACCCGAAGATTATTTTACCTGTGAAGTTGCCGGACTCGATACCTGGTTAATAACATTGCTTAATGGCTGGTATACATTTAAGAACTCACCTCTTCGTATCCTGCCCAGCGGCACCATAATCGGAAGTCTTTCGCGGGCCATGGTAGAATGTCCTGAACTGGTAGAAAACCACCTTGGAAAAGCAGCAGACAATTCCGAAAATGCCTTTACGGCGATGAATTCAGCCTTTGCAACGGATGGATTCTTTATTTATGTTCCCGATGGTGTTGAAGTTACAAAGACCATTCAAATGGTGAATGTTGTCAGCCATACAGACCCAATATTCGTTCAAACACGGAATTTGGTTATCCTCGGTAAGAACTCAAAGCTGCGGCTGGCTCATTGCGACGATTCTCATAACCATAACCCTGGTTTTACAAACTCAGTAACCGAAATCATTATGGCCGAGAATTCCAACCTCGACCATTATAAGCTTCAAAATATCAACGATCATTCTACCCTGATTAATAATACATATATACATCAGGAGGCTGGAAGTAAATGTACTACCAATGCTCTAAGTTTGCATGGCGGCTTTATCCGCAACGAAATATTTGTCAAGTTAAACGGCCGCGAAAGTTCAGTTGATGTTTATGGTCTGTATTTGATGGATAAAAAACAGGCTGTTGATAATTATGTCTTTATCGATCACGCAGCAGCCGATTGCACGAGTACGGAGATGTTCAAAGGAATACTGGATGATTATGCCCATGCTGTATTCAATGGTCATATTCTGGTGCGAAAGGATTCTCAGCGTACAATTGCCTATCAGAGCAATCGGAATATTTTACTGACCGACAAAGCACAAATAAATTCCAAACCATTTCTCGAGATTTATGCCGATGATGTAAAATGTAGCCACGGAGCTACTGTTGGTCAACTCGATACAAATGCGATGTTTTATCTTCGCTCGAGAGGAATTTCTGAGGATAACGCCCGATTACTATTAATGTACGCTTTTGCCGCCGAAATCATCAACAAGATAAGCATTGAAAGTCTGCGCGACAGGCTTGACGACATGGTTAAAAAACGTTTACGTGGCGAACTGTCCATTTGCGATCAATGTGTTCTGCATTGCAAAACACCTGATAAACCTATAGAATTTGAAATCGATTTAAGTAAAGTTTGATACTTTTACCGTTTATGAATCATATGATCAGCGACATCGAAAAAATACGGGCAGATTTTCCCATACTCGCCACAAATGTGTACGGCAAGCCATTGGTTTACCTTGATAACGCGGCTACTACTCAAAAACCACAAGTAGTCATTGATACACTCAGTTCGTATTATTCGACTATGAATGCCAATATTCACCGGGGCACACATTACTTAAGTATTGAAGCCACCGAAGCCTATGAGGCTGCACGAAGAAATATTGCCGCATTTATCAAAGCATCATCATCGTCTGAAATTATTTTTACACGGGGCACAACCGAATCCATAAATCTGTTAGCTGATACTTTTTCACGGGCTTTTATTAAATCGGGAGATGAAATTCTTGTTTCTGAAATGGAACATCACTCGAACATTGTGCCCTGGCAATTGGCCGCTGAGAAAAGCGGAGCAACAGTAAAAGTTATCCCGATGAATGATTTGGGAGAACTTGTTCTCGATAATCTCGACAGCCTCCTGACCACAAAAACACGAATTGTTGCGGTAGCGCACGTTTCAAATGCCCTTGGGACCATACATCCCATCGAAGAAATTATCCGTAAAGCGCATGAAAAAGGCATACCAGTATTTATTGACGGAGCTCAGGCTATACAGCATTTTTCGGTAGACGTTCAGCAACTCGACTGTGATTTTTATGCTTTTTCGGGCCATAAAATGTATGCCCCCATGGGAATTGGTGTTCTATATGGTAAAGAGAAATATTTAAATCAACTTCCGCCCTATCACGGTGGTGGTGAGATGATTAAAACCGTTTTTTTCGAAAAAACAATCTATAATGACCTTCCTTTCCGCTTTGAGGCCGGAACACCAAATGTTAGTGGCGTTTTAGGACTTGATGCCGCTATACAATACATGCTTGAAACCGGGATGGACAAAATTGAAAAAATTGAAGAGAATTTATATTTATATGCACTTGCTAAACTCGGAGAGATTGATGGTATAAGATTTCTGAGCCGTGCTGCTCATAAAACCAGTGTAATTTCATTTCTCATTGGAACTATTCACCCGTATGATGCAGGAACACTTATCGATCATTTCGGAGTAGCTATACGTACAGGTCATCACTGCGCACAGCCGCTCATGGATCGACTCAAGATACCCGGCACCATCAGAGCTTCACTCGCCATTTATAATAAACCCTCCGAAATCGATATGCTTTGCGAAGCCATCATCAAAGTAAAACAAATGTTTCTTTAAACTTAATTATGAATACGATTGACAAGATAGGCGACCAAATCATAGAAGAATTCAGTCAGTTTGAAGATTGGATGGATAAATACAATTATTTAATTGAGCTTGGAAAAAGCCTTCCCATAATAGACGAAAAGTTCAGAACAGAATCAAACCTCATTAATGGCTGTCAATCAAAAGTTTGGTTAAGCGCCGACTACAATGATGGTAAGGTTATTTTCAAAGCAGACAGCGACGCCATCATTACAAAAGGTCTCGTAAGTGTTTTGATCCGTGCCTTATCAAACCAAAGTCCTGACGAAATCATTATGAATGAACTCAGCTTCCTCGACCAAACAGGATTAAAAGCCCATCTTTCGCCTACGCGTTCCAATGGATTATTATCGATGATAAAGCAAATGAAGCTCTACGCTATGGCTTTCAAAATAAAAAATTCATGAAATTATGGACCACAATGAAATCAAGCAAAAGATAGAAAAGGATCTTGTTTTAGTTCTTAAAAATATTTACGACCCCGAAATTCCGGTCAATATTTATGATCTGGGATTGGTATACGAACATAAAGTCAGCGATGAATTTGACCTGTTCATTCTGATGACCCTCACTTCCCCAAATTGTCCTGTTGCAGAATCGCTGCCTCAGGAAGTTAAACAACAAGCCGGTAAAATTAAAAACATTCGATCGGTCGATCTTGAACTAACCTTCGAGCCTCCTTGGGACAAATCATTTATTTCAGAAGCAGCTTTACTGGATTTAGGTTTATTGTAAACCCATTTGAATTATAGCTGTTACTATTACGCATATGAAAAGCGAATTGAATTTTACGCCCGGCCCATTACTAGCTAAAACAGACAGTCCACAAGACCTTCGTCAGCTTAGTCATGAGCAATTACCGCAAATTTGCGATGAATTACGTCGGTATATAATCGATATTGTTTCCATCAATCCGGGGCATTTAGGCGCCTCTTTGGGAGCTGTTGAACTGGCCGTGGCCATTCATTATGTATTCAATACTCCCACTGATAAACTTATTTGGGATGTTGGCCATCAGGCATATGCTCATAAAATACTCACCGGCAGACGTGATGAATTTCATAAAAATCGTAAATATAAAGGCATCAGTGGATTTCCTAAAATGTCTGAAAGCGAATATGATGCTTTCGGAGTAGGTCATTCTTCCACCTCCATTTCCGCTGCCTTGGGTATGGCTATGGCTGCCAAACTTCAGGGACTCGACAACCAACAACACATTGCTGTAATTGGAGATGGCTCCATGACTGCTGGTATGGCTTTTGAAGCTCTTAATCATGCAGGGACTTCAAAAGCAAACATTCTAGTGATTCTAAATGATAATGGTATAGCTATCGATGCCAATGTTGGTGCTTTACGGGAGTACCTTGCTGAAGTAACAGCATCTCAATTATACAATCGCATTCGCGATAGAATTTGGCACCTCCTTGGCGGTGGCAGCAAATATGGCAGAAACACCCGTGCAGTGGTAAGACAGTTGGGAAACGCTGTAAAATCGACGTTCACCGGAAGAAGTAATATATTCGAATCGTATCGTTTTCGTTATTTCGGACCTGTGGATGGCAACGACATAGAAAAACTAACCCGTCTGCTTACCGATTTAAAAAAAATTCAGGGGCCAAAATTATTACATGTTATTACAAAAAAAGGCAAAGGCATGGAAATGGCCGAAAAAGATCCCACGACGTATCATGCTCCCGGACTTTTTAATAAAGATACCGGCGTAATACATAAGGACGATTGCCCAACCCATTTTCCTCCAAAATACCAAAATGTTTTTGGTAAAACTATCATTGAACTCGCCCGCCAAAACCCAAAAATTGTTGGCATAACGCCGGCAATGCCTTCGGGATGTTCGCTAAACATGATGATGGCTGTAATGCCCGAACGCGCTTTCGATGTTGGAATTGCCGAACAACATGCCGTAACATACTCGGCCGGACTCGCTGCTCAGGGAATGCTTCCCTTCTGTAATATTTATTCAAGCTTTATGCAAAGGGCATTTGATCAGGTGATTCATGATGTGGCTCTGCAAAAATTGAGTGTTGTATTCTGTCTCGACCGTGGAGGTCTGGTAGGTGAAGATGGCGCCACCCATCATGGTGTTTTCGATCTCGCATATTTCCGATCCATTCCAAATATGGTGGTGGCTGCTCCAATGGATGAAATAGAGCTTCGCAATATGATGTATTCGGCTCAATTACCCGACCGTGGTCCATATTCCATTCGCTATCCCCGAGGGAGAGGAATGCACGATAATTGGAAACTCGACTTCATCGAAATAATAACAGGGGAAGGCCGGGTGATTAAAGAAGACGGAAATATTCTGATATTAAGCATCGGTCATCCGGGGAACTTTGTTACAGAGGCTATTAATAAGTTATCTGCTAAGGGAGTTTTAGTAGCACATTACGATATGCGTTTTGTTAAACCTTTGGATGAAAAGTTATTACATAAGGCCTTCCAAAATTTCGAAAAAATTATAACCGTTGAGGACGGAAGTCTTCAGGGTGGGTTTGGCAGTGCTGTTCTGGAATTCATGTCTGACCATGGCTATTCCTCTAAAGTAAAGCGACTGGGCGTACCCGATCATTTTATTGAACAAGGGTCGCCCGAAGAATTATACCACGAATGTGGTTTTGATGCGGACGGTATCATAAAATCCGTCGAGGATTTTCTTCGCTAAACAAAAAAAGAAATCTCATACTAAACGTTCAAATCCTTCTTCTAACAAGACATGGATAACGAGTATTTATCGAAACTTCTTACCTTTACCCCAACCGGAAAAAGGAATTTCGATTGAGTCTGTTCAGAAAAAAATCAGTAGAATTGATTCTCTCTCATGCAGCCAATGAGGAAAGAGGATCGGCATCAATGAAAAGAAGCCTGAGTGTCAGAGACCTTACGGCTATGGGCATTGCTGCTATTGTTGGTGCAGGCATCTTCAGCACCATTGGGAATGCCGCTTCAAGCGGTGGACCAGCTGTTTCACTTCTATTTGTATTCACTGCATTAGCCTGCGGATTTTCTGCCATGTGTTATGCAGAATTTGCTTCAAGAATTCCCATCAGCGGAGGCGCCTATACATATGCTTATGCGAGTTTTGGTGAATTAATTGCCTGGATTATTGGCTGGGATCTCATCATGGAATATGCAGTTGGTAATATTGCCGTCGCCATCTCCTGGTCAGGATATTTTACAGGTTTTATGGGTGGAATGGGTATCCACATACCTGAATTTTTATCCATCGATTATCTCAGTGCCGCAAGAGGATTTAACGAAGTCGTTCAAAATGGACTGATACCTGCAAATCTCGATTATCACTTATATAAGGCATATACTGCATGGATGACGGCTCCAAGTATTGGTGGTATTCGTATTATTGCTGATGTACCCGCATTTACAATCGTTGTACTCATTACAGCTCTGGTTTATATAGGAATATACGAAACGAAGGTTGCCGGAAATATCATGGTTCTTATAAAACTCATGATTCTTATGCTGGTAATTGGCGTAGGAGCCTTTTATATTAACCCTGAAAATTGGAGTCCCTTTGCGCCCAATGGCCTTGCTGGAGTTATGAAAGGGACTGCTGGAGTGTTTTTTGCCTATATCGGTTTTGACGCCATTTCCACTACGGCTGAAGAATGCCGTAATCCACGCCGCGACCTGCCACGCTCCATGATATATTCTCTTTTAATAACCACCGTATTATATGTGCTTATAAGCCTGGTACTCACCGGAATGGTAAGTTATACCGAACTTGGAGTAAACGATCCTTTGGCCTACGCCTTTGAAAAACTACACCTAACACGTTTATCAGGAATTATTGGTATCAGTGCCATTATTGCAATGGCCGGAGTTTTACTTGTTTTTCAGGTAGGCCAGCCTCGTATATGGATGAGTATGAGCCGTGACGGACTCCTCCCTCCTCGTTTTGCCAAGTTACACCCGCGATTTAAGACTCCTGCATTTTCAACAATTCTCACAGGCATCTTAGTTGCTATTCCTTCCTTATTTCTTAATCTGACTGAGGTTACAGACCTTACGAGTATCGGTACTCTTTTTGCCTTTGCTTTGGTTTCCGGCGGCATTATAATTCTCAATCCATATGGAAAAGTGCAGGAAGACAGCCGTGCTTTCAGGATACCTTACTTTAATTCACGATTCTTTCTCATACCGCTATTGCTGGGTGGTGTTTTAGCCTATATCGCCTTGTCTGACCTATCCGGGCCGGGTTTTTCTATCCGCGAGATAAATCACACAAACTTACCGATGATAATATTTTCGCTTTCAGCCATCGTCATCAGTTACTTTGCCGTTTTGAAAAAATGGTCGCTTATTCCGGTTATGGGATTGATTTTAAATCTCTATCTCATGTCGGAATTAGGCGTAATTAATTGGTTGCGATTCGGGATTTGGCTACTCATCGGTTTGAGCTTATATTTTGTATACGGATACCGCCACAGTCGGCTTAATAATAAATAACAGATGGTCTGGACTTCAGAATTAATCAGCAATCTGAGTATAATGGCCATAGCAGGGGTTTTGGTTGGCTTTATTAATACCATGGCAGGTGGAGGGTCGATAATTTCCTTATCGCTTCTGATGTTTTTTGGATTGGAAGCCAATATTGCCAATGGCACCAATCGCGTAGCTATTATCTTCCAGGGTTTATCATCCTTATCCGTTTTTCGCAAAAATAAAATGCTGGATCTTCAGAAGGGTGGATGGTACTTCCTCCCTGCAATTATTGGGGCCATCATCGGTGCATTCGTAGCTACTGATTTGGATAAAGAAGTGATTAGAAAAGCCATTGGAATTGTTATGCTTTTAATGGTCATTTTTATTGTGAAGGAACCTGGCAGCTGGCTAAAAGACAGACCCGAACTCCGGCAAAAACGATCGCCATGGCTGATGGGATTCGTATTTTTTATGATTGGCTTATACGGTGGATTTGTACAGGTTGGCGTTGGCTATCTCCTGCTGGCTGCATTGGTTCTTGGTGCAGGATATGATCTGGTGAAAGCAAATGCAATAAAAATCCTGATAACCTTTGTTTATACTCCCTTCGCTTTTGCAATTTTTATATGGAATCATCAGGTTGATTGGTACTATGGCCTTGCTTTGGCTTTGGGTACTTTCGCCGGTGGATGGATAGCTGCCCATATGGCCGTCAAAAAAGGGGCTGGATTTGTGCGGTGGGTATTGATTATTATCATTGTTATAACGTTTTTAGAAAGTTTCGACCTAATCGATTTCAAAAATATTATCGAACTCTTTTAACCATACGATTTTGACTTTGAACCTTGACAATGCACCCAAATAAACGCCGATTTTGAAAAATTGGGTTTCGTTCATTATTTGAATTCTGACAATGCAACAATAATCGCAGTAAATAATTGTGTGATTTAATATTAATAATCAGGCCGGCCTATAAGGCCGGCCTGATACACTATTATCGAACCATTAGCCTGATTTACTCACCCGGTTCAAGGCAATACTTTTTTAGGGATTCCGGAATCATTACGTATCCAGTAGCTTGTTCAGGAATTACTGAAGGCTGGCAATTTTCTTCAAGCAATTTCTGACCAGCATCTGCAGAGAGAAAAAACTCAGCAAAAGCAAGAGCAGCCTTTGCATTGGGAGCAGTTTTTATCATGGTAATACCATATAGCATAGCCTCACCTTTTTGCTCAACGAATTCACCAGGCTTTTTACCACTTAATTGAACTGACACGCTTAAATACAATTCACTAATTGCAGCATTTTTCAAATTGACCTCATTGGGTAACTCAAGCCATTGAAGTTTATGCTGACAAGCCACCGACTTGTATATAAAAACATAATCGATAACATGCGAATCAAGTAAGGCTAAAAGATCCATTTCTTTTGGACGAATATAATTATTGTCCTTTTCCTTCATTCTCTTTTCGAGTCCCGGTTTCTGATAAAACTTCTCAGCCAATTGCATACAAAGTAAACTACGATAACCACACGGATCGGAATTCGGATCAGCACGTCCGTAGGCTACTTCCTTTTTCATTAAAATCTCAAACCAATTGTTTTGATTTATTTCAGAGGATCTGCGTGATTCTGGCAAATAGGCGATAACCATTTCATTACTGGCAAATTTAATTGACCAATCGGTATAGTCGGGAATAAGCATATTGTCTATCACAAGATAATCGGCCGAAATCATAATATCACATGGTTTCTTTAAATCTGAAATCTTACGGGCACATTCACGGCTTCCTGCCGCTTCTGAATAAATCCTTAATGTTGGATGAAGTTTTTGAAAACTATCAGCAATTACCTTCACGGGCACAGTCATACTCCCTGCATGGAATATAATCAGTTCACCGCTAATACTATCGTTACTCCCTGCTTCCTTATTCTTGTCAGCTCTACCCTGACAGGAAATAAGGAAAACAGATAAGAAAAATGAAATCACTAAAATTTGCCTGCTCATAATTGTCTGTTTAATAAAAGCCAATAACGACTTGAATGATTTTTCAATTCGCAAAAATAAACCATTTTATAACATAACGCATAAAAAAGGGCAATTTGCTGGTCAGTGACAAATTGCCCTTTTTCAACATCCGGGTAATAAACTAAAATGAATAAGATATACCAGCCAACATATTAAATCCGTATACCGGGTATTGATTCCACCGCTGATATTTCTTTCCGGCAAGATTATTAAAATTAGCGAAGGCAGAAAAATGACTATTAAACTGATATCGTAGACCGACGCTGGCATCAAGGAATGAATTCAACTCGAGCGGGGCATGTTCGTCGAAACGGTTTAAATTCGAATTCCAGATAAAATTGCGGGCAAACATTTTACCAAAAGCATTTAAATTGGCCGTTAAGGTCATTTTAGGAGTGATTTTCACCATTCCATTCACATAAAAAACCATTTCCGGAGTATGCCAGGGCTTAACTATCGAATCGGTAGAAATTGTGGTGTAGGTCGCTCCTATTAGCACACGCCATGCATCGCGCCGGTTGAAGGAAAACTCAATTCCCCCCTCAATATAATCAACATCATCGGACTGTATCACAAAAGTATTCAGATAGCGTTCGGTGGTATCGTTAATAAAGAAAACAGCATCGTTGGTATTTCCTCCTCGTACGCGGATATTCATATCCAAAAAACGACCCAGGCTCGATGACAGGCCTCCGGAAAACTCGAAACCCGTTTTTGAAAACAAAAACTGCTGTTGACTACTTATATAAGGATTAGTCCGGTAATTTGTAAGCATGCTGTTAGCACTGTAATAACCATCGATGCCAGCCCACAGACGAAGCACATTGGGTATAATATTCAATGCGCCCTTGATTTTTGGAAAAACACTGAACTCAGTGGCCGTATCGGTCAGAATGCTGGCATTCAGCCCCAACCATAATTCATATTCTTCAACAGAAGTTCCAAAATATGGCTGCAGGCTAATCAGTGAATTCGTGATACCGGCCGCCGTATCCATTTTTTGACTCCACATATCGGCTTTATAGTTCATACCAAGAGTCTGAGAATTTTTAAAACCCAGCAAATCCACATTGGTTTCGAGTTTGCCATTTAAGCCGATGCCCGTTTCACGGGTATCAAACTTATCTCCAAGAAAATAAGCATCCAAAAATATATTATAATTCAGATCAGAACGCTTCGAATCCATGCTTTCAATTCCCAGACGGGTATTAACCAAGGTATAAACCTGCCGAAGTTGATCACTGGATGGCAAGAGTGAATCGGCAATGCTATCGGTAATAAACCCATAACGGTGAACCATCAGTCGATCGAAACCGATAGTGCCAGTCAGTGTGCTATTTCTGCTAAAGAGTTTACCGAAAATTTCGGCCTGATTGGAACTCATGTCGGCTTTTGTGTAATGCTCCGGAGTATTCTTTGAAGAAATATGACGATAATGCATACCAAAACCGCTTTTTTTAGATTGTGGCTTATTGGCAAAGAATTCAAAATAAGGAGTCGTAAAATTACCAAAACCACCTTTGATATAGTTCTTTAACAATTCCTTATCCTGATCCAAATCAGTCTTCATAGCATCAATGCGATACACCGGGAAACTAACGTCCAGTGGCTGCGATACGATCGAATAATTCATTGCTGGTAAAGGGATGGTAGTATCCTGTAAAACCGGATTTCTCAGAATTTTATTGGCATCAGAAATGGTTGGATTAAAAATGCCAATAATCGTAACCTCTTCAACTTGGGGCTTTTGCGCGATAGCATTAAGACCGGGCAAAACAACCAGACAAGTAAGAACAAGGCGAAGGGCCTTTTGCCCCTTACGAATTATGTTAAAATGATATAATTTCATAGGTATAGTATGCTTTCTGGTTATTTTAGAAGAGCCATTTTCTGAATTGCAATTTCGCGTAGTTCGGCACCTTCATAATTATCAATAATACTCTGTAAGGTTTGTTTCGCCTGGAATAAATTCCCATTGGCAGCGTACACATCTGAGAGAAGAATAAAGCCTTTTACCCTCCAGAAATCCATTGCAGGGAAATCATTCACAAGTTTAAACACTGCTTTTTCGGCCTGCGCCATGTCTTTTCTCTCATATGCAATTAACGCCAGATAATATTGGGCTTCAGCAGCAGCATCGTTTTGGGCAATCTTGGTGAGTATACCAAATTCCTTTTCTGCCAATTTTACATTCCCCATTTGAAATGCCGATCGAGCCATAATGCTATGACCCTCTATCAACTGCTCCTGGCTAATTTTTTCGCTGGCCATAAAACGACTCGCCATTATCATTGCCGAATCATACGAATTCAGCTGGAAATGACAGCGCATCTGACCTTGTAATGCATCGAGAATACTGTTTTTACTACTGCTGTACTTTTCGAAATTCCGGTAATAATTTAACGACTGTTGAATTTCATTCTTTTTATAAAGAATAGCGGCAGCACGGCCGAATGCCTTTTCTTTAAACTTGGCATCCGATTGGGAAATTACTTTTTCAAAGGCCCGCAATGCTTCATCCTGTTTTCCGTTTCTACCAGCACAATCTCCTAAATAATAGGCTGCTGTAGCGACAAAAATCCCGTTTGGATACTTTTCGAGATAATTGAAAAACCCTTTGGAAGATGTTTCACAATCACCCTTTAAATATTGATTCTCAGCCGCCACATACAGTAAGGAATCCTGTTTCCCCATTGAAACGGATGCAAAAGGAACCGAACTTACATATGACAGATAATCATTCACCCGATTCATTTCTACATAAATATTACTGATAGTCACAAGGGCTTCTTTTGCGTCAGGAGTGCCCGGAAATTTCGTAACCACGCCCTTTAGCTGATTAAGTGCCATGTCATTTTGATTATCATTATAATAAATCAATCCTTTACGGAGCATGGCCTTACTCGTATAGTTGGAAGCCGGATAATTGGTGATAATTTTCTGGAGATACGCCAAGGCTTCCTGATTTTTATTCTGAACCAAGCCGGTGAGAGCCAATTCATAGTATGCATCGTCGACCAGGGGCGATTTTGGATATTTACTAATCAGAATTTCCAACGCCTCCCGCTTTTTATCAAATTGTTTTTGAACACCATTGGCTAAAGCAATCTGAAACATCGCATAATCGCCATCGAAGCCTCCATTTTTAACAACTCTCTCGTAATTTGTGAGTGCAGAAGAATAATCGCGTTCTACATAATAACAATCACCGGAGCGCAGATAAGCATCATTAACCATAACCGGATCTTTTGCCGCAGGATGATTAATGAATTTCCTGAAACTGACTCCAGCCTGCTCGTACTTCCCTGTTTTAAAAAGACAATAGCCAACTCCATAATGAGTGAGTGGATACTCTGAGGTGCTGTAGGTCCCCTTTAGCAATAAAAAATTATTATACGAGCTCAGGGCTTTCTCAAAATTACCCATTCTGTACCACGACTCTCCTATCCAATATAAAGCCTGAGGTTTAATGGCCTGATCGTAATTCGATTGTACCGCCTTTTCAAAAAAGGAGATTGCATCATTATACTTTTTCAAGTTAAATAACTCTATCCCCCGAAAAAACTGAACCTTTTGCTGAGCGGTCTTTAACTTGGTGTCTTTCACTTTAATATTGTCGAGCGCAATCAATGCATCCGCATAGTTTTTTGTTATCAAAGCCAGATTTACCAAATACTTATTCGCTTCATCCGCCCTTCGGGTTTCGGGATATTCCGTCAAATACCGCTTAATGGCCGATATAGCCTCATTATACGGATCTGCAGAAAGCTCGTAACACAATTTCGCATAATTGAATAATGCATCCTCCTTCGTTATTTGGTCATAAGCCTGTTGATATGCATCATAAAATGCTTTCTGTGCAAAGTCTTTTCTTCCGGTTTTTAAATAACAATCTCCGAGGTGATACAGGGCATTTTGAGCAAGACTATCCTTGCGATCGGCAACAATCTCGAAATATCCTACTGCCTTTTTATAGTCATTGGTCTTATAACTGGCATAGGCCAACTGATAGGCCTCTTCACGTGTGACTGGTGTACGATTGTTTGAACGGTACAATTCGAAGTACTCCAGGGCCTCCGAATAATTTGCCTTACGATAATGAGAATCTCCAATCATCCGGGCAATATCTGATTTTTCTTTACCAGAGGTGTTTTTTAATAAGGGTGGAGCTACTTCCAGAAGATCGTCGTACTTCCCTTGCCGGTAATAAATCTGAGCAATATAATATGGAACTTGCTTCTTATACTTTTCGTGCTGGGTAAGTTTTTTAAATTCTGTAAGCGCTGTCTCGTACTTATTCTCGGTGTAGGCTATATGTCCAAAATAATAGGATGCACTTTTACCATAATCCGAATCATGGTCCTTGATACGCGAAAAACGTTCTTTTGCCTTAGCCGTATTACCGGTTTCTAGTGAAGAATAACCCGATTTATAAAAAAATTCCGTGAGGTTTGAGCCAGGCAGTTCGTAGGCGTCAGTATTATCATAAGCCTGAATAGCATTCCGATATGACTTACCAGCGAAATAAAAATTTCCTAGGTGAAAATATGCCTGATTTCTACGCGAACTGGTAGGGTATTCCCGAATAAAATTTTCGAGCCGCATTCCGGCATCACGATTCGACAGACGCAAGGCACAAATAGAGCCGTAGTAAGCCGCAGATGCGGAAATTTCTGGCTTAACCAGACTAATATTTCGCAATAAATCATCAAAAATGCGCTGTGCCGCGCCATATTTTTCGCTATCGTATAGTTCAACAGCGGTATTAAATGACGATTCGGGATCCTGATAAACTGCGGTTTGCTGGCCTGATACAGGCCGTACTAACAGCAGCACAACAGCAAGTATCGAAAAATAATAAGCAGTTCGGTTATTCATTATTAACGGTGTTTATAGTTTGGTGATGATTATCGATCATCCAGTTTCATAATTGCGTACTCAAAATAACAAACCAGTGAATGAAATCACTTCATATATCTTACAATAGCATATTGCAAAGTTAATTCTTAAATCCCTGAGGGTGTATGGGCTGCATAACAACTTATCAACACCATATTATTAATATCACAACGCACACAAATAATACTTATTTCATCAAGCATGATGATAAGGGTCATTTCTGAGGATTGAGAAAGCCCGGTATAATTGCTCCATAAACAACAGCCGTACCAGTTGATGTGGAAATGTCATTTTAGACAGAGAAAGGCTTCCTTTCGATTTCTGACGAATACTATCCGCAAAACCATGAGGCCCACCAACAATAAAACAAAGACTTTTAATCCCACTGTTCATTCTTTGCTGTAAAAAATCAGAAAACTCAACGGAGGTCATCTCCTGACCACCTTCATCTAAAAGCATAATGTACTCGTCTGTCAGAAAAACTTTTTCCATAACTTCCGCCTCTTTCTCCTTTACATGCATCGGTTTGGCGGAAGAGGGCAATCGTGGGGAAGGCACAACAACCTGGTCGAATGCTACAAAACGCTTTATTCGTTTTTCATATATCTGACAACCAAGATCGATATGCTTTTCTTCCGTTTTCCCATTCAGTACGAAGCGGATTTTCATCTTTTAAGCTGGATTTACGTTGTTATGAATTGCAAAAGTGCAAAAAACACTTAAATTCGTGGAGATATCTACCAAAAACATGGAAAGTTTTGCCTTATCTTTGTACTTATGGTATACAATGGACTGATTTTTGCAGAATTCAAATCAAAATCAGACTCTAAAAAAATGAATTTCATTGTTTTACATAACTCCTCATTATTGGAGAGTGCGTATTTAGCCATAAACCATTTCAAACCGGCAGGTGTTTGCCAGGATTGCAATCCAAAATATTAGCCATGCTCAAAAAAATCGTCATATTTATTCTAATCCTTTCAACTAGTATTCCCGCAAGTGTTGCGCAAAGCCAGCAGGATTTGAATAAAAAAATTAATGCTTCATTGTCATCTGCGGATACAAAAGAGCTATCAAAGTATTTTGCATCTTTTGTCAATCTAACTTTACCTGGTAAAGAAGGTCTGTTTTCGAAAACTCAGACCGAAACCTTGTTACGCCAATTTTTTGAAGCCAATAAACCGCTTACTTTTACAGTTGACCGCCAGGGTCAATCGAAAGAAAAATCATCTTATTGCGTCGCTCGTTTTTCAAGTTCATCCAAAAAATTCAGTATTTATTATCTTGTGCGTGAGATGGATAATCAAATGCAAATTGTTCAGTTACAAATAGAAGAAACACAAAACTAAACGCACTATTTTCATGAGTATTGACGAAATTGTTGCACTCGCTCTTATCGAAGATATTGGCGACGGCGACCATACATCCCTTGCTACAATTCCGGAAGACAGAACCGGCCGGGCCCGATTATTGGTTAAGGAACCAGGAATCATTGCCGGAATTGATATCGCTCGCAAGGTTTTTCAAAAAGTGGACTCATCAACCCGTTTTCATGCAATTTTTAAAGACGGAGATATTATTAATCCGGGAGATATCGTCTTTACGGTTGAAGGCAAATCAATATCATTGCTTTCTGCTGAAAGACTTTCATTGAATTTTATGCAGCGCATGAGCGGCATTGCAACCAGTACCAATCGTATTGTTCAACTTCTGGAGGGTTTGCCTTGTCGCTTGCTCGATACTAGAAAAACAACTCCCCTCCTCCGTGAAATTGAAAAATACTCCGTACGAATTGGTGGTGGACATAATCATAGATTCGGATTATTTGATATGATAATGATTAAGGATAATCACGTTGATTTTGCCGGTGGTATTGTTAAAGCCATAAAAGCAGTTCAGGAATATCTTGCCAAAAACGATAAGGATTTAAGAATAGAAATTGAAGTACGTAATTTTGAAGAACTCCAGGAAGTCATGAATAATGGAGGAGTTCACCGAATTATGCTTGATAATTTTAATCCCGAAAATCTTAAAAATGCTGTTGATATCATTGGAGGGAGATATGAAACAGAGGCTTCTGGTGGAATTACCTTTGAAACAATACGTGCATTTGCCGAAACAGGAGTAGACTATATATCTGTTGGAGCACTTACACATCACATTAAAAGTCTGGATCTTAGTTTAAAGGGGAGTTCTATAAATTAAACTGTTGTAATTCAAATATATATAGCTATATTTGTGTATGAAAAAGCACACAAAAAGCATTAAAAAGCAGTCTTACAAAACGAGTGGGAAACAAGGATTGTTTGATACGCAATTTGC